>NZ_CABFMN010000161.1 GCF_901875635.1 Xylophilus ampelinus | reverse complement strand
GCCGAAGGGCCCGGCGCGAGCGTGGCGGCAGGCGCCGAATCCTCGACCGACGGCGCAACGGCCGGCGGCGCGGGCGATGCCCGGCCGGGCAATGCCGGGGCGGCTGGTGCTGGTGCTGGCGCTGGCGCTGGTGCAACAGGGGAAGCCGCAGGCGCCTCGGCATCGAGCCGCGCATCCGGCACCGGCTCGCGGTGCCACAGCACGGTCACGAACAGGGCCACCAGCACCGTGGCGAACGCCGCGTTCCAGGGCATGCGCGAGCCCGGCGTGCCGCCCCACAGGCGCTTCCACCAGGGCAGCGGCGCCGCGTCGAGTGCCTTGCGGGGCGCCAGCGGAGACGGCGCGACGGCGTTGTGCGCGCTGCGCAGGATGGCCTCGCGTGTGGTCGCGTGCGGGGCCGCGTCGCGGTCCGGTGCGGCGTCGAGCATGCGGCGCAGCACCGGGTCGGCGGGCGGCACGCCGTCGGCGGCACCGCCGTCGGGCAGATCGCGCGGATCCTGCGTCATGCGTTTTGCCCTTCCAGGGCCACGAGGTAGCGCGCCATGCAAGAGCGCAGCTTCTGCAGCCCGTAGCGCAGGCGGCTCTTCACCGTCTCGAAGCCGAGCGCGAGTTGGGCGGCCATCGCATCGACGGTGAGGCCGTCCTCGTGGTGCAGCAGAAAGGCGGCGCGCTGCTCGGCCGGCAGTTCGTCCAGGCAGGCCAGCAGCCGGCGCCCGGCGGCGCGCCAGAAGGCGAGTTCCTCGGCCGAGGGATGCGCCGCGCCCGCCGCGCTGCCGGCGGCGTGCACGCCGCGCTCGAGCGAGGGCAGGTGCGGCATGTCGTCGTCATCGCCGCCATGGCCGCCGGCGTCGAGTGCGACCTCTCGCCCGCTCACCCGAAGACGGTCCATCGCCAGGTTGTGCGCGATGGTGAAGGCCCAGGTGCGCCATGTGGCGCCCTGCGGCGAAAAGGAGTCGCGCGCCGTCACGATGCGCAGCCAGGTGTCCTGGAACACCTCGTCCGCCTGCGCCGCCAGGCGCGCGCCCAGCAGGCGGCGCACGAAGCGGAACAGGGCGCCTTCGTGGCGCGCATAGAGGATGTCGAACGCGGCCGCATCGCCGCTGGCGTAGGCGAGCATCAGCTGGTCGTCGGCCATGGCATGGCGCTGCGCGTCGACGGACGAAGGGGCGAGCATCGAAGGATTGTCACCCCCGTTGTACGTGCGGGACGGCGGGACGGGGTCGAAGCGCGGGAGCGGAAGGCGGCGCGTTGGCCCATCGAGTCCGGCCGGTGCTGCCCGAACGCGAAGCGCTGGCGGGGCCGCGGAGTCTGGCTATAATGGCGGGCTCGGCGCTTTAGCTCAGTCGGTTAGAGCGATGGAATCATAATCCACAGGTCCGCGGTTCGAGTCCGTGAAGCGCCACCACTCAAGACCTTCGTGGTTATTGGAAAGCCTGCTATCGAATCGATAGCAGGCTTTTCTCTTTGGCGCCGTGCGTCCGACGATGTGCACCCGCCAAACCACCCACCCGAGCATGAGCACCAGCGCCTTTCGCATCCACATCGGCCCCCGCTGGGCCGCCTTCGCCCAAGCTCGCCCCGGCGCGACGATGCTCGGCACGGTGCAGCGGGGCATGCAGATCGGTGCCCTGGCCGTGTTGTCCGATGGCCGCTATGCGCAGGTGAACGGCGACGTCGTCGAGGTCCTCAACGCCAGCCGCGTGCGACATGCCATGCGCGGCCAGCATGGCGTTGCGCCGGCTGCGCGGCCGGCTCCGGCCGCTCCCGTGGTGGTGACCATCAAGAAGCGCCGGCGCCTGGCAGCGTCCTGAGACGTCCCCCGTGAGGCGAGCGAGCCCCGCCGCCGCGGGCCGCTCGTGGCGCGGGCGCGACACGCCCGGTCACACGAATGCAGGACGCGGCCCACAAAGTTAGTAAGAGTGATTATCATTTGTCGCGTTCACGTTGCCGTGACGCCGCATTTCGTCTATTTGCTGATTAGCCAGCCCCTCCCCCCGTCACGCCACGTGATCCGCCGGGGACTCCGAGCAAGCCATGTCAGGTCCTCGACCGATGCCCTCAAGGAGGAGGGATTCCCATGGCTTACATCAAGACCCGCAAGCACGCCGTCGCGCGTGCCGTTCCGCCGCTGACCGCGGCCGCCACGCTGATGGCCCTGTCGCTGCCGAGCCTGGCGCAGACGGCCGCCGGCACGCTGCCCTCGGTGCAGGTGCAGGATTCGGCACCCGCCGCGGACTACAAGGCCGAGACCTCGGCCAACCCGAAGTTCACCGCGCCGCTGGTCGACACGCCGCAGACCGTGCAGGTGATCCGTGAGCAGGTGCTGCGCGAACAGGGCGCGACCACGCTGACCGAAGCGCTGCGCAACACCCCCGGCGCGGGCGCCTTCTACCTGGGCGAGAACGGCAACACCAGCACCGGCGACGCGGTCTACATGCGCGGCTTCGACTCGTCGAGCAGCATCTTCGTCGATGGCATCCGCGACACCGGCTCGATCTCGCGCGACACCTTCAACATCGATCAGGTCGAGGTCGTGAAAGGCCCCGCCGGCAGCGACACCGGCCGCACCTCGCCCACGGGCTACATCAACCTCATCACCAAGAAGCCGACGCTGTCGGACAGCTTCTTCGGCTCGGTCGGTGCCGGCAGCGACAGCTTCAAGCGCGCGTCGATCGACTGGAACAAGGCGCTGAGCGGGCCCAATGGCATCGGCGCCGCCTTCCGCCTGAACGCCGTGGCCGAAGACGCCGACGTGTCGGGCCGAGACGTGGTCAAGAACAAGCGCTGGGGCATCGCGCCCTCCTTCGCCTTCGGCCTGAACAGCCCGACGCGCTTCTACTTCGACTTCGTCCACATCAAGCAGAACAACATCCCCGACGGCGGCGTGCCCACCATCGGCCTGCCGGGCTATTCGAACCCCGACCCGAGGACCATCAACGCCGGCATCCTGCGCCGCGGCTACCTGGACTTCGCGTCCCGCGTGAACTCCAGCAACTTCTACGGCACGAGCTCGGACTTCGAGAACGTCACGCAGAACATGTTCACGGCGCGCGTCGAGCACGACATCACGCCCGACGTCACGCTGCGCAACACCTTCCGCTACGGCAAGACCGAGCAGGACTACATGCTCACGGCCTTCATGGGCGCGGGCCTGAGCTCGACCCGCGTCGGCACGAGCAGCACCTACCGTGGCGGCCTGCCGGCGGCCACCTCGGGCTTCATCAACACCTTCGTGCCCGGCACGACGACGGTGGCCAATCCGCTGGCCTGGACGATCACCCGCAACCTGCCGACCAACAAGACGCAGGACAACACGATCCTGACCAACCAGACGAACCTCAGCGCCAAGTTCAACACCGGCAGCGTGGGCCACACGCTCAACGCCGGCGTGGAGCTGATCCGCGAGGAGCAGGAGTCGATCGGCTACTACGGCCAGGGCGCGACGGTATTCGGCGTTCCGGGCATCCGCACCGCCGGCTTCTGGCCTGCCGCCAACCTCTACGCGCCCAACCCCAACGTGCTGGGCTACCTGCGCCTGCCCAACGGCACGAGCACCGACGGCACGACGACCACCGTCGGCGCCTATGTGTTCGACACGCTGAAATTCAACGAGCAATGGTCGCTCACCGGCGGCCTGCGTTACGACCACTACTCGACCGACTACGACGCCACCGCGCTGAACGCGACCACCGGCGTGCTGACCCCCAGCTCGTTCAGCAAGTCGGGCAGCCTGTGGACCGGCAAGCTCGGCCTGGTCTACAAGCCCACCGACTACAGCAGCGTCTACCTGGCCTACGGCACCGCAGCGCAGCCGCCGGGCGGCAACAACTTCGCCCTGGCGGCCAGCGGCACCGGCAACAGCGCCAACCGCACCGACTTCGACCCGCAGAAGACCAAGACCTGGGAACTGGGCACCAAGTGGGACGTGCTGAACAAGAAGCTGGCGCTGACGGCCGCGCTGTTCCGCACCGACGTGAGCAACGAGGTGGTGCAGGACGCGGTGAGCGGCAACTACTACCAGACCGGCAAGAAGCGCGTGCAGGGCGTCGAGTTCGGCGCCGCCGGCGCCATCACCGAACGCTGGGGCGTGAGTGCGGGCTTCACACACCAGGACACCAAGGTGCTGAGCGGCCCCTCGGTGCTGGCCGATGGCAGCTCCGCACTGGCCTACACGCCCAAGAACGCCTTCACGGCGTGGACCACCTACCAGCTGCCGGTCGGGCTGACCGTGGGCTTCGGCGCCCGCTACAACGGCAAGCTCAACCGCGGCACCGACGGCGCCGTGGGCACGCCGGCGTACGTGGATTCGTACTGGGTCTTCGACGCGATGGCGGCCTACCGCATCAACAAGAACGTCGACCTGCAGTTCAACATCTACAACCTGGCGGACAAGGAATACGTGGCCGCGATCAACAAGAGCGGCTACCGCTACACGCCCGGCGCGCCGCGCACCTTCCGCCTGACGGCCAACTTCGCGTTCTGAGGCCCCCAGGGCGGGGCTGCGCCCAGCCCGCCCCTCGCGGGGGGCTCAAGTCAAGATGGCAAAGCCACATTGACTTGAGACCAGCGGCGGGCCCTGCGCCCGCCTCGCTCCACGCGCCACGGCGCCGGTGCCCGCCTCGTGCGGCACCGGCGCTTTTTCGTGCTCATCGGTCAGAAAAACGAAAAGTGCAATCGGCTTGCAGCGCCCGCCATCCGGGCGCTGGAGCCAAATTCGTAACGAACGTGACGATCAAGCGCCGGCCGCCGCGACCGATGCTGCGGGCACACCGCCATGCGCCGTCGCCCGCATCTGCGCTGACCAGTCGAGGATCTCCAGCGTGCCGTCGGCATGTTCGGCCAGCGCGGTGAGGCTCTCGACCCAGTCGCCGTCGTTGCAATAGAGGATGCCGTCAATCTCGCGCATCTCGGCGTGGTGGATGTGGCCGCAGACCACGCCCTGCACGCCGCGCTTGTGCGCCTCGCGCGCCACGGCGTGCTCGAAGTCGCCGACGTAGCTCACCGCCCGCTTGACTTTGCCCTTGAGGTACTTGGACAGCGACCAGTACGGCAGCCCCAGGCGCGCGCGCAGGCTGTTGAGGTGCCGGTTGAGCTTGAGCGTGAACTCGTAGAGCGAGTCGCCCACGTAGGCCAGCCACTTGGCGCACTGGATCACGCCGTCGAACAGGTCGCCGTGCATCACCCACAGCTTGCGGCCGTCGGCCGTCTCGTGGATCCATTCCTCGGCCACGTCGATGCCGCCGAAGTTGTGGTGCAGGTACTTGCGCGCGAACTCGTCGTGGTTGCCCGGGATGAAGATGACGCGCGTGCCCTTGCGCGCCTTGCGCAGCAGCTTCTGGATCACGTCGTTGTGCGTCTGCGGCCAGTACCAGTGCCGCCTGAGTTGCCAGCCGTCGATGATGTCGCCGACCAGGAAGAGCGTGTCGCACTCGGTGTGCTTGAGGAAGTCGAGCAGCGCCCGCGCCTGGCAACCGGGCGTGCCCAGGTGCAGGTCCGAGATCCAGAGCGTGCGGTAGCGCTGCGGGGCACGGCCGGGCTCGTCGTCCTCGGGCGCCAGGGCCCGGGCCGCAGTGTCGCGCCACGCGCGCAGGAAGGCATCGTCGCGTTGCATGGCCTGGCAGCATCCTGCCCGGGCGTGACCGGCGTGTGTCCATCGGATGACGAGCGGATGACGCGGCGCAGCCGCCACGCCCGCCGGGCGCGCTCAATCGCAGTGCTGGACTTCCACCGTGCTGTGGCGAATCTCCTCGTGCATCGCGAAGGTGGCCCGCACCTGGTCGGCCGTGAGCGTGGGCGAATGCGTGACCACGGTGACGGCGCAGGCATAGGCGGCGCGGCCCACGCGCCAGACGTGCAGGTCGGCCACGCGGGTCTCGGAGTCGGCCAGCGCGGTCTCGATGCCTTCGCGGATCTCGTCGGTGACCGGGTGGTCCATCTCGCGGTCGAGCAGCACCTTGGCCGTTTCCTTCAACAGGCCCTGGGCCCACAGCGCCACCAGGACTGCGCCCACCAGGCCCATCACCGGGTCGAGCCAGGCCCAGCCGAAGAACCAGCCGCCCAGCAGCGCGGCGATGGCCAGCACCGAGGTGGCCGCATCGGCCACGACGTGCAGGTAGGCCGAGCGCAGGTTGAGGTCGTGGTGGTGGACGCCGTGCGGCTCGTCGTGTGCATGGCCATGCCCGTGGTGATGGTCGTGCCCGTGGTCATGCCCGTGGCCCGCATGCAGCAGGCGCGCGCAGACCAGGTTGACCACCAGCCCCAGCACCGCGATCACGACCGCCTCGCGGTAGTGGATCGGCGAGGGCGACCACAGCCGCTCCAGCGAGCCGAACACCATCAGCGCCGCCACGCCCAGGAGGAACAGGGCGCTGGCGAAGCCGCCCAGGACCTCGATTTTCCAGGTGCCGAAGGCGAAGCGCGGGTCGTGCGCATAGCGCCTCGCCGCCGCATAAGCGAAGGCGCTCAGGCCGATCGCCACCGCATGCGAGCTCATGTGCCAGCCGTCGGCCAGCAGGGCCATCGAGTTGAACCACCAGCCCGCGCCGATCTCCAGCACCATCGCCGCGGCGGTGATCCACATCACCAGCCGCGTGCTGCGCTCCGCCGCGGTGTTGCCGGTGTCGAACTGGTGGCTGTGCTGCCAGGGGCTCAGGTCGTGCGTGTGCATGCGGCCATTGTCGGCCGCCGCTTTCAGCTGCCGAACAAGTCCGCGTCGTTGGCGCGGGCGCTCGGCGCCGCCACGCCCAGGTGGCGGTATGCGGCCAGCGTGGCGATGCGCCCGCGCGGCGTGCGTTGCAGGTAGCCCTGCTGGATCAGGTAGGGCTCGATCACGTCCTCGATGGTGCCGGACTCCTCCCCGATGGCGGCGGCCACGTTGTCCAGGCCGACCGGGCCGCCGTCGAAGCGGTGGATCACGGCCTCGAGGAGCTTGCGGTCCATCAGGTCGAAGCCCTGCGGGTCGACGTCGAGCATGGCCAATGCCTTGTGCGCGATGTCCTGCGTGATGCGGCCGGTGCCCTTGACGTCGGCGTAGTCGCGCACGCGGCGCAGCAAGCGGTTGGCAATGCGGGGCGTGCCGCGCGAGCGGCGCGCGATCTCGAAGGCGCCCTCGGCGTCCATGGGCGCCTTGAGCAGGCCGGCGCTGCGCGTGACGATGCGCGTCAACTCTTCGGCCGTGTAGAACTCCAGCCGCGCCACGATGCCGAAGCGGTCGCGCAGCGGGTTGGTCAGCATGCCGGCGCGCGTGGTGGCCCCGACCAGGGTGAAGGGCTGCAGGTCGAGCTTGATGCTGCGCGCCGCGGGGCCCTCGCCGATCATGATGTCGATCTGGTAGTCCTCCAGCGCGGGGTAGAGGATTTCCTCGACCACGGGCGACAGCCGGTGGATCTCGTCGATGAAGAGCACGTCGTGCGCCTCGAGGTTGGTCAGCAGCGCGGCCAGGTCCTTGGGCTTCTCGAGCACCGGGCCGCTGGTCTGGCGCAGGTTCACGCCCAATTCGGCGGCAACGATGTGGCTCAGCGTGGTCTTGCCCAGGCCCGGCGGGCCAAAGAGCAGGACGTGGTCCAGCGGCTCGCCGCGCTTCTTGGCCGCACCGATGAAGATCTCCAGCTGCTCGCGCACCTTGGCCTGGCCCACATACTCGTCGAGCAGCTTGGGCCGCAGCGCGCGCTCGATCGCCTCCTCGTTGGGCGATGCGGGGGCGGCGGACACCACGCGGGGCGGTGCGGGGGAGAAGTCGTCGGTCTGGATGCTCATGCGGCAGGGCGGGTCGGGATCGAGGGAGTCTAGGGCAGATGTGCTGCAGTGCGCGCCTTGGCGTCCGTGTCGAAGTCTCGCCGGGCGATACCCGCAATCCGCAATCCGAATACCGGTACAAACTTGCGCCCCGGTCGCGCCACCCTGCACTGTCACAATCCGCCGCCACACAAGAACGACGAGAACGAGGAACTCCCCCTGTGTCCATCTACGAACTGAAGCCGCGATTCCAGGCCCTGCTGCGGCCGCTGGTCGGGCGCCTCGCCCGGGCCGGCGTCACCGCCAATCAAGTGACGATGGCGGCCTGCGCGGTGTCGGTGGCGCTCGGCGTCTGGCTCCTGTTCACCGCCGGGCCGCCCCAAGGTGAGCAAACCCCCCCGGGGGGCATGGGGGCCCAGACTTTCGCAGCGCCCGGCCGCTGGGCCTTCGCGCTGGTGCCGCTGTGGATGTTCCTGCGCATGGCTTTCAATGCCATCGACGGCATGCTGGCACGAGAGCACGGCCAGAAGAGCGCGCTGGGCGCCTTCCTCAACGAGCTGACCGACGTGCTTTCGGACGCGGCGCTCTACGCGCCCTTCGCACTCGTCGCGCCGTTCGGCGGCTTCTGGGTCGGCGCCGTGATCGTGCTGGCGGGCCTCTCGGAATTCGCGGGCGCGCTGGGCCCGACGGTCGGTGCCTCGCGCCGCTACGACGGGCCGATGGGCAAGAGCGACCGCGCCTTCGTCTTCGGCGCGCTGGGACTGTATGTCGCGCTGGGCTGGCCCTTGGCCGGCTGGGCGGCGTGGCTCATGCCGCTGATCGCCGCCCTTGTCGCGTGGACCATCGCCAACCGCATTCGCCGCGCGCTCGTCGAAGCCGGCCAATCAACAGCGCTTTAAGCCAAATAGGCCCGCAACGCCCGTGGATCGGGCGCGAGCAGCTATCTTTTTAATAGCAAAATAAGACCCCGTCTTCTGGAGCTCTATGACCCCCTCGTCCCGCACCGCGCAGGAACTGCACTTCGACACGCACGACGGCGAGTCGCTGTTCTACCGCCACTGGCCCGCCACCGGCGCCGCTCGCCGCGGCGCCATCGTGCTGTTCCACCGCGGCCACGAGCACGGCGCGCGCATGGCGCACCTGGTCGACGAACTCGACCTGCCCGACTTCGACTTCTTCGCCTGGGACGCCCGGGGCCACGGCCGCTCGCCGGGCCAGCGGGGCCACAGCCCCAGCTTCGCGCACTCGGTGCGCGACGTGCAGACCTTCATCGAGCACATCGGCACGCAGCACGGCGTGGCCGAGCACGACATCCACGTCGTTGCGCAGAGCGTGGGCGCGGTGCTGGTGTCGACCTGGGCGCACGACTACGCGCCCAGGGTGCGCGGCCTCACGCTCGCCTCGCCGGCCTTCAAGGTCAAGCTGTACGTGCCCTTCGCGCGGCCGGGCCTGGCGCTGATGCACAAGCTGCGCGGCCTGTTCTTCGTCAACAGCTACGTGAAGGCGAAGTTCCTCACGCACGACCCCGAGCGCATCGCCAGCTTCGAGGCCGACCCGCTCATCACGCGGCCCATCGCCGTCAACATCCTGCTCGACCTGTACGCCGCGGCCGAGCGCGTGGTGCAGGACGCCAACGCCATCGTGGTGCCGACGCAGCTGCTCATCTCGGGCGCCGACTGGGTGGTGCACCACCAACCGCAGCACGCATTCTTCGAGCGCCTGGGCAGCGCGGTGAAGGAGAAGATCGAGCTGCCGGGCTTCTTCCACGACACGCTGGGCGAGAAGGACCGCGCGCCGGCCGTTGCGGCGGTGCGCGACTTCATCCTCCGCCTGTTCGACCACCCGCCCGAGCCCGTCGACCTGCGCGAAGCCGACAAGGCAGGCGCCACGGCCGAGGAGTCGCGCGCGCTGGCCGAGCCGCTCTCGCCCCTGTCGCCGCGCGGCGCCTACTGGGCCATGACGCGCGCCAGCCTGAAGCTGGGCGGCAGGCTCTCACGCGGCATCGCGCTGGGCCACGCGACCGGCTTCGACTCGGGCAGCACGCTCGACTACGTCTACCGCAACGAGCCCGCGGGCGCGCCGTTCGTGGGCCGGACGATCGACCGCACCTACCTCGACTCGATCGGCTGGCGCGGCATCCGCCAGCGCAAGCTGCACGTCGAGGAACTCATTCGCGACGCGATGGAGCGCCTGGCCCACATGCACCGCGAGGTCCGGGTCATGGACATCGCCGCCGGCCATGGCCGCTACGTGCTCGATGCCGTGGCCGCCAGCCCGGTGAAGGCGCATTCGATCCTGCTGCGCGACTACAGCGACATCAACGTGCGCGATGGCCGCGCCCTCATCGCCCAGCGCGAGCTGCAGGACCGCGCCGAGTTCGTGCAGGCCGACGCCTTCGACCGCCTGAGCCTGGCCACCGTGACGCCGCGGCCCACGCTGGCCGTCGTGTCGGGCCTGTACGAGCTCTTTCCCGAGAACGAAATGGTGCGGCGCTCGCTCGCCGGTGTGGGCGACGCGGTGGAAGACGGCGGCTGGCTGGTCTACACCGGCCAGCCCTGGCACCCGCAGCTGGAGATGATCGCGCGCGCGCTGACCAGCCACCGGCAGGGCCAGGCGTGGGTGATGCGTCGGCGCACGCAGGCCGAGATGGACCAGCTCGTCGAGGAGGCGGGCTTTCGCAAGATCGCCCAGCGTGTCGACGAGTGGGGCATCTTCACCGTCTCCCTGGCGCAGCGCGTGGAGCGATGAACGCCACGCGTCCGCGAAGGCCCTGGCCCTGGAAGCGCGCGGCCGCCTGGCTGGCGCTGCTCGGGCCGCTCTTCTACCTGAGCTATGGCCTCGCCAACTGGTGGGCCGGCACGCGGGCGCAGGCGCCCTCGGTGGTGTTCGACTGGGAACGCGGCATGCCCTTCTGGGCGTGGACGATCTTTCCCTACTGGTCGATCAACGCCTTCTACGCGCTGTCACTCTTCCTCGGCCGCACGAAGCACCTCGTCGACCGGCACGCCTTGCGGTTGCTCACGGCCACGGTGATCGCCTGCACCTGCTTCGTGCTGTGGCCGTTGCACTTCAGCTTCGGCCAGCCGGCGGTGGAAGGGGCGCCGGCCTTCCTCTTCGACGCCCTGCGAGGCTTCGACCAGCCGTACAACCAGGCGCCCTCGCTGCACATCGCGCTGGCCGTGATCCTGTGGGACTGGTACCGCCGCCTCATCGCGCCGCGCTGGGGCCGGTGGGTGCTGCACCTGTGGACGCTCGCGATCTGCGGCTCGGTGCTCACCACCTACCAGCACCACTTCATCGACATCCCGACCGGTGCGCTGCTCGGCCTCGTGTGCGTGTGGCTGTGGCCGCTGGAGCGCGTGGTGGCGCTGCCGCGCGCCTGGCGGCTGGCGCGCGACCCGCAGCGCTGGAAGCTCGCGGGCTTCTATGCCGCAGGCGCCGCCCTGTGCCTGGCGCTGGCGATCGGCCTGCACGGCGCGGCCCTGTGGCTGGCCTGGCCGGCGGCCTCGCTGGCGATCGTCGCGCTCAACTACATCGGCTTCGGTGCGCGCGGCTTCGGGATGGGCCGCGACGGGCGCATGTGCTGGAGCGCGCGCTGGCTGCTGGCGCCTTATCGCCTCGGCGCATGGATCAACGCCCGCCTGTGGACGCGACGCCTGCCGCCCAGCGCAGAGGTCGCGCCCGGCCTGCGACTGGGCCGGGTGCCGACCACGGCCGAATGGCAGGAAGCGGGCCGGCCGCGCCTTGTCGGCCTGAGCGCGGAGCTGCAGCTGCCGGCGGAGGCCGCCGCGGCGGGTCGCGCGCGCTGTGCGCCCCTGCTCGACCTGGTGATGCCGAGCGCCACCCAGCTGCAACGCGCGGTGTTGCTGGTCGAAGCGCAGCGGCGGGCGGGCGCCGGTCGCGACACGGTCTGGGTCTGCTGTGCACTCGGCTTTTCGCGCAGCGCGGCCACGGTGGTGGGTTGGCTGCACCGGCACGGCGGGGCGGCCGATGCCATGGCCGCCGAAGCCGTGGTGCGCGGCGCACGCCCGCAGATCGTGCTCAAGCCGGCCTGGCGCGCGCTGCTCGGCGCTCCGGCAGCCGCGCCGGCCGCTGCACTAAGCTCCGCCCTCGGGAACGAGAAGGAGCAGGGCACCGCATGAACGACAACGAACGCGCACACTGCGCGACCCTGGCCGCACTGCTGCGCGCCGAGCAGCTGGCGGGCTGGTGGGGCTTCGCGCTGAGCGTGGTCGCCGCCGCAGTGCTCGCGCTCACGGTGCGCGCCCTCTCGATGACGGCCACCATGGGCTTCGGCGCGGTGGCGGTGCTGGGCGTGCTGGAGCGCTACTTCGCCTTCCGCCTGCGCTTCGATCAGCGGCTGTTCGAGTCGCTCGCTGCGGGCACCCTGCCGTCCCTGCGCACGCTCGACGGCGCGCTCGCCGCACTGGGCTTGCGCGCCGCACCCGAGTCGGAGCGCGCGCTCGCCGATCGCATCGGCGGCACGCGCCAGCTGATGCAACGCCATTTGATCGTGATCGCCTGCCAGAGCGCGATGTTCCTGCTCGCCGTGATGACCGAGGACCTCCGATGAACTTGCCCCTCCCTCGCCGCGGACGCCCCGCATGACCGACGCCTTCGACTCCGACGCCCCGCCCCCGCGGGTGATCCTGCGCCGCGTGCTCGCCTTCATCGCCGGCCGGCTGATCATCGGCATCGCCGCGCTGCTGACCGGCGTGCGCGCCATCTGGTCGGGCACCACGCCGCGCGCCGAGCAGACGCTCTACTTCGCCAACCACACCAGCCACGGCGACTTCGTGTTGCTGTGGGCCACGCTGCCGCCGGACCTGCGCGCCATCACACGACCGGTCGCCGGCCAGGACTACTGGATGGCCTCCAAGCTGCGCCGCTTCATCGGCGAGGACGTGTTCAACGCGCTCATGATCCGCCGCGACGGCGGCAGCGACGGGCCCAATCCGGTGCAGCAGATGACCGACGCGCTGAAGGCCGGCGACTCGCTCATCATATTCCCCGAAGGCACGCGCAACACGGGTGAGGACATCCTGCTGCCGCTCAAGAGCGGGCTGTTCCACATCGCGCGCTACCTGCAGCAGGAAGGCCTGGCGGTGCGGCTGGTGCCGGTGTGGATCGAGAACCTCAAGCGCGTGCTGCCCAAGGGGCAACTGGTGCCGGTGCCGCTGGCCTGCTCGGTGCGCTTCGGCGCGCCGCTGGCGCTGGGCGATCGCGAGGACAAGGCCGCCTTCCTGGCCCGCGCGCGCCAGGCCATGCTGGACCTGCGGCCCGAGTACGACCGCGAGGACGACACCGAGGCGCCCAGGCAGGCCGCGGCCTTGCAGCCTGCTGCCGGCAAGGAGGGCATGCCATGAACGCCTCGACCCAGACCACGCTGCAGCTCTTCGGCGGCGTGGCCGGCGTGCTGATCCTCGCCTCGGCCATCGGCGCCCTGCTCAAGTGGCGCGTGGCACACGGGGCGCCGCATTCCGTCATCGACAACCTCAACGCCCGCGTGAACGCCTGGTGGGTGATGGTGGCGGTCATCGGCATCGCGTTCGCGCTCGGCAAGGGCGGCGTGATCGTGCTGTTCTACCTGATCTCGTTCTATGCGCTGCGCGAGTTCATGAGCCTGAGCTACACGCGCCGCGGCGACCACCTGGCCATCGCGGCCGCGTTCTACATCGCCCTGCCGGTGCAGTACTTCCTGGTGTGGATCGAGTGGTACGGCATGTTCGCGATCTTCATCCCGGTCGAGGTGTTCCTGATCCTGCCGATTCTCTCGGCCGTGGGCGGCGACACCAAACGCTTCCTCGAACGCACGGCCAAGGTCCAGTGGGGGCTGATGGTGTGCGTGTTCTGCATCAGCCACGTGCCGGCGCTGCTCACACTGAAGATCCCGGGCTTCGAGGACCGCAACCTGCTGCTGATCGCCTTCCTGGTGATCGTGGTGCAGGGCAGCGACGTGCTGCAGTACGTGTGGGGCAAGCTCTTCGGCCGGCGCAAGGTGGCGCCGGAGCTGTCGCCCTCCAAGACGTGGGAAGGGCTCGTCGGCGGCGTCGCCAGCGCCACGGCGCTGGGCGCGGCGCTTTACTGGGCCACGCCCTTCACGCCCTGGCAGGCGGCGCTCATGGCCTTCATGATCTGCGTGATGGGCTTCTTCGGCGGGCTGGTGATGTCGGCCATCAAGCGCGACCGCGGCGTGAAGGACTGGGGCACCATGATCGAGGGCCACGGCGGCATGCTCGACCGGCTCGATTCGGTGATCTTCGCGGCGCCGCTGTATTTCCATGCGCTGCATCACTGGTGGGTGCCTTGACGCCCTTCACCGACGAACGCTGCCGTGGCGGCGGCTCCGCACGCATGAGGAAGGCCTGCGCCCGCCGCAGCGGAATCGGCTATTTCGCCAGAGCCTTGAGCGCCAGCTTGATGCCCTCGCTCACGCCTACGTCCTTGGCCAGCGCCTTGAGCGCGGCGGCCGCCTCCTTGTCGCTGTAGCCCAGGGCGAGCAGCGCCTGGAGGATGTCTGCCTGGGCATCGCTGGCGGGCTGAGCGGCACCGCTGACCGGCCCGAATGCGTCGCCCAGCTTGCCCTTGAGTTCGAGGAGCAGTCGTTCTGCGGTCTTCTTCCCGATCCCGGGAATCTTGACCAGCCTGCCAGCCTCCTGCAGCGAAACTGCCTGGGCCAGCTCGTTCACTCCCATTCCCGACAGCACGCCCAGGGCCGTACGCGGCCCGACTCCGGCGATCTTGATGAGCTGCCGGAATGCAGCGCGCTCGGCGGCGGTGCCGAATCCATAGAGGATCTGCGCGTCCTCCCGGACGACGAAATGGGTGAGCAACGAGACTTTCTCGCCCACTCCCGGAAGGCTGTAGAAGGTGCTCATGGGCACGTCGACCTCGTAGCCCACCCCGTGGCAATCAATGATGATCTGGGGCGGGTTGCGCTCGGAGAGGATGCCGGTGAGTTTGCCGATCAACGAATTGCTCTATGGTTGCCCGATTCAGCCTAAGACGGAGCTAGAAGGTCCACGCGTAGTAACCCACGCCCTCGTAGCTGAATTGCGGAAGTGTCGAGATGACCTGGTCCCGCTCAGCCGGGCTGATGGTGTAGAAGTGCACTCCCTTCTCGCGATTGTAGAAGCGGTACATCTGCGTCGCGGCGCTCCCGGGTGCCGTATTCGCATACCACGCAACGCCCTCGAACGTGAACTGGGGAAGCGTTGCGATGACCTGGTCGCGCTCAGCTTGGCTGATCGTGTAGAAATGGACGCCCTTTTCCCTGTTGTAGAAGCGATAGACCGCGTTGGTGGCAGTCCCTGGAACGCCAAAGGCGTAGAAAGCAACGCCTTCATAGGTGAGCTCGCGAATCTTCTGCACCGCCCAGTCCCGCTCGGCCGGATCGATGGTGTAGAAGTGCGTGCCGGTGTTGGTGTTGTAGAGGCGGTAGACAGGCACCCGCAGGGTGGGCGATGACGCCCCGAGCCATTGAGACAGGGCCGAATTGAAGGCCACATCGAACCTGCCGAAGTAGTCGTTGCCCAGGATATTGCTGCACGAGGCCGATCCTCCATACAACTGGCCGACGAGGTAATCCTTGCCGTTCAAGCGCGTGAAAAGCCCCGAGCCGCTGCTGCCGGGCTCCGTCGTGCCAGACCACCATCTGACTCGAAGGAAGTTGGAATTGGTCGCAGAACTGGACGCCAGACAGCCACCCGTCGTGCACGACGCGTAGCCCTGAAACGTGCCACTGCTGACTTTCTGGTAATCCCCTTCGGGGTGGTGAACGTCATAGACGCTCGCTGCCGGATCGAGCGCGATCGTGCTCGACCCTGCGTATACAGCGCCCGCGGGCGGCTGGCCATTCAATCGCATGAACGAGGTATCGGTCGAGCCGCTGGCATACAGCAGCGCAGCGCCGGACGTCATCAACGACGACAGCGTGCTCAGTTGCGTCGATCCGCAAGAAGCCGATTTGTAAGACCAGAGCGTGTAGAGCGAACTCGCGACCGTCTGGGTCGGGATGCAATGGTTGGCGCTGAGGAAATAGGGGATGCCGCTGGACATCCGGTCATTCATCAATGTCCCCGTGCAGACGTACGCCGAGCCGGCCGTCGTCCCGCCCGTGCCATCGGCAATGAAATCCATCAACGCGACCGACTTGCTGAGCTGTGCAACAGACAGATCGCATGAAACATCGAAGTTGCAAGACCCTGCTTCCCCGACTTTCTGAATCGACTTCAGGTCGCGGATGTCGACGGTCACGTGCGACAAGGTGGGCACGGAAAACTGCACATTGCCCGTGTCGGTGTTGGGAGGGACCTCGACCTCCACACTGATGGCCTCACCGCCGAGATTGGGCGACCAGTAGGTGTGTGCGGGATCACCGGAGTCCCCTGCAGCCAGATTGCGGTCGATGGTGGACAGCACCTCCTGGGCGGGGATTTCGTAGACCTGGCCGCTGCCGTCCGCGTAAAACCGAACAATGCTTCCGATGGGCAAGCTCTTGACGAGGAGCCCAACGCGCACCCCGAGAGCGCCTGACGAAACAAATCTCAGCGCAGTCACCTTGCCGCCACGCGAAGACGGCGTCCACTTCAACAGTTCCGCGGTACTGCTCGCCGTCGCCGTGGCGTCGACGCTGCGCGCCTGCCCGACCTTCACCGGGACGCCGAGTTGTGCGCCGGCGGATTTCTGAACGCCGGGGCGCTGGGCTGCGGCAAGCGCCGGCAGAAGGATCGAGCGGGCCGAAGGCGCATCCTGTGCTGGCCTGGACCGCAACGGGCTCACCTCGGCGGTCGAAGGCCCGGTGCTGATCTTTTCTTCGATGAGGGCCGTCGGCGCGCTGCTCGCCTGTGCCGGCTTCGACTCCTGGGCAGCTCGCGTCTCGGAACCGCCCGTCGTTGCCACAGGCGCCGAAGCAGCCGTCTGGCCCAGCTTGGCGACATCCACTCCCGCTCCGCCGCCACCGGAGCCACCTCCGCATGCCGTCAGGACGGCAGCACCGAGCCCCAACAGCGTCCACGCGGCTACTCGTGCCATGTGCTTCATACGCACTACTCCCTAACCCTCAAAAGGTAACCGATCGAAACACTATTGTGCGTTGTTTCGACAGCGGTCGTCATGTCGGCCGTGGCGGCTCACCGACGGGAAATGCGCAAAAAGATGCAGTTCATCATCGTCAGCGACCATCGGGTCCCTTCGTATGATGAGACTTCGCGTCAGAAAAAGAGAGCCCTCCACTTTGCTCCTCCGCCATACCTTCACCCCTCCGAACAACACCCGCCTGTCCCACCTGTGCGGCCCGCTGGATGCTCACCTGCGGCAGATCGAGGACGCACTGGGCGTGAAGATCGCCCATCGGCATGAGGCCTTCAAGGTCGACGGGCCGAAGGCCAAGGCAGAGCGGGCCATCGAAACGCTGCAGGCGCTCTACGAGATCGCGCAGCGGCCGATCGACGCGGCGGTGGTGCAACTCACCCTAGCAGGCGACAACAGCATGGCCGAGGACGAGGATGGCGCGATGACGCTTGCCACGCGGCGCGCCAACCTGCGTGCGCGCACGCCCAACCAGAGCGTCTACCTCGACCACATCGCGAACCACGACATCACCTTCGGCATCGGCCCGGCCGGCACAGGCAAGACCTACCTGGCCGTCGCCTGCGCGGTCGACGCGCTGGAGCGTTCGGCCGTGCAGCGCATCGTGCTCACGCGCCCGGCGGTCGAAGCCGGCGAGCGCCTGGGCTTCCTGCCGGGCGACCTGACGCAGAAGGTCGATCCCTACCTGCGCCCGCTGTACGACGCGCTCTACGACCTGATGGGCTTCGAGAAGGTGGCCAAGGCCTTCGAGCGCAACGCGCTGGAGATCGCGCCGCTGGCCTTCATGCGCGGCCGCACGCTGAACAACGCCTTCGTCATCCTCGACGAGGCGCAGAACACCACGCCCGAGCAGATGAAGATGTTCCTCACGCGCATCGGCTTCGGCAGCAAGTGCGTGGTGACGGGCGATGTGAGCCAGATCGATTTGCCCAAGCAGCAGACCAGCGGCCTGATCGACGCCGAGCGCGTGCTCAAGCGCGTGCAGGGGCTGGCGTTCACGCACTTCAACAGCGGCGACGTGGTGCGACACCCCCTTGTGGCACGCATCGTGGATGCCTACGACGCCAATGGCAAGCGAGCACGTTGAGTTGGTCGTTACGGAATGCATGGCACGCAGCGCATGCCAAGTGAGCGCCGCGGCCCTTTTCGGCACGAAGACCTGCTGACGCCATGAGGCTGCCCGAGCTTTCGCTGTCCCTGCAGTTCGGCCGCTTCGACGGTGTCGCCCGGCATCGTGCTGCACTGCCGCGGCACCGCGTGGCGCGCTGCATCCGCCATGCGCTGGCGCTGCCTGGAGAGCTGACGGTGCGCATCGTCGACGCCGAGGAAGGACAGCGCCTGAACCGCGAGTTCCGTGGCAAGGACTACGCCACCAACGTGCTGACCTTTGACTACACGCAATCGCCCGTGGTCATGGCCGACCTCGTCCTGTGCGCGCCCGTGGTTGCGCACGAGGCGAAGGAACTGCGCGCCACGCTGGCCGACCACTACGCCCACCTGCTCGTGCACGGCACGCTGCATGCCCAAGGCTGGGACCACGAGACTGGCGAGGCCGACGCCGAGGCCATGGAAGCGCGCGAGATCGAGATCCTCGCCGGCCTGGGCGTGCGCAACCCCTATCGCCGCCGCTGAGCGCCCCGACGTCGCGCGATATACAGGTGACAACAAGCGAAATCGGGCTGCAGCGCTCGCTCCGCTTGAAGAATCAGCTATGAAATCTGTAGCGGAATGGTGACCGGCCCGTCGTTCACCAGATGGACCTGCATGTCGGCGCCGAAGGTGCCGGTCGCCACCTCGGGATGCGCCGCGCGGGCCTGCGCCACGAAGGCCTCGTAGAGCCGGCGGCCCTCGTCGGGTGGCGCCGCGCTGGTGAAGCTCGGCCGGTTGCCGCCGCTCACGTCGGCCGCGAGCGTGAACTGGCTGACCAGCAGCAGGCCGCCGCCGACATCCTGCACGCTGCGGTTCATCTTCCCGGCGTCATCCGAAAAGATGCGCAGCTTCAGGATCTTGGCCAGCAGGCGCCCGCCAGTGGACTCGGTGTCCCCGCGCTCGGCGCACACCAGCACCAGCAGGCCATGGCCGATGCGCCCGACCACATCGCCGCCGACCTCCACGCGCGCGTCGCTCACGCGCTGCAGCACGGCCTTCATGCCGAGCCTCCACCGGCCGCCTCGGTCCCCGGATGGCCATCGAGCTGCACAGCGCGCGCTTCCATGGTCAGCGGCAGCAGTTGCAACGTCACCCGCAGGCCTGGCACAGCATCCATCAGCGCCTGCTCCACGCCGTCGCGCAATGCCGCCGCGCGCTGCAGCGACCAGTCACCCGGTACGTGCATGTGCAGGTCGGCGAAGCGGCGCTGTCCGGCCCGGCGCGTGACGATGTCGTCGAAGCGCAGTTGCGGCCCTTCGGGCACCCGGGCGACGAAGCGCGCGAGCGCGGCGTGCAGGGACTCCTGTGCCTCGGGTTCCAGCGCCTGGTCCATCAGGCCCTGGCTCGAGCGCCAGACCAGGTGCGCGCCCTCGCGCACGATGTTCAGCGCCACGCCCAGCGCCAGCACCGAATCCAGCCACAGCCAGCCGGTGGCCAGCACGGCCAGCAGCCCGACGACCACGGCGGCCGAGGTCCACACATCCGCCATCAGGTGGCGGCCATCGGCCTCCAGCGCGATCGAGCGATGCACCTTGGCCGCACGAAAGAGCATGAAGGCCAGGCCGGCGTTGAAGGCCGAGCTCACGACCGACAGCGCCAGGCCCCAGCCCAGTTGCTCCAGCGGGTGCGGATGGATCAGGCGGTCGATGGCGGCCCAGCCGATCGCCACCGCGGCGCCGATGATCAGGATGCCCTCGAAGCCGGAGGAGAAGTACTCCGCCTTGTGGTGGCCGTACGGATGCTCGTCGTCGGCCGGCCTAGTGGCGATGGTCACCATGCCGAGCGCGAACACCGCGCTCGCCAGGTTGACGAAGGACTCCATCGCGTCGGAGATCAGGCCCATCGAATGCGTGATGTAGCCGGCCCAGCCCTTGAGCACGATGGTGACGAGGGCCACGACCACCGACAGGCGCAGCAGCGCCTTCGGGCTCATGGAGGCGCGCGCAGCGGGTGAAGGATCGGGTGGCACGGCAGGCAGGGCGACAAGGGCGGGCGGCGGATTATCCAGTCCGGGCACGCCGCCAGGACGCCTCGCGTACCATTGCGCCCCTCTCGGCTTCCCCTGGAGACACTGCATGTCTTTCCGCCCGACGCCCGGCCTCGCCGTTTGCGCGATGGCTCTGGCCAGTGCGGCGGCCGGGGCGCAGACCGCGCCCGCTGCCGCCTCCGTGCCCCCCGCACGCGCGGCGGCCACGCCCGCGCCCGCGGCCGACGCGCATGCCGGCTTCATCAAGTCCGTGCAGGGCGAGGTCCACGTGCTCAGCGGCGGTGGCGACGCCCGCTTGGCCAGGCCGGGCGACCGCGTCTCGCCCATCGATCGCATCTCCACCGGCCCCGCCAGCGCCGCCAGCCTGGTGCTGCGAGACGGCACGGCGCTGGTTCTCGGCCCCGATTCGCGGCTGGACCTCAAGCAGTTCCATTTCGACTCGACCACGCAGGACGGCGGGCTGCTCGTCTCGCTGCTGCGCGGATCGCTGCGCATGGTCAGCGGCCTGATCGGCAAGACCAACCCCGACGCGGTGCGCGTGGACACGCAGACCGCCACCATCGGCATCCGCGGCACGGACTTCATCGTCACGGCCGACGCCCAGCCGTGATGACGATCCGCCGCCGAATAGCCCTGGCCGCGGGCTGCGCCCTCGCGGTGCTGCTGGGCGCCTGTTCCACGCCCGCCACGCGGGTGGTGCTGCTGCCGCAGGCCGACGGCCGGCCGTCCGCCGTGGTGGTGCGGGCCAAGGGCGGCGAGCAGACGCTCGACAAGCCCTTCCAGCGCGCCACCGCCGCCGTCGGCGCCACCGGCGCGCCGGTGGTCGACGCGGCCGACCCGGCCCAGGTCCGCAAGGACAACGCCACCCTGTTCGACCTGATGCCGCCGGGGCCGCAGCGCTACACCGTCTACTTCGACGCCGGGGGCACGGTCCTGACCGAAGCCTCGCAGCAGACCGTCCAGGAAATGCTGGCCGCCGCCGCGGCCCGGCCGGGCGCCGACATCGTCGTCACCGGCCACACCGACACGGTGGGCACCGGGCCGCAGAACGACCAGCTCTCGCGGCGCCGCGCCGAGGAACTGCGGCAGCTCCTGATCCAGCGCGGCTTTCCGGGCCAGCGCATCGAGGCCGCAGGCCGCGGCGAGCGCGACCTGGCCGTGCCGACCGCCGACGAGGTCGACGAACCGCGCAACCGCCGCGTCACGATCGAGGTGCGCTGACCGCGCCCTTGGCGCGCGCCGCATGACAGAAGGGGCCCGAAGGCCCCTTTTCTGTCACCCCTGCAGGTTCCTTGAACGAAATAGGGCTCCAGCGCCCGTCCTGCCTGCGCGAGCAGCTATCAAAAGATGAGCAAATCGCGCGATCATTCGGCGAATCAGGCCAGGTGCACGCGCGCGAACTTGCGCTTGCCCACCTGCACCACATAGCTGCCGGCCCCCAGCTTGAGCCCCTTGTCGCTCACCACGGCCGAATCGATGCGCACGCCGCCGCCATCGATCAGGCGGTTGCCCTCCGAGGTCGAGGGCGCCAGATTGGCCTGCTTCAGCAGCTGCGCAATGCCCAGCGGCGCGCCCGAGAGCGTCACTTCGGGAATCTCGGCCGGCACGCCGCCCTTGCTGCGGTGGATGAAGTCCTGCTCGGCCGCCTCGGCCGCCTGCGCGCTGTGGAAGCGCGCCGTGAGTTCCTTGGCCAGCAGCACCTTGGCGTCCTTGGGGTTGCGCCCGGCCGCCACCTCGGCCTTCAGCGCGGCGATCTCCTCCAGCGAGCGGAAGGACAGCAGGGTGTACCACTTCCACATCAGCTCGTCGGAGATCGACAGCGTCTTGGCGAACATCGTGTTCGCGTCCTCGCCGATGCCGATGTAGTTGTTCTTGCTTTTGGACATCTTCTCGACACCGTCGAGCCCCTCCAGCAGCGGCATGGTCAGGATGCACTGCGGCTCCTGGCCGTACTCCTGCTGCAGATGCCGCCCGACCAGCAGGTTGAACTTCTGGTCGGTGCCGCCGAGTTCGAGGTCGCTCTTGAGCGCCACCGAGTCGTAGCCCTGCATCAGCGGGTAGAGGAATTCGTGGACCGAGATCGACTGCCCGGCCTTGAAGCGCTTGCTGAAGTCGTCACGCTCCATCATGCGGGCCACCGTGTACTTGGCGGCCAGCTGGATCATGCCGCGCGCGCCCAGCGGGTCGCTCCACTCGGAGTTGTAGCGGATCTCGGTCTTCGACTCGTCCAGCACCAGCTTGGCTTGGGCGAAGTAGGTCTCGGCGTTGGCGCGGATCTGCTCGGCCGTGAGCGGCGGGCGCGTGGTGTTGCGGCCCGACGGATCGCCGATCAGGCTGGTGAAGTCGCCGATCAGGAAGATCACCGTGTGCCCCAGGTCTTGGAGCTGGCGCATCTTGTTCAGCACCACGGTGTGGCCGAAGTGGATGTCCGGCGCCGTCGGGTCCAGCCCGAGCTTGATGCGCAGCGGCTGGCCGGTGGATTCCGCGCGCCGGAGCTTCTTCACCCACTCGTCCTGCGGCAGCAGTTCGTCAGCGCCGCGGAGAGAAATTTCTAGCGCGCGTCCTACACCATCAGACGGCGGCTGACCAGTAACAAACTCGGGATTCATTTGGATTTTTGTGGGGAAAGCAACGACCGAAAGCTATACTCCGGCCGGTTTCTTGAGCGCTGCATTCTAAGCGCCGCTCCTTTTTCGCCCCGCCTGAAGACCTTCGTTGGCCCGCAACTTGCTGGCACAGGCGGTCGCCGAACCCGAGCTGGATTTCTGAGTTGTCCAAACTGATCAACGGCATCCTGGCCGCCGAGGAGCTTGTCGCTTCCCGCATCGCCACCACCGTCAAGACCTATCCGCGTCATCTGACAGCGGCCATCGCCGCGATGCTGCTGTGCGCCGGCGGCGGCGCCTTCGCGGTCGCCTCGCTGGGCCCTGACGCGTCCGACCTGCCCATCCACCAGGTGCTCGAGACCGTGGCTCCGCTGCCGGTCGCGAGCCAGAGCGAAGTGCTGGACGCGCTCAGCTTCACGCTGTTCCGCAGCGAGCAGAGCCGCTCCGGCGACACGGCCGAGGCGCTGCTCCGGCGCCTGGGCGTGAGCGACCCGGCCGCCGCCGCCTTCGTGCGCGGCAATGCCGAGGCCCGCGCCGCCTTCTTCAACCGCGTCGGCCGCACCATCAACGCCGAGATCGGGCAGGACAGCAGCCTGCGCAAGCTCACGGCGCGCTGGATTCCCGACGGCGACGGCGGCTTCAAGCGCTTCGTGGTCGAACGGCTCCCGGCCGGTTTCATCGCCCGCACCGAGACCGACACGCTGACCCCGGGCACGCGCCTGGCCAGCGGCATCGTGCGCAGCTCGCTCTTCGCCGCCACCGACGTGGCCCGCATCCCCGATGCCGTCGCCAGCCAGCTGGCCGACATCTTCCAGGGCGACGTGGACTTCCGCCAGTTGCGCAAGGGCGACCGCTTCGCCGTGGTCTACGAAACCTTCGAGGCGGACGGCCAGACGATGCGCACGGGCCGCGTGCTCTCGGCCGAATTCGAGAACAACGGCAAGACCTGGCAGGCCATGTGGTACCAGGAGCCCGGGCAGAAGGGCGGCTACTACCGCCCCAACGGCGACAGCCTGCGCAAGGCCTACCTGAGCTCGCCGGTCGAGTTCACGCGCGTGTCCAGCGGCTTCGCGATGCGCATGCATCCCATCCTGAACAGCTGGCGCCAGCACAACGGCATCGACTTCGCAGCCCCCACCGGCACGCCGGTGCGCACGGTGGGCGACGGCACGGTCGATTTCGCCGGCCAGCAGAACGGCTACGGCAACATCGTCATCATCGGCCACCGCAACGGCCAGCAGACGGCCTACGCGCACCTCTCGCGCATCGACGTCAAGGAAGGCCAGTCCGTGAGCCAGGGCCAGTCGATCGGCGCCGTGGGATCCACCGGCTGGGCCACCGGGCCGCACCTGCACTTCGAGTTCCGCATCAACGGCGAGTACCACGACCCGACCACCATCGCCCAGCAGGACGGGGGACAGCCCATCTCCGCCGCGGCGCGTCTCGCCTTCGAGAAGGTGGCGAAGGCCACGCGCACCGAGCTGGCGGCTGCCTTCTCGGTGGTCAAGGCGAGCGCCGACTGAGCGCCTCGCCCACGCCCTCACAATCCGAAGCGCCGCTGTTGCGGCGCTTTTTCTTTGGAGCAACCTCGCCGCCATGGCCGCAGAACTGTTCATCGGGCTGATGTCCGGCACCTCGCTCGACGGCGTGGATGGCGTGCTGGCCGATCTGGCCGGGGGCGCCATCGCTGTGCGGGCGCATGCGAGCACGCCCTTTCCCGCCGCGCTGCGCGAGGAGCTGCTCGCGCTCAACCGTCCCGAAGGTGCCAACGAGCTGCACCGCGCGGCACTCGCCGGCAATGGGCTCGCCCGCGTCTATGCGCACGTCGTGCGCACGCTGCTCGCGGAGGCGGGCCAGGAGGCCGCGCAGATCGTCGCCATCGGCGCCCACGGCCAGACGGTGCGCCACCGCCCCGGCGAATTCGACGGCACTGGCTACACGTTGCAGCTGAACAACCCGGCCCTGCTGGCCGAGCTGACGGGCATCGACGTGGTGGCCGACTTCCGCACGCGCGACCTCGCGGCCGGCGGGCAGGGCGCGCCGCTGGTGCCGGCCTTCCACGCGGCGCTGTTCGGACGGCCCGACGAGACCGTAACGGTGCTCAATCTCGGCGGCATCGCCAACCTGAGCGTGCTGCCACCGGCTGCGCTGGCCGACGACCGTACGGTGCTCGGCTTCGACTGCGGGCCGGCGAATGCGCTGATGGACCACTGGTGCCAACAGCATCGCGGCGCGCCCTTCGATGCCGGCGGTGCCTGGGCCGCCAGTGGCCAGGTCCACCCCGGCCTGCTGGCGCGCCTGCTGGCCGAGCCCTACTTCGCGCGTCCCGCGCCCAAGAGCACCGGCCGCGACCTGTTCCATCCCGAGTGGCTGGCCGCGGCGCTCGACCAGGAGACGCCGCTGCCACCCCAGGACGTCCAGGCCACGCTGGCCGAGCTCACGGCGGAAAGTGCCGCCCGGGCCGTGCACGAGGCCGCCGCCGAGGCGCGCACGCTGATCGTCTGCGGCGGCGGCGCGCTCAATGCGCACCTGATGGCGCGGCTCGCGGCCCTGCTCCCCGGGGTGGCGGTCCTGTCTTCCGAAGCACGCGGCCTGCCGCCGCAGCAGGTGGAGGCCACGGCCTTCGCCTGGCTGGCGCACCGCACCGTTCGGCGTGAGCCGGGCAACCTGGCCAGCGTGACCGGCGCCCGCGGCGCGCGGGTGCTGGGCGCCCTCTATCCGGCCTGAGTTTCAAGCCAAAAGTGGCTGAAACGCCCGTCGGCTGGGCGCAAGCAGCTATCAAAAACAGAGCAGATCAGCCGTGCCCCGACACTTCCGGGCCATCGAGCTGGGGCGCCCGCGCCTCGGCAGGCAGCTGCCAGAACACGGCCGCCGAGGCCAGCGTGATCAGGCCCACCGTGACGAAGGTGGCCTGGAAGGCTTCGAGCGCAGCGCCCGGCGTGGCGGTCCCGCCGAAGGCCGCACCGAAGCCCGACAGCACCGCGCCGGCCACGGCCACGCCCAGGCTCATCGCCAGCATCTGCACCATCGACAGCAGGCTGTTGCCGCTGCTGGCACTGGCACCGTCCAGATCCTTGAGCGTGATGGTGTTCATCGCCGTGAACTGCAGCGAATTGAAGGCGCCGAAGGCCGCGAGCTGCAGCACGCGCAGCCACAGCGGCTCGCCCGGCGTCGCCAGGGCGAAGCTGGCCATCAGCAGGCCGATGATCGCCGTGTTGCCCACCAGCACGTTGCGGTAGCCGAAGCGCAGGATCAGCGGCGTTGCCACCCGCTTCATCGCCATGCCGGCGAGCGCCGTGGGCAGCATCATCAGCCCCGCCTGCAGCGGCGAGTAGCCCAGCGAGATCTGCAGCGAGATCGGGATCAGGAAAGGCATCGCCCCGCTGCCCAGCCGGCAGAACAGGTTGCCCAGCAGCCCCACCGACAGCGTCCGCACGCGGAACAGCTGGGTCGAGAACAGCGGCTGCGGATGCCGCACCGCATGCAGCCAGTACACCACCAGCGCCGCGAAGCCGAAGACGCCCAGCACCAGCGTGCCGGCCTGGCGCAGGCCCAGATCGGAACCGCCCTCGATGGCCAATGAGATGGCGACCATGCCGAAGGCCAGCAGCGCGTAGCCCCAGAGGTCGAAGCGCCCGGACTGCTCGGCGCGCGAGTCGGGCATGAAGCGCTGCGTGGCGACCAATCCGATCAACCCCACCGGCAGGTTGATGAGGAAGATCCAGTGCCACGATGCGTACTGCACCAGCCAACCGCCGAGCGTCGGGCCCAGCAGCGGCCCGATGAGGCCCGGAATCGCGACGAAGCTCATCGCCTGCAGGAACTCGCCGCGCGGGAAGGTGCGCAGCACCGACAGGCGCCCGACCGGCAGCAGCAGCGCACCGCCCAGCCCCTGCAGCACGCGCGCCGCCACCAGCTCGCCCAGCCCGCGCGAGGCCGCACAGGCCAGCGAGCCGAGCGAAAACAGCGCGATCGCCAGCATGAACACCCGCCGCGTGCCGAAACGGTCGGCCAGCCAGCCCGAGGCCGGGATCAGCATCGCCATCGTCAGCGAATAGGCCACGATCACCGACTGCATGCGCAGCGGGCTCTCGCCCAGGCTGGCGGCCATCGCCGGCAGCGCCGTGTTGATGATGGTCGCGTCCAGCGTCTGCATGAAGAAGCCGATCGCCACCAGCCACAGCAGCACGCGGCGGCTGGCGGCATCGGGCGACGGATCGGGGATGGCGGGCGTCGGTGCGCTCATGGTGTTCTGGCTTTCTGGAGCGAGGCCCCGCGGCCGACGGCAGGCGCCGCGGGAACGAAAAAGCCGCCCGTAGGCGGCTGGACCGGTGAAACGTGGGACGCGGGGTGGTGGTCGGTGTGCGCCCGCCCGATCAAGATGCGGATCAGGCCGAGAAGCTCGAGCCACAGCCGCAGGTGCTGGTGGCGTTCGGGTTCTTGATCACGAACTGGGCACCCTGCAGGTCTTCCTTGTAGTCGATCTCGGCGCCGACCAGGTACTGGTAGCTCATCGCGTCGATCAGCAGCGACACCCCGTTCTTGGTCATCGTCGTGTCGTCGTCGTTCGTGATCTCGTCGAAGGTGAAGCCGTACTGGAAGCCCGAGCAGCCGCCGCCCTGCACGAACACGCGCAGCTTCAGGTCGGGATTGCCCTCTTCGGCGATCAGGTCCGCCACCTTGGCGGCCGCGCTGTCCGTGAAGACGATCGGCTCGGGCATCTGGCTGGGGGTGCTGATGGTTTCGGCAACTGCGCTCATGGATGGTTCTCCGTGGGGGCCACCGTGCGAAATGGCAGGCGGCCAAGGAAAGGAATGCTACCCCATACAAAGAAAAACCGCCCCGAGGGCGGTCTTTCCATGGGCAGCAGCCGGATCAGCGCTTGCTGAATTGCTTGCGGCGGCGGGCAGAGTGCAGACCGACCTTCTTCCGTTCCACTTCGCGGGCGTCACGGGTGACGAAACCTGCCTGGCTCAGCACCGGCTTGAGGTTCGCGTCGTAGTCGATCAGGGCACGGGTGATGCCGTGGCGCGTCGCGCCGGCCTGGCCGGATTCGCCGCCGCCGTGGACGTTGACCTGGATGTCGAAGTTCTCGACGTTGTCGGTCAGCACCAGGGGCTGCTTGGCGATCATGATCGAGGTCTGGCGGCCGAAGAATTCCTCGATCGCCTTGCCGTTCACCGTGATCTTGCCGGTGCCCTTCTTGAGAAACACGCGGGCGACGCTGGACTTGCGACGGCCGGTGCCATTGTTCCAATCACCAATCATCTCAAGGCTCCTTAGATTTCCAGCGCCTTGGGCTGCTGCGCGGTGTGCGGATGCTCTGCACCGCCATACACCTTGAGTTTCTTGATCATCGCGTAGCCGAGCGGGCCCTTGGGCAGCATGCCCTTGACAGCCTTCTCGAGCGCACGGCCGGGGTGCTTGGCCTGCATGTCGCGGAAGTTGGTGGCCGTGATGCCGCCGGGGAAGCCCGAATGACGGTAGTACACCTTATCGAGCGACTTGGTGCCGGTGACCTTGAGCTTGGAGGCGTTGACGATGACGATGAAATCGCCGGTGTCGACGTGAGGCGTGTAAATGGCCTTGTGCTTGCCGCGCAGTCGGAGGGCCACTTCGCTGGCTACCCGTCCGAGGACCTTGTCGGTCGCGTCAATCACAAACCACTCGTGCACGACCTCAGCGGGCTTTGCGCTGAAAGTAGACATGAGATTTTCCTGAAGGAAAGAGGTTTGGTCGGCCCTTTTCCACGGTCGGTCTTCCTCTGAAGGGAAGCTCTTAGGTGGGAATGGATGCTTTGCCGCGGGGCCGGAAAATCGCTGCAAAGCCTGCCATTATAGGATGAAGCCGCCGGAGAGCCAAGCTGGCCCGATCGCCCCCTCGGCAGCGCGGTGCGATGGCCTTTTCCTGCCGGACCGTCGGGGTGACGACAATCGCCACCCGCTTCGCATCCGGGCAGCCGGGCACCCACCGAGCCGCCGCCTTCATTTCCGACCTGCACGACCACCATGTTCAGCTACCGCCACGCCTTCCACGCCGGCAACCACGCCGATGTGCTCAAACACACGGTGCTGATCGCCACCCTCGAGCACCTGCTCGAGAAGCCCACGCCGGTCACGGTGGTCGACACCCATGCCGGGGCCGGCCTGTACCGGCTCGACGGCGACTATGCCGGCACCAGCGGCGAGGCGGCGGATGGCGTGCTGCGCCTGCTGGGACCCGCGGCCAACGACGCGGCGGCGCAACCGCTGCCGCCGGCCGTCGCCCGCTACCTGGAGGTGGTGCGCAGCTTCAACCGGGAGGGCCAGGCCCGCGTGTACCCGGGGTCGCCCTTCATCACCCACCACCTGCTGCGCGACGACGACAAGCTCAAGCTCTACGAACTGCACCCCACCGACGCGCGCACGCTGGACGCCAACATCGCGCAGCTCGACGCCGGCCGGCAGATCGCCGTGCTGCGCGAGGACGGCTTCGGCAGCGCCACCAAGTTCCTGCCGCCACCCTCACGACGCGCACTGGTGCTGGTGGATCCGAGTTATGAGCTGAAGACCGACTACGGCCGCACGGCCGCCTTCGTCGGCGAAGCAGTCAAGCGCTTCGCCACTGGCGTCTATGCCGTGTGGTACCCCATCATTCCCCGCCCCGAAGCGCACGACCTGCCGCGCAGGCTCAAGACCCTGGCCAACAAGGCTGGCAAACCCTGGCTGCATGCAACGCTGACGGTCAAGTCGAGCAAGCTCACCACCAACGCCGCCGGCGAGACGCAACGGCCGGGCCTGCCCGCCAGCGGGATGTTCCTGATCAATCCCCCTTACACGCTGGCCGACCAGTTGCGTCCGGCGCTTGCCCACCTCGCCGAAGTGCTCGCCCAGGACCGCCACGCCGGCTTCACGGTCGAGGCTGGCGGCTGACGAAGCAAGCACCGCAGTGCGCCATGCGCGATGCGCAGTGCGGATTCCGTCACGCGCCGCGGGCCCCCATCGGCGCCCACGATGTGTACTGCTCCACGAGATGCCCAAAATGCGCGCCTTCGTCATACAAAAGTGTCGATTTATTGCTTTTGTCGCCGAAGCCTAGCGTCTAAAGTCCGGCGGGTCACACAAAGGCGACGGGGAGAAGAGGATGGCCGGACTTGGGATTTGCACGACACGGGTCGGTGCAGCCCAAGTCCAGGTGCCACGCTGCCAGCCAGGGCCGCGTGACCTCGAAAGGACATGGCGTCCTGACTAGCGGCGACGCCGCGATGCCTGCGCCGTCTTCCTGGGACGTGGATCCGGCCTCGGCGCTTCAGCGAGGCCATTGCCACTGGCATCGTCGGACGGAGCAACCGCCAAGCCGTTGCAACGCCCGCCTTCGGGCGCGATGCGTGTCAGCGCCACCTGCTTGATGCCCAGGCCCACCATCTGCAACTGCTCCGCCGCCGCCTGGCTCAGGTCGATGATGCGGCCGGCCGCATAGGGGCCGCGATCATTCACCCGAACCAGCACTTCGCGGCCATTGACCAGGCTGCGAACGCAGAGGCGCGTCCCGAAGGGCAATGTCTTGTGGGCCGCGGTGAAGGCGCTCATGTCGAAGCGCTCGCCACTGGCCGTCTTGCGCTGGTGGAACTGCAGCCCGTACCACGAAGCGCCGCCGCGCTGGAACACTTCGCCGGGCGGGCCGTCGCCAGGCACGCCGTCATCCGGAGGCAGATCGCCGTCGGTTCCCACCGCGAGGTCGTAGCGGACCGACGCGACCCGGGAACGCGGTGCATCCGCCGGTGCCCCGCCCTGCCGCGCCAGCGGGCGCAAGGGCGTGGTCGAGGACGCGGCCCCGCCGGCCTTCGCCGCAACTGCGGATTCGCCGGGCGGGGTGGTGCAGCCGGTAAGCGCCAGCGCCAGGCCGACACACGCCAACCACAAACCGCCGCGACGCAGGGCGCGGCCCGCCGCCTTCATGCGCGCCAGCCCAGGCCCTGCAGCACGCCCAGCGTCGCCGCAGCCTGGTTCATCGTGTAGAAGTGGATCGACGGAGCGCCGCCGGCCTGCAGTTGCTCGACCAGCCGCGTCACGACCTCCAGGCCAAAGGCCTTGATCGAGGCGGTGTCGTCGCCGAAGCCCTGCAGCCGCAGCCGGATCCAGCGCGGGATCTCGGCGCCGCAGGCGTCCGAAAAGCGCATGAGCTGTGTCGAACTCGTGATGGGCATGATGCCAGGCACGATCGGCACGTCGATGCCGAGCCGGCGCGCATCGTCGACGAAGCGGAAGTACGCCTCAGGGCTGAAGAAGTACTGCGTGATGGCCGAGTGCGCGCCCGCCTTCACCTTGGTCGCGAAGGCCTGCAGGTCGGCCTCTGCCGAGCGGGCCTGCGGGTGCACCTCGGGGTAGCAGGCGACCTCGATATGGAAGTCGTCGCCGCACTCCTCGCGGATGAAGCGCACCAGGTCGCTCGCGTAGTGGAACTCGCCGCCCACGCCATAACCGCTGGGCAGATCGCCGCGCAGGGCCACGAGCCGGCGCACGCCCAAGCCCTTGAGCTCGGCGAGTTGCGTGCGCACGGTGTCGCGCGTGGCGCCGATGCACGAGAAATGGCTCGCCGCATCCACGCCCTCGGCCAGGATTTCCTGCACGGCGCCGAAGGTGCCGGCCTGCGTGGAGCCACCCGCGCCATAGGTGACCGAGCAGAACTCGGGCCGGTACGCATACAGCTGCTGGCGCACCGCGCGCAGCTTGACCACGCCTTCTGGGGTCTTGGGCGGGAAGAACTCGAAACTCAGGGGCAAACGTTCGGGGGTGGCCATCGCCAGAGGTCCTCTCGGTGTCTTGTCGTTGTGGTGGTCGTCGTCTCACGCACGCACCGCGTGGACGAAGAACTCGCGGTTGCCGTCGCCTCCCGCGATCGGACTGTCCAGCCATTGCAGCACACGCAGCCCGGCGCCCTCACAAGCCGTGCGCAGTCGCTCCTCGACCACGGCGTACAGCGCCGGGACGCGCACGATGCCGCCCTTGCCGATCTGCGCGGGCTGCAGTTCGAACTGCGGCTTGACCAGCATCAGCAAGTCGCCACCCGGCTTCAGCAGCGGCGCCAGCGCGGGCAGCACCAGCGTCAGCGAGATGAAGGACAGGTCGCCGACGATCAGGTCGAAGACCAGATCATCTTCAGAGCCAAATCGGGCTCCAGCCCCCGTAGCGACTGCGCAAACAGCTATCAATTCAGGAGCATTCAGCGTGCGTGCGTTGATGCGCTCGACGGCCGTCACCCGCGCATCGGCGCGCAACCGCTCGTGCAACTGGCCGTGGCCGACGTCGACGCCCACCACATGCGCAGCGCCGCGCTGCAGCAGGCAGTCGGTGAAGCCGCCGGTGGACTGACCGACATCGAGGCACAGGCGCCCGCTCACGTCCAGGCCGGTGGCGTCCAGCGCGCCCTCGAGCTTCAGCCCGCCACGCGAAACGTAGCGCGCTTCGGCCGCATCGGCCAGATCCAACTCGGCCCCGTCGGGCACCACGTCGCCGTTCTTGGCGACGGCGCGCCACGCCTCGCCCGCATGCAGGCGCCAGCGCAGGCCGCCGGCGATGAGCCGGGCCGCCTGCGACCGGGAGACCGCGAGTCCGCGGTCGACGAGCAACTGGTCTGCGCGCATGACGCGGCGCAGTTCCCGCGTCAGTAGCGGTACGTGTCCGGCTTGTACGGGCCGTTCTTGTCGACGCCGATGTACGCGGCTTGCGCGTCGGTGAGCACCGTGAGTTGCGCACCCAGCTTGGACAGCTGCAGGCGTGCGACCTTCTCGTCCAGGTGCTTGGGCAGCACGTACACCTTGCCGGGCTGGTACGCATCGGGCTTGGTGAAGAGCTCGATCTGTGCGATGGTCTGGTTCGCGAAGGAGGACGACATCACGTAGCTCGGGTGGCCCGTGCCGCAGCCCAGGTTCACCAGGCGGCCCTTGGCCAGCAGGATGATCCGCTTGCCGTCGGGGAAGATCACATGGTCGACCTGCGGCTTGATCTCTTCCCACTCGTACTTCTCGAGCGAGGCGACGTCGATCTCGTTGTCGAAGTGGCCGATGTTGCAGACGATGGCCTGGTCCTTCATGGCGGCCATGTGCTCGTGGCGGATCACGTCCTTGTTGCCCGTGGTCGTGACGAAGATGTCGGCCTTGTCGGCGGCGTACTCCATCGTCACGACACGGTAGCCTTCCATGGCGGCCTGCAGTGCGTTGATGGGGTCGATCTCGGTCACCCACACCTGGGCCGACAGGGCGCGCAGCGCCTGCGCCGAGCCCTTGCCCACGTCGCCGTAGCCGGCCACCAGGGCCACCTTGCCGGCGATCATCACGTCGGTCGCGCGCTTGATGCCGTCGACCAGCGACTCGCGGCAGCCGTACAGGTTGTCGAACTTGCTCTTGGTGACCGAATCGTTGACGTTGATGGCGCGGAACAGCAGCGTGCCCTTGGCCGACATTTCGTTCAGGCGGTGCACGCCGGTCGTCGTCTCTTCGGTCACGCCGATGATCTCGGCCGACTTGCGCGAGTACCAGGTGGCGTCCTCGGCCAGCTTCTTGCGGATGGCGGCGTAGAGGATGCGTTCTTCCTCGCTGCTGCCGTTGCCGGCCACGAGGGATGCGTCCTTCTCGGCGCGCTGGCCCAGGTGCATCAGCAGCGTCGCGTCGCCGCCGTCGTCCAGGATCATGTTCGGGCCTTCGCCCTTAGAGCCCTTGGGCCCGAAGTCGAAGATGCGGTGGGTGTAGTCCCAGTAGTCCTCGAGCGTCTCGCCCTTGATGGCGAACACCGGCGTGCCGCGCTCGGCGATGGCGGCGGCCGCATGGTCCTGCGTCGAGAAGATGTTGCACGAGGCCCAGCGCACTTCGGCACCCAAGGCCTGCAGCGTCTCGATCAGCACCGCCGTCTGGATCGTCATGTGCAGCGAGCCGGTGATGCGCGCGCCCTTCAAGGGCTGCGACTTTGCGAACTCGTCGCGGATGGCCATCAGGCCGGGCATTTCGGTTTCGGCGATCCTGATTTCCTTGCGGCCCCAGGCGGCAAGCGAAATGTCGGCGATGGCCTGGTCGGTGGAAACGGAAGAAGACGGGGACTTGAGAACGGCGCTCATGCGGACTCCAAAACAGGTTTGAAAGATGCCACTGCGTTCGGGGGAGAGATGTGAAACTCACCGCGGGGACAGCGGGTGAGCGTGGTTGCATGGAAATCCGAGCCTCACGCCTGATGGCGCTGCAACGCTCCTCGGAACCGGAGATTCTAACGACCGCCCGCACGGGAGAGCGGCCGCGGACCAAGACGTGCCCCTTCGCGCACGGCGTGAAGTAATTGGCATCCACAAATAACACTTAGAGTTACATTTACACAGGAATCGAAACCGGGGCCGGGCTCGCCGACCGGGGGGGGCAGCAAGGGCACCCCGACAACACGGGAGTGAGAAATGCAATTGCGCCTAACGTGGGCTGCATGGATGACTGCGGTGTGCCTCGCCGCATGCGGGGGCGGGGGAGGCGGCAGCAGCAGCGTTGCGGTCGGCACACCCTCTTCGGCCGACGGCAAGTCGGCGGCGCTGGGGAGCGAAAGACCGGCATCGACCACCGTCGCCGCCAAGATCGGTGAAGCCAAGAGCGGCGAAGAGTCCCCCTTGAGGCCGCTGGCGCTGAGCCCCTTCTCACGTGCGAACACCTACCAGCTGTACGCCGCCAACGGCAGCAAGAAGCTGCTGCGCCTGGATTTCTCGTCCGCCCGCTATGAGATCCTCGATACGCAAGGGCAGTCCACCTCCGGCACCTTTGCCGAGGATGCGAACGAGCCCGGCACGTACGTGTTCGCCAACCCGAGGATTGTTGCCAGTGGGACCACCACCGCGCGCTTTCGCGTCACACCAGGTGCGGTCGTGGGCGCCTTTCCGTTCGAGAAGCCTTGGTCTAATCCGACCTCCTACTCTGTCGTCCCCTTCGTCGCAGCGAACGACTTCGTGACCGAGGCCGCTTCGCTGGACGGAGACTACAACCGCTTCGGCATCGGCTTGAACAGCAACGGCAGCACTGATTCACAGATCGTGCCGCTGCGCATCTCGGCAGGTGGCACGGTGCTGGAGATGTGTTTCGATGCAGCCATCTACCGAGTCAGCCAGTGTCCGACCGCGTCCAAGCGCACCTACGCAGTCACACCTTCGGCAGATGGGGTGTGGACGGCCATAAGCACCAGCCCGGCGGACCTGTTGCAGTTCCGCATGGCCAAAGTCAACGGGCAGAACGTGTGGCTGTCGGGCGGCTGGACCGACACCGCACCTGACACTCATGTGTTTCGTGTCGGCTTGCGCAGCACGGCCGATTGGGCGGCCATGCGCTACGTCGGCGCCGCCAACGACCAAACGTGGGGAAGCAACACCGTCGGCTTTTTGAGCGCCACACGCGCGGACCTCGTCTCCGAAGGCGCGCCCGCAACCGACCAGGAGCTTCCCATCACGCCGCCGCCCTCAACGGCACCGGCGGGCATCTGGGGCCTGGACGGTGCCAATCGCTTCCTGGTGATGCGAAACGCCGCACTCGCCGTGGTACTCGGTGCGCGCGGAACGGCGCAGCAGGGCTATATCCAAGTCAACCTGTTCGAGGAAAACGCCAGTATCTACAGGTTGTCGGCCACCAGTGGTGCGCGCCCCGAGCTTCGCTTGGACATGATGGGCCGACGCTACACCTTGAGAGACCCCTCGGGTGAAATGCTTACGGGCACTTTTGCCCCGGACCCCGCGGAACCTGGCACCTTCGTGTTCGCGAGTCCGCGCGTCACCTCGGTCGCGAACACCGCACGCTTCAAGGTCGTCGGCAACATCATCACAGGTGGCTTCCCGTTCGCCGTGACGCAGTCGGTGACGCCCGCGTTCGCCGTGCAGCCCTTCGTAGGCTCGCGTGCGATGGAAGCCACACCCTCAGGCATCGAAGGGGTCTACAACCGCTTCGGCATCGACGTCTCGCCAACGACCTCCATCTCCACCATCCAGCAGTTCCAGATCTTCAATAACGGCACGGAACTGGTGCGGTGCACGAACAACATCGTCTACCGCATCGAGCTGTGCCCCGCCGGCAATCTGGAGCACTGGACGGTGGACCTGTCCGTCGCTACGCTGCCCGGCAGCGTGAGGATGGTCGAGACGGCCAACCCCAGTAACTACACCAGCTTCTCCGTGGCGCAGTCGGGCGGCCAAAAGATCTTGCTGATCGCGGGCCAGTCCTTGAGCGATCCGACCAATGCAGTATTCCGCATCGGCTTGTCCGACAGCAGCGCGTGGCCCACCGCTGCTGGTCATGGGCTCGCCACGACAGGCTCGTGGGGGCGCGTGCAGGTCTATGCGGACCATTCGACGCGCGCGGTACTGCTGCCCGATGGCACTACCTCGAACACCTACAACTCTCTGTCGTCCATGGGCTCGAGCGGCCCCCCGGGCATGCGCGTGATCTACGGCACCAACGGCAATTACTTCGTCATGCAGGGTGCGAAGATCTTCGCGCTGGTGGGCGCCAACAGTTCTGGTACCGCGGGCTACTTACAGATCAGTCTGATGGACTGACTCGATTGCACGATAGCTTGGACCGGCCACAAAGCCCTCAGGCTGGAGCCCGAAAGACACCGCAGCGGATTTCAAGTGGACCGAACCGATGCCACTGGCGAAATTGGCGACACCAACAAATGAGGGAGCACGATGAGAAGTCGAGTGGCAGGGGCAGTATGGCTGGTCGTCGTCTTGCTGGAAGGATGCGGCGGCAGTGGCAGTTCAGCAAATTTCCCGAAGCCCCCAGCCGCAACGTCTCCAGACACCACGGACCACGCGCTTGTACCTTCTCCCGCCAAGCTCAACGGCGAGCCCGGAGCATTGGGGAGGAGCTGGTACCAGCGCGCCAACACCTACCGCTTATATGCATCACATGGAAAGGAACAGTGGCTGAGGCTCAACTTCAATGCAGCCCAGTACGAGGTCCTCGACGACGAGGGGCACTCGACGTCCGGTACGTTCGAACAGGATTTCACCGAGCCCGGCACGTACATCTTTCAAGGCGCGCGCATCGCCAGCGCGATCTCGGTGGCTCGGTTCCGGGTGCTTGACGGCGCCATCGTCGGCACATTCCCCCTCGCTTCGCCGTTCACCTCGGGCTCTTCGTACGAAGTGATGCCATTCATCGCCGCCCGCGACTTCATCGACGTGGCAGACGGCATTGACGGCGCCTACAACCTGATGAGCCTGGTCGCCAACGCAACAGGACCATCCGACGCACGTTTCGGCAGCCTGCGGATCGACGGCAGTAGTCGATCGATGCGAGTGTGCGCTAGTGAAGCGCTTGTTGCAATCGAGAACTGTGGCGCTCACAACCTGCGCCAGTATGGACTGTCGTTCGATGGCGATCGCTGGCTTGCCACAAGCACCGCGGACCCGAACGATCGATTCGCTTTCCGGGTGGCGTTGATCGAAGGCGAGAAGGTTTATCTCAGCGCGCGTGCACCGCGCACGGCCGAGGCGCGTGAGCTACGCATTGGGCTGTCAGCTCGCGCCATCGAACGACCGACCGAACAAGCCTACGGTGGCTCCACAGACGGCCGGTGGGTCATCACCCATCAGTTGGCGCTCCATTCCGGCGGCGGTGCGTTGGGCGACATGCGCGTGAACGGAGATGGTGTGTATGCGAGCCGAGGCTTCGGTGCTTCTCCCATCCCCGGCGTTCAGGGCGCCTGGGCACGGGAAGCCAATCCAGGCGCGGTACCCGGCGTCGACAGCGTATCGCCCGGCTACATGATGCGAAACGAAGCATTGTTCGTTCATCTCGGGCAGCAGGGAACGGAAGGTCAGGGTGAACTCGTGATCGCGGCAGTCCAACACGGAAGCGCTCCAGTTCTGGACAACGGGCTTTATAAGGTATTTGCCGCCAACGGCACCCAACAGTGGCTCTGGTTGCACTTCGAGACATGGCGGTATCGCATGGTCGACGACACGGGCGGTCAGACCATCGACGGTTCATTCAGCGCCGACGCGATCGATGGTCGCACCTACGCCTTCCATGTGCCGGGCGCAGCCACTGCCGAGCCCGGCGCACGCTTCAGGATCGCAGCAGGGCCGAGCATCGTTGGGGGCTTTCCGTTCACAGCCCCCTTCGGCACCGCGGGTACGAAAACGGTGCAGCCCTTCTTCGCCGTCAGGACCTTCGTGACGCGTCAGCCAGATCTGGCCACCACCTACACCTTGCGAGAGCTCGGCATCGTCAGGAAGGCTGATTCCAACGCCGCGGTGGTCAGCAATGCATTTCGCATTCAGAACAATGGCACCGAATGGACGCAGTGCGATCCCGCCGAACCCATCCTTTTCGACCACTGCGTCAGTCAACACGCCTACAGCATCGAAGCGGGCCGTCGATCCGGCGAGTGGCTGTTGCGTGCGCTGGGCCAGTCGGCGGCGTCCGCGCAGTCTGTCTATGTGGCGATTGCAGGTACGTCGCCCGTCATCGTCAAGACAAGCGGCGCACCCCTGGACACCGAGCCTACCGCGACCCTCACCATCGCCACGGCATCGGGGCCTGGCACGGGAGTGGCAGGACCGACGATGCCTTCGGCCTGGAGCCTGCTGGACTTCAGCAACAACCAATTCACACAGTACATCCGGCGCGCAGACGGCACAACCAGCCAAAGAACCTTGATCCGGAGCGCCGTCGCATCGGTGCCTGCAGGCTTTGTGGACTACGAGGACGCCACCAACACAAGATTGCGGGTACTCCCGGGTTTTCCCACGGTGATGGTGGACACCGGCCCGGACGACTTCGGGGCCTTGCACCTGGCCTTGCCCTGACGACTGAGAGCCTCAGTCATCCCTCTGCGAAAATCCCGGGTTGCCTGGAGTAACCCCGTGTCTTCCCCCTACGCCGCCGAAACCCGCCGCCGCCGCACCTTCGCCATCATTTCCCACCCCGACGCCGGCAAGACCACGCTGACCGAGAAGCTGCTGCTGTTCTCCGGCGCCATCCAGATCGCGGGCTCGGTCAAGGCGCGCAAGGCCTCGCGCCACGCCACCTCCGACTGGATGGAGATCGAGAAGCAGCGCGGCATCTCGGTGGCCTCGTCGGTGATGCAGATGAGCTACCGCGAGCACGTGATCAACCTGCTCGACACGCCCGGCCACAAGGACTTCTCGGAAGACACGTATCGCGTGCTCACGGCGGTCGACTCGGCGCTGATGGTGATCGACGCGGCCAACGGTGTGGAAGCGCAGACGCGCCGGCTGATCGAGGTCTGCCGCCAGCGCGACACGCCCATCATCACCTTCGTCAACAAGATGGACCGCGAGGTGCGCGAGCCGCTGGACATCCTCGACGAGGTGGAGCGCGAGCTGGGCATGCCCTGCGTGCCGATGACCTGGCCTGTGGGCCAGGGCAAGTCCTTCGGCGGCATCATCAACCTGCGCACGCAGGCGATGACGGTGTTCGAATCCGGCAGCGAACGCCGCCCGCAGGATTTCGAGACGATCCCGCTGACCGAGCACGACACCCTGCGGGCCCGCTTCGGCGCCGAGTTCGACTCAGCGATGGAGAGCATGGAACTGGCCACCGGCGCCTCGCCGGCCTGGGACAAGGAAGCCTTCCTCGCCGGCAAGCAGACGCCCGTGTTCTTCGGCTCCGGCGTGAACAACTTCGGTGTGATGGAAGTGCTGGACGCGCTGGTCGACCTGGCGCCGCCGCCGCAGCCGCGGGTCAGCACGACGCTGGTCAACCACCAGCCCGTCACCAAGGAGATCCAGCCCGAGGACAAGGACTTCGCGGGCGTGGTGTTCAAGGTGCAGGCCAACATGGACGCCAACCACCGCGACCGCATCGCCTTCGTGCGCATGGCCTCGGGCAAGTACACGCCGGGCATGAAGCTCAAGGTGCAGCGCACCGCCAAGGAACTCCGCCCCACCAGCGTCGTGACCTTCATGAGCCAGCGGCGCGAGGCCGTCGAAGAGGCCTACGCGGGCGACATCGTCGGCTTCACCACGCACGGTGGCGTGCAGCTGGGCGACACCATCACCGACGGTGCGAGCCTGCAGTTCACCGGCCTGCCCTTCTTCGCGCCCGAACTGTTCATGACCGTGATCCTCAAGAACCCGCTGCGCACCAAGCAGCTGCAGCAGGGGCTGGCGCAGTTGGGCGAGGAAGGCGCGATCCAGGTCTTCCGGCCCGAGGTTGGCGGCCCGATGCTGCTGGGCGCCGTGGGCCAGCTGCAGTTCGAGGTGGTACAGCACCGCCTGAAGGCCGAGTACGACGCCGACGTGCGGCTCGAGGGCTGCCAGTACACCGGCGCACGCTGGATCACCGCCGACACGCCGGCCGAGCTGCGCGAATTCGTCAATGCCTACCCGCAGCGCATGGCCAAGGACGCGGCCGACACGCTGGCCTACCTGTGCACCTCGCCCTACGACGTGCGGCTGGCGCAGGAGCGCTTCCCGAAGATCCACTTCCACCCGCTGCGCGAGCACGCCGGGCTGGCCTTGCAGACGGCCGGCTGATGGGCGCGCGCAGCATGGCGCCGCTGGCCGCGTGGCCGGCCGAGGCGCGCCGCGGACTGGTGGGTGTCTTCACCGACATCGACGACACGCTCACCACCGACGGTGCCGTGCCGCCCGAGGTGGTGCAGGCAATTGGCGCCCTGAAGGCGGCCGGCCTGCATGTGGTGCCGATCACCGGTCGGCCGGTGGGCTGGAGCGAGCCCTTCGCCGCCACCTGGCCGGTCGATGCGATCGTGCCGGAGAACGGGGCGATGGCGCTGGTGCCGCAGGCCGATGGCACGCTGGCGCGGCGCTACCAGCAGGACGCGGCCACGCGCGCTGCCAACTTCGCGCGCATGCGGGCCGTGCTGGCGCAGATCGAGCGCGACATCCCCGGTGCGCGCCGCGCCACCGACTCGGCCGGCCGCGAGTGCGACATCGCCATCGACCACAGCGAGTTCACGCAGCTGAGCGACGCCCAGATCGACCAGGTGGTGCTGGCCATGCGGCACGAAGGCATGCACGCCACCGTGAGCAGCATCCACGTCAACGGCTGGTACGGGGAGCACAACAAGCTCGAGGGCGCGCGCTGGATCGTGCGCGAGTTGTGGGGCCGCCGGCTCGACGACGAGATGGACCGCTGGGCCTACGTGGGCGACTCGACCAACGACCAGCTCATGTTCCAGGCTTTCCCGCACAGCATCGGCGTGGCGAACATCGCGCGCTTCGTGCCGCACCTGTCGCAGCTGCCGCGCTACGTCACGCCGAGCGAGCGCGGGGCGGGCTTCGTCGAGGTCGCACATGCCGTCCTCGAGGCGCGCACCGCTGCCGAGATTCAAGCCAAAAAGGCCTGAAACGCCCGGCTGGCGGGCGCAAGCAGCTATCGTTTCGATTGCATTTCAGTCCACGCCCGACGCGCCACGCGGTGGCCAGTCCGCGGCCGGCATCGGCGCCGCGTCGTCCAGTACCGGCGACACCGACGTGCCGAAGCCCGGCGTCTCCAAGGAGCCGACGGCGATCCGGCCGTCGGCGACGCGCAGCCGCACGCGCCAGTCCATGCGGTGGTACAGGTCCGGGTGCGCACGCAGGAAGGCCTCCGCCTCCTCCACCGGCCGGCGGTCGAAGCCGTCGATGAAGTGGTGGGCGTTGCGCTCCACATGCCCGATGCCCATGAGCGCGACCAGCGCCAGATCCTGCTGCAGCGAGGTGCCGGGCTGCGTCGTCAGGTCCTCGGCCGACATGAAATAGGGGTGCCCCGGCGTGGCGTCGTTCCAGCGCCGGCAGCGCGCCAGGTTGATCAGCGACTTGTAGAAGCCCTTGCAGGCCTTGGTCGATACACCGGCGTAACCCAGCGAGCGCGCCAGCGGGAAGGCATCGAGCGAGCCGTCGGACTCGTCGATGATGACGGGCCGGCCCAGCGCTGCATCGGCGATCGGCTGCGTCAGCGCACGCGCCCGCGCCACCGGCTGCTCGATGAACAGCGTCGCAGCGCACAGTTTCCGCAGCCTCGGCTCGGCCGCCATGCGCTGCCAGAAGGCCGCGACGGCCTGCGCATCGGCAAACTGCTCGTTGCCGTCCAGCGTCAGCTGCAACCCGCCGGACACCGTGTCGAGCACGGCTGCGATGCGGCACAGACGGTCCAGGTCCGCATCGCCGCGGCCGGAGAGCTTGAGCTTGAAGTAGCGGTTGCCGTACACGGCGACCACCTCCTCCAGCGTCTCCGGCAGCCCGTCGCCGACGCGTTCGCCCGCGGTCTGGTCGGCCGCGACGATGGGGTCGAGCAGCCCGACCGTGTGGCGCACGTGCAGCCGCTGCAGCGGCTGCAGCGCCGCCAGGAAGGCATCGAGGTCGAAGCCCTGCAGTTCGGGAACCACGGCATGCGCGCCCATGCCAGCCAGGTTCGCCCGCATGGCCTGCGAGAAGCTCAGTCCGCGGTGGCGGCACAACGCATCGAACACCGCGCGGTCGAGCAGTGCCGGCCCATAGGCCGACACCAGCGGCTGCAGGCCCATCGCCAGGCCGGCGTCCTGCAACGGCCGGTAGTGATCGGCGAACAGCGCAAAGGGCGTCGCCGGCCCGGCGGCGAGGTAGGCCTCCCGTGCATTCGCCAGCGCGGCGCGCAACTGGTCGAGGTTCTGCGCATCGCTGAGCTCGGGCGACTTGTCGAACCACTTCGCGGCCAGCGCCTCGGCGGCGTAACCCTCCGCCTCGTGCCCGTCCTCGAAGCGCACACGGACGCGCACGATTGCCTGGCGTCCTTCCGTGATCGTCACCGCGCCGAAGCGGAAGGGCAGGCGCAGCCGGTACGGCGACTCGAAGCCATCGACCGCCACCACGCGCACACGCGGCGCCACGCTGCTGCGCATCGCGTCCACCCGGCCTACCAGTGCGGGCCGGCGCGGCCCTCGTCGCCGCGGCCCGCGCTGCCCGACAGCTCGGTGTAGATGTCGAAAGCCATGCGCCCCAGCTCCTGCGAGGCGCGGGTCTGCGCGGTGCGAGGCCGCTCGATGTGCACCTCGTGGATGTTGGCGACGCGTCCCGGCCGCGGCGACATGACGACCACGCGGTCGGCCAGGAAGACCGCCTCGGGGATCGAGTGCGTGACGAAGACGATGGTCTTGCGCTTGCCGCCGTGTGCCGCCTGGTCTTCGCCCCAGATGCGCAGCAGCTCCAGGTTCATGTCGTCGCGCGTCATCGCGTCGAGCGCGCCGAAAGGCTCGTCCATGAGCAGGATCGGCGGATCGAGCACCAGCGCACGGCACAGCGACGCGCGCTGCTGCATGCCGCCCGACAGCTCGCCCGGCCGCTTGCCCGCGAAGTCGCCCAGGCCCACGAGCTTGAGGAGCTCGTGCGCGCGTTCGCGGTACTTCTCGCGGTCCAGTCCTGCCAGCTCGGCCGGCAGCAGCACGTTGTCGAGCACACTGCGCCACTTCAGCAGCAGCGCGGCCTGGAACACCATGCCGACCTTGGGGATGGGCTTGACCACCGGCACGCCATCGACCCGCACCTCGCCACTTGTCACCGGGCGCAGGCCCGCCATGGCACGCATCAACGTCGACTTTCCGCAGCCGCTGGGCCCGACGAGCGCGACGAACTCGCCTTCGTTCACCGTGAGCGAGATGTCGCGCAGCGCCTCCACCGGGCCGCTCTCGGCCTGGTAGACCATGCCGGCATGGTCGACTTCGATCAGCGCGCGCGGGGCGCTCGGCGCAGGCGTGGCGGGCATGCCGGGTCTTTCCTCGAGGGGTGTTCTCACTTCACGGGCAGGGGCATCGCCACCTTGGTGAAGAAGTCCTTGGCGTACACGTCCTTGCATTCCACCTTCTTCGGCAGGCCCATGTAGGTGTTGACGATGTCGACCGAGCCACACATCTTCTTGTCGTCGATGAAGCCGATCCCATGGTCGGCGTAGTTCTTCGTGCGCATCAGCTCGAAGCCCAGGAGCATGTTGGCCTTGATGATGGCGACGTCGATCTCCGGCACGCGCTTCTTGTAGATCGCCAGCGCCTCGTCGGGGTTGGCCATCACGTCGCGCCAGCCCATGTACGAGGCTTCCAGGAAGTCCTTGAGCTGCTTGGGCTTGTCCTTCATGGTCTTGTCGCTGGCCATGATCGACATGGCGTACAGGTCGAAGCCGTAGTCGGCCCAGGCCAGGCGGACCACCTTGTCACTGCCAATGGCCTTTTCGAGAAACGGCTGGCCCGTCGTGTAGTCGGCAATGGCGTCCACCCTTTTCTCAGCGATCGAGGCGTACTTGGCCGTCGGCTCGATGTTCACCCAGGTCACCTTGGAAGGGTCGATTTTGTTGATTCGCGCGAATGCGGGAAAGGCGAGCCGCTGGCTGTCGCCCGCAGGCGCTCCGATCGTCTTCCCCTCCAGATCCTTAGGCAAGGGAACAGGCTTGTCCGCGTGGCTGAAGAAGGTCATCGGCGTCTTGTCGAAGACCATGCCGACGATCTTGACGCGCGCGCCGCGCGAGGTGGCCGAGATGATCGGCACCGCGTCGGCCAGGCCGACGTCGGCGCGGCCGGTGTCGACCTTGGCAATCGAATCGCCCGAGCCCTTGGAGGCCTCGATGCTCACGTCGAGGCCCTTCTGCGCGTAGTAGCCCTTCTCCAGCGCCACCCAGTAGGCGGCATGGTCGCCCACCGCGAACCAGTTCAGGGCCAGCGTGAACTTCTCGCGCGGCTGCTGGGCCGAGGCGGTCGTGGCGGCGAGGGCAAGCGCCATCGCACCGGCGGCGAGGGCGGACAGGGTCAGGGGGCGCAGACTCATGGGAACGTCCTTTCGGCTGGAGGGGGCAGGAGCGGAAGAAGGGGAAGAAGGGGAACTCGGTGCGTTCACGAGGCCTTGTCCTCGGCCCACGGCGCGAGCAGGCGCGACAGGCCCGCGACGGCGCCGTAGAGCAGCAGGCCCAGCAGCGAGATCCACACCAGCGCCGCGAAGGCGGCAGGCGTGTTCATGCTGCTCTGCGTGGTGATGATCACGTAGCCCAGGCCCTTCTGCGAGGCGACGAACTCGCCCACGATGGCACCGACCACGGCCGAGGTGGCCGTGACCTTGAGGGCGCTGAGGATGTACGGGTATGCGTTGGGGATGCGGATCTTGACGAAGACCTTCCACTTCGGCGCACTGAACACGCGGCCCAGGTCCACCAGATCCTGGTCGATTTGAGTCAAGCCCACCGCGGTGTTGATCACCACCGGGAAGAAGCCGATCAGCGCACCGATCAGCATGTTGGGCAGGATGCCGTAGCCCAGCCACATGAGGAACAGCGGCGCGATCGCGACCTTGGGCAGCGTGTTGACGAAGACGAGGAAGGGCGTGAGCGCGCGCGACAGCCCCGGCGACCAGGCGATCACCATGCCGAGGAACACGCCCGCCGCGCCCGCGAGCACGAAGGCGCCGACGATCTCCACCGCGGTGATCCACGCATGGCTGAGCCACGGGATCTCGTGGCTTCCCATCGCCTGCAGCACCGCCCAGGGGCCGGGCAGCAGGTATTCGCGGATGTCGAACATCGTCACGGCGAGCTGCCACAGCGCGATGAAGGCGACGAAGATGCCCACCGCGGGGAGGTAGTGCGCCAGGGTCTTGCGGAACATGCTCATGGGCCTCGGTGTGCAGGTTTCAGGCCAGCCAGCGCGCGAGGTTCGCGGCCACGAAGTCGTCGTCGGCGAGATCGGCGTGCTCGGCGCACACGCGGTCGATCGCCTCGGCCTGGCCGGGGCTCAGGCCCTCGTGCGGGTCCAGGCACCAGATGCCTTCGAGCAGGCCCTGGCGGCGCAGCACCTCGTGGCAGCCGGCAATGCAGCCGTGGAAGTCGTTGGCCACGTCGAAGAAGGCGCTATTGCAGTCGGTGACGCGGCTGTCCAGCGCGAGCAGCTCGGCCGGCACCTGGGCGCCGTCGGCCTGCCGGCAGCGCGCCAGGAGTTGCACCGCCTTGGACGTCCACACCGACCAATGCCCCAGCAGGCCGCCGCGAAAGCGCACCGTGACCGGCGCGCCGTCGCGCATCACGGTGAAGGGCGTGGCCAGGTCGAGCACGATGTGGTCGTCGTTGCCGGTGTAGAGCGTCACGCGTTCCTCGGCACGCGCGGCGACCAGGCCGCGCACCACGTCGAGCGTGCGGTAGCGGTGGAAGGGCGCGACCTTGATCGCCACCACGTTCGGAATCGCCGCGAAGCGGGCCCAGAAGCCGGCACTCAGGTCCATCCCGCCCACGGCGGGCTGCAGGTAGAAGCCGATCAGCGGCATCACCTCGGCCACCGCCTCGCAATGCGCGATCAGCGCATCGTCGCTCTCGCCCTTCATCGCGGCCAGGCTCAGCAGCACGGCGCCGTAGCCCAGACGGCGCGCGGTCTGCGCCTCGGCCACGGCCTGCGCCGTGCGGCCGCAGGCGCCGGCCACCAGGGCGAGTTCGCGGTCCGGCGCCCAGTCGCGCGCGGTTTCGGCGGCCAGCGACAGCACGCGCTCGTACAGCCCCGCTTCGCGAATCGCGAACTGCGTGGTGTGCACGCCCACGGCCAGGCCGCCGGAGCCGGCGTCGAGGTAGTAGCGCGTCAAGGCGCGCTGGCGGCGCTCGTCGAGTCGGCGCTGCGCATCGAGCGCCAGGGGGTGCGCGGGGATGGCGAGGCCGCGCTGCAGCAGCGCGCGTGTCTGTGCGACGAGGGAAGGCAAGGTGTCGGAAGACATGAAGGCACTCATCCGAATTCGGGGCCGGCGACGGCGAAAAGCGAGGACGGCGCCTCGGCCAAGTGGGGCGGCAGCTGCGCACACAGCGCCATGCGGACGAAGGAGCGCTGCAGACGGAAGCCGTGTGCGATCAACCAGCCCGAGAGCGCTTCGCGCGCATCGGGCACGTCGATGAAGACCGGCCCGGGCGTGGCCGCGAGCGCCGCACGCAACAGCGCGATCGCCTGGGCATCGCTGGCGGCGACCAGCGGGCCGACCTGTGTGGCACGGCGGCCTTCACGCGCGATGACGAAGCCGGTGGCGCGGCCACGGGCGTCGTCAAGGCGCCAGGCGCGGCTGCCCTGCCGTCCCGCCAGGCTGGCCAGCAGCGCCGCGCGGCCCAGGCCGCTGGCCTGCGTGTCGAGGGCCATGCAGTCCGGCAGGTCGTCCTGCGCCGTCTCGCGGACCCGCGGATCGGCGGTTTCGCGCGGGGCGGGCGTGGCAGCTTCGCGCTCCCAGCGCGAGAAAGCGAAGCCCCGCACGAAGCCGAGCTTGCGGTACACCGCCTCGCCGGCGGGCGTGGCGTCCAGCGTCGGCACCAGCCGGCGTTCGCGCAGCGACGCGATGCACTGCGCGAGCAGCCGGGTCGCCAGCCCGCGGTGCTGCCACGCCTTGTCGACCAGCACCATCGAGACCCAGGCATGGCCGCCGCCGTAGGGCAGCGTCGCCGCGGTCGCGACCAGCTCGCTGCGCGCGGTGCGCAGGCCGATCGCCTCGCCCTGCGCGATGAAGAGCGCCCAGTCGTCGGTGGTCTGGTTCCAGCCCGCGGCCGACGACAGGCCCACGCCCGCGAAGACGTCGGCCGCCGCCAGGCGCACCGCCTGCAGCGCCTCGGCCTCGACGGCCTCAGAAGGCGCCATCGCGCACCTCGAACTTGGTGGGCTTGTTGAAGCTCTCGTGTTCGTTCTTCACCCAGTCGGCGACCCAGTCGAGCATCGCGCCCAGCGGCACCACCGGGTAGCCGAAGAGCCGGTTGGCGAGCGTCGTGTCCGACAGCAGCGCGGTGGGTGCCTCCTGGCCCGTCACCTTCGGCTCGACGCCCAGGCGGCGCGCGAACTCGGCCACCAGCCAGCGCACCGAGATCGTCTCCGGGCCCGTGCAGTTGATCGGCGTGGGCGGCACGGTGCAATGGCGCAGGCTGCGCAGCACCTGCGCATTGGCGTCGCCCTGCCAGATCACGTTGACGTGCCCCATCGTGAGGTCGACCGCCTCGCCGCGATGCACCTTCGAGCAGATGTCGAAGAGCACGCCGTAGCGCATGTCGATCGCGTAGTTCAGGCGGAACAGCCGCCCCGGCGTGCCGTGCCTGGCGCCGAAGTACTCGAACATGCGCTCGCGGCCGATGCACGACTGCGCGTATTCGCCGATGGGCGCCGGCGTGCCGAGCTCGCTCGCGCCCTGCCGGCCCACCGGCGTGAGCGCGTACACGTTGCCGGTCGAGAAGGCCACGATGCGCGCGTCGCGAAAGGTGTCGGCCACCAGCGCCGGCACATGCGTGTTCATGGCCCAGGTGAGGGCCTGGTTGCCGCTGGCGCCGAATTTGTGGCCGGCCGCGAAGACGATGTTGGGCACACGCGGCAGCGCCTCGAGCGCGGCCCGGTCGAGCAGGTCGCAGGCGATGGTCTCGATGCCCCAGCCCTCGAGCCGCTCGCGCACCGCCGGGTCGCTGAAGCGGGCGACGCCGATCACGCGCTTGTGCGGCGCCGCGTTCTTGGCCAGACGCGCGAGCGTGGGGCCCATCTTGCCGGCCACGCCCAGAATCATCAGGTCGCCCTCGACCTGGGCCAGGTCATCGACGAGGGCCTGCGTGGGCCGCGCGAGGAAGTCGTCGAGCGCCTCGACCGACGCGAAGGCCGCCGGGAGCTGCGCCGGATCCAGCAGGGAAAGGGGCGCGTTCTGCGGGCGCTGCGCGGTGGCGATCGACATGGCTCTTGCTCCAGAAATCGTGTGCGTTGGAACAAGCTTAGGCGGCGCTCGCACACGTGTCAACCGTTTGGTTGAAAAAGACCCCAACCCTGGTTTTGCCGCTGCAAGGCAGCCGCCGAAAGACTCAGGACTGGAGCGGCCGCCCGCTCAGGGCCGCAGGCCGGCCATGGCGAACTCGACCACGTGCCGCCGGTACGACTCGACCGCGCGGCCCTCGGTCAGGTCGCGACCGAAGATGGACGAGAGCGTGAGCCGGTTCGAGAAGAAGAAGTACGACATGCCGGCCACCGACACGTAGAGCTCGACCGGGTCGATGCCCTTGCGGAAGAGCTTGGCCGCGATGCCGCGCTTGAGCGTGCGGGCGATCAGCTCGATCAGCGGCGAGTTGGTCTCGCGGATGGCGCGCGAGTCGCGCACGTGCACGGCGCCGTGCGCGTTCTCGTGGTTGAGCAGGCCGATGAAGTCGGGGTGCCGCGCCAGGTAGTCGAAGGAGAAGCCGATCAGCGCCGCCATGGCCTCGGCCGGCGCCATGTCGCCCAGGTGCAGGTCGCGCTCGAGCGACCTGATCTCGCTGTAGACGACCTCGAGCGCAGTGCGGTAGAGGTCTTCCTTGCTGCCGTAGTAGTAGTAGATCAGCTGCTTGTTGACGCCCGCGCGCGCCGCGATCTCGTTCACGCGCGCGCCGGCCAGGCCCTTGGCGGCGAACTCCACGCGGGCGGCCTCCAGGATCGCGGCACGTGCGGCGCCCTGCTCCGGGTCGTTGGGCGAAGGGGCGGCTGCGCGGCGGGACGGCATGGGGGCAGGACGAAACGGTCAGGGAGCGCGATTATCCTTGTCCACCCTGTCCAAGGCGGGGGCGGCGGCGTCAGAGTAGGATCGGCTGTTCTGCCCGCCGGCCCACGCCGCGCGGCCCACGCCCCCGGGGCAGTCCCGCTTTCGCTTCTCCCCGACATCCACGGACACAAGGAACGACGCTTCATGACCTACCCCAACACGCAACTGCTGATCGCCAACGAATGGGTCGACGCCCAGGGCGGCAAGACCCTCGACGTGCTCAATCCCGCCACGGGCAAGACGATCGGCACCGTGGCCCATGCGGCCATCGCCGACCTGGACCGCGCGCTGGCCGCGGCGCAGAAGGGCTTCGAGGTGTGGCGCGACACCACGGTGTACGAGCGCGCGGCCGTCATGCGCCGTGCCGCCGGCCTCCTGCGCGAGCGCGCCGACGAGATCGCCCGCCTGCTCACGCAGGAACAGGGCAAGCCGCTGGGCGAAGCCAAGGTGGAAGTGAACGCCGGTGCCGAGATCATCGAGTGGTTCGCCGACGAAGGCCGCCGCGTGTACGGCCGCATCGTCCCGGGCCGCAACCTGGCCGCGACGCAGATGGTGCTCAAGGAACCCGTGGGCCCGGTGGCGGCCTTCACGCCCTGGAACTTCCCGATCAACCAGATCGTGCGCAAGATCGGCGCAGCGCTGGCCACGGGCTGCTCCTTCCTGTGCAAGGCGCCGGAAGAAACGCCCGCCTCGCCCGCCGCCCTGCTCAAGTGCTTCGTCGATGCCGGCATCCCGGCCGGCGTGGTGGGCCTGGTCTTCGGCAACCCGGCCGAGATCTCCAACTACCTGATCCCGCACCCGATCATCCGCAAGGTGACCTTCACCGGCTCCACCGCCGTGGGCAAGCAGCTGGCCGCCCTGGCCGGCCAGCACATGAAGCGCGTGACCATGGAACTGGGCGGCCACGCCCCGGTCATCGTGGCCGAGGACGCCGACGTGTCGCTGGCCGTGAAGGCGGCCGGTGCCGCCAAGTTCCGCAACGCGGGCCAGGTGTGCATCTCGCCGACGCGCTTCCTGGTGCATTCGAGCATCCAGGAGGAATTCACCAAGGCCTTCGTCGCCTACACGCAGAAGCTGAAGCTGGGCGACGGCCTGGCCGAAGGGACCACGCTGGGCCCGCTGGCCAATGCGCGCCGCGTGACGGCCATGGCCGGCGTGGTGGACGACGCCCGCAAGCGCGGCGCCGAAGTGCTGACCGGTGGCGAGCGCGTGGGCGACACGGGCAACTTCTTCGCACCCACCATCATCAGCAACCTGCCGCTGGAGTCGGACCTGTTCAACAACGAGCCCTTCGGCCCGATCGCCGGCATCCGCGGCTTCGACCGCCTGGAGGACGCCATCGCCGAGGCCAACCGCCTGCCCTTCGGCCTGGCCTCGTACGCGTACACCCGCTCGTTCAAGAACGTGCAGCTGCTGGCCAACAAGGTCGAGGCCGGCATGGTCTGGATCAACCAGCCCGCCCTGCCCTCGGCCGAGCTGCCGTTCGGCGGCATCAAGGACTCGGGCTACGGCACCGAGGGTGGCCCCGAGGCAATGGAGGCGTACCTCAACACCAAGTCGGTGGCGGTGGTCGGGGTCTGACCGGCTACGCGGCACACACGTCCCATGCAAGACGCCGGCCTGCAAGGCCGGCGTTTTCATTGGGGCGTCAGGTCACGGCGCCTCACTGCGGCTTGGCCAGCCCCAGCTTGTCGATGACGGCCTTTTCGCGCTGCACGGTGTTCTGCGCGAACTTCGCGTAATCGGCGCTGTTCATGTAGATGGGCTGCATGTCGTACTTGGCCAGCGTGGCGACGTAGCTGGGATCTTCCATCGCCTTCTTGAAGGCGTCGTGCAGGCGCTTGACCACCTCGGGCGGCGTGCCCTTGGGTGCGCCGATGCCGAAGGGCGAGTTCTGCACGATGTCGTAGCCCAGTTCCTTGAGCGTGGGTGCGTCGGGGAACTTGGCCAGGCGCTTGTCGCCCCAGGTGTTGAGCACGCGCAGCTTGCCGGCCTCGACCTGCGGCGCGAAGCCGGTGGAATCGGCCGCGGCCATGACGTGGCCCGCGAGCACCGACTGCATCAGGTCGGCACTGCCCTTGTAGGGGATGTGCTGCAGCTCGATGCCGGCCTGCTGCGCCACGATCTCGGTCGTCAGGTGCGGGCTGGTCAGCGTGCCGGTGGAGCCGTAGGTGAGCTTGCCCGGGTTGGCCTTGGCGTAGGCCACGAAGTCGGCCCAGGTCTTGAGCGGGCTGTCGGTCGGCACCACGATGCCGAAGGCGTAGCCCGTCACGTTGATGACGTAGCTGATGTCCTTGACCGGGTCCCAGTTGATCTTGGTGGTGTAGCCCAGGCGGAACACGCCCAGCGGGATCTGCGCGATGGTGTAGCCGTCGGCCGGCGCCGTCTGCAACTGCTGCGCCGGCAGCGTGCCGCCCGCGCCGGGCTTGTTCTCGATGATGACCGGGTGGCCCAGCACGCGCGCGGCGTTGTCGGCCAGCGAGCGCATCGTGATGTCGGTGGGCCCGCCCGCCGGGAAGGCGATCACCAGCTTGATCGGCTTTTCGGGAAAGGTCTTCCAGGCCTGGGCGTGGGCGTGGGGTGCGGCCAGGCAGACGGCGGCCATCGCGGCGGCGCCCAGCAGGGAACGACGGAACATGGGGGTGGGGTCTCCCGGTGTGTGGAGTTGGAACGAAGGCGCCATTGGGCCGGCCACGCTGCGATGCGGCAATCGGTGAAGTCCCGGCCCGTGTCGCCTTGGCGATGCTCTCATTTCGATAGCTGCCCGCGCCCGCCGGACGGGCGCTGCAGGCCGATTTGGCTTGAAACCCAAGCCCGTGTGCCCACGTCGGGCGTGCGGCGTCAGGCCACCTGCGCGAAGCCTTCGAGCACGTTCACCGCATTGACACCGATCTCGGCCACCGCATAGCCGCCCTCGAACACAAACACCGTCGGCAGCCCGGCCCGCGCGATCTGCTCGCCCACGCGCAGGTAGTCGGCACTGCGCAGCTGGAAGCCCGAGATCGGATCGCCCTCGAAGGTGTCGACGCCCAGCGACACGACGAGCGCCTGCGTCCCGATCGCAGCGATGCCGGCGAGCGCCTCGGCCAGCGCACCCTGCCACGCGTCGAAGCCCGTGCCGCGCGGCAGCGGCAGGTTGTGGTTGAAGCCCAGGCCTGCACCCTCGCCGCGCTCGTCGGCGTGGCCCAGGTAGTAGGGATAGTCGTTGCGCGGGTCGCCGTGCAGGCTGGCCACGTGCACGTCGCTGCGCGCATAGAAGATGGCTTGCGTGCCGTTGCCGTGGTGGTAGTCGACGTCGAGCACCGCCACGCGCGCGGCGCCGCCCCCGCCGGATGACAGCAAGGCCTGCGCCGCGACGGCCGCGTTGTTGAGGAAGCAGTAGCCGCCGAAGAAGTCCGCGCCCGCGTGGTGGCCCGGCGGGCGGGTGAGCGCGAAGGCGGCGCGCTCGCCGGCCAGCACGCGCTGCGCCGCCGTCCAGGCACAGGCCGCGCCGCGGCGTGCCGCGTCCCAGGTGCCGGCCATCAGCGGCGAGCCGGCGTCGAAGCAGTACAGACCCAGCCGCGCCGCGAAGCGCTCGGGCACGACGTCGCGCCGCATGCCTGGCGCGGGCCAGTACGAGGGCAGCACGTCGTGCTGCGCGTTGGCCGGGTCCAGCGCCACCCACTCGTCCCACGCACCGGCCAGGAAGGCCAGGTACCGCGCGTCGTGCACCTGCGTCAGCAGCGCGTCGTCGAAGGCATCGGGCGCGTCGACCGGCCCCAGTGCTCGGCGCTGCAGTTCGGCCAGCACGTGGTCGACGCGGTCGGGCTTCTCGAAGCAGGGCACCAATTCGCCGCGGAACATCTCGAAGCGGCCCTGGTGGAGGGTGTGACGGTCGTTGAGGATCGTGCGCATGCAGTTGTCCCTCGAAGCGCGCTCAGGCCGGATCGTTGCGCGCCGCCCGCGCACGTCGTTCATCGCGCAGCATGAACAGGTACAGGCTCTCGACCTTCTCGCGCGCCCACGGCGTCTTGCGCAGGAACCTGAGGCTCGAGGCGATGCTCGGGTCGGCGGTGAAGCAGCGGATCGGAATGCGCGCGCCCAGGTCGGCCCAGCCGTAGCGCGCCACCAGCGCCGTGACGATGGCCTCCAGCGTCAGCCCGTGCAGCGGATTGCGGGGCTGCGCGGGCGGCGGTGCGGGCGGGGACGTGTCGGTCATCGGCGGCATTCTCGCGTGTGCGCGGGCGCGCCATGCGTGTGATGTGCCGACGATCCAGACGCCCGAAAGAAGAAAGTGCAATCGGCCGCCAGCGCCCGTCCCGCGGGCGCTGGCGCCAAACTCGTCACGATCGTGACGATCTTGAAAAGGCGGCGTCAGCGCGCCAGCACCGGCGCCAGCGCCACCCCCGTGTGCGTGCCCAGGCGCACCACCTCTTCAGGCGGCGCCGAGGCGACGACACGCCCGCCCTGGCCGCCGCCTTCCGGACCCAGGTCCACGATCCAGTCCGCCTCGGCGATGAGGTCGAGGTCGTGCTCGATCACGACCACGCTGTGGCCGCCATTGACCAGGCGGTGCAGCACGTGGATGAGCTTCTCCACGTCGGCCATGTGCAGGCCCACGGTGGGCTCGTCGAGCACGTACAGCGTGTGCGGCGCCTTGTTGCCGCGGCGCGTGACGTCGTCGCGCACCTTCGAGAGCTCCGTGACCAGCTTGATGCGCTGCGCCTCGCCGCCGCTGAGCGTCGGGCTGGGCTGGCCCAGCGTGAGGTAGCCCAGCCCCACATCCTTGAGCAGCTGCAGCGGGTGGCTGATGACCGGCATGCTGGCGAAGAACTCGACGGCCTCGTCGACCTCCATCTGCAGCACGTCGCCGATGCTCTTGCCGCGCCAGGTGACGGCCAGCGTCTCGGGGTTGAAGCGCGCGCCGTGGCAGCTCTCGCAAGGCACCTTCACGTCGGGCAGGAAGCTCATCTCGATAGTGCGCACGCCCGCGCCTTCGCAGGTCGGGCAGCGGCCTTCGCCGGTGTTGAAGCTGAAGCGGCCCGGCGCATAGCCGCGGGCCTTGGCTTCCAGCGTGTCGGCGAAGAGCTTGCGGATGGTGTCCCAGAAGCCGATGTAGGTGGCGGGGCAGCTGCGCGGCGTCTTGCCGATCGGCGTCTGGTCGACCTCGAGCACGCGGTCGATCTCCTCGTAGCCCGCCACGCCGGTGCAGCCGGCCCAGCGCGGGCGCTTGCCCGCCGCGTCGGCGTCGCGCCCGGCCTTGGTCGAACGCTGCTGCACGATGGCCTGCACGTTGTCCAGCAGCACGTCGCGCGCCAGCGTGGACTTGCCCGAGCCGCTGACGCCGGTGACCACCACCAGACGGTTGAGCGGGATGCTCACGTCCACCGACTGCAGGTTGTGCAGGTTCGCACCGGCCACCGCGAGCCAGGACACCGCGCCCTCGCCTTCCTCGGCGGTTTCCGACACAAGGCGCCGCGCATGCAGCGGGTGGCGGATCGCGTCGCGCAGATAGCGGCCGGTCAGCGACTCCTCGGACCGCTGGACCTCGTCCACCGTGCCCTGCGCGACCACGCGGCCGCCGCGCTTGCCGGCGCTGGGGCCGATGTCGATGATGTGGTCGGCGCGGCGGATGGTGTCTTCGTCGTGCTCCACCACCACCAGCGTGTTGCCCTTGTCGCCCAGCTTGTGCAGCGCGTCGAGCAGGATCTGGTTGTCGCGCGCGTGCAGGCCGATGGTCGGCTCGTCCAGCACGTAGCACACGCCCTGCAGGTTGCTGCCCAGCTGCGCGGCCAGGCGGATGCGCTGTGCCTCGCCGCCCGAGAGCGTGGGCGCGCCGCGGTCCAGCGTGAGGTAGCCCAGGCCCACTTCTTCGAGGAATTCGAGGCGGCTCTTGATCTCGGGGATCAGGTCGCGCGCGATCTCGGCCTCGCGGCCGCTCATGGCCAGGGTCTCGACCCATTTCCGGATGTCGGTGACCGACAGGTGCGCGATGTCGACGATGCCCACGCCCGCGAAGCGCACGGCCCGCGCGGTGGCGTTGAGGCGCGTGCCCTCGCAGGTCGGGCAGGCGACGTCGGCCACGTCCTCAACGTCGGGCTCGGCGAAGGTCTGTTCGCGGCCGCGGTTGTCCTCGGCCATCGTCGAATCGTCCAGCGCCTTGCGCTGCTCCTTCGTCAGCTTCACGCCGGTGCCCACGCAGTCGGGACACCAGCCGTGCTTGCTGTTGTACGAGAAGAGGCGCGGGTCCAGCTCGGCGTACGAGGTAGCGCACACCGGGCAGGCGCGCAGGGTGGAGAAGACCTGCACGCGGCCGATGCCGGCGGTGGAGCTGCCGGCCAGCATGGCCGCCTTCAGCCCCGTGAGGCCGTGCAGCACGTGCACCACGCCCTTGCCGTGCTCCAGCGCGGTGGCCAGCGCCGCACGCAGCTCGGCCTCGCGCGCCGGCTCGATGTCGAGGCTGGCCACCGGCAGCTCGATGGTGTGTTCCTTGAAGCGGTCGATGCGCGGGAAGCCCGTGGTGGGCAGGAACTCGCCGTCCACCCGCAGGTGGGTGTAGCCGCGCGGCCGCGCCCAGTCGGCCAGTTCGGTGTAGACGCCCTTGCGGTTGACCACCAGCGGTGCGAGCAAGCCGATGTGCTGCCCCTTGAAGGTGCGGATCAGCTGCGCCGCGATGCTGTCGGGCGTCTGCGGCTGCACCGCCGCGCCGTCGAAGATGCAATGCTGCACGCCGAGCTTGACGTAGAGCAGCCGCAGGAAATGCCACACCTCGGTCGTGGTGCCCACGGTGCTCTTGCGCCCGCCGCGAGACAGGCGCTGCTCGATCGCCACCGTGGGCGGGATGCCGTACACCGCATCCACCTCGGGCCGGCCCGCCGGCTGCACGATGCTGCGCGCGTACGCGTTGAGCGATTCGAGGTAGCGGCGCTGCCCTTCGTTGAAGAGGATGTCGAAGGCCAGCGTGGACTTGCCCGATCCGCTGACACCCGTCACCACCGTGAAGCGCCCGCGGGGGATGTTGACCGACAGGTGCTTGAGGTTGTGTTCGCGCGCATTGACGATCTCGATCGCCTCGCGTCCCGGTGCGGGCGCCACCTCGTAACGCGGCGCCCTCTCCCGTGCCACGAGCGCGGCCGGGCCGAGCGCAGCTTCATAAGCCGCCAGCGCCGCCCCCGTGTGCGTGCCCGTGAGCGTGCGCACGTGCTCGGGCGTGCCCACGGCCACCACCTGCCCACCGCCCTCGCCGCCTTCAGGGCCGAGGTCGATCACCCAGTCGCTGGCGCGGATGACGTCGAGGTTGTGCTCGATCACCACGATGGAATGGCCCGCGTCGAGCAGCTTGCGCAGCGCGCGCATCAGGCGCGCGATGTCGTCGAAGTGCAGGCCGGTGGTGGGCTCGTCGAAGAGGAAGAGCTGGCCCTTCTTCGCCAGCGGCTGGCGCGACTTGCTGCCCCCGTTGGCCGCCTCGGCCAGGAAGCCCGCGAGCTTGAGCCGCTGCGCCTCGCCGCCCGAGAGCGTGGGCACCGGCTGGCCGAGCTTCACATAGTCGAGGCCGACGTCGACGATGGGCTGCAGCACGCGCTGCACCTCGCGGTCGGTCCCGAACAGCTCCGTGGCCTCGGCCACGGTCAGCTCCAGCACGTCGGAGACGTTGAACACGCGCCCCTTGCGCTCGATCGTCACCTCGAGGATCTCGGGCCGGTAACGCTTGCCGTCGCAGTCCGGGCAGCGCAGGTACACGTCCGACAGGAACTGCATCTCCACATGCTCGAAGCCCGAGCCGCCGCAAGTCGGGCAGCGGCCGTCGCCGGAGTTGAAGCTGAACTTCGCGGCCGTGTAGCCGCGCTGCTTCGACAGGGCCGCGACGGCGAAGATCTCGCGCACGGCATCCCACGCGCCGACGTAGCTGGCGGGGTTGGAGCGCGCCGTCTTGCCGATGGGCGACTGGTCGACGAACACCACATCGCTCAGGTGGTCGGCACCGAGCAGCCGGTCGTGCACACCGGCGCCCTCGGTGGGCTTGCCGAAGTGCCGCATCAGCGCGGGCGCCAGCACGTCCTGGATCAGCGTGGACTTGCCCGAGCCGCTGACGCCGGTCACGGCCACCAGGCGCTGCAGCGGGATGTCGACCGTCACGTCCTTGAGGTTGTGCTCGCGCGCACCCTCGAGGATGAGGCGCGGCGTGCTGTCGGCCACCGGGCGCTTGAAGCCCATGCCGATCTGCTTGCGCCCGCCCAGGTAGTCGCCGGTGAGCGTGTGGGCGCCGCGCAGTTCGTCCACCGTGCCGTCGAACACGATCTGCCCGCCGCGCGCGCCGGGGCCGGGGCCCATGTCGATCACGCGGTCGGCCGCGATCATCACGGCCGGGTCGTGCTCCACCACCACCAGCGTGTTGCCGGCGTCGCGCAGGCGCTGCATGGCCTCGGTGATGCGGTCCATGTCGCGCGGGTGCAGGCCGATGCTGGGCTCGTCGAGCACGAACAGCGTGTTGACCAGCGAGGTGCCCAGCGCCGTCGTGAGGTTGATGCGCTGCACCTCGCCGCCCGAGAGCGTGCGGCTCTGCCGGTCGAGCGTGAGGTAGCCGATGCCGACGTCGTGCAGGTAGCGCAGGCGGGTGGTGATCTCCTCGAAGAGCAGCTTGAGCGCCTGCGCCTCGCCTTCGCCACCGGAGCCGGCGTTGTCGGTGTGCTCCATGCGATCGAAAAAGCTGCGCAGCCGCTCGATGGGCATGAGCATCAGGTCATGCAGGCTCAGCCCCGGCAGCGCCTCGAGCTGCTCGCGCGACCAGTCCACGCCGACCGGCATGAACCGCTTGCCCGGCGCGAGCACCGCGTCGGCGTCGGCCTTGCTGCCCAGGCGCCACAGCAGGCTCTCGAGCTTGAGGCGCGCGCCGCCGCAGGTGGGGCACGGCGTGTAGCTGCGGTACTTGGACAGCAGCACGCGGATGTGCATCTTGTACGCCTTGCTCTCCAGGTAGGCGAAGAAGCGGCGGATGCCGTACCACTGCTTGTTCCAGTTGCCTTCCTTGTAGTTGGGCGTGCCCTCGATCACCCATTGCTTCTGCGCGTCGGTGAGCTTGTTCCAGGGCGTGTCGCGCGGGATGCCGGCGCTCTCGGCATGGCGCATGAGGTCGTCCTGCGCCTCCTTCCAGGCGGGCGTCTGGATGGTCTTGATGGCGCCGGCCCGCAGCGTCAGCTTGTCGTTGGGCACCACCAAGTTGAAGTCCACCCCGATCACGCGGCCGAAGCCCCGGCAGGCCTCGCAGGCGCCCACGGCCGAGTTGAAGCTGAACATCGACGGGATGGGGTCGGCGTAGCGGATGTCGCTCTCGGGGCAGTGCAGGCCGGTCGAGAAGCGCCAGATCTGCGCCTCGGCACCTTCATCCGCCGGGAGCGCGTAGACGGTCACGCGCCCCGTGCCTCGTTTGATCGCCACCTCGATCGCCTCGACCACCCGCGCACGCTCGGTGGTGGAAAAACGGAAACGGTCGGCCACCACGTCGAGCACCCGGCGCGGCCCGGTGGGCGTCGCCACCTCGCGCTGCGCCTGCACGCGGGTGAAGCCGCTGGCCGACAGCCATTGCTCGATCTCGGCCTCCGTCGTGCTCCCCGGCAACTCGACCGGGAAGGTGACGACCAGCCGCGGGTCGCCCGCCGCGGCCGCGCGCGCCTGCAGCTCGGCGCAGATGGTGTCGGGCGTGTCGTGACGCACCGGCAGCGCGGTCTTGCGGTCGAAGAGCTGGGCAGCCCGCGCGAAGAGCAGCTTCAGGTGGTCGTTGAGCTCCGTCATCGTGCCGACCGTGGAGCGCGAGCTGCGCACGGGGTTGGTCTGGTCGATGGCGATGGCGGGCGGCACCCCTTCCACCTTGTCGACCGCGGGCTTGTCCATGCGGTCGAGGAACTGGCGCGCATAGGCCGAGAAGGTCTCCACATAGCGGCGCTGGCCCTCCGCGTAGAGCGTGTCGAACACCAGGCTGGACTTGCCGGAGCCGCTGGGGCCGGTCACCACCGTCAGTTCACCGGTGCGGATGTCGAGATCGAGGTTGCGGAGGTTGTGCTGGCGAGCACCGCGGATGCGGATGGAGCCCTGGGTCATGCGTGCCTTGTGGGTGCCGAAAGGGGTGGGGGCAAGCATTCTCCAGGAGCATCCGGCCGCCTGTCGGCCCGCATGCCGATGCGCCGCCGCCACGCAGGGGTTTGTCCGGATCGCGCAATTGACACTTTAAGTAACAAATATGCGTTCTTTGTTACCAACTCCACCGACAGAGGCGGCCCCACCTGGAGACATCGACCATGCGCCGACCCTTTCGCCTCGCGGCCATCGCCCTTGCCCTCGCCCTGACCAGCCAGACCGACGTGCAGGCCCAGGTGCTGATCGGACAGACCGCCGGCATGAGCGGCCCCGTTGCGGCCAGCGTGAACGAGACCATCGCCGGCGCGCAGCTGGTCATCGACGCGGCCAATGCACAGGGCGGCATCCACGGCGAGCCGATCGAGATGGTGCGGCTGGACGACGGCTTCGACGTCAAGCGCGCGGCGGAGAACGGCCGCGTGCTCATCGAGGACCGCAAGGTCGTGGCCCTGTTCATGACGCGCGGGACGCCGCACTCGCAATCCATCGTCCCGCTGCTGGACAAGCACGGGGTGGCGCTGATCGGGCCGTCGACCGGCGCGATGGCGCTGCACAAGCCGGTGCAGCGGCACGTGTTCAACGTGCGCGCCACCTACCAGCGCGAGGCCGAGAAGGCCGTGCAGCACCTGAGCACCGTGGGCATGAGCCGCATCGCCGTGGTCTACGTGACCGACTCCTTCGGGCAGGACGCGCTCGAAGGGGCGATGAACGGCTTCAAGGCGGTCAAGGGCCAGCCGGCCGCGACCATCCAGGCCGACCGCGAGAAGCCCGACTACGCCGCCATCGTGCCGAAGATCGCCCAGTCCAACGCGCAGGCCGTGCTGTGGATCGGCTCCGGCACCGCCGTGGTCGAGGGCGTGAAGGCGCTGCGTGCGGCCGGTTCGGCGGCGCAGGTGGTCACGCTGTCGAACAACGCATCTTCCGGCTTCATCAAGCAGCTGGGCGACGCCAGCCGCGGCGTGATCGTGACGCAGGTCTTCCCCAGCGAACGCGCCATGGGCCAGCCGATGGTGAAGGAGGCCACCACGCTCGCCAAGGCCAAGGGCCAGGCGGAGCTCTCGCCCGCCGCGCTCGAGGGCTTCGCGTCGGCCAAGGTGCTGGTGGAGGCGCTGCGCCGCGCGGGGCCGAAGCCCACGCGGGCCAAGGTGCTGGCCGCGCTGGACGGGCTGAAGGGCTACGACGTCGGCGGCCTGGAGGTGAGCTACTCGCCGCAGGACCACTCGGGCATCGACTTCGCAGACCTGTCGATCATCAGCGAAGGCCGCTTCAAGCGCTGACGCGCCGCGGCCGGCCTGGCCCCACTGACTACTTGCCCGTGCCGGTCGCAGGCGCCGCTGGCGCGTGCACGTCGCCGCCGTGCTTCTCGCCGCTCATGTCGACCTTGTCGCCGGCCTTGAGGATGACGAACAGCGCGATGGCGGCGAACACGGCGAAGCCGATGGCGATCTTCCACATGGGAGCAATCCTTTGCGTGAGGGAAACGGTAGCCTGAAAACATCAAGCCGGGCCTGGCCCGGCTTGGCGAGCGCAGCGAAGCGCTCAGGGCACCCGAGGAACTGGCGTTGCCAGGCCTCTGGGGAGGTCTTGCAGCCCGCGCGAGGCCAGTGGCCTCGCCCTTCGCCAGTCTCGAAAGGTCCACCGGACCTTTCGAGTACGGGCTCAGCCCCCTTCGCGAAGCAGAAGGGGGAGCCGCGAGGCGGCTTGGGGGTTGCTACTAGTCGTTAGCGTAGATGTCGACGTCCTTGGTCTCGCGGATGAAGAGCGTGCCGACCACCAGCGTGATGCCCGCGATGATGATGGGGTACCACAGGCCGTTGTACATGTTGCCGGTCGAGGCCACGATCGCGAACGAGGTGGTGGGCAGCAGGCCGCCGAACCAGCCGTTGCCGATGTGGTACGGCAGGCTCATCGAGGTGTAGCGGATGCGCGTGGGGAACAACTCCACCAGCATCGCCGCGATGGGGCCGTAGACCATGGTCACCAGCAGCACGAGGTACGCGAGGATCACGACCATCATGAGCTTGTTCATCTTGGCCGGGTCCGCCTTGGCGGGATAGCCGGCGGCCTTGAAGTCGTCGCCCATCTCCTTCTTGAAGGCGGCGATCGCCTTGGCCGAGGCTTCGTCGAACTTCAGGTTGACGACGTTGCCTTCAGGGGCGGTGACGGACTTCTCGCCGATCTTCACCACGGCCGGGGAACCGGCTGGGCCGGCCACGTTCTCGTAGCTCACCGAGTTCTGCACCAGGTAGCGTTTGGCGATGTCGCAGGAGCTCTTGAAGTCGATCTCGCGCGCCACCGGGTTGCCCTGGAAGGAACAGGTGTTGGGATCGGCCGTGACGGTGACCTGCGCCTTCGCCTGCGCCGCGGCGAGGTCGGGGTTGGCGGCCTCGGTCAGCATCTTGAAGGCCGGGAAGTAGGTCAGCACGGCCAGCAGGCAGCCGGCCATGATGATCGGCTTGCGGCCGATCCTGTCCGACAGCGTGCCGAAGACGACGAAGAAGGGCGTGCCGATGAGCAGCGCGGCCGCGATCAGCAGGTTGGCGGTGTTGGCATCGACCTTGAGCTGCGCCGTGAGGAAGAACAGCGCATAGAACTGGCCCGTGTACCAGACCACGGCCTGGCCGGCCGTCAGGCCCACCAGCGCCAGGATCACGATCTTGAGGTTCTTCCACTCGCCGAAGGACTCGGCCAGCGGCGCCTTGGAGGTCTTGCCCTCGGCCTTCATCTTCTGGAAGGCGGGCGACTCGTTCAGCGACAGGCGGATCCACACCGAGATGCCCAACAGAAGGATGGACACCAGGAAAGGAATGCGCCAGCCCCAGTCCTGGAACACCGCTTCGCCGAGCCCGACGCGCACGCCCAGGATGACCAGCAGCGACAGGAACAGGCCCAGCGTCGCGGTGGTCTGGATCCAGGAGGTGTACGCACCGCGCTTGCCGTGCGGCGCGTGCTCGGCCACATAGGTGGCGGCGCCGCCGTACTCGCCGCCGAGGGCCAGGCCCTGCAGCATGCGCAGCGCGATCAGGATCACCGGCGCGGCAACGCCGATGGTGGCGTAGCTGGGCAGCAGGCCGACGATGAAGGTCGACAGGCCCATGATCAGGATGGTGACCAGGAAGGTGTACTTGCGCCCGATCATGTCGCCCAGGCGGCCGAACACGATGGCGCCGAAGGGCCGCACGAGGAAGCCGGCCGCGAAGGCCAGCAGCGCGAAGATGAAGGCCGCGCCCGCATCCAGGCCGCTGAAGAACTGCTTGGCGATGATCGCCGCCAGCGAGCCGTACAGATAGAAGTCGTACCACTCGAACACGGTGCCGAGGGAGGACGCGAAGATGACCTTCTTCTCCTCCGACGACATGGGGCGCGGCGCGGCCGAGGGCCCTCCGCGTGAATCCAGTGTGGCTGCCATTGCTGTCTCCTCGTGAATTGATTGGCCGGCCCTTTTCGGGCCGTGCGGGATTCTTGGAGGAGCGACTGACCACAGGCTTTCGCCAAACTGACGGCTCGCTGTCGATTTAGGGGCTAACCCCATCGCCCGTTTTCAGGATGCAGAAACCTCCCGATGCAGGCTCAGGGATGACCCGTAGAGCGCGGCGCGCAGGCGCGCCCGGGCGAGGCGGATCTGTCAGGAAAGCCGCAGCACGCCGCGCCGGCGCGGCGCGCTCAGGGGCGCGGGCGCGTCATCCCCGGCCGCTGGTCGGCCTGCAGGTACGCGGGGCTGTCGAACCACGTGTCGCCCGCCAGGTACGCCCGCAGCATCGCCAGCCCGTCGAAGCCCCAGAACAGGCGGCCGTCGACGACGTAGCTCGGCGTGCCGAAGACGCCGGCCGTTACGGCCGCGTCGGTGCCGGCGCGCAGCTGGGCCTTGACCGCGTCGCCGCTCAGCTCGCGCACCAGCGGCAGGCACTGCGCCAGCGCCTCGAAGCGCACCGGGTCGCCCGCCTCTGTACCGCCGCGCCAGACCTCGTGCAGGATGGTTTCGGCCACGTAGCGGTTGATCTCGCCATCCTCTGTGGTGGCCAGGGCCAGGCGCAGGTGCGGCAGCGGGTTGTAGGGGTGGGTGGCCGGCATCTCGATCGGGATGCCGTGCGCATGGCCCAGCCACAGCACGTGCTGGTAGGTCCAGGTGCGCTTGGCCGGGATCTCGGCCGGGCCGAGCTGGCCGTGGTGCTTCAGCAGCGCGCCCAGGAGAATCGGCTTGTAGGCCACGCTGTAGCTCAGCCCCTCCAGCGCCTGCGGCATGTGCTCGAAGGCGAGGTACGCATAGGGCGAGATGAAATCCAGGTAGAAGTCGATGTGCTTCATGGGGCGTGTGTCTCCGTGTCGTGGATGCGTTGCTCGAGTCGCGCCCACACCGCGAGGCGCTGCGGGTCGTCCATGGTGCTCCAGTGCGCGATCTCGTCCAGCGTGCGCCAGCAGCCCAGGCACCAGCCGGTGGACGCGTCCATGCGGCACACCGATGTGCAGGGCGAAGGCACGGGTTCGAGGCCTTTTTCGACCGCAGCGCGCACCAGCTCTGCGCGAGCAGCTATCGAATTCATAGCATCAAGCCGCCGGCGGCTGCACCACGTCGGCGACGGGCGCGCCACCCGTGAGCGCCTCCAGGTCGGCGGGGCGCAGCTTGAACACCGCGTGCGGGTGGCCGGCCGCGGCCCAGATCTCGTCGAAGCGGAACAACTCGCGGTCGATCAGCACCACCGGCGGCGTCGCATGCGCCACCGGCGACACGCCGCCGATCGAGAAGCCGGTACGGGCCTTGACGAAGTCGGCGTCGGCACGGCCGGTCTTGCCGACCAGCGCGTCGACCTTCTTCTCGTCCACCCGCCGGTCGCCCGAGGTGACGACCAGCACGGCGACCTCGTCGGCCTTGCGGCGGAAGATGATGCTCTTGGCAATCTGCCCCACCGCGATGCCCAGCGCATCGGCCGCCTGCTGGGCGGTGCGCGCCGCGTCGTCGAGCATGACCGGCGCATGGGGATGACCGCTGGCCTCAAGGTGGCGGGCGACGCGCTGGACGCCCTCGGGCAGGGGATGGAGTTCGGAACCGCACATGGCCCCGAGCTTACGCAAAAGCCCGCGATGCCGCCGCACCATGGCGGACCGCCGCTGCGCCATCGGCGGGCGCCGACCGGGCTCCCCGAGCCGCGCCGTGCACCCGATCGCAGCAAAAGAGGCCCCAAAGCCCCCGAAAAGCCGGGCACGCAACTTGCGTGGCCATGTGCGCTGATCCGCGGGCATCGTTGCCCCGGTCCTGTCTCAGCACCTCCGCTAACGAAGGCGGAACCCCGAGCGAGCTGACGCCCATCCCGGCCTGAGGGTCGAGGGCAGCCAGCCCGGTTGTTCCAACACGAATCACGTTCGTGTGCCGCGGGGGTGCGCATCCGCACCTCACCCCGTCGCCCGAGCGCCCACACCTGGGCGCCGGTCGTCGTCGGCGGCCCACGCATGCGAGCAGGAGATCCGACACATGAAGATCGTTGTCATCGGCCACGGCATGGTGGGCCACAAGTTCCTGGAGCAGTTGCACGCCATGGGCCTGCCCGGCGCGGAAGTCACGGTGCTGTGCGAAGAGCCGCGGCCCGCCTACGACCGCGTGCACCTGTCCGAATTCTTCGCCGGCAAGAGCGCGCAGGACCTGTCGCTGGTCGAGCCCGGCTTCTTCGAAGCCAGCGGCTTCTCGCTGCGCCTGGCGGCGCGCGCCGTTTCCATCGAGCGGCGCAACAACACCGTCACCACCGCCGACGGCGAGGTGCTGCCCTACGACAAGCTGGTGCTGGCCACGGGCTCGGTGCCCTTCGTGCCCGCCGTGCCGGGCCGCGATCGCCCCAACTGCTTCGTCTACCGCACGATCGAAGACCTGGAAGCCATGCAGGAATGCGGCGCGCGCAGCAAGACCGGCGTGGTGGTCGGCGGCGGCCTGCTGGGCCTGGAATGCGCCAAGGCGCTGCGCGACCTGGGCCTGGAAACCCACGTCGTCGAGTTCGCGCCGCGCCTGATGGCCGTGCAGGTCGACGAGGGCGGCGGCCGCACCCTGCGCAGCAAGATCGAGCAGCTCGGCGTGCAGGTGCACACCAGCCGCAACACAGTCGAGATCACCGACGGCGCCACGGCGCGCCACCGCATGGTGTTCGCCGACGGCACCTGGCTGGAGACCGACATGATCGTGTTCTCGGCCGGCATCCGCCCGCAGGACGCGCTGGGCCGCCAGAGCCAGCTGGCCATCGGCCCGCGCGGCGGCATCGCCATCGACAGCCATTGCCGCACCAGCGACCCCGACGTGTACGCGATCGGCGAATGCGCGGCGTGGAACGAGCAGGTCTTCGGCCTGGTCGCGCCGGGCTACGACATGGCGCGCGTGGCGGCACGCCACATCGCCGGCGAGGCCGACGCGGCCTTCACCGGCGCCGACATGAGCACCAAGCTCAAGCTGATGGGGGTGGACGTGGCCAGCATCGGCGACGCCCACGGCAAGACGCCGCATTCGCGCGCCTTCCAGTACATCGACGAGCGCAAGCAGGTCTACAAGAAGATCGTCGTCAGCGAGGACGGCAAGCAACTGCTCGGCGCCGTGCTGGTGGGCAATGCCGACGAGTACGGCACGCTGCTGCAGATGGCGCTCAACGGCATCGCCCTGCCCGACGACCCGGAGTTCCTCATCCTGCCGTCCAGCGACGGCAAGGCCAAGCCGGGCCTGGGCGTGGAGGCCCTGCCCGACAGCGCGCAGATCTGCTCGTGCAACAGCGTGAGCAAGGGCCAGATCTGCGCCGCCGTCGGCGAGGGCGCCTGCACCGTGGCCGAGCTCAAGGCGTGCACGAAGGCCGGCGCCACCTGCGGCGGCTGCGTCCCGCTGGTCACGCAGGTGATGAAGTTCGAGATGGCACGCCGCGGCATGGCCGTCAACAACCACCTGTGCGAGCACTTCGCCTACTCGCGCCAGGAGCTGTACCACCTGGTGCGCGTGGGCCAGATCCGGACCTTCGACGAACTGCTCGCGAAGCACGGCCAGGGCCTGGGCTGCGACATCTGCAAGCCGGCGGCGGCGAGCGTGCTCGCTTCGTGCTGGAACGACTTCGTGCTCAAGCCGCAGCTCGCCAAGCTGCAGGACAGCAACGACTACTTCCTGGGCAACATCCAGAAGGACGGCACCTACTCGGTGGTGCCGCGCATGCCCGGCGGCGAGGTCACGCCCGACGGCCTCATCGCCGTGGGCACGGTGGCCAAGAAGTACGGCCTCTACACCAAGGTGACGGGCGGCGCGCGGGTCGACATGTTCGGCGCGCGGCTGGAGCAGCTCCCGCTGATCTGGGAAGAGCTCATCGCCGCCGGCTTCGAATCGGGCCATGCCTACGGCAAGTCGCTGCGCACGGTGAAGAGCTGCGTGGGCAGCACCTGGTGCCGCTACGGCGTGGACGACTCCGTGGGCCTCGCGGTCGAACTGGAGAACCGCTACAAGGGCCTGCGCGCGCCGCACAAGATCAAGTTCGGCGTTTCGGGCTGCACCCGCGAATGCGCCGAGGCGCAGGGCAAGGACGTGGGCATCATCGCCACCGACAAGGGCTGGAACCTCTACGTGTGTGGCAACGGCGGCATGAAGCCGCGCCACGCCGAGCTCATCGCGTCGGACCTGTCCAAGTTGGAGCTGATCCGCCTGATCGACCGCTTCCTGATGTTCTACGTGCGCACCGCCGACCGGCTGCAGCGCACCAGCACCTGGCGCGAATCGCTCGAAGGCGGGCTGGACTACCTCAAGGACGTGCTGATCGGCGACAGCCTGGGCCTGGGCGCCGAGCTGGAGGCGCAGATGCAGCACGTGGTCGACACCTACCAGTGCGAATGGAAGACCGCCGTGACCACGCCCGAGGTGCGCCAGCGCTTCCGCAGCTTCGTCAACAGCGACAAGCCGGACGAGCACATCGTGTTCGTCAACGAACGCGGGCAGATCCGGCCCGCCCGCGCCGAGGAGCGCGCCGTCGGCGAAGCCACGCCGGCCTGAGCCCCCGCCCCCGAAAGGACCCCACCATGAACATGCCTGCCCCCGAATGGACCCTCGATGCCGCCACGGGCTGGACGCCCGTATGCCGCCTCGACGACATCCTGCCCGACACCGGCGTCTGCGCCCGCGTCCAGGGCCGCCACGTCGCGGTGTTCCGCGTCGGTGCGGAACGCCTCTACGCGATCGACAACGTCGACCCCAAGTCCGGCGCCAGCGTGCTGTCGCGCGGCCTGGTCGGCAACCTCGGCGAACGCATCGTCGTCGCCTCGCCGCTCTACAAGAACCACTTCGACCTCGCCACCGGCGAGTGCGTGGAAGCCGCCGAGCACTCGGTGCGTGCCCATGCCGTGCGTGCCGACGACGGCCGCGTCTTCGTCTCCCTCGCGCCGTCCGCCTGAACGGCATTCCACCGCCATCCCTTCCAGGAGAAATCACATGGCCTACCTCGCTCCTGCCGAATTCGTGACCAAGATGGTCGATGCCGGCGAATCCAAGCTGCTGATGTCCACCCGCGACACGCTGATCCGTTCCTACATGGCCGGCGCCATCCTCGCGCTCGCGGCCGCCTTCGCGGTCACCGTCACCGTCAACACGGGCAACGCGCTGGTCGGTGCAATGCTGTTCCCGGTCGGCTTCATCATGCTGTACCTGATGGGCTTCGACCTGCTCACCGGCGTGTTCACGCTGGCGCCGCTGGCCGTGATCGACAAGCGCCCCGGCGCCACCTGGCGCGGCGTGTGGCGCAACTGGGGCCTGGTGTTCGTGGGCAACTTCGCCGGCGCGCTCACCGTGGCCGTGTTCATGGCGATCATCTTCACCTTCGGCTTCTCGGAAGCGCCCAACGCCATCGGCCAGAAGCTGGGCCACATCGGCGAGGGCCGCACGCTCGGCTACTCGGCCCACGGCGCGGCCGGCATGCTCACGCTGTTCATCCGCGCGGTGATGTGCAACTGGATGGTGTCCACCGGCGTGGTCGCCGCCATGATGTCCACCAGCGTGTCGGGCAAGGCCATCGCGATGTGGATGCCGATCATGGTGTTCTTCTACATGGGCTTCGAACACTCGATCGTCAACATGTTCCTGTTCCCCACCGGCCTGATGCTGGGCGGCAACTTCACGCTGATGGACTATTTCATCTGGAACGAAGTGCCCACGGTGCTGGGCAACCTGGTCGGCGGCCTGACCTTCGTCGGTGCCACGCTCTACTCCACGCACTACAAGACCGCCCCCAAGCGCGTGGTGACGACCACCGCCCCGGCCGCCGCCCGCGGCACCGCCCCGCGCGCCACCGCCTGAGCCCGGCCACGATGGCGGACAGCCTGCGCGTCGCCATCGGCCAGTACTCGGCTCCGGGGCACGCGGGGCCGAACCAGGACTTCCACGGCGCGGTGCTGCCCGAGGGCCACCTGCTGGCCACCAAGGGCATCGCGCTGGCGGTGGCCGACGGTATCGGCTCCAGCGCCGTGAGCCAGATCGCGAGCGCCGCGGCGGTGCGCTGCTTCCTCGACGACTACTACGCCACCCCCGAGGCCTGGTCCACGCGCCGCTCGGCGCAACAGGTGCTGGCCGCCACCAACGCCTGGCTGCACGCGCAGAACCAGCGCGGCGATGCCCGCTTCGACCGCGACCGCGGCCAGGTCTGCACCTTCAGCGCGCTGGTCCTCAAGGGCCGTCGGCTGCACCTGCTGCACGTGGGCGATGCGCGGGTGTACCGGGTGCATGCGCAGGCGCTGGAGCAGCTCACGCAGGACCACCGCGTCCACCTTTCATCCGCGGAGTCGTACCTGGCCCGCGCGCTCGGCGTCGGGCCGCACCTGGAGATCGACTACGACTGCTGGGAAGCCGAGGCCGGCGAGCTGTACCTGCTGGCCACGGACGGCGCACATGCCGGCCTCGACGCCGCCACCGTGCAGGCGGCGGTGGCGGGCTGCGGCGGCGCGCTCGATGCCGCGGCGCAGGCACTGGTCGCGCAGGCCCGCGCGCGTGGCAGCGAGGACGACGCCACCGTGCAGCTGCTGCGGGTGGACGCCCTGCCGCCGCCCGACGCCACGCTGCACATCGCCGCCCGCGAGGGGCTGGCGTGGCCGCCGGCGCTGTCGGCCGGCCAGTCCTTCGAGGGCTTCACGCTCGTGCGCGAACTGCACCAGAGTGCGCGCAGCCAGGTCTGGCTGGCCACCGACGAGGCCACGGGCCGGGCCGCCGCCCTGAAGGTGCCGGCGTCGGACCTGCGCGACCAGCCGGCGCTGCTCGACCGCTTCGCATTGGAGGAATGGGTGGCGCGGCGCATCGACAGCCCGCACGTGGTGCGCGCCGCGGCGGCCGAGCGCCCGCGCCGCCATCTGTGCGTGGCCCTGGACTACATCGAGGGCATCACGCTGGCGCAGTGGCGCATCGACCACCCGCGCCCGGCACTCGAATCCGTGCGCGGCCTCGTCGCCCAGGTCGCCCGCGGCCTCCAGGCCCTCCACCGGCGCGAGATGCTGCACCAGGACCTGCGGCCGGAGAACGTGATGATCGACCGCAGCGGCACCGTCCGTCTGATCGACCTGGGCGGCGTGCATGTCGCGGGACTCGCGGAGGCCGGCACCATCGCCGAGGCCGGCGACGTCGTGGGCACGCTCCAGTACACCGCGCCCGAGTACTTCGTCGGCCCCGGCGGCAGCGAGCGCTCGGACCTGTTCGCGCTGGCCGTGCTCACCTACCACCTGCTCTGCGGCCAACTGCCCTACGGCCTGGACGCCGCGCGCGTGCGCACGCCGGCCGACGTGCGCCGGCTGCGCTACGTGCCGCTGCGGCAGTTCCGGCCCGAGCTGCCGCCCTGGCTGGACGCGGTGCTGCACAAGGCCCTGCAGCCGGACCCGCTGCGGCGGCAGGAAACGGTGTCCGAGTTCGTGTTCGACCTGCACCAGCCGGGGCCCGCCTTCCTGCGCACCGGCACACTGCCACTGGCGGAGCGCCACCCGGTGCGCTTCTGGCAGTGGAGCACGCTGCTGCTTGCGGTGACGGTCGTCGTGCTGCTCGGCCTGCGCGCCTTCGGGCGCTGAAGGCGAAAGTGCAATCGGCCTGCAGCGCCCGCCGGACGGGCGCTGCGGCCGAATTCGTCACGTTCGTTACGATCCCGCGCCGAGCGCGCGGCCCGGCTTTTCAGCCGGCCCGCTTGGTGCGGATCGCCTTCGAGGCGCGGGAGTTGGGCTCGCGGCCCAGCGCCTGGCTGATGAACACACCGGTGTCGATCAGCGCGTCGAGGTCGATGCCGGTGTCGATGCCCATGCCGTGCAGCATGTAGACGACGTCTTCGGTCGCGACGTTGCCCGTCGCGCCCTTGGCATAGGGGCAACCGCCCAGGCCGGCCACCGAGGACTGGTGGTTCCATACGCCGAGTTCCAGTGCGGCCAGCGTATTCGACAGCGCCTGGCCGTAGGTGTCGTGGAAATGGCCCGAGACCTCGTCGACGGAGAAATGCGCCAGCGTTGCCTCCAGCGCCGCCTGCACCTTGCGCGGCGTGCCCACGCCGATGGTGTCGGCCACATCGACGCGTGCCACGCCGATGCCCTTCATGAGCCCCGCCAGGTAGCCCACCTTCGCGGGGGCGATGTCGCCTTCGTAAGGGCAGCCCACGGTGCAGCTCATGGCGCCGCGCACGGCGATGCCCTTGGCGCGCGCAGCCTCGACCACGGGCGCGAAGCGCTCGATGCTTTCGGCGATCGAGCAGTTGATGTTCTTCTGGCTGAAGGCCTCGCTGGCAGCGCCGAAGACGACGATCTCGTCGGGCCACTCCTCGCGCGGCGCGGCGATGGCGGCCTCGAAGCCCTTCATGTTGGGCGTGAGCACCGAGTAGCGCACGCCGTCCTGGCGGCGGATGCCGTGCATGACCTCGGCGTTGTCGCCCATCTGCGGCACCCACTTGGGGCTGACGAAGCTGGTGACCTCGATCTCGCGCAGGCCCGCGTCCTGCAGGCGATGCACGAGTTCGATCTTGATGGCGGCGGGCACCGGCTGCTTCTCGTTCTGCAGGCCGTCGCGCGGGCCGACGTCGATGAGGCGGACGCGTGTAGGAAGGGGCATGGGCATGTCTCGCGGGTCGTTGGACAGGCGCCTGTGCGGCCAAGGCTGCCGGCGCATGGGCAGCGAGCCTACGCCAATTGCCTTGCCATTGCGTGCCAAGTGGGTTGCAAATGCTGCCAGTCGAGCGGCTCAGAGAAAGCCGATCCAGCGCCCCGCCAGCAGCACCGCGAGCCACAGCGCGCACGAGGCCAGCGCCCGCACCCGCATGCCCTCCGACACCGCACCCGATGCCGCCACCCGCGCCAGCAGGCCGCTGCGGTGCTGCCACGCCACGTTGAGCAGCGCCATCACGAGCAGCAGCACCTTGACGCGGAAGGCGGTGTTGACCCAGTAATCCGCCGGCTTCACCGTGAAGAGCCAGGCGCCGGTCGACAGCGCCAGCACCACGCCCACGGCGGCCGAGCGCGACAGGAAAGCGGCCAGCGGCGCCAGGGGCACGCCGCGAAAGAAGCCCGCCAAGCGCAGGTCCAGCGGCAGGATCGCACCCAGCAGCAGCCCGATGCCCAGGATGTGCATCGCGTTGACGACCAGGTAGGCCGTGCCCGAGCCCTGCAGCCACTGTGCGCCGGGCCAGCGGCCGAGGGCGTCGAGGATGGGCGGCACCGGCTCGGGCATGGCGCCAGCGCTACTCCTTGATCCTTTCCGGGTACATGTCGTAGTTCTTGCCGGCCAGCGTGATGCGCACCGCCTTCATGTGGCGCTGCTGGCGGTCCTTGTCGCGGTTGCCCAGCACCACGATCTCGTCGCCGACCTTGCCGGTGGTGCCGGTGAAGCCGGAGCGCTCGGTCTGCGACGGGTTGCCCAGGTCGACCTGCCACAGGCCGTCGGCGGCCTTCACGTGCAGCGTGGGGTGCGGCGGGGCCATCGAGATGCGCTCGATCCGGCCGTTCAGCGTCATCTGCTCGCTGTCGGCCCAGGACCAGCCGTGGTGGGCCTGCGCCAGCGGCGCGACGGCCAGGCAGATGGCGGCAGTGCAGGCGATGCCCACCCGGCGGCGCGACAGATTCGGCAGGGAGAGATCGTTGTTCATGCGGCGGCTCCTCGTGTCGGTGGAACTGCCAGTGTGTGCGCGCAGGCGCCGCTTGCCCAGCCCACGGCAGGCGACCCCGGGCAAGCCAAGGGTTTTGTTGCGCCCGCCTCTCAGAAAAACGCCGGGCCGCCCCGAGTTTTCTTGCCCCCACGGCGGCGGGCTGGGCGCAGCCCGGCCCTGGGAGCGCTCAATAGCCGCGTTCGAGGTTCACCACGCCCGCGATGGGCTCGCCGCGCGACAGCGCCCCGATCTTGCCCGCGATCTGCGCGATGGTCTCGCGCCGCAGCGTGCGTGCCGAGGCGTGAGGCGTGACGGTGATCTTGGGGTGGCGCCAGAACGGGTGCTCCGCCGGCAGCGGCTCCTGCTGGAAGACGTCGAGCGTGGCCCCCGCCAGTTGGCCGCTGTCGATCAGCGGGATCAGGTCGTCCTCGACCAGGTGGCCACCGCGCGCGATGTGGATCAGGTAGCCGCCCGGGCGCAGGGCCGACAGCGTCTGGCGGTTGAGGATGCCGCGCGTGGCGTCGGTCAGCGGCAGCAGGTTCACCAGCACGCGCGTGCCGACGAGGAAGTCGCCCAGCCGCGCCGGGCCCGCGAAGGTGCGCACGCCCTCGACGGCCTTGGGCGTGCGGCTCCAGCCCAGCACGGGGAACTCGAACTGCTGCACGGCCTTCGCGACCCGCGCGCCCAGCACGCCCAGCCCCAGGATGCCGACCGGAAAGTCGGCCCGCTCCAGCGGCTTGCGGTACACCCAGCGCCCCTGGCGCGCCTCGGCCTCGTAGACGTCGAACTCGCGGAAGTGGCGGATCAGCGCATGGCACACGTACTCGGCCATCTGCACCGACATGCCGGCGTCGTCCAGGCGCACCACCTTCAGGCCGGGCGGCAGTTGCCGCGCCAGGATGGCGTCGACACCGGCGCCGATGTTGAACATCGCCCGCAAGCCGCCGGCCTGTTCGTCGATGAAGGCCTGGGGCGGCGCCCACACGATGGCGAAGTCGGCCTGCGGCGCGCCGGGTTGCCAGTCGGTGATGTCGGCATCGGGCACAGCCGCGCGCAGGCCCTCGATCCAGGGGGCGGCCTTGGTGTCGGTGAGGCAGAGGGTGATCTTGGTCGTCATGCGCCGATTCTGCGGGCACGGCGGCGGCGCCAGAGGACGCGCAGCCCCCACAGCAGCGGCAACCCCGCCACCGCCCACGGCAGCGCCGCCGCGCCGACGGTGATGAGCGTCGCCATGCTGCCGGCCAGCACGTCGCCCGCCTCGCGCCAGGCGCGCGCGACGGGGTTGGTGCCGCCGCTGGACGCGAGCGAGCGCGCCGGCGTGAAGCCGATCTGCACCCGCTGCATCTGCGTCAGCCGGGCCAGGGCCTGGCGCTGCGAGGCGGCGCTGTCCAGCTCGGCCTGCGTGTCGGCCAGGGTGCGCTGGATCTCCAGCAGGTCCGACAGGTCGCGCTTGGTCGTCCGGTCGGCCAGCATGGCACGCAGGCCGTCGCGCAACTGCGTGCGGTTGCGGATGTGGGCCTCGACGTCGATCACCTCGGTGGTCTTGTCCTCCACCGCCGTGTCGTGCGAGAGCACCTGGGCCACGCCGGAGAGGCCGCCCAGCAGCCGGTCGACGTCCTCGGGCGCGATGCGCAACTCGAGCGACGCGCCGCCGGGCACGGTGGGCGACTCGCGCCGCAGCGACGAGGCCACCACCTCGCAGCGCAGCGTGCCGCACAGCGCCCGCACGCGCTCCCACACATCGGCCAGCTGCGGCGCCGGCACTTCGACCTGCAGGTCGTGCCGCACGGCGAGGTGGCGCTGCGCCTGTGCCACCGGTTGTGCCACGGACTTGGCGGCTGCATCGGCCGCCGGCTCCGCCGCAGGGCGCTCGCGCAGCGCGCCCCCTGCGGGCGCGTCGGCCGGCGCAGCCATCGGCGTGGGCGGCGGTGCCGCTCCGGCAGGCAGGTCGTTTCGGGAACAGGCGGCAAGGGCCGCGAAGGCCAGGGCCAGGAGGGCGGTGCGCAAGGCGCGGCGCGGCTGGCAGACGAGCGAAGAGATCATGGCAGGCAGGGCCGGAAGTGACAGACCCTGCTTGCACGGCGCAGCGCACCGAACGGGGTTAAACCCCCGACCGCAAGCTGCGCTTCAGGCCGCGACCGCGGCGGCCACCGCCAAGCGCAGCAGTTCGGCGCCCTCGGTCACCTGATCGCCGGGCGCGAAGAGCAGTTCCTCCACCGTGCCGTCGGCGGGCGCGGCGATGGTGTGCTCCATCTTCATCGCCTCCATCACCGCCAGCGGCTGGCCCTTGGCGACCTTGTCGCCAGGTTGGACGGCAAAGGAGACGACCTTGCCCGGCATCGGGGCCGTGAGGCGGCCGCCCTCCGCCTGCGTGTCGCCCGCGTGAGCCAGCCGATCGACCGCGGTGATGCGGGTCGCGCCCTGGGCGCCGAAGATGTGGGCGATCGATTGCAGCCGGTACACGTCGAGCGTGTGGCGGCCACCGGCGAACTCCACTTCGATGCGGCCGTCGGGGAAGCGGCCGATGACGAGCGGACCGGCCGTGTCGCCGACCGCGAGACGAAGCCCGCCGTCATGCCCGTAGCTGAGCTGCGCGCTCACGGGTTCGCCGTGGAACTCGAACACGAAGGGGCGCGTGTACGCGCCCAGCGCGCGCCAGCCATCGCGACGCGCGAAGCCGGTGGCCGGGCCGCCCTGCGTACTGGGCCACTCGCCCAGGATCTGCTGCGTGACGGCCGCGGCCACCGCCAGCGGCAGCCCCAACGGCTCACGGTCGAACAGCACCGCGCGCTCGCGCTCGATGAGCGCCGTGTCGAGCTTCGCCTGCGAGAAGGACTCGGTGGCCAGCACGCCGCGCAGGAACTGCACGTTGGTCGCCACGCCCACGATGTGCACCTGGGCCAGCGCCGCGTCGAGCCGGGCCAGTGCCTCGGCACGCGTGGCGCCGTGCACGATCAGCTTGGCGATCATCGAGTCGTAGAAGGGCGAGATCTCGCCGCCCTCGCGCACGCCGTCGTCCACACGAACGCGGCTGCGCTGGAACGCCGTGTGCTGGGCCGGCTTGCGGTACACGTGCAGCGTGCCGGTGGCGGGCAGGAAGTTGTTGTCGGGGTTCTCGGCGCAGATGCGCGCCTCGATCGCGTGGCCGTGGATCTGCAACTGGTCCTGCTCGAGCGGCAGCGGCTCGCCAGCCGCGACGCGCAACTGCCATTCGACGAGGTCCAGGCCCGTGATGGCCTCGGTCACCGGGTGCTCCACCTGCAGCCGCGTGTTCATCTCCATGAAGTAGAACTTCATCGAAGGTGTCGCCCCCACGCTCGGCACTGACGTGTCCTCGCTGCCCCCCGAGGGGGTGCTCGCTTGCTCGGGGCGGCCCGTCGCTGCGCTCGGCGCGCCGTAGCCGCCGATCTGCTCGACGATGAATTCCACGGTGCCTGCGCCGACGTAGTTGACGGCGCGGGCCGCGTTGACGGCCGCCTCGCCCATCTGCTGGCGCATGGCCTCGGTCATGCCGGGTGCAGGCGCCTCTTCCAGCACCTTCTGGTGGCGGCGCTGCACCGAGCAGTCGCGCTCGAAGAGGTAGACGCAGTTCCCATGCGTGTCGCCGAAGACCTGGATCTCGATGTGGCGCGGGCGCTGCACGTATTTCTCGATCAGCACCGCGTCGCTGCCGAAGCTGTTGATCGCCTCGCGCTGGCAGCTGGCGAGCGCCGCGGCGAAATCCTCGCTCTTCTCGACGATGCGCATGCCCTTTCCGCCACCGCCGGCGCTGGCCTTGATGAGCGCGGGGTAGCCGATGCGGTCGGCTTCGCGCTGCAGCAGCGCCGGGTCCTGGTCGGCACCGTGGTAGCCGGGCACCAGCGGCACGCCGGCCTGCTCCATCAGCCGCTTGGACTCGGCCTTCAGGCCCATCGCCAGGATCGCCTCGGCCGGCGGGCCGATGAAGACCAAACCCGCCTCGGCGCAGGCGCGCGCGAAGTCCTCGTTCTCCGACAGGAAGCCGTAACCCGGGTGGATGGCCTCGGCGCCAGTCGCCTTCGCGGCCGCGATGATCTTCTCCCAGCGCAGATAGCTGTCCTTCGGCGCGCTGCCGCCCAGGTGCACCGACTCGTCGCAGGCCCGGACATGGTTCGCATGCGCGTCGGCATCGGAGTACACGGCGACCGTGCGGATGGCCATGCGCCGCGCTGTCGCGGCGACCCGACAAGCGATCTCGCCCCGGTTGGCGATCAGGATCTTCTTAAACATTCGGGGTGTCTCCCGTGGAGGATTTCTTGAGTCGGAAGGCGGGCTCGACGCCAGGGTCGGGCCGGCCGCTGAAGATGCGTGTGACGCGCGACACCAGCCCGCGCAGGAAACGCCAGCTCTTGCGGATGAGCCAGACACTGAGCACGAGCAGCAGCACGAGGACGACGAGGAGCACGAGCGGGTGGGCCACCGCCAGCCACAGGCCCGTGGGCACGGCCGCGTCCTCGACCAGCGACGCGCCGACGTTGCTGAAGGGCTCGGGCGAGGTGTTGATGGCCGCGCGCGTGGTGGCCTTGGCCGCATGCGCCGTGGCCGCGAAGCCACCGCCCAGCAGCGCGGCGACCAGCGCCATCACCGTGTGGTCGGTGCCGAAGACCGCGGCCGCCAGCGCCGCGCCGGCCGGAATGCGAATCACCGTGTGCACCATGTCCCAGAGCGAGTCGAGGCCGGGAATCTTGTCGGCGAAGAACTCGATGAAGACCATGAAGCCCGCCACACCGAGCACCACGGGATGGGCCAGCACCTGCAGCCCACCCGGCAGCGCCACCCAGCCGAGGTAGCCGGCCAGCCCTGTGAGCAGCACCACGAGGTACAGCCGCACCCCGCTGGCCCAGCCGATGGCGCCGGCCAGGGCGATGAGCTGGGGCATGTCGAGGGCGTTCATCGTTCAGTCGCCTTTGAATTCGGACTGCCGGACGCAGAAAGAAAACCAAAGTGCCACAAAGGACGCAGAAGAAACCGATTCATGCTTTGGATGTCCTTTTGCGACCTCTGCGAAACCTTTGCGTCCTCTGCGTCCGGAAGTCCGCATTTCAGGAAAGCAACCACGACGGCTTGCGCTTTTCGAGGAAGGACCGCAGCCCCTCGCGCGCCTCGTCGGTGGCACGGATGGCGGCGATGCGACGCACGGTTTCCTGCGTCAGCTCGTCAGTGATCGGCTGGCCCGTCACGTCGCGCAGCAGGCGTTTGCATTCGCCCAGCGCGGCGGGCGCGGCGCCCGAGAGCGACTTCACCATCTCGTCCACCTTCGCGTCGAGCGCCTCGGCCGGAACCACCTCGTGAACGAGGCCGATGCGGTGCGCCTCGGCCGCGCTGAAGCGCTCAGCCGTGAGGAAGTAGCGCTGCGCCGCACGCGCACCCATCGCCCGGATCACGTACGGACTGATCGTGGCGGGAATGAGGCCGATCTTGACTTCGCTGAGGCAGAAGTTCGCCGTGTCGACCGAGATCGCGATGTCGCAGGCCGAAACGATGCCCATGCCGCCCGCATACACGTCGCCCTGGATGCGCGCGACCACCGGCTTGCTGCTGCGGTGCAGCGTGCGCAGCATGGTCGCCAGGCCGGCGGCGTCCTGCAGGTTCTGCTCCTGCGTGTACTCGGCGGCCTTCTTCATCCAGTTGAGGTTGGCGCCGGCGCAGAAAGCCGGTCCGCGGCCGCCGAGCACGACCAGGCGCACCTCAGGCGCCGCTTCGGCCTGCGCGAAGGCTGCCGAGAGTTCGCGGATGAACACGTCGTCGATGGCGTTGCGCATCTCGGGCCGGTTGAGCCAGATGCGCGCCACCGCGCCGTCCAGGTGCAGTTCGAGGGTGGTGAAGTCGGTCATGGGTTGGCAGCTCTCGCTTCGCTTTGCAGCAGGGCGACCCAGTCGAGCGACGGACCGGGGTGCCCCAGCCCGGTGACCGCGGCCGTGACCTGGCCGCGGTGGTGGGTCGCATGGTTGAAGACATGGCCCAGCGCCGGCGCGAAGGGAATGCTCACCGCCTCGCCGTTGCCCCGTGTGTAGACCAGGTCGCCGTCGAAGCGCGCGGCATCGAGGGCCCCGGCCCATGGCGCCCAGCGACCGACGATCCCGGCGAGCGCCTCGCAAACGGCGTCGCGGCCAGCGTGCGGCACGGCGTCCAGCGCGATGCGCGGCGAGCGGTCCTCTGCAAAGCGCGCCCACCAGATGTCGTCGGTCACCACCAGGTGGTTGACGGTTCGGTGCACCGAGCCGAAGAACAGGCGCGCATCGCGGTGCCAGTCCTCGTCGCTCAGCGGCGCGAGTTCGGCCAGCAGCTTGTGCGTGGCCCACGCGTGGTAGCGCGCAAGCGCGGCGAAATAGGTCGCGAACTGCATCGGCCCCGCCTCACATGCGGAAGATGCCGAACTTCGGCTCGGGGATCGGCGCATGCCGCGCGGCCGCCAGCCCCAGCGCCAGCACGCGGCGCGTGTCAGCGGGGTCGATGATCCCGTCGTCCCACAGCCGCGCCGTGGCGTAGTAGGGGTGGCCCTGGTCCTCGTACTGCTGGCGGATGGGTGCCTTGAAGGCTTCCTCTTCCTCCGCGCTCCAGTTGCCGCCCTTGCCCTCGATGCCGTCGCGCTTGACCGTGGCCAGGACGCTCGCCGCCTGCTCGCCGCCCATCACGCTGATGCGCGCGTTGGGCCACATCCAGAGGAAGCGCGGCGAGTACGCGCGGCCGCACATGCCGTAGTTGCCGGCGCCGAAGCTGCCGCCGATGATGATGGTGAACTTGGGCACGTTCACGGTCGCGACGGCCGTCACCATCTTGGCGCCGTGGCGCGCGATGCCTTCGTTCTCGTACTTGCGCCCGACCATGAAGCCGGTGATGTTCTGCAGGAACACGAGCGGGATCTTGCGCTGGCCGCACAGCTCGATGAAGTGCGCGCCCTTCTGCGCCGACTCGCTGAACAGGATGCCGTTGTTGGCCACGATGCCCACCGGCATGCCTTCGATGGCCGCGAAGCCGCAGACCAGCGTGGCGCCGAAGCGCGCCTTGAACTCGTGGAACTCGCTGCCGTCGACGATGCGGGCGATGATCTCGCGCACATCGAAGGGCTTGCGCGTGTCGGTGGGGATCACGCCGTAGAGCTCTTCTGCGTCGAAGGCGGGCGGTGCCACACCATCCGTTCGGGCTGAGCCTGTCGAAGCCGTGGCCGGCACTTCGACAGGCTCAGTGCGGACGGAGCGTGGTGCATTGAGGTTGGCCACGGCAGAACGCGCCAGCGCCAGCGCATGCAGGTCGTTCTGCGCCAGGTGGTCGGCCACGCCCGACAGCCGTGTGTGTACGTCGCCCCCGCCCAGGTCCTCGGCCGTCACCACCTCGCCGGTGGCGGCCTTCACCAGCGGCGGGCCGCCCAGGAAGATGGTGCCCTGGTTCTTCACGATGATGGATTCGTCGCTCATCGCCGGCACGTAGGCGCCGCCCGCCGTGCACGAGCCCATGACCACGGCGATCTGCGCGATGCCTTGCGCGCTCATGTTGGCCTGGTTGTAGAAGATGCGGCCGAAATGCTCGCGATCGGGGAACACCTCGTCCTGGTTCGGCAGGTTGGCCCCGCCCGAATCGACCAGGTAGATGCAGGGCAGGCGGTTCTGCTCGGCGATCTCCTGCGCGCGCAGGTGCTTCTTCACCGTCATGGGGTAGTAGGTGCCGCCCTTGACCGTCGCGTCGTTGCACACGATCACGCAGTCGACGCCGTTGACGCGGCCGATGCCGGTGATGACGCCCGCGCCGGGCGCAGCCCCGTCGTACATGCCGTGCGCCGCCAGAGGCGACAGCTCGAGGAAGGGCGTGCCGGGGTCGAGCAGCTGGTTCACGCGCTCGCGCGGCAGCAGCTTGCCGCGCGCCGTGTGCTTGGCGCGCGCAGCCTCGCCACCGCCCTGCTCCACCTTCGCGAACTGGCCGCGCAGGTCGTCGACCAGGGTGCGCATGGCAGCGGCGTTGGCCTGGAAGTCGGCCGAGCGGGGGTTGAGTTGGGAGACCAGTTTGCTCATGAATGTCCTTGAATCGAAAAGCACGCCGACACGGTGCGCGATGATGCGGGCCTTGCGCCCTCTCCTGCTGTCCGCTGCCCGTGCATACCGTTGAAACCGTCCTGCTGGTGCTGATGCTGGGCGCGCTGACGGGCATCGCTGCCCGCTACCTGCGCGCCATCCCGCTGCCGCTGATCCAGATCGCCCTCGGGGCCCTGCTGTCCTGGCCCCAGCAGGGCCTGCACATCGCCTTCGACCCCGAACTGTTCCTGCTGCTGTTCATCCCGCCGCTGCTCTTTGCCGACGGCTGGCGCATTCCGAAGCGGGAGTTCTTCGCGCTGTACCGGCCGATCCTGCGCCTGGCCTTCGGGCTGGTCCTGTTCACCGTGCTGGGACTGGGCTACCTCATCCACTGGCTGATCCCCGAGATGCCCCTGACCGTGGCCTTCGCCCTGGCGGCGGTGGTCTCGCCCACCGATGCGGTGGCCGTGTCGGCCATCACGCGCAACCTGGGCATGCCGGCCAAGACGATGCACATCCTGGAAGGCGAATCGCTGCTGAACGATGCCTCGGGCCTGGTGGCGCTGAAGTTCGCCATCGCAGCCACTCTCACCGGGCTGTTCTCGTGGGCCGGCGTGGCGCGCGAATTCCTGTGGATCGCCCTCGGCGGCCTGGGCGTGGGCGCCTTGCTGGGCTGGGGCTTCGCCCGGGCGCGCGCCACGGTCACGCGCAGGCTCGGGGACGTGGCGACCACGCAGATGGTGCTGCTGCTGGTGCTGCTGCCCTTCGCCGCCTACATCGTGGGCGAGCGCATCGGCGTCTCGGGCATCCTGGCGGCCGTCGCGGCCGGCATCACCACCAATTTCGCCGACCTGGAGCGCGGCGAGTTCGTGGCCGAGCGCATGCAGACCGAAGGCACCTGGGCCATGATCGAGTCCGCCTTCAACGGCGCGATCTTCCTGCTGCTGGGCCTGCAGTTGCCCTCCATCCTCGGCACCATGCTCGACGCCGGGCGCCACGACAGTTGGCAACTGGCCGGCTACGTGGTGGCCATGTCCACCGCGCTGCTGGTGCTGCGCTGGATCTGGCTCACCCTGGCCATGCAGGGCAGCCTGCTCAAGGCCCACGTGGAGGGCAAGATGGCGGAGCGGCCCTCGTGGCTGCTCACGCTCGCCACCACGCTGGCGGGCATCCGGGGCGCCGTGACCTTGGCCGGCGCGCTCTCGGTGCCGCTGATGGTGGACGGCCACACGCCCTTCCCGGCGCGCGACCTGCTGGTCTTCCTGGCCGCGGGCACGATCCTGTTCACGCTGGTGGTGGGGAGCGTCGGGCTGCCGCTCGTGCTGCGCCGGCTGCCCGCGCCCGCGGAGCCGGCCGAGGTGCACGAGGAACGCCACGCCCGCCTGACCGCCTGCCGTGCGGCCATCGCCAGCATGGCGTTGGGCCCCGCGCAGACCGAGGGCGCGGACCCGGCCTGGCTCGCCCAGTACCAGGAAGCCGCCGGCCGGCTGGCGCAGGACTACCGCAAGCGCATCGACCTGCTGGACGACGCCGCCACGCCGACGACCCCGGAAGCGCAGGCCGAATCGCCCGAGGCCGTACGCCAGCGGCGGCAGCGCTACCTGGTCGAACTGGAGCTGCGCCTGTCCTGCCTGAGGGTGGAGCGCGACACGCTGTATGCCGAGCGACATGCGCACCACATCAACGACGAATCGCTGCGCAGCCTGGTGGGGGAGCTGGATCTGTCCGAAATCTCGCTGCGCAAGCGGCTGCGCGTGGCACGGGCGGCGGCCGGCCTGCCGGTGGACGGCTGAAGCGGGAGCGAAGGACCAGGGCGTCGGCACGGGCGGCTCGCGTGTCTCGTGAATCCCGGAAAGGGCTCAGGCCGTCTTCTCTGCCTGCAGGCCGAGCTGCTCCGACATGAACTCGCGGATGCGGTACTTCTGGATCTTGCCGGTCACGGTCATCGGGAACTCGGCCACGAAGCGGATGTACTTCGGCACCTTGTAGTGCGCGATCTGGCCCTTGCAGAAGTCGCGGATCTCATCCTCGGTGACCGACTGGCCGGGCTTGGCGATGACCCAGGCGCACAGCTCCTCGCCGTACTTGCGGTCGGGCAGGCCGACGACCTGCACGTCCTGCACCTTCGGGTGCCGGTACAGGAATTCCTCGATCTCGCGCGGGTAGATGTTCTCGCCGCCGCGGATCACCATGTCCTTGATGCGGCCGACGATGTTGACGTAGCCCTCGGCGTCCATGGTGGCCAGGTCGCCGGTGTGCATGTAACCCTCGGCGTCGATGGCCTCGCGGGTCTTGGCGTCGTCGCCCCAGTAGCCATGCATCACCGAGTAGCCGCGCGTGCACAGCTCGCCCGACTGGCCGCGCGGCACGGTGGCACCGCTTTCGGGGTCGACGATCTTCACCTCCAGGTGCGGCTGCACCGTGCCCACGGTCGACACACGCAGCGCCAGCGGCGTGTCGGTGCTGCTCTGGCAGCTCACCGGGCTGGTCTCGGTCATGCCGTAGGCGATCGTGATCTCCGACAGGTGCATGCGCTCGACCACCCGCTTCATCACCTCGATCGGGCAGGCGGTGCCGGCCATGATGCCGGTGCGCAGCGACGAGAGGTCGAACTCGGCGAAGCGTGGATGGTCCAGCTCGGCGATGAACATCGTCGGCACGCCGTGCAGCGCGGTGCACTTCTCCGCCTGCACCGCTTCGAGCGTGAGCAGCGGGTCGAAACCGTCGTTGGGGTAGACGATGGCCGAACCGTGCGTCAGGCAGGCCAGGTTGCCCAGCACCATGCCGAAGCAGTGGTACATGGGCACAGGGATGCACAGCCGGTCCTCGGGGCCCAGCTTCATGCATTCGCCGATGAAGTAGCCGTTGTTGAGGATGTTGCGATGCGTGAGCGTCGCGCCCTTGGGAAAGCCCGTGGTGCCGCTGGTGAACTGGATGTTGATCGGATCGGTGGCCTTGAGCGTGCGCTGCACGTCGGCCACGCGCACATCGGCCGCATCACCCGACTGCAGCAGCGTCGAGAAGCGCACGAGCGGGATGTCGAAGCCGGGCTCGTCCGCGCTGTCCGGGACATCGATCCACCAGACGTTCTTCAGCTGCGGCAGCTTCGCCGCACCCAGCTCGCGCAGCATCGCCAGGTACTCGCTGGTCTTGAAGCGCGGCATGGTCACCAGGGCCTGGCAGCCCACCTTGTCGAGTGCGTACTCGACTTCGGAGGTGCGGTAGGCCGGATTGATGTTGACGAGGATCAACCCCGCTTTGGCGGTGGCGATCTGCATCAGCACCCAGGCCAGGTTGTTGTGCGACCAGATGCCGATGCGGTCGCCCGGCCTCAGGCCGGAGCGGAGCAATGCGCTGGCCAGCCGGTTCGACTCGGCCTGCAGCTCGGCATAGCTGCGCCGCACGCCTTCGTGCCGGCTCACCAGCGCCAGCGCCTCGGGCTGGCGCGCCACCATCGCATCGAAGAAATCGCCGATGGTCTGTTCGATCAACGGCGGCTCGGCGGCGCCTCGGGCGTAGCTCGGTTCAGTGGTCATGGCTGCTCCATCGAATGCGGATACCGGACGCCCGATTTCAAGAAGTCTCGGCGAACAACTCGCGCCCGATCAGCATGCGCCGGATCTCCGAGGTGCCCGCGCCGATCTCGTACAGCTTGGCATCGCGCCACAGCCGCTCGACCGGAAACTCCTTGGTGTAGCCCACGCCGCCCAGCGCCTGGATCGCCTCGCCGGCCATCCAGGTGGCTTTCTCGGCCGAGTACAGGATGGCGCCGGCCGCGTCCTTGCGGAAGGTGCGTGCATGGTCGTTGCGGTCGCAGGCCTTGCCCACCGCGTACACGTAGGCACGCGTGGCCTGCCAGGTCGAATACATGTCGGCGATCTTGCCCTGCATGAGCTGGAACTCGCCGATGCTCTGGCCGAACTGCTTGCGGTCGTGGATGAAGGGGATCACCGCGTCCATGCAGGCCGCCATGATGCCCAGCGGCCCGCCAGAGAGCACGGCGCGCTCGTAGTCCAGCCCGCTCATCAGCACCTTGGCGCCGTTGCCTTCCCCGCCCAGGATGTTCTCTTCGGGCACCTCGCAGTTGTCGAAGAACAGCGGGAAGGTGTTGCTGCCGCGCATGCCGAGCTTGTCGAGCTTGGTGCCGGCGCTGAATCCCTTGAAGCCTTTCTCGACGATGAAGGCCGTCATGCCGCGCGCACCCATCTCCGGCTCGGTCTTGGCGTAGATGACCAGCGTGTCGGCATCGCCGCCGTTGGTGATCCACATCTTGCCGCCGTTGAGGACGTAGCAGCCGTCCTTCTTGTCGGCCCGGAGCTTCATGCTCACCACGTCGGATCCGGCATTGGGCTCGCTCATGGCCAGCGCGCCGACATGCTCGCCGCTCACGAGCTTGGGCAGGTACTTTTTCTTCTGCGCCTCGCTGCCGTTGCGGTGGATCTGGTTCACGCACAGGTTGGAGTGCGCGCCGTACGAGAGGCCGACGGAGGCCGACGCACGCGACACCTCTTCCATGGCCACGATGTGGGCGAGGTAGCCCAGTTCGGTGCCGCCGTACTCCTCCTTCACGGTCATGCCGTGCAGGCCCAGGCTGCCGAGCTTGGCCCAGAGGTCGTGGGGAAAGAGGTTGTCGCGGTCGATCTCGGCGGCACGCGGCGCGATCTCGTGGGTGCAGAAATCGGCCACCGCGTCACGCAGCGAATCGATGGTCTCGCCCAGGTCGAAATTCAGGCCGATATGGCTCATGCGTTGTCTCCTTGTAGGCAGGGATGCGAAAGCGGACATCCGTACGCGAAGGACGCGAAAACTCGCGAAGGACGCAAAAGAACAATCTTTTTCCGAAGTTCTTTCGCGTCCTTTGCGCAACTTTTGCGCCGTTCGCGTACGGATGTCCGATTGCCGCAGCTTACGCCGCCCCTGCCCGCATTTGGCGCCACAATGGTTGCAAATCGCGCCACGCCCAACCGCCCCGGAATGACTGCATCCACCCTCGTCAAACCGCCCCGTGCCGCCACGCCGATGGCCTTCGTGCAGGCGATCGTCAAGGGATATGCGCGCCATGGCGTCGATCCAGGTGCGGCCCTGCGGGCGGCACAGATCACGCCGCGTGAGCTGTGGCGGCCCGGCGCTCGCGTGACGGCCGCCCAGTTCGAGGCGCTGAACGAGCACGCGATGCAGGAGCTCGACGACGAGGCGCTGGGCTGGTTCTCCCGGAAGCTGCCCTGGGGCAGCTACGGCATGCTGTGCCGGGCGTCGCTCACCTCGCCGAACCTCGGCGTTGCGATCCACCGATGGTGCCGCCACCACCGGCTGCTGGTGGACGACATCCTCCTGTCGCTCACGGTGGCGGACGGCGAAGCCACGGTCCGCATCGAGGAGCGGCGCGACCTCGGCGCCTTTCGCGAGTTCTGCCTGGTGTCGAGCCTGCGCTTTCTGCACGGCTATGCGAGTTGGGCCATCGATTCGCGCGTGTCGCTGCGCGCCGCGCGCTTTCCGTACCCGGCCCCGCCGCATGCAGACGCCTACCCGCTGATGTTCACCGGCCGCGTGCAATTCGATGCCGCCCAGGCCAGCTTCAGCTTCGACGAACGCTACCTGGCGCTGCCGTTGATGCGTGACGAACGCGCACTTCGAACCATGCTGCGCCGCGCTCTGCCCTTGACGGTGCTGCAGTACCGGCGCGACCGGCTGCTGGGGCAGCGCGTGCGCGAGCTGCTGCGCACCCACGGGACTGAACTCACGAACGCCGAGGCCATCGCCACCGCGCTGCATGTCTCCAGCCGCACGCTGCACCGGCAACTGCAGGCCGAAGGCCTGTCACTGCAGGCACTCAAGGACGAAGTGCGGCACGAGACGGCCATCGACCAGTTGCGCCGAAGCGACCGGCCGATCAAGCAGATCGCACTCGCGGTGGGCTTTCGCAACGAGAAAAGCTTCGCGCGGGCCTTTCGCCAGTGGACCGGCATGACGCCCGGCGAGATGCGCCGCCAGAGCGCCTGAATGCCTGCGCCTCAGGCGCCGGCTTCAGCGTGCGGATGCAATTGCGCGTTGAGTGCACGCGTGCCGGCCGCCAGCGCGGCCTCGTAGGACTCGAAGGCGTCCTCCGCGCGGCGCGCGACCTGGGTCGGCGTGCCGTCGGCATCGGTTTCCACCAGGGTCCACAGGAAGGCGCCGGGGCTGGCTTCCTGCACCTGGAGTCGCATGGATGGATGGGTCATGGCCCCCATCTTGGGCGCCGATCCGCGGCCTGGCTGTCAGCCGAATTCGCCGATGCGCAACGTGGCCGCGAGGACGGACCTCAGCGCAGCGAGGCCTGGAAGGACGGCTGGGCAGTGGGCAAGGGCATCCCCGGCGCCCAGGCCGCCGGATCGTACGTGGGCGGACGGAAGGTCTGGACCGCCATCCTGCCCAGGCGCGTGATTTCGAACACCACCGCCGGTGGCTGTTCCTCCTGGCCGCCCAGCCCCTGCCGCGCTGGCGGGATTTGCGCACGCACCTGCCCTGCGGCCTGCAAGGCGCGCAGCTTGTCGATGTCGGCCGGGTCCGTGATGCGCAGCGGCAGCGGCGCGCGGGCCAGTGCATGGAGCAGTTCCAGAGGCATGCGTGTTCTCCTCGCAGGAGCCACGATTCTTCTGTGCTTCATCCACCGAATCAAGATAAGCCATAGGTGTTAGCGCTTGCTCCAGGCCCTGCGCGCCACACCTGGCGCGGGCGTGGCTTCAGGCCTGGACCAAGGTCCGGAAGCCGCCCCAGATCATGCGTTTGCTGTCGAAGGGCATGCCCGCGGTGTCCATGCCCGCGATGCGCGGGTCGGCCATCACCTTGGCATTGACGAAGTCGCGGTGCTGGCGCGATTCGTAGGTGATCCATGCGAAGACGACCACCTCGTCGTCCTTGAGTTGCACGCTGCGCGGGAACGAGGTGAGCTCGCCGACCTGCACGTCGTCGGCGATGCATTCGCGGTACTCCAGCGCGCCGTGCTCGCGCCACACCTGGCCGGCGGTGGTGGCCAGCTGGCGATAGGCCTCCACCTTGTCCTTGGGCACCGGCACCACGAAACCGTCGACATAGCTCATCGTGTGTCTCCTTGTGGGGATGGCAGGGTCAGGCCCGCTGGGCGGGCCGGAAGGCGGCCAGTTCGGCAGGCAGCCGCGCCATGTCGGTGAACACGCGCGCCACGCCGATGGCGCGCATCGCATCGGCGCCGCTGTGGCCCAGCCCGCCCGGGCTGTAGCCGAAGACGGTGGCGCCAGCGGCGATGCCGGCACTGGCGCCGGTCACCGTGTCCTCGATCACGGCGCAGCGCGAGGGCTCGACGCCCAGCGCGCGGGCGGCCGCCAGGTAGACGTCCGGGTGCGGCTTGCTGCGCGGTGTCTCGTGGCCGCTGAAGATCCGGCCCTCGAAGGCATCGAGCAGGCCGATCTTGGCCAGTTGCAGTTCGACCTTGCGACGGTCGGCACCCGAGGCGCAGGCGATGCGGCCGTCCAGCTGCGCGTGCAGCGCGCGCACCGCCTCGACGGCGCCAGGGATGGCGGTGAGTTCACGCTCGAGTGCCTCGTTGCGCCGCGCCCAGAACATCGCGAGCCAGTCCTGCGTCAGCGTGAAGCCGGTCTTCTCCTCGATCAGGCCCATCTCGTCCTTCACCGCCTTGCCGACGAAGATGCGCATCGTCTCCTCGACCGTCAGATGCCACCCGAGCTCGCCGAGCATCTCGGTGAGCACGCGGTTGGTGATGGGCTCGGAATCGACGAGCACGCCGTCGCAATCGAAGAGGACGGCATCGAAGGAAAGCGCGGCCATCGCGTGAGGGCTCCTTGCAGCAGATCGGGATCGAGGGCGCCCCGCGTTGCACTGGGCAGGTCGGCGTAAAGGGCCCGCAGATCGTACCGCGCGGAAATCGCCGTGCGGCGCCGCAAGGCTTTCGGCCGAATCAGGCCACGCCGGCAGCGCCCAGCGATGCGGGACCGACCGGCGGCGCGGCGTCGACCGCATCGGCCGCGTCCGTCCAGGCCGACAGGCCGCCCGCCAGCACGCGCACCCGCGGCAGGCCCGCCGCCATCAGCACGCGTGCCGCAGCGACGGCCGACGCATCGTCCGGGCAGTCGCAGAACAGCACCAGTTCGCGGCCGTCGGCCAGGGGCCCCAGCGCATGCGGGAGCTCGCGCAGCGCGAAGCCAACCGCGCTCGGAATGGCCCGCGGGTCGAGCGTACGCACCTGCTCGCTCCGCACGTCGACCACCGTCGGCGCGCGCCCCTGCGCCAGTGCACTGCGCAATGCATCGACGCTGATGGTGACGATGTCGTCGGCGCGGCGCGCCAGCCGGCGCTGCCGGTAGCGCCAGACCAGGAAGGCCAGCAGCAGCACCCCGCCCACCGCGGTGGCCGCCAGCCCGATGTTGGCCAGCACCGCCAGCACGTCGCGGATGGCGGCATGGAACACCGCGCCCAGCAGCAGGTAGCCCAGCGTCCAGATCAGGGCGCCGGCCGTCTCGTAGGCGAGGAAGCGGGCATTCGACATGCCGATCGCGCCGGCCATCGGCGGTGCCACCACCGACACGCCCGGCACGTACTTGGCCGCGATCAGCGACAGCCCGCCCCAGCGCCCGAGGATCGATTCGCTGCGAGACACGCAGGTGTCGGCCGACAGCGAAACGCGGCACAGCAGCCGCATCACGCCATAGCCCCAGCGCCGCCCGGCCAGGAACCAGGCGCCGTCGCCCAGCAGGTTGCCCAGCAGCGAGGCGGCGATGACGGCCGCGGCATTCAGCGCCGAGCCGCCCACGGCCAAGCCGCCGGCCACCACCAGGAAGGGCACGGCCGGCACCGGCGCGCCGAGCCGCGCGGCCAGCGTCACCAGGAAGACCACGGCGGGCCCCTGGGTGGCGAGCAGCGAGACAAGGTCGTTCATGGCGGTCCCGCTATTCGGCCGTGCCGTTGCCCATCGGCCGCGCCTCGGCACGCAGCGCGGTCGAGCCGACCAGGCTCAGGTCGGAGAAGTAGGCGAGGCCATGGCCGTGCGTGTTGTCGGCGTCGGCCGAGACGACGACCGCCACCACGTCGGGCGTGGTGCCCTGCGCCTCGCCGCCGAAGGCACGGCGGTAGTCGGCCAGCAGGTTGCGGCGCTCGCCCACCCAGGTGCCGGGCCGGGCGGCGGGGCCGGACTCCAGCACCACCATGTGCATGCGGTTGGTGAAGGCGTTGACCAGCATCTGGCCCTTGGCCTCCTTGCCGTCCCACACGTAGCACAACGCTTCGCTCGGCACGTCCTCGCCCGAAACGCTGCGCGCCACCGCCAGGCGCGTGCGTTCCATCAGCGGCAGGCGGTCGGCCGGAAAGTCGAAGAACACGCACAGCTTGGCCGCACCGTCGTCGCCGGCGCGGGTGTGCAGGTCGGCCCCTTCGACGAACTGGTCCACGCGCCAGCGCCAGCTCAGCACCGTCGATTCGTTCAGCGGCATCTGTACGCGGTGCGAGAGCAGGCCATAGGAGTCGCTGGCTTCCACCTTGAGCACGCGGCGGCCGTCCTCGGACACGACGTCGAAGCGCGTGGGCGTCTTGTTCGGCAGTGTGCTGAAGTGCCAGGGGGCCGGAGGTGCAGCCCCTGCCGCGGCGGAGAAGGGCGTCAGCGAATGCGGCTCGTCGGCCCGCGCCTGCGGGACGGCCGCGCCCAGGATCAGCAAGGCACCGACGAGCAGGCCCGTGCCGCGGAAGGCGGCGCGACTGGCAGAGGCGAAAGCGACGGCGAGTTGCATGGTCGGGTCCCTGGCGATGGCGGTTCTTGATGTTGTGTTGTGGCGCTGGCGCGGCCCGGACGGGACCTCACGCGAGCATGGGAGAAAGTGTGCCGCAGCGCAGCAGGCGGATAAATCCCCCAAAAGGAATCACTTTGTCTCCCTGGTGCTGACAATCCACTGCAGGGCGCTCTCTTTTTCATAGCTGCCCGCGCCCGCCCCACGGGCGCTGCGGCCCGATTTGGCTTGAAACCGTCAGCGGCCGATTCAGCCGCCGAGCCGTCCGTCGACGTAGTACCAGCGGCCGCCCTCGCGCACGAAGCGGCTGTGCTCGACCAGGCGCGACGCCCGGCCCGTCACATCGCGCGAGCGGGCGACGAACGCGACCTCGGCATGCGTGGCATCCAGGGGCAGGTGCGCCTTGACCTGCAGCCCCAGCCACTGCTGCGCCGGGTCGAGCGAGAGCGTGTCGGGGCGCGTGTCGGGGTGCCAGGTGGCCAGCAGGTAGCCGGCATCGCCCAGCACGAAGGCGGTGTAGCGCGAGCGCATGAGCGACTCCGCATCGGGCGCGCCGGCTCCCTCGTCCGCCATCGAACCGACGAAGCGGCCGCAGCAATCGCCGAAGGCCCGCACCTTCCCCTTGCCGGCCGCGGCCGGGCGACCGCAGGGGCACGGGTCCGCCGGCGCAGGTGGTGGCCGCCCCGCATTGGAGGAATTGGAAGAGGCGGCGCCTTGCTCAGCCACCGGGAGTCACCGTCAGAACCATGGCCGTGAGCGTACCCGCGACGGGCCGCAGCAGCTTGAGCAGCAGCGGCTGCCCGTAGCCCTCTCCCGCCAGGCGCTTGAGCAGGTCCGACAGCTGCGCCAGCGGCACGCCGTCGCAGCCGACCAGGATGTCGCCCTCGCGCAGGCCGCCGCGCGCCGCCGCCGAGCCGGCCGCCATGCCCATCAGGCGCACGCCGGTGGCCACCGGCCAGTCGTTCTCGCGCACCCAGCGCCGCGGCAGCGGCACCGCCGCGCACTGCACGCCCAGGCGGCCGCGCCGCACCGTGCCGTGGCGCATCAGTTCGCCGGCGACCCAGCGCGCGGTGTCGACCGACACCGCGAAGCTCAGGCCCTGCGCGGAGGGAATCACGGCCGTGTTGACGCCGATCACCTGCGCCGCGCCGTCGAGCAGCGGGCCGCCGGAGTTGCCGGGATTGAGGGCGACGTCGGTCTGCACCACGTCCTCGATCATCCGGCCGCCACGCGCGGGCAGGCTGCGGCCCAGCGCACTCACGATGCCGGCGGTGACGGTGAAGTCGAAGCCCAGCGGGTTGCCGACAGCCACCGCGAGCTGTCCGGGCCGCAACTGCGCCGAACTGCCCAGCGGCAGGAAGGCGGCCGGGTGCGTCTCCAGCCGCAGCACTGCGATGTCGGTCGAGGCATCCTGCCCCACCAGACGCGCGACGCCCTCGCTGCCGTCGGCGAAGGCGGCGCGCAGCTCGCTCGCGCCTTCCACCACATGCGCGTTGGTCAGCGCGAAGCCGTCGGGCGTGAACAGGAATCCCGAGCCGCTGCCGCCCGCTGGGGACGCGCCGTCGCGCGCCTTGCGGCGCACCTTGATGTGCGCCACCGCCGCGCTGGCGGTCTCGGCCACGCGGGTGACGGTGTCGGAGTAGGAATCGGGAAAGAATTCGTCGCGTGCGCCCATGGCCGTGTCCTGCTTGAAGCGGACAGATGGAGGCGCACGCGCGCCCTTTCAACGGTGGCGGTTCAGGCGCCGGCGGTGCCGGCGGGCGCGATGGGCACGTAGAACTCGCCGCCGCCGGCGCGGAACTCGCGCGACTTCTGGTCCATGCCCTGCGCCGCGTATTCGCGCACCTCCTGCGTGATCTTCATCGAGCAGAACTTGGGCCCGCACATCGAGCAGAAGTGCGCCACCTTGCTCGAATCCTTGGGCAGCGTCTCGTCGTGGAAGTCGCGCGCCGTGTCCGGGTCCAGGCCCAGGTTGAACTGGTCTTCCCAGCGGAACTCGAAGCGCGCCCTGCTGAGCGCGTCGTCGCGCGCACGGGCGCCGGGGTGGCCCTTGGCCACGTCCGCGGCGTGGGCCGCGATCTTGTACGCGATGATCCCCTGCTTGACGTCGTCGCGGCCGGGCAGGCCCAGGTGCTCCTTGGGCGTCACGTAGCACAGCATGGCCGTGCCCATCCAGCCGATCATGGCCGCGCCGATGGCACTGGCGATGTGGTCGTAGCCCGGGGCGATGTCGATGGTCAGCGGGCCCAGCGTGTAGAACGGCGCCTCGTGGCAATGCTTGAGCTGCTCGTCCATGTTGGCCTGGATCATGTGCAGCGGCACGTGGCCGGGGCCTTCGATCATGGTCTGCACGTCGTGCTTCCAGGCGATCTGCGTCAGCTCGCCCAGCGTGCGCAGTTCGGCAAACTGCGCCTCGTCGTTGGCGTCAGCGCCGCAGCCGGGGCGCAGGCCGTCGCCGAGCGAGAAGCTCACGTCGTAGGCCTTCATGATGTCGCAGATCTCCTCGAAGTGCTCGTAGAGGAAGCTCTCGCGGTGGTGCGCGATGCACCACTTGGCCATGATCGAGCCGCCGCGCGAGACGATGCCCGTCATGCGCTTGGCCGTCATCGGGATGAAGGGCAGCCGCAGCCCGGCGTGGATGGTGAAGTAGTCCACCCCCTGCTCCGCCTGCTCGATCAGCGTGTCGCGGAAGATGGCCCAGCTCAGGTCCTCGGCCACGCCGCCCACCTTTTCGAGCGCCTGGTAGATCGGCACCGTGCCGATGGGCACCGGCGAGTTGCGCACGATCCAGTCGCGCGTGGTGTGGATGTTCTTGCCCGTGCTCAGGTCCATCACGTTGTCGGCGCCCCAGCGGATGGCCCACACCAGCTTTTCCACCTCTTCCTCGATGCTGGAGGTGACGGCCGAGTTGCCGATGTTGGCGTTGATCTTGACCTTGAAGTTGCGGCCGATGGCCATCGGCTCGACCTCGGGGTGGTTGATGTTGGCGGGGATGATGGCGCGGCCACGTGCCACCTCGTCGCGCACGAACTCCGGCGTGATGATCTTGGGAATCGACGCCCCGAGCGAATTGCCCGCCACGCGGCGTGCGCGCTCCTCGTCGGCCAGGTACTCGGCCATCCATTCGCGGCGGCCGTTCTCGCGCAGGGCCACGTACTCCATCTCGGGCGTGACCATGCCGCGGCGGGCGTAGTGCATCTGCGTGACGTTCATGCCGCTCCTGGCGCGGCGCGGCTGGCGCTGCAAGGATGCCGCCTCGGCCCGCAGCTGGGTGATGCGCTCGTGCTCCTGCGGGGCCTGCTGCTCGGCATGCTTGGCGCCGTCGTCCAGCGCCTGGCGGATGCGGCCTTCGTAGCTTTCGGTGTCGCCGCGCTCGTCGATCCAGGCCGCGCGCAGGCCAGCCAGGCCGCGGCGCACGTCGATCGCGGCCGCGGGGTCGGTGTAGGGGCCCGAGGTGTCGTAGAGCGAGACGACCTCGCCGTTGGTCAGGCGCACGTCACGCACCGGCACCTGCAGGTCGGGCCGGCTGCCGGCGATGCGGCCTTTGGTGGAAGCGGGAAAGGGCTCACGCGTCAGCGCGAGCAGATGGGCGAACTTGTCGGGGGCGTTCATGGGGCGGACTCTCCAAAGCACATGGGTGGATGGATGCCCCGCCATCGGCGCCAAGGGGTGATGCGAGTGCGCCGGCCCCGCCGATGCACGGCAGATGGACGGACGCACGCACCTCGGCGCTGCAGCTCTTCTTACGCTGGTACTAACCAGATCAAGTTCGCGGTTCCGGCGGTCAGGTCCGCCATCTCAGCACGCCATACGTGCACCCCGGAGCGGGGCCGATTGTGCGGACGGTGCGCGGCAGCGTCAACCTGCACACGCCGCCCTGCGGACAAGCTCGCTTGGCGTGGTGCTTGCTTCCGGCTAAGTTCGCGCTGGCGGCCGCCTCGCCGCCTCGTGTCCCTACCGAAAGGCACCCCTTCATGTACCTCAGCGCTTCGGACCAGCAATCGCTGCGCGGCGTGTTGACGCTGCTGACGCGCGACGACTGCGACGAGCAGGAGATCCGCCAGCGCCTGGGCCATGCACTGCTCGGCCTGCTGCGGGCCGACCAGTTCGCGTCCTTTGTGTGGGATGCCGGGCGCGGCAGCTTCGGCGGGCGCGTGGCGATCAACATGGCGCCGTCCAACCTCGACACCTACGCGCAGTGGCACCAGCACCACGACCCGATCACCTTCGTGCTGCAGTCGCGCCGCCGCGCGACGCGCGTGACCGAGGTCATGCCGCAGCGCGAGCTGATGCGCACGCCCTTCTTCAACGATTTCCTCGCGCGCGACGGCCTGCACTGGGGCCTGAACCTGCACAGCTTCGACGGCGACCGGGCGCTGGGCGACCTGCGCATCTGGCGGCGCAAGGCACGCGGCGACTTCGGCGAGCGCGAGGCGCTGATGCTCGACCTGATCGAGCCGGCCTTCGCGGGCGCCCTGCGGCGGGCGCAGCACCGCAAGCCCTCGAACGACGCCGCGATGCAGAAGGATCGCGATGCCTGGCTCAGCCTCAGCGCACGCGAGCAGGAGGTGGCACGCGCGGTGCGCGAAGGCCTGACCGACAAGGACATCGCACGCCGCCTCGCGGTCGGCGTGCCCACCGTGCGCACCTACCTGCGGCGGATCTTCGACAAGCTGGGCATCGAACGACGCTCGGCCCTGGCGGCCGCGGTACCGCCCGCGCCGCGTTGAACGGGGCCCGGACTACTTCGCCGGCACGGGGAGGCGCCCGAGCACCGGCTCGATCGCCAGGCCGATGGCCAGCAGGCGCCGGTCGCTGCCGGCCGGCCCGTCGAGTTCCAGCCCCACGGGCAGGCCGGTCGAGGCGCCCAGGCCGGCGGGCAACTGCAGGCCCGGAATGCCGGCGTTGCTGCCGGGGTCGGTGTTCTGGATCAGCGCGCCGAAGTTCTCCGGGCTGCTGGCCTCGGGCGCGGCCACCGGTGCCACCTGCGGCACCGTCGGGAAGACCAGCGCATCGAGCCGGTGCTGCTTGAAAGTGTCGGCATACAGCTTCTGCAAGGCCGGGCGCGCCACGCGCATCGCCTGCTCGTAGACCGGCTTCGCATCGACCACGCCGTTGGCCGCCGGCAGCTTGCGCGGCAGCACCAGGCCGTCGAAGGTGCCCTTGACGTCCGGGCTGGCGATGCCCGCGGCCAATTGCTTCAGGTCGATGCCGGTCGCGTATTTCGCCAGGTAGGCGGCCATGTCGTCGTTGGCTTCGTACAGCGCGACCGGGAAGCCCACCGCGCCATTGAGTTCCGCCAGCTTCGGCATGTCCACATCGACCAGCGTGACGCCCGCGGCACGCAGCTTCGCCAGTGCAGCGTCGGTGGCGGCGCGCGTGTCGGCATCGAGGTGCTCGTAGAAATACGGGACCACGCCCAGGCGCACACCCTTGAGCGATGCGGGCTTCACCGCAGCGCCGCCGGCGATGGCGCGGTCCATCGGCACCAGGTCGGCCACCGCGCGCGCCATCGGCCCGGCGGTGTCGCGCGTGTGCGAGATCGGCGCGATGCCGGTCTGCGGGTAGCGCCCCATCGACGGCCGCAGCGATGCGCAGCCGTTGAAGGCGCAGGGAATGCGCACCGAACCTCCTGTGTCGGTGCCCAGTGCGGCGGACACCATGCGCGCGCCCAGCGCCGCGCCATTGCCCGACGACGACCCGCCCGCGACGCGCTTCGGGTCGTAGGCGTTGCGCACGCCCACTTCGGGGCCGGTGTTGAAGGCCGGGTTGTAGCCGGTGACGCCGAAGGCCAGCTCGTGCATGTTCGTCTTGCCCAGCACGATGGCGCCGGCCGCGCGCAGCTTCGCGACCACCGGTGCATCGGCCGCGGGCACGAAGTTCTTCAACGCCGGCGTGCCCGCGGTGGCGGGCACGCCGCGCACCTGGATGTTGTCCTTGACGGCGATCGGCAGGCCTTCGAGCGGCCTGCAGGCCGCGCCCGGCTTGCGTGCGGCATCGGCGGCACGCGCGGCCGCGAGGGCCCCGGCCTCGTCGAGTGTGACGAAGGCGTTGAGCGCCGGCTTGGCCTTGGCCTGTGCGAGATACGCGGAGACAAGCTGTTCGCTGCGCAGCCGGCCGGCACAGATCTCGCGCACGGCCTCGCTGGCCGTCAGGCTGGTGAGGTCGGATGCGGCAGCTGGCTGCTGAGCCTGTGCGCAGGCGGCAGCCGCGGCCAGCGTGGCGGCGGCAAGGTGGGCGGAACGAGGCAGGGTCATGGCGGCGTCATCGGTGAACGGAGAGGGCCGCCATCGTGCGCCGCCGCGGCACGCCTGTCTGTCGTCGAAATCGATGACACGGCCGCCGCGCACGACAGCCGCTCCGTGCTCAGGCCAGGGCGCGCTGGATCAGCAGCTTCTGGATGTCCGAGGTACCTTCGTAGATCTGGCACACGCGCACGTCGCGGTAGATGCGCTCCAGCGGGAAGTCGTTGACGTAGCCGTACCCGCCCAGCGTCTGGATGGCGGCGCTGCACACGCGCTCGGCCATCTCGCTGGCGAAGAGCTTGGCCATGGCCGCTTCCTTGAGACAGGGCCGGCCCGCGTCGCGCAGCGCGGCGGCATGCCAGATGAGCTGGCGCGCGGCCTCGATCTGCGTGGCGCAGTCGGCGAGGCGAAAGCCCACGGCCTGCTGCTCGAAGATGGGGCCGCCGAAGGCCGTGCGTTCCTTGGCGTAGTTCACCGCAAATTCGAAGGCGCTGCGCGCCATGCCGACGCTCTGCGCCGCGATACCGATGCGCCCGCCTTCGAGCGCACCCAGCGCGATCTTGTAGCCCTCGCCTTCCTGGCCGATGAGGTTCTCGGCCGGAATGCGGCAGTTGTCGAAGTTGATGAGTGCGGTGTCGCTCGAATGCTGGCCCAGCTTGTCCTCCAGCCGCGCCACGGTGTAGCCGGGTGCGTCGGTGGGCACCAGGAAGGCGCTCATGCCGCGCTTGCCCGCGGCCTTGTCGGTCATGGCGATGACGATGGCGACCTGGCCGTTCTTGCCGCTGGTGATGAACTGCTTGGTGCCGTCGATGACGTAGCCGCCTTCTCCGTCCTTGCGCGCCGTCGTGCGCAGGCTCGATGCATCGCTCCCCGCCTGCGGCTCGGTGAGGCAGAAGGCGCCGAGCATCTGGCCCTGCGCCAGCGGCTCGAGCCATTGCTTCTTCTGCTGCGCGTTGCCGTAGCGCATGAGGATCGCGTTGACGGGGCAGTTGGTCACACTGATCGCAGTGCTGGTGCCGCCGTCGCCGGCCGCAATCTCCTCGAGCACGAGCGCGAGCGTGAGGTAGTCGAGCCCGGCGCCGCCATGGTCTTCGGGCACGCAGATGCCGTAGGCACCCAAAGCCGCGAGGCCCTGGTGCGCCTCTTTCGGAAAGAGGTGCTCGCGGTCCCACCGCGCGGCGTGGGGCCAGAGCTCGGCCTGGGCGAACTCGCGCACCGCGTCGCGGATGGCTTCCTGGTCGGGGGTCAGCAGCATGGGACTGTCTCCAAGGGGCGTCGGTTGCTATGTTTTCGATAGCTGCCCACGCCCTTCCGGCGGGCATTGCGGGCACTTTTTGTTTGAGATCCGGAGCGTCAGCCCGCCGAGGGCGCCTGCTCCTCGGCCAGTTGCGCCCGGTAGCGGGCGAGGGTCTGCGCCTCGGTCTCGCCCGTGAAGCCGCCGCCGATCTGGTCACGGATCATCTGACCCATGCTCGGCAGTGCATCGCGCGGGCCCCAGCTCGCCGGCTGCCACAGCTGCGAGCGCATGAAGGCCTTGGCGCAGTGCAGGTAGGCCTCGCGCACCGCGACCTCGATCACCAGCTTGGGCCGCTGGCGCTCCTGTGCGAAGGCGTCGACGAACTCGGCCTCGTCGCGCAGCCGCGCCGTGCCGTTGACGCGCAGCGTCTCGTCCACGCCGGGCACGAGGAAGAGCAGCGCCACACGCGGATCCGCCAGCAGGTTCTCCAGCGTGTCGAGCCGGTTGTTGCCGCCCGAGTCGGGCAGCAGCAGCGTGGCACCGTCGTCGCTCGCCTTCACGAAGCCCGGCGCACCGCCGCGCGGCGACGCATCGAGCAGCGCGGCGCCCTGGCCGGCGCTGGCGATGACGCAGAAGGGCGCGAGCGCCACGAAGCGCCGGCCATGCACATCGAGCCGGTCGAGCTGCTTGCGCACGGCGCGCTCGCCCGGTGAGGCATAGAGCGCTCGGAGTTGAGCGAGGTCGGTGATCACGCGCGTGCGCCGCCTTGCTTACTTGCCCTGGCCCAGATCCATGATCAGCCGCGTGGCCATGTACAGCCGGCGCGGGATGGCATCGATCTGCACGTACTCGGCCTTGTCGCTGTGGTAGCCGAAGCCCGGCAGGCCCAGGCTCTCGATGGTGGGCTTGCCAGACAGCGCGGCGTAGGCGGCGTCGGTGCCGCCGCCGGTGCGCTCCTCGATGGCGAGCGTGCCGCCGGCTTCCTTGTAGTAGCCCACGGCCTTGTCCACCAGCACCTTGCCGGCCGCGCCGGCGTCGAAGGCCGGACGGCCGCGCGTGATGAGCAGCTTGACCTCGGCGTCGGGCAGCTTCTTCTTCTGGGCGCGTTCTTCCAGCGTCTTCATCGCGGCCTCGAAGTCCTCGTTCCTCGCGTAGCGCACGTCGGCGTTGAGCGTGGCGCTGTCGGGAATGATGTTGCTCACCGCGCCGGCCTTGGCGATGGTCCAGTTGAAGCGCAGCCCCTTGGCCTTGTCGTCGATGTCCAGCGTGCGCTGCACCAGGTCGGCGGCCTCGACCAGCGCGTTGACGCCCAGCTCGGGCGCGGCGCCGGCGTGCGAGGCCTTGCCCTTGATGTTGGCCTGCACGTAGGCGATGCCCGAGGTGCCGAGCGTGAAGCTTTCCTTCAGCGCCGAAGTGGGCTCGAAGGACAGCACGTAGTCGGCCTTGGCGGCTTCTTCCTGGATCAGGTCGCGCGAGCCGAAGGAGCCTTTCTCCTCGTCGGTGTTGAACAGCACGGTGATCGTGCCGAAGCCCTGGAAGCCGCGCGCCTTGAGCAGCTTCAGGCTGTGCAGCACCACGGCATTGCCGCCCTTGTCGTCGGCGATGCCGGGGCCGTAGGCCTTGTCGCCCTCGACACGGAAGGGCGCCTTGGCCAGGATGCCCTTGAGGTAGACGGTGTCCATGTGCGAGATCAGCAGCAGGTTCTTGCCGCCCTTGCCCTGCAGCTTGCCGACGATGTTGTCGCCCACGACCATGCCGGCGGACTTGCTGCGCGTGACGGTGAAGCCCAGCGCCTTGAGCTGGTCCTCGAAGTACTTGCCGGCCGCGGCCATGCCTTCGGCGTCGCCGGTGCCGGTCTCGATGTTGACGAGCTGCTCCAGCGTCTTCACGACGGCAGGCTGCTCGTCGGTGGCGGCCTTGAAGAGGGCCTCGTCGCGCTGCTGCGCGAAGGCGGCCGGCGCCACGAAGGCGGTGGCCAGCAGGCCGGCGAGGATGGAACGGTGAAGGCGGGGTGCGGACATGCGGTGTCTCCCTGGTCAGTCGCGGGTCTATGAACAAAAGCGGCTGCTCGCGCCCGCCTAGCGGGCGCGAGCAGCTATCAAAATCAGAGCAATTCGATCGCCACGGCCGTGCCCTCGCCGCCGCCGATGCACAGCGTGGCCACGCCACGCTTCAGGCCCCTGGACTGCAGCGCGTGGATCAGCGTGACCATGATGCGCGCGCCGCTGGCGCCGATCGGGTGGCCCAGCGCGCAGGCGCCGCCGTGCACGTTGACGATGTCGTGCGACACGCCCAGTTCGGTCATCAGCGCCATCGGCACGACCGCGAAGGCCTCGTTGACCTCCCACAGGTCGACGTCCTTCACGCCCCAGCCGGTCTTGGCGAAGAGCTTCTGCACGGCGCCCACCGGCGCGGTGGAGAACCATTCGGGCTGCTGCGCATGGGTGCTGTGCGCGACGATGCGCGCGATGGGCTTCGCGCCGATCTTCTGCGCGTGCGAGGCGGTGCTCATCACCAGCGCGGCAGCGCCGTCGTTGATCGACGAGCTCGAGGCCGCGGTGATGGTGCCGCCGTCCTTCTTGAAGGCCGGCTTGAGCGTGGGGATCTTGTCGAGCTTGACCTTGCCCGGACCTTCGTCGATCGACACGACGGTGTCGCCGCCGCGGCCCTTCACGGTCACCGGCGCGATCTCGGCCTTGAAGAGGCCGTCCTTCGTCGCATGCTGCGCACGCTGCACGCTGGCGATGGCGAAGGCGTCCTGCTGCTCGCGCGTGAAGCTGTACTTGGCGGCGCAGTCCTCGCCGAAGGTGCCCATGCTGCGGCCGGGCTGGTAGGCGTCTTCCAGGCCGTCGAGCATCATGTGGTCGAAGATGCGGTCGTGGCCCATGCGGTAGCCGCCGCGACCCTTGAGCATCAGGTAGGGCGCGTTGGTCATGCTCTCCATGCCGCCCGCGACCATCACGTCGTGCGTGCCGGCCAGCAGCAGGTCGTGCGCGAGCATCGCGGCCTTCATGGCCGAGCCACACATCTTGCTGAGCGTGACCGCGCCCGCGCTGTCGGGCAGCCCGCCCTTGTAGGCCGCCTGGCGTGCCGGCGCCTGGCCCTGGCCGGCCATCAGGCAGTTGCCGAACAGCACCTCGCCCACGGCGTCGGGCGCGATGCCGGCGCGTTCGACCGCGGCTTGGATCGCAACGCCGCCGAGGTCGTGCGCGGCCAGCGACGCGAAGTCGCCCTGGAAGCTGCCCATGGGGGTGCGCGCGGCACCGAGGATGACGATGGATTCGGACATGAGGGTCTCCGGTCAGGGGGTCAGGAAATCGGACAGCCGTACGCGAAGGGCGCGAAGGTCACGCGAAGATCGCGAAAGAAGACTTCCAAGTTTTTCATGGCGGTTCTTTCGCGTCCTTCGCGCAACCTTCGTGTTCTTCGCGTACGGAGGTCCATGTTCGGATTCATTTGGCGCTGCGCGGCGCTGGCGTCGCTTCCGAGGGCGCGCTCCACTTGTGACGGATGCGCTGCACGGCCGACTTGTAGATGGCTTCGAGCGGCTTGCTGCCGTCGACGGTGATGCCCAGGTCCTGCAGCAGGCCGTCGTGCACGCCGAAGGCCCAGCCGTGGATGGTGACCTTCTGGCCGCGACTCCAGGCATCGACCATCACCGTGCTCACCGCGACGTTGACGACCTGCTCGGCCACGTTGAGCTCGACCAGGGCGTCGGCGCGCACCTCTTCGGGCAGCGACTCGAGCATGACGTGGTGGCGGTCGCGCACGTCCTGGATGTGGCGGATCCAGTTGTCGGCCAGGCCGACGCGGATGCCGTCGAGCGCGGCCTTCACGCCACCGCAGCCGTAGTGGCCCACCACCATGATGTCCTCGACCTTGAGCATGTCGACCGCGAACTGGATGGCCGACAGCGCGTTGAGGTCGGAGTGCACCACGACGTTGGCGACGTTGCGGTGCACGAACACCTCGCCCGGATCCAGGCCGGTGATCTGGTTGGCCGGCACACGGCTGTCGGAACAGCCGATCCACATGTACTTGGGCGTCTGCTGCTTGACCAGGCTGGTGAAGAAGCCCGGGCGATCGCGTTCCATCTGGGCCGCCCAGGCACGGTTGTGGGCGAAGAGGTCTTGGATGGAAGAGGTCATGGCGTCGATTTTCTGTATTTGGATGACGGTTGGCGAACGGGAGGCGGGAAGAGGGGGACGTGGGCAGGGTCAGCGCGCGGCAGCGCTTTCGGGCGGGCTCCTTCGGTCCTTGCGGGTCGGCTTGACGGGGCCGGCCGCCGGCACGGGGCGCGGTCCGGCAGCGCCCTTGCGGGCCCGGGTGAGCACGGCGCGTGCCTGCGCCTCCTGCGCCCGCACTTCGACCAGGTTGGCCTGCAGCTCGGCCATCTGCGCCTCGAGCTGGGCGCGGTGGTCGCCCAGCACGCGCAGGAACTTCTCGAGCTGCGGCACGGTGTCGCGCGGGCTGTCGTACATGTCGAGGATGGCCTTGGCCTCGGTCAGGCTCAGGCCCAGGCGCTTGGCGCGCAGCGTGAGCAGTAGCCGTGCGCGGTCGCGCGCGCTGTACACCCGCTGCAGGCCGGCGCGCTCGGGCATGATGAGCCCCATGTCCTCGTAGAAGCGGATCGCCCGCGTCGTGAGGTCGAACTCCTTGGCGAGCTCGCTGATGGTGAAGGTCTGGGCAGGCATTGGTGGAGGGCCTTGGCGCCGGGTACCCGACGCGACAACGCGGACGGCGGCAGGTGCCTACAATGAGGCTCGCCTGATGACGTTTACGTAAACGTCAATCGTACCCGAATCCGGCCGCCCGCGAAATCGCTCCCTCCTGTCCGCGCGCGGCCCGCACCCCAGCGACCGGACCTCCGATGAACCTCCTCGAACGCGAACTCCACTACCCGCTGGGCGACACGCTCCCCGCCATCGGCGAAACCCTCGAGGTGCGGCCCGGCGTGCGCTGGATCCGCATGGCGCTGCCTTTCGCCCTCGATCACATCAACCTCTGGCTGCTGCGCGACACCATCGACGGCGTCGAGGGCTGGACGGTGGTCGACTGCTGCATCGCGCGGCCCGAGGCGCAGGCGCAGTGGGAGCAGATTTTCGAGACGCAGCTGCAGGGCCTGCCGATCCTGCGCGTGATCGTCACCCACATGCACCCTGACCACATCGGCCTGGCCGACTGGCTGTGCACGCGCTGGAACGCGCCTTTGTGGATCAGCTCCACCGACTACCACGTCGCGCGCGTGCTCACCCAGGCCGGCGACACCCTGGCCGGCGGCGATGCGGCGGCCGATTTCTTCGCCATGCACGGCCTCACCGACCCCGAGGCCGTCGCCAAGATCCGCGCCCGCACCAGCTACTACAGGAACATGGTGCCGGCCGTGCCCGAGCGCTTCGTGCGCCTGCTCGACGGCGACACTGTGCGCATCGGCGGGCGCGACTGGCGCTGCATCGTGGGCTACGGCCACGCGCCCGAGCACATCGCGCTGTACTGCGACGAACTCAAAGCGCTCCTCGGCGGCGACATGATGCTGCCGCGCATCTCCACCAACGTGAGCGTGCACGCCGGCGAGCCCGAGGCGAATTCGCTCAAGCTCTTCCTCGACAGCATCGTGAAGTTCATGGAGCTGCCGGGCGACACGCTGGGCCTGCCCTCGCACGGCAAGCCCTTCACCGGCATCCACCGCCGCGTGGAGCAGCTGCAGGAGCACCACCGCGACCGCCTGGCCGAGCTGCTGGCCGCCTGCACGCAGAAGCCGCACACGGCGGCCGAGGCGCTGCCCATCCTCTTCAAGCGCGAGCTCGACCTGCACCAGATGACCTTCGCGCTGGGCGAGACCATCGCCCACCTGCACCTGCTGTGGTTTGGTGGGCAGCTCCAGCGCCGCAAGGGCGGGGACGGCGTGTACCGCTTCAGCGCCGCGGCGTGAGCGCCAAGCCCACCGGACACGAGACGCTCGCCGCACTGCGTGCGGGCGGCCTGGCGGGTGCGCAGCGGATCGACCTGCGTGGCGCCAGCCTTGCCGAATTCCCGCCCGAGCTCTTCACGCTCGCCGACACGCTCGAAGTGCTCGACCTCTCGGGCAACGGGCTGAGCGCACTGCCGGACGACCTGCACCGGCTGCACCGCCTGCGCATCCTCTTTGGCTCCGACAACGCCTTCACCACGCTGCCGCCCGCGCTCGGTGCCTGCACGCAACTGGAGATGGTGGGCTTCAAGGCCAATCGCATCGCGCATGTGCCCGACGCGTGCTTCGCAGCGGGCAGCGCGCTTCGCTGGCTGATCCTGACCGACAACGCCATCGAGGTCCTGCCCGACACGCTGGGGCACTGCACGCGCATGCAGAAGCTGATGCTCGCGGGCAATCAGCTCGCGGCATTGCCCGCATCGCTGGCCGGCTGCGTGCACCTGGAGCTGCTGCGCCTGTCGGCGAACCGTTTCGCGGCGCTGCCCGACTGGCTCGGCCGGCTGCCGCGCCTGGCCTGGCTGGCCTGCGCGGGCAATCCATTCAATGCCGCGCTGGAGGCGGCTGCGCTGGCCGACACGCCCTTCGCCGCCGTGCCCTGGGCCGAGCTCACGGTGGGCGAGCGCCTCGGCGAAGGCGCATCGGGCGTCATCCACGCGGCGCACCACCGGGGCGCGGACGGCGAATCGGCCGTCGCCGTGAAGCTCTTCAAGGGCGAGGTGACGAGCGACGGCTGGCCGCTCAGCGAGATGGCGGCCAGCCTGGCCGCCGGCGCGGCGCCGCACACCGTGCGCGTGCGTGGCCGCGTGGCCGGCCACCCCGAGGGCACGGACGGCCTGGTGCTCGAACGCATCGGCCCCGACTGGCGCAACCTCGCCGGGCCGCCCAGCCTGGCGAGCTGCACGCGCGACGTGTACGCCGAGGGCCTGCGCCTGCCCCATGCCACGGCGCGCGCGATCGCCCGGGACATCGCCGCCGCCGTGGCGCACCTGCATGCCCGCGGCATGGTGCATGGCGACCTCTACGCCCACAACATCCTGTGGCGCCCGGGCGAGGCGCTGCTGGGCGATTTCGGCGCCGCCGCGCTGCTGCCCGAGGCGATGGCGCCGGCCGTGCAGCGCACCGAGTCGCGCGCCTTCGGCTGCCTGTTGGAGGAGCTGCTCGCGCACGCCGACGTGCCGGAGGCGCTGGCCGACCTGGCCGCGCTGCGCGACACCTGCCTGGCCAATGACCCGGCCGCGCGGCCGACGATGGCGCAGGTCCGCGCCCGGCTGGCGTCCTGAGCGCCCCCAGGGCCGGACTGCGCCCGGCCCGCCCCCGCGGGGGGCAAGAAAACCTGGGGCGGCCCGGCGTTTTCCTGAGAGCGGCCGGCTGGCGCCTGCGCGACGCCGGCCGGCCGGCACGCCGCTTAAGCTGCGCCGCGAACGCCGCCACCGGCGTGCATCCCACCTTCAGGAGACACCCATGGACATGAACCAGCTCTTCTCGCTCAAGGGCCGCACCGCCCTCATCACCGGCGGCTCGCGCGGTATCGGCCGCATGATCGCCGAGGGCTACCTCGCGGCCGGCGCGCGCGTGTACATCTCGGCACGCAAGGCCGCGGCCTGCGACCAGACCGCGAAGGAACTCTCGGCGCTCGGCCACTGCGTCTCGCTGCCGGCCGACGTGTCGACGATGGAGGGCATCCGCGGCCTGGTCGATGCGTACGCCAAGCACGAGGGCTCGCTCGACATCCTGGTCAACAACGCAGGGGCCGCCTGGGGCGCGCCCTACGAAGAATTCCCGGAAGCCGGCTGGGACAAGGTCACCGACCTCAACATGAAGACGCCCTTCTTCCTCACGCAGGCGCTCACGCCGATGCTCAAGAAGGCCGCCACCGATCACCTGGCCAAGGTGATCCACATCGCCTCGATCGACGGCATTTCGGTGAATCCGTGGGAGACCTACTCCTACGCCGCCAGCAAGGCCGGCCTGATCCACCTGACCAAGCGCATGGCGCTGCGCCTGGCGCCCGAGCGCATCGTGGTGAGCGCGATCGCGCCCGGCCCCTTCGCGTCGGACATGAACAAGGACGCACGCGACCACGGCGACGAGGTGGCCGAGCGGGTGCCGCTGGGCCGCATCGGCAGCACCGAGGACATGGCGGGCGCCGCCGTCTACCTGGCTTCGCGCGCGGGCGACTACGTGGTGGGCTCGACGCTGGTGGTCGACGGCGGCTGCGCCTGGGGACGCTGAGCGTCGTCGTCGCCGACCTCGGGCAGATCGTAACGATCGTGACGATTTCGGCTGCAGCGCCCGGCTGGCGGGCGCTGCAGCCCGATCGCACTTTCGTGTCGAAAGCGCCAGGCGGGGCACCACAATTCGGCCCATGAGCGCGCCGTCCCCCCGCATCCCGCCGATCCAGGCCCTGCTGGCCTTCGAGGCCGTGGCGCGGCTGCGCAGCATGACGCAGGCCGCCGACGCGCTGAACGTGACGCCCAGCGCGGTGAGCCACCGCATCCGCCAGCTCGAGGCGCAGCTCGGGCTCAAGCTCTTCTCCGGCCGCGGCGACTGGCTCCCGACCCCCGAAGGCGCGGCCTACCTGGCGCGCGTGCGCGAGGCGCTGGCGGCGCTTCAGGACCATCCTTGCGCCGCATCGGGCGATGGGCCGGCGCCGGTGCGCGTGCGGGTGGCCGTCACGCCCACCTTCTCGCGCCAGCTGCTGCTGCCGCGGCTGGCACTGTTCCGCCATGCGTACCCCGACATCGAGCTGATGCTGCAGGTGGCGATCCCGATCCACCACGTGACGGCCGAGGAGGCCGACATCGAGCTGCGCTTCGGCACCGGCCCCTTCCCCGACCGCGAGTCGATGCACCTGCTGTCGGACGAGGTGTGTCCCGTGTGCAGCCCCGAGTACCTGCGCGAGGCCGGCCCCTTCGACGACGGCTTCGAGAGCGCCGAGTCGGTCGGCCGTGCGCACCTCATCCGTTCGCCGCTGGAGCCCTGGCGCACCTGGTTCCGGGCCTGCGGCATCGGCCTGCGCGAGCCCGCCTCGGGCAACCAGTTCAACGACCTGGGCCTGGTGCTCGATGCCGCGGTGGCCGGCTTCGGCGTGGCGCTGATGCGGCTCAGGCTCGGCCAGAGCTGGCTAGACAGCGGCCGGCTGGTGCGGCTTTCGCGGCGCAGCGTGCGTTCGCCGCACGACTACTTCCTGTGCTGGAAGCCGGGCACGCTGGAGCGCTGGGAGTGCGCGGCCTTCGTCGACTGGCTGCGCCAGGCGCTGCGCTGAGCGACCTGGGGCCCGTCCGCTGCGTCTGAAAAACTTTCAAGCACCGGGTCATCGGATTTCATCCACGCCCGTGGGCACAGAACCTAGAGTCCATCCTCGACTCAGCCAACGCCCCGCCTGCCAGCGCATCCCCGGCCCGCCAAGCAACGGAGACAATCCCCGCCATGACCGTGATCACCACCATCGAGGACCTGCGCGTGCAGGCCGAAAAGCGCGTGCCGCGCATGTTCTACGACTACGCCGATTCCGGCTCGTGGACCGAAGGCACCTACCGCGCCAACGAGGCCGACTTCCAGAAGATCAAGCTGCGCCAGCGCGTGGCCGTGAACATGGAAAACCGCACGACGGCCGCCACGATGGTCGGGCAGGCGGCGAAGATGCCGGTGGCCATCGCGCCGGTGGGCCTCACGGGCATGCAGCATGCCGACGGCGAGATCCACGCGGCGCGCGCGGCCGAGAAGTTCGGCATCCCGTTCACCCTGTCGACGATGAGCATCTGCTCGATCGAGGACATTGCGCAGAACACCACCGCGCCCTTCTGGTTCCAGCTGTACATGATGCGCGACCGCGACGCCATGGCCCGCATGATCGAGCGCTGCAAGGTGGCGAAGTGCAGCGCCCTGGTGCTCACGCTCGACCTGCAGGTGATCGGCCAGCGCCACAAGGATTTGAAGAACGGCCTCACGGCGCCGCCGCGGCCGACGCTGAAGAACGTCCTCAACCTGATGACCAAGCCGGCCTGGTGCCTGGGCATGGCACAGACCAAGCGCCGCACCTTCCGCAACCTGGTGGGCCATGTGAAGGGCGTGAGCGACATGAGCTCGCTGGCCGCCTGGACCAACGAGCAGTTCGATCCGCGCCTGTCGTGGGCCGACATCGAATGGGTCAAGCAGCAGTGGGGCGGCAAGCTCATCCTCAAGGGCATCATGGTCGAGGAGGACGCGCGCCTGGCGGCCGACGTCGGCGCCGATGCGATCGTGGTGAGCAACCACGGCGGCCGACAGCTCGACGGCGCGCCCTCGAGCATCTCGGCGCTGCCCGCCATCGTCGACGCGGTCGGCCACCGGCTGGAGGTGTGGATGGACGGCGGCATCCGCAGCGGCCAGGACGTGCTCAAGGCCTGGGCCCTGGGCGCGCGCGGCACCATGATCGGCCGCGCCATGGCGTACGGCCTGGGCGCGATGGGCGAGGCGGGCGTGACCAAGGCGCTGCAGATCATCCACAAGGAACTGGACGTGACCATGGCCTTCTGCGGCCACACCAACCTCCAGAACGTCGACCGGAGCATCCTGCTGCCGGGAACCTACCCGACCGCCTGAGGAATTCAGCTCCAGCGCGGCGCGGGCTCGTCCTTGAGCACCTTGCGGCGCTGCGCGTAGTCGGGCAGCACGCGCTCCACCTGGTCCCAGAAGCGCGGGCTGTGGTCCATCACGCGCAGGTGGGCCAGCTCGTGCACCACCACGTAGTCCACGATGTCGAGCCGGAAGTGCACCAGCCGCCAGTTCAGGCGGATGGAGCCGTCGGCGCTGGCGCTGCCCCAGCGCGTGGCGGCGTTGGACAGCGAGAGCTTGGTCCAGCGCACGCCCACCTGCGGCGCGAAATGCTCCAGCCGCTCCAGGAAGACGCGGCGCGCCTGGCGCATGAGCCACGCTTGCGCGGCGTCGCGCACCTGCGAGGCATCGGCGTTGTGCGCGATCGCCAGACGCAGCACCGCGGGGCCGTCGCCTTCGGTGGCGTCGAGCACCGCGCCCACGCCCTCGAAGCGATGGCCCGGATCAATGCGCAACTGCACCGGCCGGCCCAGGAAGGGCAGCATTGCGCCGTCGCGCCATTCGACGCGCCCGGCCTGCTGCTGCGCGTCACGCTGCTGCACCTCGACCAGCTTGCGCAGGATCCAGGCCGACTTCTCCTGCAGGGCCGCATCGACGTCGCGCAGCGCCACCCAGCGCGGCGCGCGCACGGTGAGGCCGTCCACGCCGACCAGGAAGCCGATGGTGCGCCGCTGGCCGCGTGCGAATTCGTAGGCCACCTGCGCATGGCCCAGGCGCACTTCGCGGTTGGCCCGCGGGTGCGCGAAGCGCGCCGGCGCCAGTGCGTCGGGCAGCGACATGGGCGGCAGGTCGTTTGCTATCTTTTCAGGAGCACTCTGCGCAGGCAGGACGGGCGCTGCGGCCTTCTTTTTCTTCGAACGCGTCGGCGTCGGCGGTGCGGCGGGCGGGGTCGCCTCGCGCAGTCCGTCGAACAGGTCCAGTGTCAGTTGCACGAGGGTGCGCACGCCGGCTCCGGTTCAGCGATAGGCCTCGGGATCGAGCCGGCGCATCTCGGCCTCGATCCACGCCTCGACCTCGACCATCAGCTCGTCGGCCTTGCGGCCCGCGCTCGGGATGGCCGGGCCGATGGACACGTCCACCACGCCCGGGTACTTAACGAAGGCCTTGCGCGGCCAGCACTTGGCCGAGGTGACGGCGATCGGGACCACCGGCGCGCCGGTGTCGATGGCCAGACGCGAGCCGCCGGTCTTGTACTGGCCCTTCTGGCCACGCGGGATGCGCGTGCCCTCGGGGAACATGATGATCCACACGCCCTGCTCCAGCAGGCGCTTGCCCTGCTGCACCACCTTGTTGAAGGCCTGTGCGCGCTGGGCTCGGTCGATGTGGATCATGTCCAGCCGACCCATGGCCCAGCCGAAGAAGGGCACGTGCAGGAGTTCCTTCTTGAACACGTAGGCCAGCGGATGCGGCATCAGCGTGGGCATGAGGAAGGTCTCGTAGGTGGACTGGTGCTTGACCAGCAGCACCGCACCCGCACGCTTGTCCTGGGGCAGGTGTTCCATGCCCTGCACGCGGTGGCGGATGCCGAGGATCCAGCGCGCGCCCCACATCGCCACGCGAAGCCAGCCGGCCGCGAACCAGTACAGCGGCTCGCCGCGGGTGAAGAGCGAGGCCAGCAGCAGCACGATGGCCCAGGGCACGACGGTGACCAGCATCCACAGCAGATGCAGAACGGAGCGCAGGAAGGCCATCAGACGGAGATCTTGAGGGACTCGCGCGCTTCGCGCGCGAGCAGGTGCTTCACGAAGGCGGCGAGGTCCTCGTGGACGACGGTGCCCGCCGGGTACTCGGGCGGCAGCGGGTGCACGCCGCGGCAGGCCTCGCCCATGCCGGTGAGCAGCAGGTGCGGCTCGCAGCCCGCGGCCGCGCCGGCCACGAGGTCGCGCAGCGAATCGCCGGCCGTCGGCACGCCGGCCAGGTCGATGCCGTAGCGCTCGCCGATCTGGTGGAACAGCCCCGGCTTGGGCTTGCGGCAGTCGCAGTTCTCGTCGGGGCTGTGCGGGCAGTAGAAGATCGCATCGATGCGCCCGCCCACGGCGGCCAGCATCTTGTGCATCTTGGCGTGCATGGCATTGAGCGAGGCGACGTCGAACAGCCCGCGCCCGAGCCCGGACTGGTTCGACGCGAGCACCACATGCCAGCCGGCCTGGTTGAGCCGCGCGATCGCTTCCAGCGCGCCGGGCAGCGGCGTCCACTCCGTCTCGCTCTTGACGAAGTCCTCGCGGTGCACGTTGATGCTGCCGTTGCGGTCGAGGATGACGAGTTTCATGGCCGGGCCCGGGCTGCTGCGCATCACGGCGAGTATGGACGCGCTGCCCTCAGGCCGCCAGCCGCTCCAGCAGCGCCACGCGGTTCATCGCGCGGTGCAGCGATGCCAGCAGGCCCAGCCGGTTCAGGCGCAGGTCGGGCTCCTCGGCGTTGACCATCACGCCGTCGAAGAAGGCGTCGACCGGCGCGCGCAGCGCGGCCAGGGCCTGCAGCGAGGCGGTGTAGTCGCCGGCGTCGAACTTGGCGTTGGCCTCGGGCACCGCGCGCTGCATGGCGTCGTACAGCGCCGTCTCGGCGCTTTCGCGGAAGAGCTGCGGGTTGACGTGCGCGTCGGCCTCGGGCGACTTCTTGAGGATGTTGCCGATGCGCTTGTTGGCCGCGGCCAGCGCGGGCGCCTCGGGCAACTGCGCGAAGGCGCGCACGGCCGCCAGGCGCTTCGGCACCTCGGCCAGGCGCTCGGGGCGGTTGCCGAGCACGGCATCCACCTCCTGCGCGCTGGCGCCCTGCTCGCGCAGGCTGCCGGCGAGTCGGTCGTAGATGAAGTCGAGCAGTTGCGTCTGCGCGTCGGCCTGCGTCGACAGCGGGCCCATCGCCTCGGTCGCGATGCCGACGAGCTGCGAGAGCTCCAGCGGCAGATCGCGCTCGATCAGCATGCGCACCACACCCAGCGCATGGCGCCGCAGCGCAAAGGGGTCGCGGTCGCCGGTGGGCAGGTTGCCGATGCCGAACATGCCGACCAGCGTCTCGAGCTTGTCGGCCAGCGCGACGGCCAGGCCGACGTGGCCGCGAGGCAGTTCGTCGCCGGCGAAGCGCGGCTTGTAGTGGTCCTCGATGGCATCGGCCACCGCGGCGGGCAGGCCGTCGTTGAGGGCGTAGTAGCGGCCCATGGTGCCCTGCAGTTCTGGGAACTCGCCCACCATGTCGGCCACGAGGTCGGTCTTGGCCAGTTGCGCGGCCTGGTCGGCCTGGGCCACCAGCGACGCATCGCCCGAGACTTGCGCCAGTTGCGCCGCGATCGCCTTCGCGATGGCACGCACGCGCTCGACGCGCTCGCCCTGCGTGCCCAGCTTGTTGTGGTAGACCACCTTGCCCAATGCGTCGACGCGCGACGCGAGCGTCTTCTTCCGGTCCTGGTCGAAGAAGAACTTCGCATCGGCCAGGCGCGGCCGCACCACGCGCTCGTTGCCGCCGATGACAGCGCTGGCGTCGTCGGGCCGGATGTTGCTCACCACCAGGAAGCGGTGGGTGAGCCGGCCCTTGGCGTCGAGCAGCGGAAAGTACTTCTGGTTGGCCTTCATCGTGAGGATGAGGCATTCCTGCGGCACCTCGAGGAACTCGGGCTCGAACTGGCACACCAGCACGTTGGGGCGCTCGACCAGCGCCGTGACTTCGTCGAGCAGCGCCTCGTCCTGGATCGGCTCGGCGCCGCCCCCCACCGACACGGCCGCTTCGGCCAGCTGGCGCGCGATCTCGGCGCGGCGCGCCTCGAAGCCGGCGATGACGGCGCCCTCATCTTGCAGCTGCAGCGCGTAGCTGTCGGCGTTGCGCAGCACCACCGGGTCGACCGCCGCCTCGAAGCGGTGGCCGTGCGTCTCGCGGCCGGCCGAAAGGCCCAGCGCGGTGACGGACACGACGGCGTCGCCATGCAGCGCGACCAGGCCGTGCGCCGGGCGCACGAAGCTCACGCTGGTCCAGCCCGGCAGCTCGCAGTTCGTTTCGAGTTGGTAGCTCATCACCTTGGGAATCGGCAGCTTGGCGATGGCTTCGGCCAGTGCCTTCTGCAGCCCCTCGGCCAGCGTCGCGCCGGGCACCACGCTTTCATAGAAGAGTGCCTCGGCCTTGCCGTCCATCGTGCGCTTGAGCGACGCCACGGCCGACGCATCGGCGCCCAGCGCGTTCAGCTTCTTGAGCAGTGCCGGCGTGGCGTTGCCCGCAGCGTCGAGCCCCACCGACACCGGCATGAGCTTCTGCGACATGGCCTTGTCGGCCGCGCGCGCCGCCACCTGCGTGATGTGCGCGGCCAGCCGGCGCGGCGAGGCGTACGGCGTGAGCAGCGATCCGGCATCGGCCAGCCCCTGCGCGCGCAACTGCGCCAGCAGCATGTCGCCGAAGGCCTGGCCGAGCTTCTTCAGTGCCTTGGGCGGGAGCTCTTCGACGAAGAGTTCGACGAGAAGGTTCTTGGGTTCCATGGTCATCGCTCAGGCCGCCGCTTTCTCTTTCCTGGGGATCTGCGCGACCCACTCGCGCGGCGCCATGGGGAAGCCCAGGCGCTCGCGGCTGTCGTAGTAACTCTGCGCGACGGCGCGCGCGAGGTTGCGGATGCGGCCGATGTAGGCGGCGCGCTCCGTCACGCTGATGGCGCCGCGCGCATCGAGCAGGTTGAAGCTGTGCGCGGCCTTGAGCACCTGCTCGTAGGCCGGCAACGCAAGCTGGGCTTCCATGAGGTGCCTGGCCTGCTTCTCGTGCGCATTGAAGGCGGTGAATAGGAAGTCGGCGTCGGAGTGCTCGAAGTTGTAGGTCGACTGTTCGACCTCGTTCTGCTTGTACACGTCGCCGTAGCTCAGGCCCTCGGTCCACTTCAGGTTGTAGACGTTGTCCACGCCCTGCAGGTACATCGCCAGGCGCTCCAGGCCGTAGGTGATCTCGCCCGTCGCGGGCCGGCAGTCGATGCCGCCCACCTGCTGGAAGTAGGTGAACTGCGTCACCTCCATGCCGTTGAGCCAGACCTCCCAGCCCAGGCCCCAGGCGCCGAGCGTGGGGTTCTCCCAGTCGTCCTCGACGAAGCGGATGTCGTTTTTCTTGAGGTCGAAGCCCAGCGCCTCCAGGCTGCCGAGGTACAGCTCGAGGATGTTGGCCGGCGCCGGCTTGAGCACCACCTGGTACTGGTAGTAGTGCTGCAGGCGGTTGGGGTTCTCGCCGTAGCGGCCATCCTTGGGGCGGCGGCTGGGCTGCACGTAGGCGGCCTTCCACGGCTCGGGGCCGATGGCGCGCAGGAAGGTGGCGGTGTGCGAGGTGCCGGCACCGACTTCCATGTCGTAGGGCTGCAGCAGTGCGCAGCCCTGGTCGGCCCAGTACGACTGGAGTTTGAGAATGATCTGTTGGAAGGTCAGCATGGATGGGCCGGATCGGGGCCGCGCGTCGGGCACCCGCCGCGCGGGCGGTGCAAACGGGTGGAAGGCGGCGAACCGGTCATTTTAGGAGTGCGGCCCGGGGGCACTCCTCGCGCCCGGCCGGCCAGCGGGGCGCCGCGCGCCGACAGAGGCAGTCGCCGTTGTCCCAGCGGCAGCGCCCGACGTACTGCCCACAATGGCCCGTCGCGGCGATGCCGCCCCTTTGCTTGGCCATGACCCCTCCCCGCCTGGCGCCCGACGCGCCGCTCTTCGTCGTCTTCAACCCCGGCTCCGGCCGCGGCGATGCCCAGCGCACGCGCGCCGCCATCGAAGCCGGCTGCCGCGACGCCGGGCGCGCCCTGACCCTGCTGACGCTGGACGGCGCGCATCCGCTGCCTGCCACCGTCGAACGTGCGGTGCAGGGCGCGCTCGAGGCCGGCGGCATCGCCGTGGCGGCGGGCGGCGACGGCACCATCAACGCCGTGGCCCAGCAGGCCGTGGCGCGCGGCTGCGCCTTCGGCGTGCTGCCGCAGGGCACCTTCAACTACTTCAGTCGGGCACATGGCCTGCCGGCACCGGTCGAGGAAGCCCTGGCGCTGCTGCTGACCGGCCAGCCGCGCGCCGTGCAGGTGGGCCAGGTGAACGGCCGCGTTTTCCTGGTCAATGCCAGCCTGGGCCTGTATGCGCGCCTGCTGGAAGAGCGTGAGACCTTCAAGGCGCGCTACGGCCGCAGCCGCAGCGTGGCCATGGGCGCCGCCCTGCTCACCATGCTCAAGGGCTTTCGGCTGTGGGATCTGCAAGTCGTCGACGACGGCCAACCGAAGCGACTGCGCACGCCCACCCTCTTCGTGGGAAACAACCCGCTGCAGTTCGAACAGGTGGGCGTGCCCGAGGCCGAGTCGGTGGAAGGCGGCGAGCTGGGCGCGATCGCATTGCGGCCTCTGGGCCGGCTGGCGATGCTGGGCCTGCTGGCCCAGGCCGCGATGGGCCGCCTGGGCGAGGCCGAGGAGGTCGAGAGCTTCTCGTTCCGTCGGCTCGAGGTCGCGCCGGCCCGCGGCCCGGCGCGGCGCCGCGTGCGCGTGGCCACCGACGGCGAGGTGCAGTGGATGCAGATGCCGCTGCGCTTCGAGGTGTCGCCGCGGCCGCTCTGGCTGGTCAAGCCCGCCACCGTCGAGCGGGAGCGCGCCGCATGACGGTGCTGGTGCAGATCTCCGACCCGCATTTCGGCACCGAGCAGCCCCCCGTCGTGCGCGCCCTCGCGGACTGGGTGCGCGCCCAGGCGCCCGACGTGCTGCTGCTGACCGGCGACATCACGCAGCGCGCGACGGCGGCGCAGTTCGCAGCGGCACGGCGCTTCGTCGACGGGCTGGGCGTGGCGCAGTGCCTGGCGATCCCGGGCAACCACGACATCCCGCTCTTCGCGCTGTGGGCGCGGCTCTTCGAGCCCTATCGCCGCTATGCCGCGGCCTTCGGCGCCGACCTGGCGCCGGTCGTCGAGCGGCCCGACTGCCTGGTGCTGGGCCTGAATACCACGCGCTGGTGGCGGCACGAGAACGGCGAGGTCTCGCACAAGCAGATCGCGGACATCACGCGCCGCCTGGCACGGGCCTCGCCCGCGCAGTTGCGCCTCGTGGCCGTGCACCAGCCGGTGGCGGTGACGCGGCCCGAGGACGAGAAGAACCTGCTGCGCGGCCACGCGGCGCTCGCGCAGCACGCGTCGCAGGCGGGCGCCGACCTGGTCCTGGGCGGCCACATCCACCTGCCCTACGCGCTGCGGCTTTCCACGGAACGCGCCACCTGGGCGGTGCAGGCGGGCACGGCCGTCTCGTCCCGCGTGCGCGCGGGCGCACCCAACTCGGTCAACCTCATCCGGGGGCCGGTCATCGGCGTGGGCGGCGCGCGCTCCTGTACGCTGGAGCGCTGGGACCACGATGCGCGCACGGGCCGCTTCGAGCCGGCGCAGGCCCGCACCCTGGAGCTGTCACCCATGCCATCCGCCTTGTCCGCCGCCCCGTCGCATCCCCATGCCGCCTGAGCACGCCGACTGGGCGGCGCTGGGCGAACGCATCGGCACCCTGGCCTGGCCGGGCTTTCCGATCGCACTGGCCGTGCTCGTCGCGGTGCTCGCGCTCACCGGCCGGCGCCTCGAAGGCCCGCTGCGCCAGCGTGCAGGGCGTGCCGAGCCCCGCCCGCGCGACCTCGTCATCGGCCTGGCGCTGGGTTTCGGCGCCATCGTCGCGCTGGCGATGCTCTTCGCACGACTGGCCGCCGGCCTGGGCGACGGCCGCCCCATGGGCGAGATGGACGATGCGCTGAGCCGCGCCATCGGACTGCACACGCCCATGGCCGTGCGGCAGGCCTTCGGATGGTTCACCCACCTCGGCGACCCGTGGCCGATGACCGTCTACTGCACCGCCGCGGCGCTGCTGCTGTGGCGCCACGGGCACCGCAGCTTTGCCGTCGGCTGGGTGCTGGCCAACGGCGGCAATGCGGCGCTGAACCTGTCGCTGAAGAATGTGTTCGAGCGCGTGCGCCCGGTGCACGACACCGCCCTGGCGCAGGCGCCAGGCTTCAGCTTCCCGAGCGGCCACACCTCCAGCGCCGTGGTGATGTGGGGCATGCTGGCTTATCTGGCGTTGCGCCTGGCCCCGCCGCGCTGGCAGGTGCCGGTGCTGGTGCTCGCCGTGGCCATGGCACTGTCCATCGCCGCCAGCCGCGTCTTCCTGCAGGTGCACTACCTCACCGACATCCTCGCCGGCCTGTGCTCCGGCGCCGCCTGGCTCGCCGTGTGCATCGCCAGCCTCGAAGCGGCGCGGCACCGCAGGCGAATGAGGGCGCACAGGGCGTCGCAGGCCACCAGCGCTTGAGGTGAGGGCTGTTCGTTCAGGAACCCCACGGAACCGGCTTTGCCGGGCCGTCGGGGTTGCCCCCTTGAGGGGTATCGGTCGGCCACACGAAGTGGGGCCGGCCAAACGGGGGTGGGCTAGTACTCCCAGAAGATCCGCTGCAGCTCCTTGGTGTCGCTGGTCTTCGTCAGCGCCACCATGGCGAGGATGCGGGCCTTCTGCGGACGCAGGTCGTGCGCGACCACCCAGTCGTACTTGTCGTCGGGCTGCTCGGCGTTGCGAATGACGAAGCCGTCGGGCACGCGGGACGAGCGGATGACGATGGCACCATCGGTGCGCACCTTCTGCAGGTACGGGACGATGCGGTTGGCCACCGAGCCGTTGCCCGTGCCGGCATGCACCAGCGCCTTCACGCCGCTCTTGCCCAGGGCCTCGATGGCGGTGGGCTCGACGCCTTCGTAGCCCATGGCGATGCCGACGTTGGGCAGCGCGGTGATGGTGTCGATGTCGAACTCGGAGTTCATGGTGTGGCGCTTGACCGGCGCGCGGAACCAGTAGTTCTTGCCCTCGACCACCATGCCCAGCGGACCCCACTGGCTCGAGAAGGCGCTGGTCTTGATGTTGACCGACTTGCTCACGTCGCGGCCGCTGTCGATGTTGTCGTTCATCGTCACCAGCACGCCTTTGCCCATGGCGTCCTTGCTGCCGGCCACGCTCACGGCGTCGTACAGGTTCAGCGCGCCGTCGGCCGACAGGGCCGTGCCGGGGCGCATCGAGCCCACCACGACGATGGGCTTGTCGGTGTGCACCGTCAGCGTGAGGAAGTAGGCGGTCTCCTCGAGCGTGTCGGTGCCGTGGGTGATGACGATGCCGTCGACATCGGCCTGCTTGGACAGTGCCGAGACGCGCTTGGCCAGGGTCATGAGGTTGTCGTTGGTGAGGCTCTCCGACGCCACCTGGAAGACCTGCTCGCCGCGCACGTTGGCGATCTTGGACAGCTCGGGCAGGCCGGCGATGAGCTTCTCGACGCCGACCTTGGCGGCGGCGTAGGTCGCGCTGTTGACGGCCGACGCGCCGGCCCCGGCGATGGTGCCTCCAGTGGCGAGGATCACGACATTGGGCAGGGCCTGCTGGGCCTGGGCGACGACGCTGGCGGCGAGCAGCGCCGCGCCGGCCGCGAAGGCGCGGAAGCGGGGAGAGAGGTACATGGAAGCTCCTGAGAGGTGTTGGTTTCTTCGGACCGCCAGGACGCACGATGCGAGTGCGTGCTTCAGCGCGGTGCACTGCGCAGCACGGCCCCGGCAGCCGCGCGGAAAGATACAGGAAGCGTGCCGCCTCGCACGCCGGCGCGATGCCGTGTCCGCATGCGGCGATGCCGCGCGTGCGGCCCTGCGCGCTCGGCACCGCTGGCCCGGAGGCCCGCGGATCGGCCCGCGCAGTACCATCGGCGCCCTGCCGTCACGCCGATGAATTCCGACACCGCCTCCCCGTTCGTGCCCGCCGCGCCGTCCGACATGCCGGCGCCGGAGGGGCCGCTGTCGCGGGCACGGCCGGGGCGCGAGCGCATCCTCACGGCCATCCGCGCCGCAGCGATCACCGAGTTCAGCCTGCATGGCCTGAAGGGCACCTCCACCCAGGCGATCGCCGACCGCGCCGGCCTGACCAAGCCGCAGCTGCACTACTACATCACCGGCAAGGAGGAACTCTACGCCGAGCTGCTGATGCAGGTGCTGCACGACTGGAAGGTGGTGTTCTCCTTCGACGAGAACGCCAATGACCCCGGCAGCGTGCTGGCTGCGTACATCCGCCAGAAGCTGGACCACGCCTTCGACAAGCCGGAGATGTCGCGCATCTTCACGCGCGAGGTGCTGGACGGCGGGCGCAACCTCGAACGCTACTGGCCCAATTCGCGGCTGTGGACGCAGAAGAAGATCGACATCATCAACGGCTGGATCGCGCGCGGCCTGGTGCGCCCGCTCGACGCCCGGCTGCTGCTGCAGCACATCTGGGCCATGACCCAGTACCACGCCGACTACGCCTTGCAGGTGCGCGCGATGGGCGGCCTGCCCGAGGACGCGCACGTGGACCGCGAGCCGGTGGCGCGCGAGCTGATTGCCTTCGTGCTGGCGGGGTGCGGGATTCGCGCCTGAGTCGCTTCGTGACCGGGGCGAAGCTGGCAGCCCATGTGGCGTGGCGCGCCCCCCGCGAGTGGTGGCGGAGATCGTCACGTTTGTGACGAGTTTGGTTGCAACGTCCGGCTGGCTTGGGCTGGCGGGCGATTGCACTTTAGGTTTTGCTGGCGTTCACGCTTGTTCTCGAGCGTTCGGGCGCTGTGGGCGTAAACCCGGCCGGCGGCGCCGGTATGCGTTCTCCGGCGCTGGCTCGCGCTGACTGTCGTGCGGCACGACGGATGTGCTC
>NZ_CABFMN010000160.1 GCF_901875635.1 Xylophilus ampelinus | reverse complement strand
GAGCGGCTTTTCCTGGTCACGCGCCGACTTGTTGCGCCGAGCGTATCCGCGAATCGGCCTTGTTCAGACCTTCCCTAAAAACAGAGGTTCATGTTTGCCGTTGCCGTTGCCGTTGCCGTTGCCGCTGCGGGCGCTGCTTAGCTACTGGCGCGGGACCCCGCATCGCTGCTGCGACATAGGCGATCAACTCGGCCTCCAGCTCCTTGCGGTTCGCGGGATCCGCGATCCCTCCAGAAAGGCGTGCCACGCGGCTGTCGCGCGCCTTGTCCGTGACCGACATGAACACGGTCGTGGCCATGAAGTTGTAGCGCCAATACAGCGTCTTGAGTGTCGTGCCTGGAAGCGCATCGCCCAAGGCGCTGATGAACTTGCGCGCCATGGGATCGAAATGTTGCTCCATGATCTTCGTGGTGATCGGTGACGGACTCATGCGATTGAGCAGCAGAAACTGAGCAAGAAGTTCGCCGTGAGTCTGCTCGTTCGGCGCAAGGTATGGGTGCAGGAATACCTGAACGATTTCCTCGACGCTCGCCACATCACCTCTCTCACGTGCGCTCGCACACAACTCATCCAGCGCGCGCGACCGTGCGTCGTTGACCCGCTCAGCCAAGTTTGCGAAGACCGCTTCAACCAGCACGTCTTTCGAGCCGAAGTGGTAGTTCACCGAGGCCACGTTGACGCCCGCGAGGGCAGTGATGTCGCGTAGCGAAGCCTTTTCAATGCCGTGCTGAGCGAACAGCGTCTCCGCCGCCCGAAGAAGCTTCTCAGTGGCCAAGGAGTCCTTGGGAGTTCGACCGTTCGCCATCGTCATTCCCCTTCGCGAGGCAGCCGGGGCGGCAGTTCGCGCTCGGCAGACAGTTCCGCGCCAGAAGCAAGGGATTTCCCTAAGCACATATTTCAAACACCTGTTGGAAACTACTGTTGGTTAACGATACCACTGTTTCAAGACCAATGTCAGACATCTTCAAACCCGCTCTGCCTCCTATTCGACGCTTGGTGACCGCGATCGACGCCGATGGGCGCTCCACGTTCCAATCTGTTGGCCCATCACCGACGACGCGCACCTCGGACGCGCGGCCCGGCTACCTCGTGACGGAAATCTGGCGAACAACTGAAACGCCGGCCCGCATCGAGGCTCCCGACACGATCGCCGAACATGTCGGCATCCGACCCCCCAGCGGAGGGTCGGTCCTACGCATCATCGACTTTCCGCCCGATCCAACTGATCCGGAAGAGTTCGCGCGCGGCGTGCAGGCGACCTTCGCCCGCACCTTTGGAAACGACGCTCATCGCGACGGCAAGGGAGACCCCGCCATGCACACGACCGATTCGATTGACTACGCAATCCTGTTGGCCGGTGAACTTGTTGCGCTCATGGACGACGGCGAACACGTGATGCGACCGGGCGACGTGCTGATTCAACGCGGCACCCGCCACGGCTGGCGCAACCGATCCAAGGAAATGGCGCGAATTGCCTTCGTGCTCATCGACGGTCATCGCGAATAGTGGAACCTGCTCAAACACGCGAGGTTTATGACATGAACAACACCGCCAACGGATTGAACTCAGTGGCACTCAACTACGACGATAGCGTGGGCGAATTTTCGCGCGGCTGGCTGGTCCTGCTTGCGTGCTTGATCGGCGTCACTGCAGGATTCAGTTCGACCTACTTCTATTCTTCCGGCCTCTTCCTGGTCCCCGTGGCGAAGGAGCTGGGCCTGACCCGTGGGCAGGTGTCGATGAGCCCGCTCTTTTGCTATTTGACGGCCGCCGTGGTGGCACCCGTCATCGGTCGTGCCGTCGATCGCTTCGGGCCCATCGTGATCTCGCTGGTCTCGGGGTTGGGCCTGGCGCTCGGCTTCTTCCTCTTGGCCAACTTCACGCAGAGCCTCTCGACATTCGTCGCGTTGTCGATGCTGATCGCCATACTCGGCGCTGGCACCACGGCCGTCTCGTTCAGTCGAATGATCGTAGCGACCTTCCGCAAGCGCCGCGGCATCGCGTTTGGCATCATGCTGACGGGACCGGGCGCTGGCGCCATCCTGATTCCTGCGCTGCTCTTGCCGTACATTGCGGGGGCGGGCTGGCGAAGCGCCTATCAGGCCTTGGGGATCGTCGTGCTGGCGGCCTGCTCCGTCGTGGGCTGCATCCTCTATACCCAGCGCTCCCTTATTGCTGCAGGTAGCAAGGATGCCGCGTCGAGTGAAGTTCCGAGTGCTTCGGTTCGGACCATCTGGCTCAGCGCACCATTCTTGCTTCTCGGGGGCATCTTCCTGCTCGCGGCGCTTGGCGTCATCAGTGTCGTCGTCCACTTTGTCCCGATGCTGATCGATGCTGGAATCACTGCGGCGAGCGCTGCAAAGCTTGCTTCTTCGATTGGCTTTGCCGTCATCTTTGGCCGCCTCCTCACGGGGTATCTGCTCGACAAGGTCGATGCCGAACTGATCGCGCTCGGCATGTTCGGCCTGGTCGTCGTCGGTCTCGCGCTGCTTGCGCTTGGCGGAAGTGCATTGGCGCTCCCGGGAGCAGTGATCTCCGGCTTGGCCGTCGGCGCCGAAATCGACCTCCTAGCGTTCCTGACGGCACGCTACTTTTCTGTGCGTTCCTACGGGACCGCCTACGGCGGTATCTTCGGCCTGTTCCTGATCGGCGGCGCCATCGGCCCCGGCATGACTGGGAAGCTGTATGACATCACGGGCTCGTACAAGGTGCCGCTGATCTGCGCAATCGGCTTCATGGCGGTCGCTTGCATTCTTCTATACGCACTCCGCGTCGGTCGCAGCCGCTGGCAGAAGATCTAGACGCGCAAACAAGGGAAGTCCCATGAAAACACTCATTCGAAACGCATTCGTCGTTTCGGTCGACCCGACGATCGGCAACGTAGACGGGGCAGACATCCTGGTCGAGAACGGGCGCATCGCCGCGGTGCGGCCGAACCTCGCGCAAGAGGTCGATCTCGCCACATGCGAAGTCGTCGATGCAACCGGCCACATTGCTTCGCCGGGCTTCGTCGATACCCATCACCACGTATGGCAAAGCGCGGTGCGCGGCATCACCGCCGACTGGTCGATCCGCGACTACGTCTCTGGAATCAGGTTGTTCGTTGCATCGTGCTACCGCCCGGAAGACATGTATGCGGCACAGTTGGGCGGCTTGCTCCAAGGCCTGCGCGAAGGGATGACCACAACCGCTGACTACTGCCACAACCTGAACTCTCCCGACCACGTTGAGGAGAGCATTCGAGGCAATCAGGAATCGGGGGCCCGGGTGGTCTGGAGCTATGGGTTCAATCGGCCGCCGTTGCCCAATCCCGCCTTCACCAGCCTGCAGGATCGGGAAGACTACCTTCGCCGTACTGCAAGCAAGTACTTCGCGTCAAAGGACAGCCTGCTCACTCTCGCCGTTTCGCCCGAAGAGTCATGGTTCTGGGCCGATCGCGCGTACGGCGCTCGACAGTTCCGTGTGGCACGCGAGCTCGATGCCCACATCTTTTGGCATGCGAATTCCACGCGAAACATCTTCGACGGCACGCCTCGACGTGATGTGGGCCAGCTCATGGAGGAAGGGTTGCTGGGTTCCGATCTCACTCTTGTGCACATGAATCACTCTCAACCGGACGAGTGGCACGCAGTGGCCGACGCGGGCGCGCATGTCTCGATCACGCCGGAGACAGAGCTTCAGATGAACATGGGTTGGCCCGTCATTGAGGAGACGCGACGCCACGGCATCAATGTTGGCCTGGGCATCGACATTCTTTCCAACAACAGCGCTGACCTTCGGTTCCAGCTGCGATTGCTCCTGCAAACAGGTAGGCGCATGCTCACCCAAGCCGAATCGGGGAAGCTTGACAAAGGTGTTCCGATCAGCTGCGCCGAGGCTCTGCATTGGGGAACGTTGGGCGGAGCGCAGGCGCTGGGCCTTGGCGACCAGGTCGGCTCGCTCACGCCGGGCAAGTCGGCCGACATTCTCTTGCACGACGCCCGTGGTCTCTCGATGCTGGGCTGGCCCAGAAGCAATCCTGAGGCCGCAATCCTGCTGCACGGCGGCGCAGACACTCTCTCGACGGTCATGGTCGGAGGTCGCTTCGTCAAACGAGATCATCGACTCACCTGCGACGAAGGAAGGGTTGCTTCGTTGTTGTCCTCAACGCACGATCACCTGCTCGCCCGATTCGAGGAGCAAGGTGGCCTCGCCGCGGCGATGGACAAGCCGATCGACAGATATGCGGGTTCCAGTGATTCGAAGGAGGGCCGGGTCATCCGGGTGTAGTCGAAGGAGCGCGCTCAGGGCGCGGAAGCTGACGAGTTCGTAAACCGTTGGCTTCGTCATCCAACCAGTTGCGGCCTACGGGCCGCTTTTTCTTGGCACGGACGCTTCTGCAGGGGAGGCAAAGAGGACGCCAACCGGCTAGTGACATCGAGCCGCAGCCTGAATGACTTTAGTCGTGGGGAGAAATGGAGAAGCGGATGCGGTGAGACGCGCCACCAATCAGTGACGGTCTCCCGGGAGGTGCGCGATCGCGATCAGGCCCGCGCTGCGAGCACCCTGCCGGTTGAACGGCCGAAGCCGATCGAAACGCAACTTGGTGCGGTCGCTTGCGCAGAAATGATCAGCTCATCTCCGTCTTCGAGGTACCCCCGGCTCTCTCCGTTCGGCAGAAGAATCTTCCTCTTGCCACCGAGTGTCAGTTCCATCAGACAGCCTAGTTCGGCCGAATTCGGGCCTGAGATCGTGCCAGTTCCGAGAAGATCGCCAGTCTCAACCACGCACCCATTGCTGGTCTGGTGAGTCAGCATCTGGAAGGCGGTCCAGTACTGGTCCTTGAATTGAGGCTGTGAGATCAACGTGGCCGCTTCGCCGGCGGCCCGCATCGTTGGGGTCAACAACCGAACCTCGAATTCCAGAGACAGCCCACCTTTTGCGCGATCTTTCGGATCGTTGAGGTGGCTCAGGAGCTCGGGCGTACCCGCCTCCCGAGGTGCTGCAGGAATGCGAAATGGAGCGAGCGCCTCCAGCGTGACCACCCATGGGCTTAGCGTTGAGATGAAGCTCTTGGCAAGGAAGGGGCCGAGAGGAGCGGATTCCCACGATTGAATGTCGCGGGCCGACCAGTCGTTCAGGATTGAAAAACCAAAGATGTGATCTGGTGCGTCTTGAAGGCTGATGCGTTCACCCAACGCATTTCCCTTGCCAACATACACACCCAATTCGCATTCAAAGTCAACGGCCTCGCTCGGCTTGAAGACTGGTTGGGAAGAGCCCTCCGGAAGGAACTGACCCATAGGCCGCGCGAACTCAGTGCCGCTCACAACCAGCGTCGATGCGCGGCCATGGTAGGCCACGGGGAGAGAGTGGAAGTTCGCGAACAGCGGGTTGTCCGGACGCTTGAGCTTGCCGGAGTTGCGCGCGTGATTGACGGAGGTGAAGAAGTCGGAGAAGTTGCGAACATCAACGGGCTTGAGCATGTGTGCTTCCTGGCGAGGCGACAGGCAAGCCTTCAGCGCTTCACTCACGCGCGAGTCCTTCCGCAGGATGCGCGAAAGGCTCAGACGCAGGGCCGATGTGGACTCCCGCGGCAGCGCCATGAGATCGTTGAGCCAACCGAGCCGGCATGCCGCCACAGCCTCCGCGGCCTTGCCATCGAGAGCGCCCGCCAAGACCGCCGCTTCCAAGTCGAGCACGGAGTCTCCGATCGCGACGCATGGTGCTGGGCGTCCGGAGCGCGGGGAAATGAATCGCCCGTAGGGCAGGTTCTGAATGGGGAAGCTCGCCGCGTCCGGCAAGGTGGAAGGAACCCAAGTTCTCAGCTGGGCGTCATGGGTTTCGTTGATGTCGGGCGCCATATATCTCCTTTAAAATAGGTCAATCGTATAGTAGGCGAGCCGGTGTAGCAATGCTGGTTTGACTCTATTGATGTGGCACGCGGTGCGAACACAATTGGTCATTCATATAGTCCATAGGAGTTGCCATGAACATTTCCCCAAGTCGCCGTTTCGTCGATCTGTCGGTCGTTTTCGAAGATCGCCCCACGAGCCCTCCGGGCCATCAACCCAAGATCGACTACGTGGATCACCGCGGCTCGTTCGAGGTCTTCAGCCGTGCCTTCGGCGGCCTTGAAGAAGGGGATTTGCTGGACGGCGAGGGCTGGGCGGTGGAGAGGGTTTCCCTCAGCACCCACGCGGGCACCCATATGGATGCGCCGTGGCACTACCACTCCACGACCAACCATCGACTCATTCCAGGCGGAGAGCCGTCCCCAACGATCGACCAAGTCCCGTTGGACGTGTGCTTCCGGCCGGGCGTCAAGCTCGATTTCCGACATCTGGGTGCGGGCTACATCGTGCAACCCGAGGACATCGATCGGGAACTGCAGCGCATCGACTACCAGATCCAGCCGCTGGACATCGTGTTGGCCAACACCGTGAGCGGCCAGCGTCATAGAGATCCGGACTTCGCCGACTGCGCCTGCGGATTCGGCCGGGCGGCCACGCTGCATCTGCTTGAGATGGGGGTCAAGGTTGTCGGTACCGATTCCTACACCTGGGACCCGGCGTTCAAGGCGACGGCCCAGCGCTTCAAGGAGACCGGCGACCGATCTCTTCTGTGGGAAGGGCACAAGGCGGGCAGAGAGATGGCCTACTGGCAAATGGAAAAGCTGTGCAACCTCGAGCAGCTCCCTGCGTTCGGGTTCACCGTCATTTGCTTTCCGGTGAAGATCCACCGTGCGTCTGCCGGATGGACGCGCGCCGTCGCGATCCTGGACAACTGAAGAAAGCAGAAAGGCCAGCCGCGTCAGCGACTGGCCTTACCCAAGGGCTTCAGGCCCTTGCCTCGATCAGTTCCCGTAGTTCTCCCGCTGGTATCCCTTGGTGGAGCGCAACTGGTCGATGTTGATCTCCCGGTATTGCCTTTCCAGTCGCTCTCTCGAAGCCCAGACCTGTTCGACGATCGCCTGTTGTTGCACGCCCAGCAGTGCCCCATTGCGCTTGATTGCGCGTCCGTCGACCCAGACGCTGTCCACATCATTCGGCGTGGCGTAGTGCACGAGCGTGGCTTCCGGGTCCCATGCGCCCATGGTGTTGAAGCTGGTGCGTCGCACGCAGATGACGTCCGCCTTCTTGCCTGGCGTGAGGCTACCGATCTTTGAATCGAGCCCGATCGCCTCGGCTCCGCCCATCGTCGCGACGCGGACCACATCGCGGCAGCGGAACTCCAGCCGTCGCGGAATCTGATCGTTCTTGAAAAGCACGTCGTTGTCCGCCCCGCGCTCTTCGACCAAGGCAGAGCGCATGGGGTGGAACATGTCGCCGCCGATGTTCGAGACGATGTCGACACCCAGTCCGATCCTTGCGCCGGCTCGCAGCGCGGCCCCGAGGATGGGCCTGCCCATTCCCATCTGCACCTCGATCTCCGGCGTAGCCGAAATCGCTGCGCCGTAGTCGCGCACCATGCCCAGTTCGTGCCTGCTCAGGGAGTTCCCATGTACGAGCAAGATGTCCGGCCCCAGCAACAGGGCCCTGCCGAGGCTGGTGGTGACGGACGGGCGAACATGGACGCTGTGGCCCCCCATAGCCACGTGGCAAGAGATGACCTTTGCGCCGATCTCGCGACCAAACCGCACTTCCTCGGCGACCGCTTCGAACGCCGGCTTTTCCACCTCGGCTGGGGCAAGTCCCATGTAGACCGGTCCGTCATCGCTCGCGAGCGCTCCTTTGCGAATTCGCCTGGCGTCATCGAGGCGCCAGCTCGGATCGAAATCGTCGAAACGGAACGGATGATGTTTCGGATTGGGAAAGAGCCCGTAGCACCAGACCGCTCGCCCGCCGGCTTCCCGCAGGCCGCGCAGGGCCTCGTCGGCGTGTTCAGGGGAGTTGATGATGTGGCAGTGGTCCACGATCGTCGTCACGCCCGCGTTCAAGGCCTCAAGGGCGCCCGCGTAGTTGCCAAGGAAGGCGTCTTGCGGCTCGTAGAACGAGCTATAGCCAAGGCGAATGTTCAGGCCATAGTCCGACAAGGTGTAGTCGGAAGCGACCGTGCGTAACTGGGTCTGCCACGTGTGTCTGTGGGTGTCCACAAACCCGGGGCAGACGACCATGCCCTTCGCGTCGACCAATTCGGCATCTGCAACCTGCAGATTGGGGCCGACCGCTTGAATGACATTTCCTTGGATCAGAACATCGCCCACCGGCAGATCAGGGATGGAGGGATCGATCGTGAGGACATGCCCCCCGCGGATGAGGGTGCGACGTGAAGACATCTTGGGTTTCCTTCAGGTTTTACTGGTTGCGATTGATTTCGCAGTGGCCGGTTTGGCCTTGCGACGTGATGGGGACGTTGGCGGCGAGTCGGTCGGCGACTCGGTCTGCTGCGGGTAGTTCGCATCAGGCAGCGGCAGAACCGTTGCCAGCGACCTGGGTGTCAATGCGAGCTTTCCTGCTTTGCTCATGGCTGCGATTCGCTCGAACGCACCAGTGAGGAAAGGCACGAGCAGCGACATCACCGTTTTCACATCGTCTGGGTCCGCTTCGTTGTTGGACAGCAAGCGAACGCGACCGGTCGGCGAAATCGCGGCAATCATCGATCCCACGGCAAACACGTAACACCACGCCAATGTGGCGCGATCCAGCTCGGGCAATGCCAGGTGCAAGACCCGGAGCGTTTGCCTGGCGATCGGATCGGTGAAGGAGCGCGATATGTTGCGCGCATGTGGCTGGGGATCGTTGGTCACTTGCGCGATCAACTGAGCGTAGTAGTTGCCCCCGGACGCCTTGTCTCGGGAGAGCAGAACAGTGGGCTCCAAGAACGCCTGCAAGACGTCCTCGACAGCGGGCTTGCCAGACGGCTTGCAATTGACCTCCACCGCGTCCAGTAGTGCGAGTCGGCGATGGTTGATCGCGACGATCCGCCTTTCCATGACGGCGGAAAAAAGAGCCTCTTTGGTCTTGAAGTGGTACTGGACCAGCGAAACGGAGATGCCGGCTCCTTCGGCGACTTGGCGCATCGAGACGCCGTGATAACCGCGTTCCGCGAACTGAGCCTCTGCCGAGTCCAGCGCCTTGACGAAGGGATCGCTGCGGCTCATCGGGCCAGCTCCGTCGTCTTCCAAAAACTATTCATGTGACCTACTTTCATACGAACACCCTCCAGTGACATATAGGACAAACACCTAGCACAACGCCAACTCATGGCCTATACGATTGACCTAACGAATAAAGCTTCGCGACTTTAACCCTCAGGAGACCCTTATGTCCGTTGCCCCCGACCGAACCCGCCGCGGCTTGATTCAGGCCGCAGCCCTTGCAGCAGTGTCCACGACCTGGTCGGTGCGCGCGTTCGCCCAGCAGGGCCCCCTGAAGATCGGGATGATCGCGCCTCTGACGGGCGTTGCAGCAGCATTCGGTACCGAGTACGCCGAGGGCGCCAAGGCCTATGTCAAAGCCTGGAATCAGCGGGGTGGCTTCAAGGGCCAGCCGGTCGGCTTCGAGCTGATCGACGACGAAAGCACCTCGGTTGGCTCGCTGAGCGCGTTCAAGCGGTTGGCGAGCGCACCGGACACCTCCCTCATCTGGCTGGCGAGTGCCTCAAGCGCAATCCTCGCGGTTAAGGCGGTCACCGACGAATACAAGGTCCCCGTGATCTGCGGGGGGATCGTGGATCAGATCGGTGTGCCTCCGGCGCCCTATCTTTTCAAGGTGGCGCCGGGTACAGCCGACTTCCAAAAGGCGCTGATCGTTTGGATGGCCAAGAAGAACTTCAAACGAATCGGCGTCATGTACCCGAATGACGGCTATGGGCAGGCGGAGATCCTCACCATCAAAAAGCTCGCAGCCGACAACGGTGCCGAGATCGTGGCGGCCGAAACGTTCCAGAACCAGGACACCAACTTCGCGACGCAACTCACCAAGCTGCGCGCTAGCCGCCCGGATGTGGTCTACATCGCTGCTGCAGCCGCGCCTGCGATCCTGATCTACAAGCAGTACCGGCAGCTGCGCCTGCCGTTCCCCCTGGCGATGACCCAGGCGACCATTTCGCGAACCTTCTTCGAAAGCATTGGAGGAGCAGCCAACGCTAAGGGCCTGTACATGGCGACGAACATCGGAAGTCTTGGCGCAGGCGTCCCTGGTCCATCCGGCAAGCTGTACGCTGAGATGGAAAAGGCGCTCGAGAAAAAGGGGACCCTCTTCACGACGTTCGGCTGGGATCATGGCATCCTGACGGAATGGGCGACGGCCGCGGCGGGAACTGATCGAAAAGCCCTTCGAGACAAGATCGAACAGGCCAAGGACGTGCCGGCGATCAACGGGCCGTTTACCTACACACCCGAGAACCACATCGGGCAGGACTACCGAGGCCTGACCGTGGCTGAGCACGACGGCGAGCGCTTCGTCATTGTGCAATAGGCGACAAGCGTCGCGACAGGCCGCCCATGGATCTGCAATCCCTTTCCCAGTTTTTCTTCTCTGGCCTGTCGACCGGGTGCATCTATGCGCTGGTTGCCGTGGGCTACGTGCTGTGCTTCAACGCGACCGGCGTCATCAACTTCGCTCAAGGCGAGTATGTGATGGTCGGCGCGCTGGTAGCCGCGTTCGCACACGCGCATGGACTGCCACTCACGATCGCGATCGCTGCGGCGGTTGCCGCTGGCGGGCTCGTCGGCTTCGCACAGGAGCAACTGACTCTGGCTCCAATTCGCAGCAGTCCGGATTTCATCCGGGTCACCGTCACCTTTGGCTTCGCGGTAGTACTGCGCGGACTCGCGATGGTCGTTGCGGGCGCAGACCCATTGCCGCTTCCAGGCTTCAGTGGCGATGACGTCTTCGAAATCCTGGGCGCGTTTCTCGCATGGCAGATCGCGTGGGTGTGGCTGCTCACCATATTGGTACTTGCGATCGTCTTCTACTTCCTGATGCGTACTCGTTGGGGTCGCGCTGTTCGTGGTTGCTCCGAGAACCTGATGGCGGCGCGACTCATGGGCATCGCACCCGAGCGCGTGGCGCTGCTTGTTCTATCAGTCGGCGGTGCGCTTGCCGCCCTCGGAGGCGCAGTCGTCGCGCCCATCACGTTGGCGTCCTGGACGCTCGGGATCGACTTCGGGCTGAAGGGATTCATCGCAGCGCTGCTCGCCGGATTTCGATCACCGCAAAAAGCGGTCGCGGTTGCGCTCAGTGTTGGTGTGATCGAGACGGCCGCCGCGGGATTCGTCTCTTCCGGGGCACGCGACATCATCGTCTACGGATTGCTCCTGGCCTATCTACTCATTTCCGCAGGCGTCTCCAGCAAGCGCCAGCAACTCACCATGATTGGTCACTAAGTCATGCTGGCTCGTTCTCTCTCTGGCGAACGCTTCGCCCTGGTCGCGTTCATAGCGCTGATTGCCGTAACGCCACTCTTCGTCCAATCGGAATACGTCCTGGGAGTACTGATCGTCATTGGAACGCTGGCCATCAGCGCGACCGGCATGGTGCTCATGTTTGGCCTGGCGCATCAACTTGTACTCGGCCAGGCAGCGTTCTGTCTCATTGGCGCATATGGGTCGGGGTTGCTCACGTTGAAAGCCGGATGGAGCCCATTGCCAGCGCTATTGGCATCGGCTGCCATCTCGATGATCTCCGCCTATCTGCTTGGCAAGCCGATTTTGCGGCTTCGAGGATTCGTCCTGGCCATGGCCTCGCTCGCGGTCCAACTCATCCTGATTCACGTCGCGTCGGAATCGATGGAACTCACTGGTGGCGCAATGGGCCTTACGGGCGTGCCTGCCTTCTCCGTGCTCGGCTGGCGCTTCGAATCGGCCGCTTCGTTCTTCTACCTCGTATGGGCGTTCGCGCTGCTCGCGGTTTTCATCTGCCGCAACATCGCTGTGTCGCGCATAGGCCTGGGCCTGCGAGCAATCGCGACGACAGAGGCCGGAGCCGCTTCCGTCGGAATCGACATCGCAAAGCAGAAGGTTCGGATGTTCGTGCTTTCGGCGGCGATGGCTTCTATCGCTGGCAGCCTGACCGCACACTACTTGCGGCTGATCGAGCCGCAGGTCTTCAATCTGCAGTACGGCTTTGCAATCCTGACCTCCGTCATCATCGGCGGATTGACATCTCCATGGGGAGGCGTCATTGGCGCCGCATTGGTGACGGCCTTGCGCGAGGGCATGAAAGGCTTCTCCATGCCGCTGCTGGAAATGCTGATCATGGGCATCGCCACCGTGCTCGCGCTCATCGCGATGCCGGGTGGGATCGTCGGAATGCTGCGCTCCTGGCAGTCGCGCGATCGCTCGGACGCTGCACGTGGTGCTGCGCCATTGGCGGGAGGGGCAACCCCGAAGGAAGTCGCAAAGCTTCCAATGTCGACTCGAACCGACCGGCAACCCTCCGGCGACCTACTCAAGGCTTCAAACGTCTCGATCGCGTTCGGCAGCCTCAAGGCGGTGGACAGTGTGAGTTTTGCTGTGCCCGAAGGACAGATTACGGCCTTGATCGGGCCCAACGGTGCCGGCAAGACGACGACCTTCAACCTGTTGTGCGGTTACCTGCCGTGCAGCTCGGGGAAAGTGATGCTGGACGGTCGCGAGATCCAAGATCTTCGCGTTGACGAGATCGCGCGCCTGGGCGTTGCCCGAACTTTCCAGTTGATCCAGCTGTTCGGCGGAATGACCGTCCTCGAGAATGTGATGGCCGGGCGCACTCGATTCGCGCACGCTTCGATTGGAGCGATATGCGCGGCAACGCCGCATGCCCGCCGCGAAGCCGCAGACGCACGACTGCAAGCCATAAAGTATCTCGACTTCGTCGGACTGAGCGAGCTCGCAGACGCATCACCTCAGAGCCTTCCTTTCGGCCAGCAACGGCAGGTGGAGCTGGCACGCGCGCTGGCTTGCGAGCCACGACTCATCATCATGGACGAACCGGCTTCAGGGTTGAACGACAGTGAAACCGAGGAACTTGCCCGACTCATCGTGCGCATCCGCGCAGCTGGCACTACCGTGTTGCTCGTCGAGCACGATCTACGTCTTGTCATGGGCCTCTCGGATCACGTCGTGGTGCTGGACCGCGGACGCAAGCTCGAGGAGGGACCTCCCAATGAAGTACGCAACGCCAAGAGCGTCATCGACGCCTATCTCGTAGGGAGCAACGCATGACCGACCGAGCACTTCTTCAAATCAGGGGCCTCGTTTGCGGTTATGGCCAGTCGACGGTCTTGCATGGCGTAGATCTCGATGTGCGCGAGGGTGAAATCGTCAGTCTTCTCGGCGCGAACGGCGCCGGCAAGACCACCATGCTCTCAGCGATCTCGGGCCTCCTTCCGGCAACGGCTGGATCGATCCTCTTCGATGGGAAGGAGATAACCAATTGGCCGGCCGCCTCTATCGTGCTGAAGCGCTTGATTCAGGTGCCCGAGCGGCGGCAGTTGTTCTCTGGGATGACGGTCGAGGACAACTTGCTGCTGGGCGCCTTTCATCAGCACGACAGAGGCGTGATCCAGAGCGATCTCGAAAAATGCTATGAAGCGTTCCCCAAGCTCGCGGAGCGCAAGTTGCAACTGGCACGATCCATGAGTGGAGGCGAGCAACAGATGCTGGCCATTGCGCGAGCGATGATGGCTCGACCTCGCTTGCTCTTGCTCGATGAGCCCTCTCTGGGCTTGGCGCCCATCTTCGTCAATGCGGTGTTGGAGCTGACGCGAAAGCTGAGGGATCAGGGCTGTACCGTCCTGCTCGTGGAGCAGAACGCCCGTGCGGCGCTCGCAGTTTCGGATCGAGGCTATGTGCTTGCCGCAGGTCGCATCGTTACCGAAGGCACTGCGGCCGACCTGCTCTCTGACTCGTCAGTTCAGGAGGCATATCTGGGTAACGAGTCCGCGGGCGAAGGCGCAATGGAGGCGCGTATCCGTGCATTTGCTGCGCAGACATCTGTGTGAGATCCAGCCCTGGCCGATAGGACACCATGTGGTTCCTATTGCGGTCCCTCAGCAGAGCAATCTGAGCTGCAGGTCTGCAGCGTGAGCGGTCGTTGCCGGCAAAATGCTGAACTTCGGCAGCCAGCCACAATCGGACATTCCCTCGCGCCTCCTATTGCCAGATGACTCGCGAAACTCCAGAACTGCAGACACCGCGGCTGCGCCTCAGGGCCTGGCGAGACGAGGACCTGCCTCTGTTCGCGGAACTGAACGCAGACGGGTGTCGGCGCCGATTGAATCTTGACCACCCGGGGGTGCGGCGGATTTCTTGGACTGGTTATGCCATGAGCCCCAGGCTCTTGCGATATTCAACGGGGCTGAGAGCGC
>NZ_CABFMN010000159.1 GCF_901875635.1 Xylophilus ampelinus | reverse complement strand
GTTCGCCATAGTGTGCGTGATGTTCATCGTGCACACGATGCCTCGACACTGGGTCTATCTCAAGATGGGATTGCCGGCTTTCAATTACCCACAATTCTGTGAGCGCGAGTGGCGTCATGTCGGCCGAACGATCGTGATGTCCGTTGTTCTGCGAACAACGAGATTCGGAATAACAAGCACTGATGGGAACCCTTCCAAGATTCACCGATGCCGGCAAGGCACTGAGCAATGAAACGTGGATAAATGACGAGCTCGCGGGCTGCGAGTTCAAGGACGCCCGACTGGGCAATCGGCTTCGCGGCCTGATGCAACGTCTGAGCCGCAGTGTCGGGGGAACAATCCCTCTTGCGTGCCAAGACTGGGCGAACACGAAGGCAGCATATCGATTCTTCTCGAACGACCGAGTCGACGAGCAGGCCATTCTGGCGGGGCACTTCCGGTCGACACGCGAGCGTGTCGATACAAGCGCAGGCCCCATGCTGATTCTGCAAGACACGACGGAGTTCTCGTACAAGCGAGACAAGCCCGAGTTGATAGGCTTCACCGGCGAGACGATCAGTCGCAAGGATCCAGCCGGCCGGTGGAAGAAACACACCGTCTGCGGCATCCTGATGCACTCCAGCCTGGCGGTGACGAGCGACGGCCTGCCGCTCGGCCTGTGCGCGATCAAGTTCTGGAGCCGCAAGAAGTTCAAGGGCACCAACGCCTTGAAGAAAAAGATCAATCCCACCCGCGTGCCTATCGAAGAGAAGGAGAGCTTTCGCTGGCTTCAGAACCTGAGGCAGTCCACGGCATTGCTTGAACAGCCTGAGCGATGCGTGCATGTCGGCGACCGCGAGAGCGACATCTACGAGCTCTTCTGCACGGCCCATGAGCTTGGCACCAATTTCCTGGTGAGAACCTGCGTTGATCGGCTGGCTGGGGACGGTGGCCACACGATCGCCGACGAGATGGCCGAGGTCCGGGTTCAAGGGTTGCATCGTGTCGAGTTCAGAGACAAAAGGGGCGCACGATGCGAAGCGGTGCTGGAGATCAAGTACCGCCGGATCCGGGTGTTGCCGCCCATCGGCAAGCAAAAGAGCTACCCCGAACTCGAGCTGACGGTCCTTCACGCGCAAGAGCGCGATGCCCCTGAAGACAGGCCACCGCTCGACTGGAAGCTCATCACGAACTTGCCGGTACGCTCGCGCAACGAGGCCATCGAAAAGCTCGACTGGTACGCCATGCGTTGGAAGATAGAGACCTTCCACAAGATCCTGAAGTCGGGCTGCAAGGCCGAGGACTCCCGACTGCGGACCGCTGAGCGGCTGGTCAACCTGATCTCGATCTACTGCATCGTGAGCTGGCGGATCTTCTGGATGACGATGATCAATCGGGCCTGCTCGGAAGCCAGTCCGGCCCTGGCGCTGACGGAGGTTGAAATCGATACGCTGGATCGGCTGATCGTGGATGCAGATATCGCAGAGCCTTCACGCAAAACACTGCACCCCTACCTGAACAAGATCGCCAGGCTCGGAGGCTACCTCGCGCGCAAAGGTGATCCGCCGCCAGGCAACATGGTGATGTGGCGAGGGCTCACGCGCCTTGCTGACATCGTCTTGGGGGCCGCGATCGCTAAAGGAAGTTGTGGGTAATTGAAAGGATTGCCGGACGCTTACGTCACGGAGAAAAAATGTCCCGCTCGCGTAGCAACGTGGCCGGCCGGGTAGATCCCAGAATCAGGCAAAGAGATACGCCAGTTGGCTGGACGGACCGCAGCGCCCTCGGACTACTGCCGCAGATGGGGCAATACCAAGTCAAACCTGGTGACAAGCTCACTGGAGGTCACGGCAACGGAGCCACCATGTGCCTCCGCAATCGATTTCACGATGGCAAGGCCAAGACCGGCGCCCGCCGTATTTCGTTGCCGTGCCGGATCAACTCGGTAGAAGCGGTTGAAGAGCTTTGGTAGATCGCGCTCAGGAATTCTCTCACCGGGATTGACCACACTGATCGTTGTCCACTGCTCGTCCTGCGAAAGCAAGACCGTGATGCTCTTGCCGCGAGGCGTGTGTCGAATTGCATTCGAGAGAAGATTGTTCAGCGCCCGGGTGAGCATTTCCCGATCCGCCGCTATGCTGCCGATCGCCCCTTTAACACCAAGCGTAATGCCGCTATCTTCTGCCAGCGCCTCGAAATAGTCGAACAGACTCCGCACCAATTCGGACAGATCAATGGTAGACAGACGCAAGTTGCGGGGATCATTTTCCGTTTGGGCAAGAAACAGCATGTCACCAATCATGCGTCCCATCCGATCAAACTCTTCCAAATTTGAATAGAGGATTTCTCTGTATTCCTCGTTGCTGCGCGGCTGGCCAAGCGCCACGTGAGTCTGCGTGACCAGGTTGGTGACGGGCGTGCGCAACTCGTGCGCGATGTCTGCGGAAAAGTGTGATAGCCGGGTGAAGCCTTCCTCGATTCTCGCCAACATATCGTTGAAGGCGAATACCAGTTCCGCCAGTTCGATCGGCACATCCCGAGGATCCAGCCTCACATCCAGCTTTGAAGAGCGAATCGCCCGAATCTCTTCATTGACCTTGCGAATCGGCAGGTGGCCCCACTGCACCGCCAGCCAAGCCACACCGAGCGCCAGACACATGACCAAGCCGGTTGCCCACCAGAGCATGCGCTTGAACTCCGCCAGGAAGTCGAGATGAAAGCCGATGTCCATGGCAGCGACGATGCGGTAGCCGGGCGCCGCTGAATCGTCAGCAGGCAGTTGCAGCACCACACCTCGATATGACCTCTGATCCTCCTGCCACACGATCAAATCGTCAGCGGTGATGCGGTTGACCAACTTTTTGCTACTGGCAAGTTTAGACAGGTCAGGACCGGGCGTGGCATAGATGCTATTGCCAGCCCCATCGTAGACGCCGTACGTCATCCCATGATGTCCTGCGACTGCGTTGGCCAAGTGTTGCTTCAGTTCGTCGCTTGCGATGTCACTTGCAAGCTGGTGCAAGGGCTGAGCCAAAGCGGTTGTCACTGCCTCCAGTTCGTGGGCATCCTGTTGAGCAAAGTGGTGCTCCAACGACCGGAGAATGACCCAATTGAACACAAGAAACACCAAGGTCGTGGCGATACCAACGAGGGCCGTGACCCTCAATGCAAGCGACGCTGGACGGCTTTGCCGCGGCTTATGGCGCAGGGGCATCATCGGGCGCATCGAGCGTGTATCCCATTCCACGCACGGTGTGGATGAGCTTCGGATTGAACGCATCGTCTATCTTCGCGCGTAGACGGCGGATGGCTACATCGATGACGTTGCTGTCGCTGTCGAAATTCATGTCCCATACCTGCGACGCGATCAGAGACCGTGGAAGGACCTCCCCCTGGCGACGGGCCAGGAGCTCAAGCAACGCGAACTCCTTGCTGGTGAGATTGATGCGTTGGCCAGCGCGCGTTGCGCGCCGGCGCGCCAAGTCCAGCACCAAATCGGCAACCTGGATGCGATCAGGCTGGCTCGGAGCGCTTCCGCGTCGCAGCAGCGTCCGCACCCGCGCCAGCAACTCAGAGAACGCGAATGGCTTGACGAGGTAGTCGTCCGCTCCCAGTTCCAATCCCTTGACACGGTCGTCTACACCGCCACGCGCCGTCAGAAAGAGCACAGGGACCTGTTTACCGGCATCTCGAAGGGCACGCACGATGCGCCAGCCATCGACATCCGGCAGCATGACATCCAAGACCACCAGATCGTATGTCTCGCCCATGGCCAGGTGGTGTCCGTCCAATCCGTTGCGCGCCAGATCCACGACGAATCCCGCCTCCATGAGACCTTGGCGGACGTAATCCGCCGTCTTGTTCTCGTCTTCAACGACCAGCAGTTTCATCGCATGTCCCATGAAATCGCTACGGCGCGGAAAAATAGCCGCTCACGATGTACGCATTCATCCACTTTCAATCAGCAATTTACTGGTTGCCAGCTTCCACGAACATGACACGAACATTACATGAATGTAATTCAGGGGTCATTCGATGGAAAGTGCCCAACCCATAGCATGACCTGCATTGCGTCGAACTGTGCCGCTCAGGATGGGGTGGCGTTTAGAACGACTTCCGAGTCATCTATGGAGGATTTCAGGCCATGCCGCCTCGTTCACCCTTTTTTATCGTGCCCACACAGGGCCTTTCTCGTCGGCGTTTCGTCCAAGGGTTAGCCGCCGGCGGCGTTCTCGCTGGGCTGTCCACGCCGGCGTTCAAGGCATTTGCCCAGCAAGGCTCCGCGACGCGCGGTGCCGCCCCTGTGCTGAAGGGCACCGAGTTCGACTTGGTGATCGCCGAATCGCCCGTGAACTTCACGGGCAAGCCAGGCGTGGCTACGACCATCAACGGCTCGCTGCCGGCACCGACATTGCGTTGGCGCGAGGGTGACACCGTCACAATCCGTGTAACCAACAAGCTGCGTGAAGCCACATCCATTCACTGGCACGGGATCATCCTGCCGTATCAGATGGATGGCGTGCCGGGCATCAGCTTCAATGGCATCGCTCCCGGCGAGACCTTCACGTACCGCTTCAAGGTTCAGCAGAGCGGCTCCTACTGGTACCACTCGCACTCCGGCTTCCAGGAACTCACGGGCATGTACGGGGCGATCATCATCGACCCCGCTGGCGCCGAGACCATCCACGCCGACCGTGACCACGTGCTGCTGTTCTCGGATTGGACCGACGAAGACCCGATGCGGGTGTTCACCAAGCTCAAGTCCCAAAGCGACTATTACAACTACAACCAACCTACCGTCTTCGACTTCTTCCGGGACGCCTCGCGCGAAGGCACGGCCGCTGCGATCGACAAGCGCAAGATGTGGAACGAGATGCGGATGAATCCGACGGATCTCGCAGATCTGTCTGCCACCACGCTGACCTATCTGGCCAACGGCGTCACCCCCGCCGGCAATTGGACGGCGCTGTTCCGACCGGGTGAGCGCGTGCGGCTGCGCATGGTCAACGGTGCGGGCAACACCTTCTACGACGTACGCATTCCAGGACTGAAACTCACGGTGGTGCACGTCGATGGTGTTGACGTGGAGCCGGTGACCGTCGATGAGTTCCGATTCGGTCCTGGCGAAACCGTCGACGTGATCGTCCAGCCACGGGATGACGCTTACACGATCTTCGCCCAGGCGATGGACCGGACAGGCTACGCGCGTGCCACGCTGGCCGTGCGTGAAGGTCTTCAAGCTCCCGTGCCTGCCCTCGATCCGGTCGAATGGCTGACCATGAACGACATGATGGGCGGCATGATGGGGGGCATGGACCATGGCGGGTCCGGCCAGGCCATGGAGATGACCGGGATGACGGGCATGACGGGCATGACCGGGATGACCGGGATGGGCTCGGGTTCGATGTCCGGGATGGATCATGGGGCGATGGCAGGCATGAATCACGGCGCCATGAACCACGGTGGCATGGCGATGGATCACAGCCAACACGCCGCGGCGGCGGGGGGACTGGCCGTGCCCAGCACTACTGCTCGCCACGCTCGCACCGAGTATGGTGCCAGCACGGACATGCGCGTTGACATGGCGCGCACCAACCTCGATGACCCCGGCATCGGACTGCGCAACAACGGTCGGCGCGTGTTGACCCTCGCGGATCTGCATACCCCGTCGGGGCCGCTGGACAAGAGAGGCCCCGGCCGGGAGGTCGAACTGCACCTCACGGGCAACATGGAACGCTACGCATGGTCCCTGGACGGGCTGGAGTTCGGAAAGTCCACGCCGGTGCACTTCAAACACGGCGAGCGGCTGCGGGTCATTCTGCACAACGACACCATGATGACCCATCCCATGCACCTGCACGGCATGTGGAGCGAGCTGGAAAGCCCCGACGGTCGCTTCCTTGCGCGCCGCCACACCCTGCCGGTGCAGCCGGCACAACGCATCAGCTTCCTGGTGACAGCCGACGCGCTCGGCCGCTGGGCGTGGCACTGCCACCTGATGTTCCACATGGATGCCGGCATGTTCCGCGAAGTCGTGGTGTCTTGAACCCAGCGCACAAGGAAGACCAAGAATGTCCAAAGCACTCCCCACTCGCGCACTGGCCACGACGCTTCTGGCCCTGGTAAGCGTCGCCGCCCAGGCACAAGCACAGAACGACCATGCAGCGCACGGCCAGGCCGACGCTCAAACGGCCGCGCCATCCACTCAGACCGTGGCTCCTGCCGCCGACCCGCACGCGGGTCACGCGACGTCGGCGAGCGGCTCGACCGCGGCCCCGGCCATGGATCACGGCAACATGCAGATGCAGGGCGGGTCGGCGCCTCCTGACGCCCGCGATCCGCATGGCTACTCCAATGGCCTGACATTGGGATCGGGCGACTACGCCGTACCCGGTGTGCCGCGGCTGATGCTGGCCGACGAACACAGGTTCTTTTCGTTGCGCGGCGAAACTCTGGAACGCCGCTTCACGCGCAAAGGAGACGACTCCACGGCCTACGACCTCCAGGCGTGGTATGGGACGACCTACAACAAGGCCGTCGTGAAGGCCGAAGGCGATATCGCCAAAGGAAAGCTCGAAGAATCGCGTACCGAGCTTCTCTGGGGGCACGCCGTCGCACCGTACTGGGACACCCAGCTCGGCGTTCGGGTGGATAACGGGGAAGGCCCGAGCCGTCAATGGTTGGCTTTCGGCATCCAGGGCCTCGCCCCCTACTGGTTCGAGCTGGAGGCGACGGGCTACGTGGGAAGTGGTGGACGTACGGCGCTGCGTGTCGAAGGCAGCTACGAGCTGCTGCTGACCCAGCGACTGATTCTGGAGCCTCGCGCCGAGTTGCAGTTTTATGGCAAGGACGACCCGGAACGCGGTATCGGCAAGGGCCTGGCCGAAGCGTCTGCTGGCTTGCGCCTGCGCTATGAATTCAGTCGCCAGTTCGCCCCCTATATCGGCGTGGAACGGGCGGGCAGCTTCGGACGCACCGCGGACTATGTGCGTGCCGAAGGCGGCCGTGCGCAGCAGACGCGCTGGGTGGCTGGCGTGCGATTCTGGTTCTAGAACCTAGCGGGTTTGATCATCTGATGAGAGGCGATCCATGAACATGCACTACGACAGAAGCCAGGGCAAAGTGCCGAGACGCCAGGCATTGATCGCTGGCTTGTTGGTGATGGCACTCGCAGGACCGAGCCTGGCGCAGAGCCGACCGATTGCCAAGGTCTGGAAGGACCCGAGCTGCGGATGCTGCAAGGACTGGGTCTCACACCTGCAAGGCGCAGGCTTCGATGTGCAGGTTCTCGACACCGGGAACACCGCAGCGCGCACGCGGCTGGGCATCCCGCAGAAGTACGGTTCTTGCCACACGGCGCAGATCGGCGGCTATGCCATCGAGGGTCATGTGCCTGCCTCGGACATTCAACGCTTGCTGCGCGAAGCCCCGCAGGCCATCGGCCTCGCGGCGCCGGGCATGCCGGTCGGTTCGCCCGGCATGGATGGTCCGGCCTATGGTGGACGCAAGGACGCCTACGACGTGCTGCTGATCGGGAAAAACGGTAGTAGCACGGTCTATCAGTCGCATCGCTGACCATCCATCAACTCTTTTCCGTGGAGATATGCCATGCAGCATCAGCACACACAGACCCCCAGCGATCGTCCCCGGTTCTGGCGATCGCGCTACGGCGTGGCGTTCCTCATCATCGCCGCTGTCGCCGCGTATTTCCTGCTCAAGGAGCATACGGCACATGTTGCCGGCTATCTCCCCTTCCTGCTGCTGGCGGCTTGTCCGCTGATGCACCTGTTCATGCACCGTGGTCACGGCCACGGCGGACACGATCATGCCGCGCGTCAGGGTAAGGAAGGTGCCGCAGCCTCCAAGGAGCAGAAGCAATGAGTCGAGGCACTCGCACCGTGCGAGCACGCGACGCCGCGCTTGTCTCCTTGCGCGCCTGCGGCCTGCTGCGATCACCAGACACCAACGGTTAACGGCGGAGGGCACTTGTCACTATGAATTCACCCAGCAAGTCTTCAGGACATGAGCACGCAGGCATGGCGGCGGGTGCCACAACGTCCGGCCCGCATAAGCACCACCATCACGCCAGCCATGCCGGCAGTGACGACGCGGGCGGGTCCTCAAGCCACTCGCAGCCCGATGCCGCGACGCGAGATCCGGTGTGTGGCATGGCGGTCACGGCGGCGTCGGAGCACCGTTCCACGCACTTGGGGAACACGTACTTGTTTTGCAGCACCGGATGCAAGGCCAAATTCGACGCCGATCCGGCGCGATATGCCAGCGGTGACGCGGGCATAGGCACAGGCAGCGGCCATGCACCGCATCACCATGCCAGCACCGCAGTTTCACCGGCCCCGGCGGCATCGCCAACCGCGCCCGGAACCATCTACACCTGCCCGATGCACCCGGAGATCCGCCAGGATCATCCGGGAACCTGCCCCAAGTGCGGGATGACGCTGGAGCCTCTGCTGCCCGACCTCGATGACGACAACCCGGAGTTGCGTGACTTCTCGCGTCGCTTCTGGTGGACCTTGCCGCTGACGCTCGTGGTCTTGGCGCTGGCGATGCTGGGCGAGCGGCTGCACCTGATGGACATGGCTACACAGAGCTGGGTCGAGTTGGTGCTGTCGTTGCCGATCGTGCTGTGGGCCGGCTGGCCCTTCTTCTCCCGCGGCTGGCTGTCCGTGGTCAACCGCAGCCCGAACATGTGGACACTGATCGGCCTGGGAACGGGTGCGGCATTCATCTACAGCGTCGTGGCAACCGTTGCGCCGGAAGTGTTTCCAGCCTCCTTCATGTCCATGGGACGGGTCGGCGTGTACTACGAGGCCGCCGCCGTCATCATCTCGCTGACACTGCTCGGCCAGGTGCTGGAACTCAAGGCCCGCTCCCAGACTTCGGCGGCTATCAAGTCGCTGCTGGGGCTGGCGCCCAAGACCGCGCGGCGCATCAATGCGGACGGCAGCGAGGAAGACGTGCCGCTCAGCCATGTGCACGTCGGCGACCTGCTGCGCATCCGACCCGGCGAGAAGGTGCCGGTGGATGGCATCGTGCACGAGGGCAGCAGCTCGATTGACGAATCCATGCTGACCGGCGAACCGCTGCCCGTCAGCAAGCGCGCGGGCGACAAGGTCATCGGGGCCACACTCAACACCAACGGCGCGCTGGTCATGCGTTCGGAGCGGATCGGCTCGGACACCGTTCTATCGCAGATCGTCCAGATGGTCGCCCAGGCGCAGCGTTCCAAGGCACCAATGCAACGCATGGCCGATGTCGTTGCCGGCTACTTCGTGATGGCCGTCGTCGCCATTGCGGTCACGACGCTCTTTGTATGGGGATTCTTCGGGCCACAGCCCACCTGGGTCTATGGACTGATCAATGCGGTGGCCGTCCTGATCATCGCCTGCCCGTGCGCGCTGGGTCTGGCCACGCCGATGTCGATCATGGTCGCAACGGGCCGTGGCGCCACGCAGGGCGTGTTGTTCCGCGATGCCGCGGCGATCGAGAATCTTCGCAAGGTCGATACCCTCGTCATCGACAAGACAGGAACCCTGACCGAAGGCCGACCTGCTTTCGATCAGGTCGTCGCAGCACGCGGCTTTACGAACGATGAGGTGCTGCGTCTTGCGGCCAGCCTGGACCAGGGCAGTGAACACCCCCTGGCCGACGCCATCGTGCAGGCCGCGCGTGCCCAGGGCCTCCAACTCGTGAAGCCTCAGAGCTTTGAATCGGGAACCGGCATCGGCGTGCGCGGAAAGGTTGAGCACCGGCAACTGGCGTTGGGCAACACAGTGCTGATGGAACAGTCTGGCGTATCGGTGGAACCGCTCGTACCCCAGGCCGAAGCTCTGCGCGGCGAAGGGTCCAGCGTCATGTACTTGGCTGTGGACGGGCAACTCGCGGGTTTGCTCGCCGTATCCGACCCGGTCAAGGGCAGCACCCCCGAGGCCCTGGCCGCGTTGAAGGCTGCGGGCCTGCGGGTCATCATGGCCACCGGGGACGGGCAGACCACCGCCAAAGCCGTCGGTGCACGCCTAGGCATCGACGAGGTGCATGGTGAGGTCAAGCCGGCGGACAAGCTCATGTTGATCGAGCGGCTGCAGAAAGAAGGCCGCATCGTCGCCATGGCCGGAGACGGCATCAACGACGCGCCGGCCTTGGCGAAGGCAGACGTGGGCATCGCCATGGGAACGGGAACCGACGTGGCGATGAACAGCGCTCAGGTCACGCTGGTCAAGGGCGACCTGCGTGGCATTGCTGTCGCTCGCACGCTCTCGGTGAGTACCGTGGGCAACATGAAGCAGAACCTCATGTTCGCCTTCCTCTACAACGCGCTGGGCATCCCCATCGCCGCCGGGGTTCTCTATCCCCTCACGGGCTGGTTGCTGTCGCCCCTGATCGCAGCATTGGCGATGAGCCTGAGTTCGGCATCGGTCGTGGGCAACGCCTTGCGGCTGAGAGCGAGCCGACTGTGACCGAAACATCTTTCAGAACCAACAGGAGTCTGCTATCGCCCAGCGAACCGTTTCTTTCGTTCCACGCCGTTGCGAAGGTGCAAGCCTTATCTCGGCATTTCGTTCTTAAACCACCCTCACACATCAAGGTAGGAATCTCTATGACCCGTTCACATTTCATCGCCAAGCTCGTCGCGCCGATCGCTGCTGGCCTGTTCGCCACCGCCGCATTCGCGCATCCTTCGCTGGTGTCTTCAACGCCGGCCGACAAGTCGCAGGTTTCCGCGCCAGCCACCATCGAGCTGAAGTTCTCCGAAACGCTGGTGCCGCAGTTCTCCGCCGCAAGCCTTGTCATGACGGGCATGCCGGGAATGGCGAGCCATGGCCCGATGAAGATCAACGCCAGCGTCGCGGGTGCCGGCGACGGCAAGACCATGGTCATCACGCCGGCACAAGCGCTCCAGCCGGGCGACTATCGCGTCGAATGGCGTGCCGTCTCCTCGGACACGCATCCGATCACGGGTAACGTCACCTTCAAGGTGAAGTAAGCCCATGGCCGGGGATTGGTTGACCATCGTCCTGCGCCTGGCGCTTTATCTGGACCTGGCGGCGGCGTTTGGCGTCGCCATGTTCGGACTCTATGCTTTGGGCAACGACGAGCGATCCTCGACGATCTCGCGCCGCTATCGCGTACTCATTGGCGCATCCGCCGCCATCGGCATTGTCCTGTCGATGTGGGGCATGACGGTCATGGCCAAGGCCATGTCCGGCGCCCAAAGCTACGCGGAGCTGTCAACGCACGTTTTCGACATGCTCATTACGGGCACGCACATGGGCATCGCCTGGTGCATTCGCATCCTCGCGCTGTTGGTGTGTGTGCTCGTCGCAATGTTGAAATTGAACGCTACCTTGCGATTTGCAGTGATGGCGCTCTCCACCGGCGTGGCGCTGGCGACCCTTGCGTGGGCAGGCCACGGCGCGATGGACGACGGCGTTCGCGGCTACATCCATCTTGCGTCGGATATCACGCACCTCTGGGCAGCGGGCGCTTGGGTGGGCGCATTGGTGGCGTTCTTGATGCTGGCATCCCACAAGCAGGATGTCGCGCAAGACCCGGTAGCGGTCCTCAGTCGGACGTCGAATGGCTTTGCTCGCATAGGTACAGCGATCGTGGCTGCACTCGTCGTGAGTGGAATTCTCAATTACCTGTTGATCGCCGGACCATCGTTTGATCCGCTCATCTCGACGCTGTATGGCCGGCTGCTGATGGTAAAGCTCTTGCTTTTCGCAGGCATGCTGGCGTTGGCTGCTGCCAATCGGTATCGGTTGAGCCCGAGCCTGGAGGCTGCTTTGAAGGCAGGCAATCGCGCACAGGCAGTCATCAAGCTTAGACAGAGTCTGTTCACGGAGGCGACCTTGGCCGTTTTGGTTCTGGCGAGCGTTGCATGGCTTGGCATCTTGTCTCCCACTGGAACCTAGTCCTTCATGGGCGGCAGATGACAGCACATGAATTGAATGTAATGCACGGGTAAGCGCTCTGTAGACCGCCTGCTTCTACATTTAACGACGCGGCGCAAGTTGTCGTCGTTTTTACAAAGGAGTCGATCATGAAATCGCAAATTGTCATTGCCGCCCTGTTGAGCGCTCTCTCCGTGCCAGCCTTCGCCGGTCATGCAGCAGCCCAAGCAGCCAAGGAAATGGTTCCCTTGGCTGACGGGGGAACGCTGTACATCTTCAAGGACGGAAAGATGGCACAGGAAAGCCGCTTCGGGCGCGCCGTCTATCTCAATGTCGGAGCTTCGGTGTCGACGAAGGATGGGCGCAACATCGCGATCACCAGCAATGAAGTCGCTCGCCTCGGGTCGCTGCTACAAAAAGAGCACGGCGGATGACGCCGCGGGTGTGCGGTGCTTTTCAAAGCTTCTGCACAGTGTGACAGAGACGCGCGCCCCGATTGGGCGCGCGCGCTTGGGACGCGTCACGAGCAACCACGAGCGCTCAAGGTGCCAGTTTTTGCGATGTCAAGCGCATCAACTTCCCTGAAATGGATCCAGCCTCCCCGTCCACCGTGATTCGTCCACGGGACATCTGGCGCGAATGAGAACTTGCGAGGAGCCCGATTTATGGAGTTGCGTCATCTACGATGCTTTGTCGTCTTGGCAGAGGAGTTGCATTTCACGCGGGCGGCCGAGAGGCTGCATATAGAGCAACCCCCCTTGTCTCGCGCGATCAAGGAATTGGAAGATGAGCTTGGGGTCACGCTGTTTGACCGCGACCGCAGGGGCACACGGCTGACCGTGGCGGGGGCGGCATTCTTGCAGGACACCCGCCGACTCTTCACTGTCCTGGAGCAAGCGCGTGAAAATGCCAGAGCCATTGCCGCGGGCCTGAGGGGCAGCCTGCGCATTGCAATTTCCGATGGTGCGATGGACCCACGACTATCGGCGTTCCTAGCTCGTTGCCGCGCGGAAGAGCCCGAGGTCGAGATACGTCTCTCCGAGGTACCGCTGACCGAGCAGATACGGGGCCTACGGTCTGGCGACTTCACGATCGGATTTGCACACGCGGCGGATGTTGGCGAAGGCATCGTGGCTGAACCGATCTGGCGAGACCCGATTGTGATCGCCGTGCCAGCGCGGCACTCGCTTCTTGCGCACAAGCAAGTTCCGCTGAACGAACTTCAGGGTCACCCACTGGTTCTGTGCGACAAACTGGCCTGCGAAGGCTACTGCCGAGAATTAAATCGGCTGCTACAGGTTCTGGAACACAGACTCAACGTTGTCGAAGAAGTGTCGTCGCTGGACATGATGCTAACGCTCGTCGGCGCAGGCTATGGGATTGGTTTCATGACGGCGACCAAGATTCCCATCAGCCAGAGGCCGGACGTGGTGATTCGCCCTCTGGCGCAGGACACGGCGGTAATCACAACCTATCTGCTTCGGCCAGAAAGCAGCAACTCATCGGTTTCGCTGGATCGCTTCATCGAACGTCTGCGAGGACCTCCGGATGACTAAAGCGTCAATGCCTATCTGAATCGTGCGCCGCGGCACGAAGATTGCGTTCGGCTGCGCTGACGAGTTCCGCAGCACTGAGCTTGAGTCCGGCGGCGATTCTTAAGATCAGAGCGAGAGTGGGCATGTGCTCCCCACGCTCTATTTTGCCCATGTGCGATCGCTCGATCCCTGCTTTCGCAGCCAGTTCTTCCTGAGCAACACCTTGCGTCAGGCGGGCGACACGAACGGCCGCTCCGAATGCCAACGCTGGCTCGGCGTCGAAAGTGGTAGTTCCTGGGGGACGGCCTCGTCGGACAGTTCGCTTCTCCATCCTTGGAAGCGTCGAACAGTCCAAACAATTTAACCACGTTAAGTTTAACTCAAACTAGCTATCATGAAGACTTTCCATCCTTGTCTTATCGCTTCTTGGGGCCTCTCATGCACGACGCCACCAGCCCACGCCCACAGCTCAGGCTCGCCATAGCGCCTGGTGTGGCCTCTTCGTACCTAGCTGCATTGCTTGCCCTGCAGCGCGCGGAGGAGCCCGAAGTTTCTATGGAATTTAATGAGGTTACGGCGAGCGATCTCATTACGGGCCTCTACAAACGGCGCTTCGACGTCGGCCTTTCTCTGAAGCAGGTGAGCGATTCTTCGCTGAAGAGTCTTTCTATTTGGTTCGAGGCGACAGCTCTTGCCACGCCGCTGCGATACCCACTGCTCCGGCAGCAGTCAATCAGAATAGACGAACTTAAGGAGCACTCCGTGTTTCGATGGAAGGCCGAATATTCTCCTTCGCTGGACCAGTACCTGTCCTCCATGTCATCAACGGAAAGGCCGAATGTCCAGCATGTCAGTTCTTTTGAGATGTTATTGCTCTGGGTCGCAGCTGGATATGGCGTAGGGATTTCCTCGCGATCACGCATCGAAACCGCTAGCCAGTGCGGAATCTGCACGCGCCCAATAGCCGATGGCCCCTACGAGGTCATTACGCACCTGCAGCGACTCTCGGGACAGACGAATCTTGTAGCTGATCGATTTGAGCTTAGAGCCTTGCGAGTTGCCGAGGCGCGTAAAGCATGACAACCACGTGCGGTGCCCGCCCTTGCCGGTGGATTTGCAGCGGGTGCCGGTTCGGGCCAAGGCGCCGTCCAGACGCATCAATTCATCCTGGAAACTGACCTTGATCAATTCAACTCCCTACAACTTCCAATAGTATGTCCGCATGATCGGCTTAAGGCGCCTTCTTGTTGGCGCCGACCGAAAACTGAGCCACTTATGAGGGTTGTGCCGACCCAAAATTGAGCCAGGTGTTCAACCTACTC
>NZ_CABFMN010000158.1 GCF_901875635.1 Xylophilus ampelinus | reverse complement strand
GCGTGGGCCTGGGCGCGGCGCAGCGCCGGCGCCTGACGCTGCGCCTTGCGCTGCGTCAAGGTCGATGCGGCCCGGCCGGCTCAGACTGGGGGCTCCATCCACTCCGGAGCTCACCATGTACCAGCGCATTCTTGTTCCCGTCGACGGCAGCGAGACCTCGCGCCGCGGACTCGACGAGGCCCTGCGGCTTGCGGCCGCCGTCGGTGGGCGCGTCCGCGTGCTGCACGCCATCGACGAACTGTCCTTCGCCCTGGCCATGGACGGCTATGCCGGCAACCCCGGCGGCTGGCTGGACACGCTGCGCGAGCAGGGCTCCCGACTGCTCGCGCTCGCTGCGGCGCAGGCCGCCAAGGCGGGCGTGCCGGCCGACACCGTGCTGCGCGACGAGTTCCGCAGCCCGGTGCACCAGGTCGTCAACGACGAGGCGCGCGACTGGGGCGCCGAGCTCATCGTGCTGGGCACGCACGGCCGGCGTGGCCTGGGCCGCTTGGTGATGGGCAGCAGCGCCGAGCAGATCCTGCGCACGGCGCGCGTGCCGGTGCTGCTGGTGCGCTCCGCCGAGGAGGCGCAACCCGACAAGGCGACGGCCGTCGACGAGCGTGTCGTGATCCACCAGCCCACGGGCGCCCTGGCCTTCGAGTGACGCGATGTCCAGGACGATGAAAGCCGCCGTGGTGCGCGCCTTCGGGCAGCCACTGCACATCGAGGAGGTGCCGGTGCCGCAGGTGCAGCCGGGACAGGTGCTGGTCAAGGTCGCGGCCTCGGGCGTGTGCCACACCGACCTGCATGCGGCCGACGGCGACTGGCCGGTCAAGCCGCACCTGCCCTTCATCCCGGGGCATGAAGGCGTGGGCCATGTCGCCGCCGTCGGCGCCGGCGTGAAGCACATCCGCGAGGGCGACCGCGTGGGCGTGCCGTGGCTGCACACCTCCTGCGGCCATTGCGAGCACTGCCTGACCGGCTGGGAGACGCTGTGCGACGAACAGCAAATGACCGGCTACACCGTGGATGGCGCGTACGCCGACTACGTCCTCGCCGACCCGGGCTACGTGGGCCACCTGCCGCCGAAGCTCGGCTTCGTCGAGGTGGCGCCCGTCCTGTGCGCGGGCGTCACGGTCTACAAGGGGTTGAAGGTGCTCGACTGCAAGCCCGGCGACTGGGTCGCGATCTCGGGGGTCGGCGGCCTGGGCCACCTGGCCATCCAGTACGCACGCGCCATGGGCCTGCACGTGGTCGCGGTCGACATCGACGACGCCAAGCTCGAGCTGGCGCGCCGCGTGGGCGCCGAGCTGGTCGTCAACGCCGCGCAATGCGATCCGGCGGCCGAATTGCAGCGCAGCCTGCGTGGTGCCAAGGGCGTGCTGGTGACGGCGGTGTCGCGCCAGGCCTTCGCGCAGGCGCTGGGCATGCTGCACAAGCGGGGCACCATGTCCATGGTGGGGCTGCCGCCGGGCGATTTCGCGCTGCCCATCTTCGACATGGTGCTCAACGCCAAGACCGTGCGCGGCTCCATCGTCGGCACGCGGCAGGACCTGCAGGAGGCGCTGGACTTCGCGGCCGAGGGCAAGGTCCATACGGTCTGCACGCCGGGCCGGCTGGAGGACATCAACGACATCCTGGGCCGCCTGCGCCGTGGGGAGGTCGACGGCCGCGTGGTGCTGCAGATGGAGGAGGCGGCCTGAGCGCGGCGGATCCGACGCGCCTCGTCCTGAAAGTTTGTGAGCGCATGCTCCCCTGTGCGGAGGACGACCGGCGCCCCTTGCAGGCCTACGCTGGAATCCCCACCACGAGGAGACCGCCATGCCGATCAAGCTCACGCAACCCTTCGACGACACCGTCATCAGCACGCAGGAGAAAAGCTTCCTGCGCAACCTGCAGGCCAACATCCTCAAAGGCCACGGCCGTGAGCATGTCGCGCTGCTTTTCCTCGAAGTGACCGATGTGCCCAAGGCGCGTGCCTTCCTGCATGCCTTCCCGGTGACGGACGCGCACACGCAACTGCAGGAAGCGTTGCAGTTCAAGGCCACGCGTTCTCCCGGTGGTGTGGTGCGACTGGCTTTCCTGAGCCAGACGGGCATGACGAAATTCGGGCGCCAGGGCGCCTTCGCCGGCTTCGGCGCCTTCGCCAGTGGCATGGCGGCCGACCCGCAGGTGCTCGACGACGGCACCACGGCGAGTTGGCAGGGCGAGCTCAAGCGGCCCCTGGACGTGCTGCTGCTGGTGGCCTACCACCACGAAGCCGATTTCGCGCGCATCGTGGGCAAGCTGGCCGCCGACCTGGGCAAGGAGGACAGCGGCTTCAAGATCCGCTTCGTGCAGGAAGGCCGGGCCTACAAGAACGCCGACGGCGAGGGGATCGAGCATTTCGGCTATGTCGACGGCCGCTCGCAGCCGCTGATGCTCCAGAGCGAACTGGCGAAGGAGCCGCGCACCGTGTACGACCCGGCGGCACCGCTGTCGCAGTTCCTCGTGCCCGATCCGCTCGACCCGGCCGGCACGGCGAGCCACGGCAGCTTCTTCGTCTTTCGCAAGCTCGAGCAGGACGTCGCCGGCTTCAAGCAGGCCGAGGAGGCCCTGGCTGCGGTCGTCGGCATGATCGGCGACGACGAGGAGCGCGCCGGCGCACAGGTCGTGGGCCGTTTCGAGGACGGCACGCCGCTCACGCTGCACGATGCCGAGGCGGGCGTGCCGGTGGTGAACGACTTCGACTATTCGGGCGACGCCAACGGCGGCAAATGCCCCTTCCATGCCCACATCCGCAAGTCCAATCCGCGCGGGTCGAGCCCGGGGGGGCTGGCCTTCGACAAGAGCGTGCAGATGGCGCGCCGCGGGATCACCTACGGCGCGCGCCTGCAGGACCCGGACACCCAGCAACTGGTCGACCAGCCCAACGACGGCGTCGGGCTGCTGTTCATGAGCTACCAGGCCTCAATCGAACAGCAGTTCCACTTCATGCAGACCGCCTGGGTCAACAACGAGAACTTTCCCAAGGCCAACGTCGGCATGGACCCGATCATCGGCCAGCGCGGCGCGCTCGGGCAGCACTGGCCGCCCACCTACGGGTCCGACGCCGGCGCCATCCAGAAGCTGTTCGCCGGCTTCGTGAAGCTCAAGGGCGGCGAATACTTCTTCGCGCCCTCGATCGCCGGCCTGCGCAATCTCTGACCGATACGCGGGCCGTTCAGAGGAACATGCCGCCCGACACCTCCACGCGCTGGCCGGTCATCCAGCCGTTGCCCGGCTGCAGCAGCGCCGCGATGGCGCCGCCGATGTCATCGGGCAGGCCGACGCGGCCCAACGCGGTCTGCGACGCGATCGCGGCGTTGAGGTCCTTGTTGTCGCGCACCGCACCGCCGCCGAAGTCGGTCTCGATGGCGCCGGGGGCGACCACGTTCACCGCGATGCCGCGCGGGCCGAGCTCCTTGGCCAGGTAGCGCGTCAGCACCTCGATGCCGCCCTTCATCGCCGCGTAGGCGCCGTAGCCCGGCAGCGCGAAACGCGCCAGCCCGCTCGAGACGTTCAGGATGCGGCCGCCGTCCGCGATCAGCGGCAGCAGCACCTGCGTGAGGAAGAAGGGGCCCTTCAGGTGCACGGCCACGAGTTCGTCGAACTGCGCCTCGGTGGTCTGCGCGAAGGGCGCGTTGACGCCGATGCCCGCGTTGTTCACCAGGTAGTCGAAGCGCTCGCGCTGCCAGGTGGTGGCCAGCGCCTGCTTCAGCGCCGCTGCGAAGTCGGCGAAGGACTTCGACTGCGAGACGTCCAGCGGCAGCGCCACGGCGCGGCGGCCCAGGGCTTCGATGTCCTGCACCACGGCCTGCGCTTCGGCGGCGCTGCTGCGGTAGGTGAGCGCGACGTCGACGCCGGCGCGCGCCAGGTGCAGCGCCGCGTTGCGGCCCAGGCCGCGGCTGCCGCCGGTGATGAGGGCGATGGGGGTGCGGGAAGTGGTGGTCATGTCGGTCCTTTCGATGAAGTGGGTTGCGATGGACTGAACTGTATGGGCCGACAATCGATGAATAAAGCCGTGAAAAATCGCTTCACTGTTCATCAGAAATTGACAATAAGCCGCCCATGGACCTCGAAGCGTTGCGCATCTACCTGCTGGTGGCCGAATCGGCCAGTTTCACCCGCGCGGCCGAGCGGTTGGGCCTGACGCGGGCGCGCGTCTCCACCGTCGTGCAGCAACTGGAAGCCGAGCTGGGCACGCGCCTCCTGCAGCGCACGACGCGCAGCGTCCGCGTCACGCCCGACGGGCAGCTCTTCGCCGAGCGGGCGCAGGCGCTGGTGGGCGAGGCGGATGAATTGCAGGCGCTGTTCCAACGACAGCCGGCGGCGCTGCGCGGGCGGCTGCGGGTCGACATGCCCGGCCAGCTGTCGAGCCAGGTGCTGATCCCGCGGCTGCCCGAATTCCTCGCCGCCCACCCGCAGATCGAGCTGGAGCTCAGCAGTACGGACCGCCGGGTCGACCTGGTGCACGAGGGCTTCGACTGCGTGATCCGCGCCGGTGCGCTGCGCGAGTCGGGGCTGGTGGCGCGGCCCCTGGGCCTGCTGTCGCAGATCAACGTCGCCAGCCCGGCCTACCTCGCCGCCTTCGGCACGCCGCACACGCTGGACGACCTGGCACGGCATCGCCTGGTGCGCTATTCATCGACGCTCGGCGGCGCCGCGCCCGGCTGGGAGTACACGACGCCCGAGGGGCCGCAGATGCTGCCGATGGCTGCGGTGCTCACCGTCAACAACACCTTCGCCTACGAGTCGGCGTGCCTCGCGGGACTGGGCATCATCCAGGCGCCCGCGCTGGGTCTGCAGGAGTGCATCGACAGTGGCCAACTGGTGGAACTGCTGCCCCAGTACCGCGCCGATCCGCTGCCGGTGACGCTGCTCTACGCCCACCGCCGCCAGGTCGCGCGGCGCGTGCAGGCCTTCATGGACTGGGTGGCGGCGGTGATGGGCGAGGTGCTGGCGCCAGCACCCGATTTGCTATTAAAAGCATAGCTGCTTGCGCCCGCAGGACGGGCGCTGTGGCCCGGTTTGGCTTGGAAATCCGTGGCGCGGAGCGGGCGTGAGGCGTGCTCAGCGCCGCTCGCCGCCCGCCTCGTTCAGCGCATCCAGGAAGGTCTTGCGCCACCAGTGCACATCCTGTTCGCGGATGCGCTGCAGCAGGCGCCGGTGGCGCGCGCGGCGTTCCTCCAGCGGCATCTGCAGCGCCTGCTGCACCGTCTCGGCGGTGCCGTGCGTGTCGTAGGGGTTGACCAGCAGCGCTTCCTTCAACTGCTCGGCCGCGCCCGCGAAGCGCGAGAGCACCAGCACGCCGGGGTCTTCCGGGTCCTGCGCCACCACGTACTCCTTGGCGACCAGGTTCATGCCGTCGCGCAGCGGCGTGACCAGGCCCACCGCGGCCGCGCGGCACAGGCCCGGCACGCGCTTGCGCGCCACCATGCGGTGGATGTAGCGCACCGGCATCCAGTCCAGCTCGCCGTAGTCGCCGTTGATGGCGCCGCACAGCGACTCGAGCTCGCGCCGGATGTCGCCATAGGCGTTCACGTCCTCGCGCGTGGGCGATGCGATCTGGATCAGCGTCGCGCTGCGCCGGTTCTCGGGGTAATGCGCCAGCAGCTCGCGGAAGGCGCGCACGCGCTGCGGAATGCCCTTGGAGTAGTCGAGCCGGTCGATGCCCAGCAGCAGCCGGCGCTTGCTGTACTCGTCCTTCATGGTCGTGTACATGTCGCGCGCGTCCTTGGCCTGCGTCAGCGCCTCGAACTCGTCGACGTCGATGCCGATCGGGAAGGCGCTGGCGCGCACCGTGTTGCCCCAGGCACGGAACATGTCGTCGCCCAGCGATTCGCCGTGCGCCTCGTTGAGCACGTAACGCTCGAAATGCTGCACGTCCTGGTTGGCCTGGAAGCCGATCACGTCGTAGGCGAAGAGCGAGCGCATGAGCCACTCGTGCTGCGGGATCGCGGCCATGATGATCTGGGGCGGCAGCGGGATGTGCAGGAAGAAGCCGATGCGCTGCCTGCAGCCCATGGCGCGCAGCTCGGCCGCCAGCGGGATCAGGTGGTAGTCGTGCACCCAGAGGATGTCGTCGTCGCGCAGCAGCGGCAGCAGCTTGCGCGCGAAGAGCTGGTTCACGCGGCGGTAGCCCCCGATGTAGCCGGCCTCGAAGTTGGCCAGGTCGAGCCGGTCGTGGAACACCGGCCACAGCACGTTGTTGCTGTAGCCGAGGTAGTAGGCGTCGTGGTCCTCGCGGCTGAGGTCGAGCGTGGCCAGCATCACCTTGCCGGCCTGGTGCTTGTGCAGCTCGCCTTCGCCCGTGGGGCCGTCCTCGACGATGGTGCCGCTCCAGCCGAACCAAAGGCCGCCGCTTTGCTGCAGCGATTCGCCCACCGCCACCGCCAGGCCGCCGGCGGCGGGCTTGCGGGGATCGGCGACGCGGTTGGAGATGACGACGAGACGGGGCATGCGGGGGTCCAGGTAGGCGGCAGGCGGGTGGAGGGATCAGGAGCGGACGAGCGCGTCGCGCAACGCCTGCAGCCAGGCGTGCACGGCCTGCGGGCCCTCCAGCCGCTGCGCCGCGCGCGTGCTGCCGGGGCCGATCTTGATGCCCATGCCGCCAGGGCGCGACTGCACCACGGCGAAACCGGTCTCGTCGGTGGTGTCGTCGCCGGCGAAGACCGGGTGGCGACCCTCGAAGGGCGCTTCCTTCAGGAAGGCATCGATCGCGATGCCCTTGTTCACGCCGGCCGGCTTGATCTCGACCACGCACTTGCCGTGCAGCAGTTCGAACTGCGGTTGCGTGCCGATGACCTCGGCCATGGTGTCCAGGCACAGCTGCTCGAGTGCCGGTGCCAGCCGGTAGTGCAAGGCGATGGCGGCATGCTTACGTTCCACCAGCAGGCCGGCGTGGCGCGAGGCCAGGGCGTTGGCGGCGTCGAGCACGCCGGTGAGGTCGGGCGCTGCGGCTTCCTGCATGCGGCCGTCGGCATCGCGGCGCTGCACGCCGTGTTCACCGGCAGCCGGCAGGCGCAGGGGCGCGAGGAAACGGTCCAGCACGTCGATGGGACGGCCCGACACGACGGCGAGCGCCCCGCCCAACAGCTCGTGCAGTTCGATCAGCAGCGGCACCAGGCCGGGAGGCACTTCGACGGCTTCGGGTGTTTCGGCGATCGCGACGAGCGTGCCGTCGAAATCGAGGAACAGGGCCGCATCGCGGCCCGGGAGTGGCGGGGACGTCTGCATCTGCAAGGACCTTAGCACGCGCCGTGGCGGCCGCGCGTCGGTCAAAGCCGGCAGTTGCCGCGGGCCCGTGCGGCTGTGCGAGAGGGTCAGAGCGTGGCCGAAGCCACCGCCGCCACCCGCGCGGCATGGATCGCCTGCCCGATCTGCGGCCCCTTGGCGCCGCGCGCCGCCGCCTCGCGCGCGATGCCCTCGGTGGCCACCGACTGCGCGGCCTTGAGCGCGCGCAGCAGGCGCGGCCGCTGCGGGTAGGGCGCGTCCTCCATGCCCAGGCGCCCGCGCGCATCGCATTCGCAGGCCAGCAGCGCCGCGTCGAAGCGCTGGGGCTTGCGGAAGGCGTCGCAGCGATCCAGCAGCCGCACCAGCGCCGCGGCCTCGAAGCCTTCGCTGCGGTGGATGTTGCCGTGCTCGCGCGCCACCACCTCGGCCAGCTCGCGCACCTCGGTCGGCACGCGCCAGCGCTCGCACACGCCGGCCAGCAGCCGGGCGCTGCGCTGTTCGTGGCCGATGTGGCGGGGCAGCACGTCGGCCGGCGTGGTGGCCTTGCCCAGGTCGTGCGTCAGGCAGGCGAAGCGCACCGGCAAGGGCGCTGCCAGGCGCGCGCTCATGTCCAGCACCATCATCAGGTGCACGCCGGTGTCGACCTCGGGGTGGTGCTGAGGTGGCTGCGGAACGCCCCACAGCGCGTCGACCTCGGGCAGCAGCACCTTCAGCGCGCCGCAGGCGCGCAGCACCTCGAACATGCGGGAGGGCCTGGCTTCCATCAGGCCGCGCGCGAGCTCCTGCCATACGCGCTCGGGCACGAGGGCATCGACCTCGCCGTCGGCCACCATCTCGCGCATCAGCGCCATCGTCTCGGGCGCCACCGTGAAGTCGTGGAAGCGGGCCGCGAAGCGCGCCAGCCGCAGGATGCGCACCGGGTCTTCGCGGAAGGCATCGGTCACATGGCGCAGCACCTTCTGCTGCAGGTCGCGTCGGCCGTGGTAGGGGTCGACCAGGGCCGGCGTTTCAGGGTCGAAATGGCCTGCAGCGCCCGCCACGCCTGAGGGGACAGCTATGGAATTGATAGTGAGGTCCCGCCGTGCGAGGTCCTGTTCCAGCGTCACGTCCGGCGCCGTGTGGACGGTGAAGCCGCGGTAGCCGGGGCCGCTCTTGCGCTCGGTGCGGGCCAGCGCGTGCTCCTCGTGCGTCTGCGGATGCAGGAACACCGGGAAGTCGCGCCCGACCGGCACGAAGCCCTGCGCCACCATGTCGTCGGCCGTCGCGCCCACGACCACCCAGTCCCGGTCGGACACCGGCAAGCCGAGCAGGCGGTCGCGCACGGCGCCGCCGACGAGGTAGATCTCCATAGGGACAGTTTAGGTGTGGAGAAAGTATCGTTTTGAGCGCTTTCCAGCCCGCGGCCTCCCTCATCCTGGACAGATGCAGCGGCAGAGAGCCGCGTGGCCGAACTACGATGGTTGCAAGGGCCGCACGCCGAGAGCCGTGGCTGCAGGCCAGACCAAGAAGTTCAGGGAGAGGCCATGCAGGCATCGTCACACGCGCTGCGCGTTCGCAGCGCAGCCATTCCTTTGCATGCGGGGCGGCCCGCCCTGGAGCCCGTGCGGCTCTCGGGCCGGGAAGGCCTGAACAGTCTGTTCGAGTACGAACTGCTGCTCAAGACCCCCGATGCCCTGAACCTCGGAGCCTCTGGCGCCGCCGACTTCGACCTCGACGCCTTCATCGGCCGGGAGCTGTCGTGCTTCATCGAACTGGACGGTACCGGCGAGTTCCTCCCCGGTGCCGTCGGCCCCTCTGTGGACCGCATCGGCTCGGGCACCCGCGAGATCAACGCTCTCATCACCGAGGCTGCTTTGTGGGGCGAAGAAGGCCGCCACGTCCAGTACCGCCTCGTCCTGCGCCCCTGGCTGCACCTGGCCTCCTTGAGCACCGACTGCAGGATCTTCCAGAACAAGACCGTCGTTGAAATCCTCGATGAACTGCTCGCCGACTACTCCTTCCCTGTCGACAAGCGCCTGGTCGAGACCTACCCGGCCCGGGACTACCAGACCCAGTTCAACGAGAGCGACCTGAGCTTCTTCGAGCGGCTCACCCAGGAATGGGGCATCAACCACTTCTTCGAGCACAGCGACGGCAAACACCGCCTGGTCCTCATCGACAACCTGGGCGGCCACCGGAAGAACCCCAGCGCCGCCTACCAGCAGGTGGACTACCACGCCCCGGGCTGGAAGCTCGATGCCGAGTACCTCCACGCCTTCGTCCCGCACCACCAACTCACCAGCGGCCGGTACAGCACCCGGGACTACGACTACACCCGCCCCCGAGCCGACCTGAGCACCGGCCGCAAGGACCCGCGCCCCACCGGCCAGAACAATGGCGAGGTCTACCAGTGGCACGCCGACCGTGCGGGCAGCCACTACGCCCAGCCCCGGGCGGGGACCGCAGAGGCCAACGATCCCCAGGCCGAAGGCGACCACCTGGCGAGGCTGCGCATGCAGCAGCTACGCACGCACGGGGCCAGAGCCAGAGCCAGCGGCAACCTGCGGGGCATGGTGCCCGGGTGCACCTTCCAACTGAGTAAGCACCCCAGGCAAGACGCCAACGCCGAATACCTGGTGCTGGACACTGACTTCCTGATCGAGGACGTGGGCCAGGACAGCCAGAACAAGGACGCGAACCCGGACAGAAGGCAAGCATGGCGTGTGCAGGTGGACCTGACGGCCCACCCCGCCACCGAGCCCCTGAGACCCGAGCCCGCCCACGCCAAGCCCCACACCAACGGCCCGCAGGTGGCCTTGGTGGTGGGCCCAGAGGGCCAGAACATCTGGACCGATGAGCTGGGAAGAATCAAGGTCCAGTTCCCCTGGGACCGCCTCGGGCAGAAGAACCAGCACAGCACCTGCTGGCTGCGAGTCTCCAGCCCGTGGGCGGGCAACCAGCTGGGGGGCGTTCACCTCCCAAGAATCGGCCAGGAAGTGATCGTGGACTTCATCGGCGGGGACCCGGACCTGCCGATCTGCACGGGTCGGGTGCACAACCAGATGAACCTGCCGCCGTGGGAGTTGCCGGGGCAAAGTGCGCTGAGCGGCTTCAGGAGCCGGGAGCTGACCGAAGGGGGCGGGGGCAACAGTGCAAGCGGGAGAAGCAACCACCTGATCCTGGACGATACGGATGGGCAGATCCAGGCGCAGCTGAAGTCCGATCACCAGAGCAGTTCACTGAGCCTGGGGCACATCACGCGGATCGAGGACAACGGGGGAAGAAAGGACCCTAGAGGACAGGGCTTCGAACTGCGCACGGACGGCCACGGCGCAGTGCGCGCCCAGGACGGCCTGCTCATCACCACCGAGGCCCGACCCGATGCATCCGGCCACGTCAAAGGCCTGGGCGAGACCGTCGCCCGCCTCACGGCCACCCGCGACCAGATCGAGGGCCTGCACGACGCCGCCGCCCTCGCCACCGCGCAAGACCACGGCGAAGACCAGTCGACCGTGGCCAAGGAGATCCAGCGCCAGAACGAGTCCATCAAGGGCAAGGGCGGCGTCGACCCCGCCAAGGGCCACTTCCCCGAATTGAGCGAGCCCCACCTCGTGCTCGCCAGTCCGGCCGGCATCGCCGCCACTGCCACTGAAAGCCTGCACGCCCACAGCGGCGGGCACACCCAATTCACCAGCGGCGGCCACACCTCCTTCAGCACTGCCAGGCGCTGGCTGGCGGCGGTCAAGGACGGCATCCGCGTCTTCACGCTGAAGAACGGCATCAAGGCCTATGCGAGCGAGGGCGACATCGATATAGAGGCGCACAGCGATGCCATCGACGTCACGGCCCTGAAGGACGTGGAGACCGTGAGCACCGAAGACACGGTGTACGTCATCGCCAAGAAGAAGGTCGTCATCAACGGCGGCACCAGCTTCAGCGAGTGGAGCGCATCGGGCATCAAGCACGGCACGCCCGGCACCTGGATCGAGCATGCGGCCATGCATGCCACACCGGGGCCGGACCAGCGGCCTGTGCCGCAGCCGGCCAGTGTGTGCTGGGAATGCATGATGCGCGCGGCACAACGCGCCGCCGCTGTTTCCCCTCGCATTTGATCCGTGGGAAGCGCCTGGAATGACAGACTTTGTCCCCTACGATCGCCAGAGCTTCGAGCGAGAAATCGAGCAGACCCTGGTGAGCGACATGGCCGCGTTTGCGCGCCTGTCCCAGCGCAGCGGCATGCACTGCCACGCGCTGGTAGACGCTGCAGCCTGCGGCCAGCTGGACGAACAGCGGCCCGACGAAGGCGCCATTGCCAGGCTGGTTGCACGGCATCCCGTCGAGGCCACGCCGCTATTCCTGCTGACGCCGGAGGCAGACATTGCCGGCGCCGGCCCGTGGCTGATCGAACTGCCTGTGTCGGATGACGGCGAGGCCGTCCCGGCCTTGCTGAGCGACCTGGCTCGTGTGGCGGGTCTTGCCCAGGCCCTGAGCCTGATGGCGTCGCCGCTGCGATCCACCGCCCTTGCCATCCATCTGCGCGGCTGGTTCGACGGGCGCATCCCCGCCGATCCGACCATTGCCGATGACGAGGACGCCGGCGCAGTACTGCGCTGGTATGACCCTCGCGTCGGCTTCGACATGGTCGCCCTGTGGCCCGAGGCGGACCGCGATGCATTCCTGAGCGCGTTCACCTGGGCCGGCTGGGACGCTGCCTTCACCCCTCGCGGCCTTCGCTGCACCCGGTCCCGCGACCCGCGCGCGGCGCCCCGGCCGCAGCCCATGACGCTTGGCACGGATCTGTTGCGTGCAATGGGCGTACTCAGCCAGGCGGACGAACTGCTGGCCGACGCCCAACAGCACGCTCAAGCCGACGCCTTCGACGCCGTCGCCCCTGCGCTGCGGCGATGGGTCGCGATCGATCAATGGCAACAGGCGCGCCACCTTGGCCTGGAAAGCCGCGAGTCCTGCATTGCGCTTCTGCACACCGCGCTGACCTTGCATCCCGGCGTGTCTCGCCTGAATGGCCTGCGGGAGCGCCTGGCGCAGCAGGCGAGCGGAAGCCATGCGCTGGAGCATGCGCTGGCAAGCCAGAGTGCCGACTGGTGGGCAGAGCATCGTCGCGAGGCACCCGGCGTGTGGGCGCGATGGGCGCACCACTACCTCCAGCCACTGCGTGAGCGGCGCACGGCCCCCGCTACCGCACACCCCTTCGCTGCACTGATGCCCGCGAACCGCCTCACCGCAGCCTGATCTGCCGCCTGCACGTTCACCCTTTGCTCATCCGTCCTCAGCCATGCCCTACCACCCCAAAGAAGGCGTCTGCGATTGCACCGAGGCCCCCCTGCTCGAAGAGCAGGCCATCATCCTGTTCCCCAACCTGGGCAGCCCGCTGCTGCTGGCGCCGGGGCAAAGCAAGGCCAGCATCTTCATCGCCGCGCCGAGCAGCATGCGCCCCAAAGTGGCCGGCCAGCCGCTGCGCGAGGAGGCCGTCAACATGTACAAGCTGGTGGACCAGCACCTGCGCGTGACCACCATCGACGACAAGGGTGAAAAGAACGAGGCCGAAGGCTGCACGCAGACGGGTACCCTGTTCAGCGACGGCAAACAGTGCGCCCAGGCCAAGCAGCACATCAAGGGCTGGCGCGTGGGCGAATTCAAGCCTGGTGCGCTCATCAGCGACAGGCACGGCCGGCCCTTTGCCACCATCGCCCCGGCTGCGGCGCAGCTCTACACCCAGGTGCAGGACATCTACGAAATCGAGCTGGACCTGTCGGCACCGCCCTTCGCCAAACTCAAGGCCCCCGGCAGCATGAACAACCTGGCCTGGATGGTGCGGCTGAGCAAGGAAGACAAGAAACTCAAGGAATTCCAGGAGCTGAACTACGCCGAAGCGCAAGACCTGGCCATCGTGCGCTTTCTGCACAGCCAGCAAAAGCGCGATCCCTACCATTTCGACAAGCTCTACGAATTCAGAATCCCCGAGCCGGGAAGCGCGTTTTCCTGGAGTTCTCCAGGCCAACTGAGCGACATCCAGACGCTTCTCAAGAGCTGGCACCCCGTCAAGCGCATGAGCCAGCCCGTCCTCAAGCTGGGCCACCTGAGCGACGTGCACGTGAGCGCGCGCCACAACGCGCTGGCGCAATCGCCCGCCAAGGTGCTGGAAGACGCCGACGCCGCGCAGGCCCCCTGGAACAACGCGGTCGGCGGCAAGGTGTGCAATGCCTTCGAATCGCTCAAGGCCCTGTTCGAGAAGATGGCCGGCCAGGGCGGCGGCGCTGAGCGCGTCGATGTCGTGCTGCTCACCGGCGATCTGATCGACTACAACCGCAACGCCAACCCGGCCCGGTTCATGTCCAGCGTGTCCAGCAACGCCCGCGTGGGCATTGGCGAGCAGTGGAAGAAATTCAACCTGCTGGCCAACGTGTTCGACCCGGTCAAGGGCAAAGATCTGTACCCGCGCGGCCTGGACGACATGCTCGTGTTCAGCCTGGTGCGTGAGATGTACCGCAAGTACAAGCTGCCCGTCATCATGACCAGCGGCAACCACGAGGCGTATCAGGTGCCTTATGGCATCAGTGCACGGGTGGAAGGGGGCGACTTCAGCAACTGGGCCTTCATGCTGGGCGTGTGGGAGGCGGCGGCGGACCCCAAGAACGCCAACCGTACCGTTCCTTACAGCGGCACCACTGCCGGTGCCGTGCTTGGCCCGATCGTCTACGGAGCAGGTCAGGCGGCGGCCACGTCCCAACTGGAAAAGCACAAGAAGGATCTCGAAAAGGCCAGCGCATGGACACGCGGGAAGGCCAACGAAGGCATGAGCCGCGACCACAACATGACCATCTACGAAGCGTGTCTGGCCTATGGTCCCGCTTACGGCCAAGCCCTGACCGGCTACAACTTCAGCAGCGAGCGCTTCGATTGGTTCTATGCGCTGTTCACCCCGCTGGCAGACGTGGTGTATGCCTACGGCGCCTGGCCCGATGACCGAAGCGGGGGCGGCACCAGCCAAGTGCTTGCGGCGCTGGGTTGGGGCACCACAGAGAACATGCTGAACATGCAGGGTGCTGCCAAGGCCGGTGTGGACCAGCAAGGCAAGGGCATCCTGCCGCGCGCGGTCGAGTCCTTCAGCGCCGACCAGCTCAAGCTGGTGACGCAAGCGCGGCGGTACAAGCAAGCTGGCAGAAATGCCAGCCTCACAGTAGCCAGCCACTTCACTCTCATCAGCTTCGATGAGCCGCAGCCGTACAGCAACGTGACCAAGCGGCCGGAACTGGTCAGCATCACGCCCGACGACAACCCCAGCGGGCTGCCGGGCATGAAAGCCGCGTTCAACCATGTGAACGTCGGCACGTGCGAACGCAACCAGAGAACCTATCTGCGCGAGCACACCCGCATGCCCGGGCAACCTGGCCCGGACGCGCCGGTGGACTGGCATCTGTCGGGCCACAGCCACCGTGCGGGGGTGTATCTCATCCGCTGGGGTCAGCCCAGCGCAACTGGCCGTTCGGGTGTGCCGCTCAATTCGAGCCGGCCCCTGCAAGTGACCAGCGCCAAGGACCCGGGCATCCATGGCGCGCAGACCGTGAGGCCCAACAGCCAGACGGCATTCATCGTCGTGAGTGCCGGAGGCGGCATCGGCTACCAGAACCTGGATGGCGAGCTGAGCGCGTGGACCGGTCGCCCTCCGGCGGGCACCGTGCTCGATCCCGCCAGCGGCAAGATCAGGCAGCTGAAGACCGAACGCAGCCGCATCGATGGTGGCAAGGGCTTCAATGAGAAGCCGCGCCTGTGCGTGGCGCTGGACTACCTGCACGTGATGAGCGGGATCGAGGGCAAGGGGGGGATGGGGCCCAAAGGGGCCATCGAGGTGCCGCTGCGGTTCAAGCCCGGCTACTTCGCCAGGACGGCTGAACTAGGGAAGGTCTGAACAAGGCCGATTCGCGGATACGCTCGGCGCAACAAGTCGGCGCGTGACCAGGAAAAGCCGCT
>NZ_CABFMN010000157.1 GCF_901875635.1 Xylophilus ampelinus | reverse complement strand
GTTCCCGTGTGAAAGTAGGTCATCGTCAGGCTCTTACAGCCCAAGAACCCCCAATCAGATCGCCTGGTTGGGGGTTTTTGCTTTGGTGCGTCGTAGGCCCAGCCAAAGGCAGTGAGTTCAGCCGTTGGTCAGGAGCTCATCTTCGAGCTGAATGGCGCCCGACAGTGCAAGCTCGACAATCAGCTGGTCGAACATGGCTGCTGACGTCGAGCCGTGGAAATACCGTCGTTGAACGAGCACCATGTAGGGCGTCGTCACGAACCAGCCGTGCAGCGCGGTCCGATCGGCTTGGCCGAGTTCAAGAAGCTTGAACTTCAGCAGCACCTTCATGGCGTGCCATGCGTGTTTTTCGGGCGCTCGGGCTTGGCGCTCGAGCCGCCCCCGCGCAGTGTGAAGGGCGCTTGCAACATCGGTGAACACGGCGCCATGGCCTGGAATCACCACGCGCGGTGCGAGTCGTTCGATCAGATCGAGAGTGGCCGCGACTTCGTCAAAGCCCGGCTCGCCAAGCAGTTCGGGAAAGACAACGCCGAAGCCGTTCTCCCACAGCGCGTCGGCCGAGATCAGGGCCCGTGTTTGCGGCTCGAACAGAATGACCGAATGCGGATCGTGCCCGGGCGCCGCATGCACTTGCCAGCGCTGATGGCCAAGCGCCATGTCGGTACCAGGCGTGAGCAGGCGATCGTGATGGAAGCGTGGGCAGTGCTGCCCCGTCCCTTCGAAGCTGAGCGCGCTCTCGTCCCAACGCGCAACTGCTTCGGCTTCACCGGGTGGAATCGCAGTCTGCAGTGCCGGGTAATGCGCCTGCAGCGCAGCATTTCCGCCGCAGTGGTCGCTGTGAAGATGGGTGTTGATGAGCAGATCCAGGGGATCGCCTTGCAAAGCCTTGTCGACGAGCGCCACGGTCTGGGCGGCGTGGGTGAAATACCCGCTGTCGACCAATGTCGTGGGGCCGGAGTCGCCGCGCAGAAGGACATTGTTCGACGAGAGCCAGCCCCGTTCGAATACGGTCAGTCCAAGGGGGAGCGTGGCTCGAGTCAATGTGCCTGAGCGCCGGGCGCGGTGGCCGCCGGACGCAGTTCACGCCGCAGGATCTTGCCCACGTTGGTCTTGGGCAGCGATTCGCGAAACTCGATGTACTTCGGCCGCTTGTAGCCCGTCAGCTGGTCCTGGCAGAAGCGCATCACCGTGTCCTCGTTGAGGCTCGCGTCCTTGCGCACCACGAAGACCTTGATCGCCTCTCCCTGCTTTTCGTCCGGCACGCCCACCGCCGCGCATTCGACCACGCCGGGGCACAGCGAGATGACGTTCTCCAACTCGTTCGGGAACACGTTGAAGCCGCTCACCAGGATCATGTCCTTCTTGCGGTCGACGATCCGCGAATAACCGTCTTCCTGCATGACGGCGATGTCCCCCGTTCGCATGAATCCGTCGGCGGTGAATGCGGCGGCCGTCTCGGCGGGTTGGTTGTAGTAGCCGGTCATTACGTTCGGGCCCTTGATGCACAGTTCCCCCGGCTCGCCGTGGGGCAGCGTGTGGCCCTCGTCGTCCTTGATCGCGATGTCGATGCCCGGCAGAGGCAGGCCGATGGTGCCGGTGAAGCTCGTGTTCATGACCGGGTTGTTGGTGCCGATTGCGCAGGTCTCGCTCATGCCCCAGCCTTCGATCATGGGGCAACCCGTCACCTCCATCCACCGCTTCGCCGTGCCTTCGGAGGCGGCCATGCCACCTGCTTGCGAGACGAAGAGGTTGGAAAAGTCCACCGTCTTGAATTCCGGATGCATGAGCAGCCCGTTGAAGAGCGTGTTGACGGCCGGCAGCATGTGGAACGGCCGCTTCTTCAGCACGGCAATGAACTTGCCGATGTCGCGCGGGTTGGGAATCAGCGTCAGGTGTGAGCCCTGTCGGATCGCCAGCAGCGACAGCGTCAGCGCAAAGATGTGGTACAGCGGCAGTGCCGCAATACTGTTGACTTTCGACAGATCGCCGGCCCGGGCCAGCGCCGGCGTGAACCAGGCCTCCGCCTGCAGCGTCGCGGCCACGATGTTGCGATGCGTGAGCACCGCGCCTTTCGATCGCCCGGTCGTTCCGCCGGTGTACTGCAGGAAGGCGATGGAATCGAGCGTCGACGCGTCGGGCGCGAGCGGCCGACCGCGCCCTGCCGCCATGGCCTTCGGCCACGGCGTGACCGTGCGGCCGCTGCCCACGGGCAGCTTGAAGGGCGGCACCATCTTCGCGATGTGTCGAACGGCCGTCGTGATCCATGCGCCGTACAGCCCGCCCAGCTGGTCGCCCATGGCCGTCACCAGCACATGGCGTACAGCCGTCTTGCCGATCACCTGCTCCAGCGTGGCCGCGAAATTCTCGAGGATGACGATCGCCGTCGCCCCCGAGTCGTTCAGCTGGTGCTCCAACTCGCGCGCGGTGTACAGCGGGTTGACGTTGACGCATGTGTAGCCGGCGCGCAGCACGCCCACCATCGTCACCGCGAACTGCGGCACGTTGGGCAGCATGATCGCCACCCGTGCGCCGGGCTCCAGGCCCAACGACTGCAGCCACGCGCCGAGCGTGCGCGACAGCGCGTCCAACTCGTGGTAGGACATCCAGCGTTCCATGCATACCGAAAAGGGCCGCTCGCCATGGCGCTGGAAGGCCTCTTCGAACATCTGGCCCAGCGAGCGGTATTGTTCGGGGTGGACGTCGTAGGGCACGCCCTCGGGGTAGTTCTTCAGCGCTGACGGCAGCATGCGTTTCTCCGGTCTCTCTCCTGGGTGGCGGGCATTGTGGATGCGGCACCTCCGCAGCCGTCCCGGGGCTTGTCCTAGGGCGCGCGCAGTGGCTGTCGCGCGTGCGATAGTGGCCGCATGATCGCTCGCCTCCAGCGCGTCCTGCTGTTCGCTGCCGTCGTGCTCATTGCCGCCTGGTGCACGTACTGGACGCCCCGCGCGCCCGCGTTCGCTTGGATGGGTTTTATGGCTGCGGCGCTTGCCCACACGGCGTGGCTAGCTATCGAATTCATAGCATGCTGGCGCATCAACCGACACTATTCCCCGCGGCCGCAGTTCGCAGCGCTGCTGCGCGCGTGGGGGGCCGAGAGCAGGCTGGCCGTGCGCGTGTTCGGCTGGTGGCAGCCGTTCCGTGCCGACGCCGTGCCCGACCACTTGCCGCACGGCGATCAGCGACGGGGCATCGTCTTCGTCCACGGCTTTTGCTGCAACCGCGGGTTCTGGACGCCTTGGCTGCGCATGCTGCGACGCGAGGGCCGCGCCTTCGTGGCCGTGAACCTCGAGCCGCCCTTCGGTTCGATCGACCGCTATGTCGACACCATCGAGGCCGCCGTGCTGCGCGTTCGCGGCGCGACGGGCCAGGCGCCGATGCTCGTATGCCACAGCATGGGCGGCCTGGCGGCGCGGGCCTGGCTGCGCGAGCACGGGCGCGCAGGGGCAGTGCACCGCATCGTCACGCTCGGCACGCCGCACGCCGGCGCCTGGCTGGCGCGCTTCGGCCGGTCGACCAACGGCCGCGAGATGCGCATTGGCGGCGAATGGCTCCAACGCATGGCGGCGGATGCGGAGAGTGCGCGCCGCGTGCGCTTCACCTGCTGGTACTCCAACTGCGACAACATCGTCTTCCCCACGCCGACGGCCACGTTGCCAGGCGCCGACAACCTTCCGGCCCATGGCCTGGCGCACGTCGAGATGGCTTTCGACGTCCGCGTGATGCGCGAGACGCTGGCCCTGCTGGACGCGGACTAGGGCGTGAGTCGCATGCTAGGGCCGCAATCGGCGTGCCTGCTCACTTGAGCCAGCGGTCCATCGTGCGCTGAAAGTCCCCGCCAGCCTGCTGCAGGTGCAGCCACTGGTCGACGTAGGCCTTGAAGGCCACGTCGTCGCGCGGAAGCATCCACGCCATCTCGCCGTACTGCAGCGGCTTGTCGGGGTTCACGGCGCACAGGCCCGGCTTGAGCCGGCTTTGCACGATGGCTTCGGCCGACTCGGTGACGAACACGTCGGCGCGGCCCGCCAATACCTCGTCGAAGATCGTGATGTTCTCGCCGTGCAACGTCAGCTTGGCTTGCTTGAAGTTGGCACGCGCGAAGCGCTCGTTGCTGCCGCCGGGATTGAAGATCACGCGCGTCGTCGGCTTGTCGATGTCGGCCACCGTCTGGTACTTGCGCACGTCGGCGCAGCGCACGATCGGCGTCTTGCCGTTGACCATGTACGGCGCACTGAAGAAGGCACGCTTCTGGCGCTCGGTTGTCACCGAGATGCCGCCGACGGCGATGTCGCACTTGCCCGCCGCCAGGTCCGGCAGGAGATTGGCCCACGTCGTTTTCACCCACTCCGGCTTGGCGCCCAGGCTGCTGCCGAAGCCGGCCACCAGGTCGACGTCGATGCCTTCATAGCCACCGTCGGGCTTCTGGAAGCTGAAGGGCTTGTAGTCGCCAGGGGTGCACACCCGCAACTGCGCGGCTTTCTGGACGGCGTCGAGGTGAGACGCGGCCACGGAGGAGCCGCCCGAGGTGGCGCAGCCCGCCAGCAACAGGGCCGACAGGGCGAACGTGGTGGTCAGGGCGTGGGCAAGGCGGCGTCGGTGCATGCGGTTCTCCCTCGAAGGGCTGGTATGACAGATGGACGGGGTTGCCATTGTGCGGCGCGCGGAGTCTGTCGACGAGCCACTCCGCCGCCCCGCCCGGTTGCGGCAGCGCCACGTCCGGCTGGCAATTCGTCACCAATCGGGCCACAGTTGCCCCGAGAGTGTCCTTTGCACCTCCGGATGATTAGGGAAAACCCTAAAATCCCTCCATGCGTACCTTCCAGGCCATTTCCCGAGCGCTCGTCGGTGCCGGCAGCTTCCTGCGCCCGCCGGTGGTGGAGGCGCGTGCGGCCGGCGGGGTGGCGCCGCGGCCCGCCCAGCCGGTGCTGGTGCCCATCCGCTCGATCGGCCCCCGCGAGCGCGGCCGCATCCTCAAGCACCTGATCGAACTGTCCGAGCGCGACCGCTACCTGCGCTTCGGCTATGCCGCATCGGACGAGCAGATCGGCCGCTACGTCGAGAACCTCGACTTCGAGCGCGACGAGATCTTCGGCATCCACAACCGCCGCCTCGACCTGATCGCCATGGCGCACCTGGCCTTCGCGCCGGGCGACCAGCACAAGGACTGCGCCGAATTCGGCGTCTCGGTCTCGGCCCATGCGCGCGGCCGCGGCTACGGCGCGCGGCTGTTCGAGCGTGCCGTGGTGGCCGCCCGCAACGAGGGCGTGGGCATGCTCTTCATCCATGCGCTGAGCGAGAACACGGCCATGCTCAAGATCGCCCGCAACGCCGGCGCGAAGGTCGAGCGCAGCGGTTCCGAATCGGAAGCCTTCCTCAAGCTGCCCGAAGCGACTTTCGACAGCCGCATGAACGAGATCGCGCTCGACCATTTCGCGCAGGTCGACTACCAGCTCAAGGCGCGCGCCAAGCAGTTCTGGTCCTTTCTGTCCGGACTGCAGGAAGTGCGCAGCGGCGTGCGCGACGCGCGCGATCGCACCTCGCCCTGAGGCCCGAAGCCGCCCGATTCGGCCCGCGGTCGCGGCGCCGCGGGGCTTCCGGTATCCTTGCCCTTCCCCAACTACCGCCCTCCCGCAGTGGCAGACCCCCATCCTGAGCGCGCCTCCGCGTCCCGCGAAGACAAGCGCAGCTTTCTCCAGAAGCTCGTCGAATTCATCAACCCGGGCCCCGACTCCCGGGACGAGCTGATCGAAACCCTGGCCGACGCGGAAGACAACGACGTCATCGGCGCCGAGTCCCGCGTGATGCTCGAAGGCGTGCTGCGCATGGCCGACATGACGGCCGGCGACGTGATGGTGGCCGCGCCGCGCATGGACCTGGTCGACATCGACGCCCCCTACGAGGCGCTGATCCACTTGATCATCGACACCGCGCACTCGCGCTTCCCGGTGTACGAGGGCGACAAGGAAAACATCATCGGCATCCTGCTCGCGAAGGACCTGCTCAAGCTGCAGCGTTCGCCCGAGTTGAACATCCGCGCGCTGCTGCGGCCCGCCACCTTCGTGCCCGAGAGCAAGGGCCTGAACGACCTGCTGCGCGAGTTCCGCGGCAACCGGCAGCACTTGGCCGTGGTCATCGACGAATTCGGTCGCGTGGCCGGCCTGATCACCATCGAGGACGTGCTCGAGCAGATCGTCGGCGAGATCGAGGACGAGTTCGATATCGCCGAGGACGAGGGCGACATCTTCGGCCTGGCCGACCACACCTACCGCGTGAGCGGCGACACGCCGATCGAGCGCGTGGGCGAGGCCTTCGGCATCACCTTCGACGAAGAGCAGCTCAGCGAGGACTTCGACACCATCGGCGGCCTGATCGCGCACGAGATGGGGCATGTGCCCAAGCGCGGCGAACGCTACACGGTCGGCGGCTTCGACTTCGTCGTGCTGCACACCAAGGGCGGCGCCGTGCGCTGGTTCAAGGTCTCGCCCGCCCGCGGCGAAGACGCGGCGGATTGAAAGCGACCCTGCTGCGCGCGCTGGGTTTCGGCGCCGCCGGCCTGGCGCAGGCCTTCTCCATCGCCAGCCCCTGGAACGGCCAGCCGCAATGGTGGCTGCAACTGCTGTCCCTTGCCGGCCTGGTCGCGCTGCTCGATGGCCTTCGCCGCGAAGGCGCCGGCTGGCGACGCGCGGGCCTCTGGGGCTGGCTCTTCTCCACCACCTGGCTCACCGGCACCTTCTGGTGGCTCTTCATCTCGATGCACACCTACGGCGGCTTGCCTTCGCCGCTGGCCGCCATCGCGGTGCTCGCGCTCGCGGCGGGGCTGGGCCTGTACTACGCCGCCGCCTGCGCGGCCTTCGTGGTGTTCGCGCCCGCCAGCCGGGCGCGCGCCGCTCTCTTTTTCGTCGCGCTCTGGCTGCTGGCCGAACTGTTGCGCAACAGCTGGTTCACCGGTTTTCCGTGGGGCGCGGGCGGCTACGCGCATGTCGACGGGCCGCTGGCGGGCGACGTGCCCTGGCTCGGCGTGTACGGCGTGGGCGCGGTGGCGTCGGCGATTGCCGCTGCCCTGGGCCTGGCGTGGCGTGCGCCGCGTCGCGCGCAGGGCTGGAGCGCCGGCGCGGCCGCCTTGCTGCTGGCGGCGCCGCTCGGGCTGGCCCTGCTGCACGACGACGGCGGTGAAGCGAACGCGCGCGGCCACCTGGGCGTGGCGCTCCTGCAAGGCAACATCCCACAGGACGAGAAATTCATCCCCGGCAGCGGCATCGCCACTGCGTTGCAGTGGTACGCCGAGCAACTGCAGGCCGCCCGCGCGCCGCTGGTCGTGACGCCCGAGACGGCGCTGCCCCTGCTGCCGCGTCAGCTGCCGCCCGGCTACCTCGACGCCATCGCCCGGCGCTACGCGCAGGGCACGCAGGCGGCGGTCGTCGGCCTGCCCTACGAGGACGGGCCCGGCCGCTACAGCAACACGGTGCTGGGCTTCGCGCCCGGCCAGTCCACGCCCTACCGCTACGACAAGCACCACCTGGTGCCCTTCGGCGAATTCATTCCCACCGGCTTTCGCTGGTTCATCGACATGATGAACATCCCGCTGGGCGACTTCGCCCGCGGCGCGCTGCCGCAGCCGCGTTTCGACTGGCAGGGCCAGCGCATCGCGCCCAACATCTGCTACGAGGACTTGTTCGGCGACGAGATCGGCGCGGCCTTTCGCGATGCGGCCACGGCACCGACGATCCTGCTGAACGTGAGCAACATCGCCTGGTTCGGCGACTCGATCGCCATCGACCAGCACCTGGCCATCTCGCGCATGCGCGCGCTCGAATTCCAGCGGCCGATGCTGCGCGCCACCAACACCGGCGCCACGGCGGTGATCGACCACCGCGGACGCGTGCTGGAGATGCTGCCGCGCCTCACGCGCGGCGTGCTCGAAGCGCAGGTGGAGGGGCGCGCAGGCATCACGCCCTTCGCCTGGTGGGTGTCGCGCGCAGGGCTGTGGCCGCTGTGGGCGCTGGCGCTGCTGGGCAGCGCGACCGGCGTCGCGGCAGCACGCCGCCGTCGCCGCTGAGGGCAATCCACTTTACTATCAAATTGATAGCAGATTCCGCCGGATTGGTGGGCGAAGTAGGCTGTTTTTTCTTGAAGAATCGCTAAGACTGGTCTTGGTTATTTCAACCCGCCACCGGCCAGCCGCGCAGCTTGCCTGGGTTGAGCAAGGCGAGCGGATCGAAGCGTGCCTTCATCGCCAGGACCTCGGGCGGCAGGTCGCCGCCGGCCTTGCCGTCCTCGACGACGAAGACATGCGGGTTGTTGATGCGCACGCCGTAGTCGCGATGCTCCTGGATGATCTGCGCGAGGCGCTCCTCGGTGCTGAAGCGCACCAGCTGCAGCGCGCTGCAGTTGAGCAGGCCGTCCATGCCGCGCAGGAACTCGGCGTGCATCAGCACCTCGCCCGCGTAGCGCTGCGTCAGCTCGGTGATCTGCTGCACGTACTGGCCGGGCGTGAAGCTGGTCTGCAGGTAGGTCAGGTTCTTGTCGATGCGCAGCGCGTGCAGCGTGGTGTGGTTCCAGGTGAACTCCATCAGCGTACGGTTGCTCTTGTGCACCTCCTCGGCCGTGCGGCGGTAGGTCACCGTGCCGCCATGCGCGGCCACCAGTTCCTTCAGCGCCTCTTCGCCACCTTCGGCCACCAGCGACAGCACGGCGTGGCAGCCGCGCGGCAGGTATTCCGACAGCTGGCCCAGGTGGTCGGGCACGGGGCTGGCGAAGAAGGCGACCTCGCGCTTGGCCAGGCCCGGCGCGCGCGCCAGCGCATCGCCGAAGGCCAGCGCGGCGTCGAAGTCGGTGAAGGTGGTCAGCGTCTCGAGCCAGGGCTGCGCGGGCGCGAGGCCGATCTCCAGCTCCAGCACCAGGCCGTTGGTGCCCCACAGGTGGTGCATGCGCATCGCTTCGGCGCCGCGCAGCTCGATCACCTGCGGTTCGGGCTCGATGGTCATGGCCTTCACGCCCAGCACGTTGCCGGGCGCCGCGAGCGGGCCGTAGTTGATCGAGCCCACGCCGCCGAAGCCGCCGCCGAAGAGGCCGCCCAGCGTGGCGCTGCGGTAGGTCGAGGGCATGCAGCGCAGTTCCTGGCCCTGCGTGCGCGCCTGCTTCTCGACGTCGTTCAGGCGGATGCCGGCCTGCGCGCGCGCCACGCCCGCGCGCACCCACAGCAGCTGGTTGTAGCCCGTCATGTCGAGCACCACACCGCCGGCCAGCGGCGTGGTCTGGCCGTAGTTGCCGGTGCCGCTGCCGCGGATGGTGATCGGCACCTTCAGGCGGGCGCAGGCGCCCACCAGGCGGCGGATCTCGTCCTCGGTGCGCGGGCGCACCACGCTGTCGGCCAGCTTGCCGTCGAGCTGGCGCTTGAGCACCGGGCTGAACCAGGAGAAGTCCTGCGACAGCCGCTCGATGCGGCCGGGATCGGTGATCCAGTCGAGCTCGGGCAGTTCGAGATGCAGCTGTTCGATGGGGGTCACGGGGGCGTTCACGGTGGTCATCTTCCCAATGAGGGTGGTTTCAATGGCTCGCTGTGCCGTGCGCGGGCCGCACGGCATGAAAGGGGAGATCCAGGCCGGCGAGCGCAGCGACGCCTTCAGGGCACCCCGGGAACTGGCTTTGCCAGGCCTGCGCGTGCGCCCCCCTCCCGAAGGAGAGAGGGGAGCCGCGCAGCGGCCTGGGGGGTGCTTCAGTCATTTGAAAGCTCGCTGGCATGCCACGAGCCGAGGGCGGCCTTCGTCGCCCAGGCCATCAGCGCGAAGAGCGCCACACCGGTCAGCGAGATCAGCAGCAGCGCCGCGAACATGCGCGGGATGTTGAGCTGGTAGCCCGCCATGAGGATCTGGTAGGCCAGGCCGGTGGCCGCGCCGCCGGTGCCGGCGACGAACTCGGCCACCACCGCGCCGATCAGCGCCAGCCCGCTGGAGATGCGCAGGCCGCCGAAGAAGTAGGGCAGCGCGCTCGGAATGCGCAGCCGCACCAGCGTCTGCAGACGCGTCGCGCGGTTCATCTTGAAGTACGCCTGCAGATCGGGGTCGATGCTGCGCAATCCCAGCGTGGTGTTGCTGATGATGGGGAACAGCGCCACCAGCGTCGCGCAGATCACCAGCGACGCGGTCGGGTCCTTCACCCAGATGATGATGAGCGGCGCCACCGCGACGATGGGCGTGACCTGCAGCAGCACCGCATACGGGAACAGCGCGGTCTCGATCAGGCGGCTCTGCACGAAGACGAAGGAGATCAGCACGCCCACCACCGTGGCGACCACGAAGGACAGCACCGTGATCTTCAGCGTCACCAGCAGGGCCATGCCCAGCGTCGCCCAGTCGGTGAAGAGCGTCTTCATCATCAGCGCCGGCGAAGGCACCAGGTAGGGCGGCAGTTCCATGCCGACCACCAGCGCCTGCCACGCGCCGATGAGCACCAGGCCCACCAGCACCGGCAGCAGGATGCGCTGCGCCCGAGGCTGGCGCAGCAGGGGCACGGGGGCGGCGGGGCGGGGCGGCTGGCTGGGGGCGGGAGCGATCACGGCAGGGCTCGGTGCGGGGGCGGGGTCGGCGTCGCGCGGGGCGACGGGGGCGTTCCAGGTGATGCTCACAACACGGCCTCCTCGTCGTTGGCCTGGCTGGCGGCCAGCAGGCTGCGCTGCAAGTGCTTGGCGTAGTGGGTGAACTCGGGGCTCACCATGAAGTCGGCACTGCGCGGGTAGGGCTCGTCGATGCGCACCTCTTCCACGATGCGGCCCGGGCGCGCGGCCATCATGACCACGCGGCTGGAGAGGAACACCGCCTCGTGGATCGAGTGCGTGACGAAGACGACGGTGAGCTTCTTCTTGCGCCACAGCTCCAGCAGGTCGGCGTCGAGCTTGTGGCGCGTGATCTCGTCGAGTGCACCGAAAGGCTCGTCCATCAGCAGCAGGTTGGGCTGCACGACGAGTCCGCGCGCGATCGACACGCGCATCTGCATGCCGCCCGAGAGCGCACGCGGCAGTGCCTTGGAGAACTTCGACAGGCCCACGAGTTCCAGCGCCTCGGCCACGCGCGCGTCGGCCTCGGCGCGCGGCACCTTGGCCAGGTCCAGCGGCAGGCGCACGTTGGCCTGCACGCTGGCCCAGGGCATGAGCGTGGGCGACTGGAAGACGAAGGCCATCTTCTTCGTGGCGCTGTCCTGCGCCGCCGCCACCGGCTTGCGCCACAGCAGCAGCCGCCCGTCGGTGGGCTCGAGCAGGCCGGCCACCATCTTCAGCAGCGTGCTCTTGCCGCAGCCCGAGGGGCCGAGCAGGGTGACGAATTCGCCCTCCTGGATCGTGAGGTCGACCGGCTGCAGCGCGATCGTGCCATTGGGGTACGTCTTCTGCGCCGAGAGGACCTCGATCGCAGGCACGGGGGCGTTGTCGTTCATCGCGGCCTCGCTCGGACGGGCGTTCAGGGCAGGATCTTGGCGGCCTTGATGAAGCTCAGGTCGAAGGCCTGGGCCAGGTCCACCTTGCTGCCGTCGATCAGGCCGGCCGACACGGCGAAGTCGTAGTTCTGCTTCACGCGCGCCTCGGTCATGGTGCCGATGCCCTGCTTGAGCGCGTCGCCGCTGGCGACGATGCCCATCTCCTTGAGCTTGGCCACGCTGTACGCGAGCTGCTCGTCGGTCATGTTGGGGTTGTCCTTCTTGATGAGCGCGTTGGCCGGCGCGGGGTCCGCGAGGTAGGACTTCCAGCCCTCGGCCGTGGCCTTGACGAAGCCGTCGACGGCCTTGCTGCGCTCCTTCACCGTCTTGTCCATGCAGGAGATGGTGGTGGCGTACGAGGGATAGCCGTTGTCGGCCAGCAGGAAGGTGTTGGCCTTCACGCCGGCCTTCTGCACCGCGAAGGGCTCGGAGGTGAGGTAGCCCTGCTGCACCACGTTCTTGTCGGCCACGAAGGGCTGGATGTTGAAGGTGTAGGGGCGTGTCTGCGCATCGGTGAAGCCGTACTTGGTCTTCAGCCAGGCGTAGTAGCCGCGCTGCGCCGAGGGCGCGATCAGGATGGTCTTGCCCTTCATGTCGGCCAGGCTCTTGACGTCCTCGTGCGCGATGAGCACCTGCGGGTCCTTCTGGAACAGCGCGGCCACGGTGACGACCGGCAGGCCGCCGCTGCGCGCGATCATCATCTGCAGGTCGCTCGAGCCCATGATGCAGTCGGCCTGCCCGGCGCCCATGATCTGCAGGATGTTGACCTGCGGGCCGCCCATCTTGATGGTCACGTCCAGGCCGTACTTCTTGTAGATGCCCGTGGCCACGGCCTGGTAGAAGCCGCCGTGCTCGGCTTGCGCGTACCAGTTGGTCATGTAGGTGAATTTCTCCTGCGCCTGGGCGCCGGTGGCGGCCAGGCCGAGCACGGTGGCACCCAGGGCCAGGGCGGCGCGGGCGGCGAAGCGGGTGATGCGAGGGGTCAAGGCAGGGCTCCTGGAAAGGTCGGACAAATCAGTGCAGGGAAAGGGGCATGCGGGCAAGGGGTGCGGGCGCGCTTCAAGCAAGAGCCGGACCGCGCGCGGACTCGATGTGGCCCGTGTACTGGCTGCGTTCCCAGGTGGCTTCTTCGCGCACCACCCAGCGCAGGTGGTAGAGCTCGGTGAGGGCCTGCACCCAGCTGTCGGCCAGCGTGCTGAGGATCTCCTCGCCCTGCTCGCGCGTGGCCGAGGTCGGGTCGCCGATCACGCCCGTGGGGCCGAAGTCGCGTGCCGTCCAGGCGCAGGCCGGCCGGCCGTCGGCCGACAGCAGCTTGATCGGGAAGGGCGGCGGAAAGTTGGCGACCGCGCGTTCCATGTGCACGGTCTCGGGCGCCAGTGCCAGCATCAACGCTGTCTCCGAATGGCCGGCATGCATGGCGAGCTTCTTTTCCTGCTCGCTCACCTGTTTGCTGGCCGCGCTCGGCAGGCGCGACACGCCGTGCGGCACCACCACGAAGTCGCCATGGCGAAGGCGCAGTTCGCGCGCCGCCATCTCCAGCACCTGCGGCTGGCCGCCGTGGCCGTTGGCGAACAGCAGCTTGCGAAAGCCCGAGCGGTAGACCGACTCGCCGACCTCGACGATGGTCGACAGCAGCGTGGTGCCGGTCAGCGTCATCGTGCCCGGGAAGTGCAGGTGCTCCTCGGATTTGCCGTAGGTGATGGTGGGCAGCGCGAAGGCGCGCACTTCGGCAGGCAGGCGTTCGAGCGCCTTGCCCATCACGCCGGACGAGATCACGCTGTCGACCGAGCAGGGCAGGTGCGGGCCGTGCTGTTCGATGGCGCCGCAGGGCAGCACGATCACGGTGTTCTCGCGATCGGGCAGCGCGTCGATCTCGGTCCAGCTCAGGTAGGGCAGGAAGCGGTGGGGAGGGATGTAGCCGTGGAGCATGGCGTTTCGTTCTCAGGTGAGGGCAGGAATCGGCGAGGCCGCGCTGGCCAGCCAGTCGGCGGGCAATTCGCCGTGCACGAGGCGGCCGGCGCGCAGCACCACGCGCCGCGCCGTGCGGGACGGGAAGCCGTGCGCATCGGCATCGTGGAAGAGCACCAGGTCGGCCGGGGCGCCGATCAGGGTGGGCTGCATCGAGGGCATGCGGTCGAGCCAGTCGCCGCGGCAGATCGCTTCGGACCAGGTGTCGAAGGGCGCGGGCAGTTGCGCGACCAGCGCACCGGTGGCCAGTGCATCGACGGGGTCGTAGCTGCCGACGCGGCAAAAGGGGTCCTGCACGTTGTCGCTGGCCAGAAGCAGCGGGATGCCGCGCTCGCGCGCTTCCTTCACCAGCGTGAGGCCGCGTTGGCGCGGCGTGCGGCCGGTGACGGCGTCCTGCAGCAGCAGGTTGGTGGCGGGCAGCGACACCAGCGTGATCGGCGCGCGTGCCACGGCGTCGAGGGTGGCGAGCGCCACCGCCTCGTCCTGCGCAGCCAGCGCGCACACATGGCCGCAGACGATGCGGCCGTCGAAGCCGATCTCGCGCGCGATGCGGGCGATGGTCGCCAGGCCGTGCGCCGAAGGTTCGAGTTCCTCGTCCACATGCAGATCGACGTCGAGTGCGTGGCGCTGTGCCGCGAGCAGCAGTTGGCGCAGCCCGGCCTCGTTCCAGTGCGCGGTGTGGACGAAGCCGCCGAGCAGCGCGTCGGGGCCGCTCGCGGCCACGCTGCGCGCGAGGCGATCGGCCTCGGCGGCATCTTCGAAGAAGGCCAGGCGCATGAGGCTCACGCGCTCCAGGCGGATGCGGCCGCGCCAGTCCTGCGCCAGTTCGCGCAGCACCGGCCAGGCGACGGGCGTGCGGTCGGCCTCCCACCAGTCCACATGGGTGCGCAGGCGCGTGCTGCCGGCCTCGAAGGCCCACTGCAGGGCACGTTCCGCGCGCTGGCGCACGTCGGCGGCGGTCCAGCCCGCGCGGTCGGCCAGCATGGCGTCGATGGCGCCAAGCAGTCCGGGCTCGATGTGGCGGATGCGTGGCAGGGTGAAGGTCTTGTCCAGGTGCACGTGGGCGTCGACGAAGCCGGGCAGTGCGAGGGCGCTTTGCATGTCCCAGTCGCCATCGCCAGCGGTGCCGCCTGAAGGTCGAACCGAGGCGATGCGCCCCTGCGCCAGCGAGATGCGCGCCAGCGCCGGCGCGCCGACGGCGTCGACGGGCCAGTCCGCCGGCAGCAGCCAGCGCGGCAGGCGCACGCGTTCGAGGGCGACGGGCACGTTCATGCGAACCTCGCCATCGCCTGCCCGACGCGGGCCTTGAAGCGCTCGAGTTGCGAGCGCGTCGCCACGTTCATGTGGTAGTGGGCGTGGTAGTCAACGCGCGCCTGCTGGGCCGTGAGGCGCTTCATGTAGCGCGTGACCATCTTGCGCGGCGGGTCGCCCATGTACCAGGCCATCCAGCGCGGCCGGCCGTAGGTGACGACGGCGCTGATGCGCTGGATGTTGGTGAGCATCGGCTTGACGTTGGCCGGGTCCGAGAGGTCGAAGGCCACGCCCGGCATGAGCAGCCGGTCGAACCAGCCCTTGAGCATGGCCGGCAGGCCGAAGCACCAGGTGGGAAAGCAGAAGACGATGGCCTCGGCCCGGTGCAGGCGGTCGATGTAGCCCTGCAGCGGCGCGCGGTTGGCGGGCACGTCGTGGTAGCCCAGCCGTTCCTCGCGCGACATCACGGGGTTGAAGCCTTCGGCGTACAGGTCGCAGTCGTCCACCTCGTGCCCGGCGCCGCGCAGCTGCTGCACCACTTCGGCATGCAGGGCGGCAGCGAAGCTGGTTTCGACCGGGTGGCAGTAGACGACAAGCACGCGCATGGGACTTTGACCGCTTAATCAGAGCAACTGGTCAGGTTTGCTCGCAAAGCGCGTGCCAGGGATGCGCACCGAAGTGGGGAGTGTTTGTCGTTGCTCTTTTCTGGGGTCTGTTTTGGGGTGGCCGGCACGACCGGCTGGGGCGCTGGCGGCGGCCGCGGGCCTGCGTTCTCCGGCGCTGGCTCGCGCTGAACGGCTTGTCGTGCGTGCGGTGTGCTCGCTGTCCGTCGACGTGCTCGAGGGACTGCACGGCGCAGCGAATGGCGCCTGCGCCCGCAGGCCCGCGACCACCGCCCTGAACCGCTGCGCTTCACCCCCTCCGGGCCCCTCTCCCTCCCCCTCTGGGGGAGGGTCGGGGGTGGGGG
>NZ_CABFMN010000156.1 GCF_901875635.1 Xylophilus ampelinus | reverse complement strand
CGGTGCGGGCGCGCCAGGCCGGCAGCGCGGCGGCGGCGCCGGCGATGGCGCGCTCGGCCTCGATGCGGCCCATGCGCGGCACGGTGGCGATCACGCGGCCGGTGGCGGGGTCGGTCACGTCCAGCGTGGCGCCGTCATCGGCCCTCACCCAGCGGCCGTTGATCAGGCCCGCAGGCTGCAGCAGGTCGGGCCGCTTCAGGCCGAAGTCGAAGCCGGTGATGTTCATGCCTGCAGCGCCCCGTCCAGGATGCCCAGCGCGTGCTCGAAGAGCGCATCGGGAATGGTCAACGGATAGAGGAAGCGGATCACGTTGCCGTACATGCCGCAGCTCAACAGCAGCAGACCCTGCTCCAGCGCCTTGGCCTGCACGCGCTTCACGGCTTCGGCATCCGGGGCGCCGGTGGCGGGGTCGCGTAGTTCGATGGCGACCATCGAGCCCTGCGCGCGCACGTCGGCGATGCGCGGCTGCGACTCCCTGGCGTTCAGCAGGCGCGCGACCAGCTTCGCGCCCAGCGCGGCGGCGCGCTCGCAGAGCCTCTCGTCCTCGATCACGTCCAGCACCGCATGGGCCGAGGCCACGGCCAGCGGGTTGCCGGCGTAGGTGCCGCCCAGGCCGCCGGGGGCGGGCGCGTCCATGATGGCGGCGCGGCCGGCCACGGCCGACAGCGGCATGCCGCCGGCCAGGCTCTTGGCCAGGGTGATCAGGTCCGGCTCGACGCCATGGTGCTGCATGGAGAACAGCTTGCCCGTGCGCGCGAAGCCGGTCTGCACCTCGTCGGCGATCAACACGATGCCGTGCGTGTCGCACAGCGCGCGCAGGCCCTGCAGCAGTTCGGTGGGCGCGGGGTTGAAGCCGCCTTCGCCCTGCACCGGCTCGATCACGATCGCGGCCACGCGCTGCGGGTCGATGTCGGTCTTGAACAGCTTCGCCAGCGCGGCCAGCGAGTCCTGGGCGCTCACGCCCTCCAGGGCGCTGGGGAAGGGCACATGGAACACGTCGGCCGGGAAGGGACCGAAGCCCAGCTTGTAGGGCGCGACTTTGCCGGTCATGGCCAGCGTCATCAGCGTGCGGCCATGGAAGGCCCCGCCGAAGGTCACGACGCCGGCGCGGCCGGTGTGGGCGCGCGCGATCTTCACGGCGTTCTCCAGCGCCTCGGCGCCGGTGGTGAAGAAGGCGGTCTTCACCGGGCCGCCGATGGGCACCAGCCGGTTCAGGCGTTCGGCCAGCGACACCACGCTTTCGTAAGGCACGATCTGGTAGGCCGTGTGGGTGAACTGTTGCAGCTGGGCCGCGATGGCGGCTTCGATGCGCGGGTGCCGGTGGCCGGTGTTGAGCACCGCGATGCCGGCGGCGAAGTCGATGTACTCGCGGCCTTCCACGTCCCACAGGCTCGCGTTCTCGGCGCGCCAGGCATAGAAGTCGCACATCACGCCCACGCCGCGCGGGGTGGCGGCAAGGCGGCGTTCATGGAGGTCGCGGTTGGTGGTGGTCATTGGGGCGGTCCTGGAAGAAGCGCGGAGGGCGCAGCAAAAGCGGTGGAGGGGAACTTCGAGCCGTGATTGAATGCGGTATTGGCTCTCTCGAAAAGGTCCGCTTCGTTCAAGTCGATGGAGCCAATGTCTCCGAGCGTCCGCCACCCATGAAATCCATCTGCGCCGACCTGGTTCTGCAGCGCCTGTCTGCCGAAAGCGGCGCGGCCCTGAACCGCCAGCTCTACGACTGCCTGCGCGAGGCCATCCTCGACGGCAGCCTGCCGCCCGCGAGTGCGCTGCCCGCCTCCCGAGACCTGGCGCGCGAGACCGGCATGTCGCGCAACACCGTGCTGCATGCCTACGCCCAGCTGCAGACCGAGGGCTATGTGCACTCGCGCGTGGGCAGCGGCACCTTCGTGGCGGAGACCGCGCCCGACAGCTTCCTGAGCGCCGGCCGGCCGAGCGGCGCTGCCGACGCTGTATCAGCGCCGGCGCGGCTGTCGAAGCGCGCGCAGACGCTGCTGGCCAACGCCTCGGCCGCGCCGCTGCAGTGGGGCGCCTTCATGCCCGGTGTGCCCGACGTCACGCAGTTCCCGCACCGCGCCTTCAGTCGCATCCTGCACCGCCTGTGGCGCGCGCCCGCGCCCGAACTGCTGACCTATTCGCACGGCGGCGGCCATCCGGCCCTGCGCGCGGCCATCGCCGAACACCTGCGCGTGGCGCGCTCGGTGCGCTGCGAGGCCGACCAGGTGCTGGTGACCGAGGGCGTGCACCAGGCCATCGACATGACCCTGCGCATGCTGGTGGACCCGCGCGAGACGGTGTGGGTGGAAGAGCCCGGCTATTGGGGCTTTCACAAGGTGCTGCAGATGGACGCCGCGCGCGTGCGCCCGCTGCGCGTGGAGAGCGCGGACGACGGCCCGGGCGCCGGCTGGCCGCGCGGCGGCAGGGCGCCGCGGCTGATCTTCGTCACGCCTTCGCACCAGTACCCGCTGGGCTCGGTCATGAGCCTGGCGCGCCGGCGCGAGCTGCTGGACTTCGCGCGCGCCTCGGGCAGCTGGATCGTGGAAGACGACTACGACAGCGAGTTCCGCTTCGCCGGCCGGCCCATTCCCGCCATGCAGGGGCTGGAGGCCGACAGTCCCGTGATCTATATCGGCACCTTCAGCAAGACTTTGTTCCCGGGCCTGCGCGTGGGCTACATGGTGCTGCCGCGCGCGCTGGCCGCGGCCTTTCGCACCGCGCATGCCGACCTGTACCGCGAAGGCCATGCCATCACGCAGGCGGCGCTGGCCGAACTGATCGGCCAGGGCCACTACGCCTCGCACATCCGCCGCATGCGCGTGCTGTACGCGCGGCGGCGCGCGCTGCTGGCCGGCCTGATCGCGCAGCGGCTGGGGCCCGAGGCCCTGCACCCGCAGGCCAGCAACGCCGGGCTGCATCTGGTGCTGCGCCTGCCCGACGCCTGCGACGACGTCGCCATCGCCCAGGCCGCGCAGGCGCGCGGTGTGCTCACGCGCCCGCTGTCGCGCTACTACCGCGGTGCCGGCTCGCGGCGCGGCCTGCTGCTGGGCTACGCCTGCGTGGAAGAGGCGCACATCGCCCCGGCCGTCGAGCTGCTGCTGCGCTGCCTGCGGGAGGCTGGCGCCTGCGCGTGATCCTTCTGTCCGGGCGTTGCGGCGGCGCGCGCACGACATTTCGCGGCCCGTTCACAACGGTGTGCGCAAGGAGCCGCTGAAAGAATGGGCTCATGCAAGAAGCCGCCCCCGAAGTCCGGATCGACGAAGCCGCCCTCATCGCCGCCGCGCAGGCCCTGCGCGCGGAAGCCACCACCATGCTCAGCCAGCTGGTGCAGCATCCTTCGCTGCTGGGTCACGAGCAGAGCGCGCAGGACTTCATGGCCGACGCCTTCCGCGGCCTGGGCCTGCAGGTGGACCAGTTCCAGATCGACGAGGCCAAGCTCAAGGCGCATCCTGCCTACTCGCCCTCCATCGTGTCGTACGAGGGGCGCACCAACGTCGTGGGCATCCACCGGCCGCAGGGCGGCTACCGCGGCCAATCGCTGATCTTCAACGGCCACATCGATGTGGTGCCCGTGGGCGCGGAGGTGCTGTGGACGCATCCGCCCTTTTCGGGCAAGGTGGAAGGCGACCGGCTCTACGGCCGTGGCGCCTCGGATATGAAGGCCGGCATCGTGGCCTACACCATGGCCTACAAGGCGCTGCGCGCGGTGGGCCTGGAGCCGGCGGCGCCGGTGTACTTCCAGTCCGTGATCGAGGAAGAGTGCACCGGCAACGGCGCGCTGGCCTGCCTGATCGAAGGCTACCGCGCCGACGCGGCCGTCATCACCGAGCCCGTGGCGGCCGACGGCGTGATGACCTGCCAGATGGGCGTGCTGTGGCTGGCCATCGAAGTGCTGGGCAAGCCCGTGCATGCCTCGATCGCACAGACCGGCGTGGGCGCCATCGACTTCTGCATGGACCTGTTCCGCGAGCTCAAGAAGCTCGAAGCCAAGTGGAACGCGCCCAGCGCGCGCTACCGCAGCTTTGCGCACCACGCGCACCCGGTGAACTTCAACCTGGGAAAGATCAGCGGCGGCGAATGGGCGTCTTCCGTGCCCTCGCGCTGCCGCGCCGACATCCGCCTGGGCTTCTACCCCGACATGAAGGTGGAGAAGGTCAAGGCCGAGGTGGAGGCCCTGCTGGCGGCCGCGCATGCCGCGCATCCGGCGCGCGACGCGCTGAGCTACCGCGTGGTGTACGAAGGCTTCCAGGCCGACGGCTGCGAAGTGCCGGCCGACGCGCCCATCGTGCAGGCCCTGGCCCGCAGCCATGAAGACGTGCTGGGCCGCCAGCTGGTCACCACCCAGTTCACCGGCACCACCGACTGCAAGTTCTTCAACCTGTACGGCGACACCCCGGCCATCTGCTACGGCCCTTCGGGCGGCGAGAACATCCACGGCATCGACGAATGGGTGTCCATCGACAGCATGATGCAGACCATCGCGGTGCTGGCGGTCTTCATGGCGCGCTGGTGTGGGGTGAACGCGATCGAATAGGGGCGGGGTCGATGTCGTGGCGCATCGGCCGCGTCCGAGAGCGCTTCGTCGTGGCGGCGAGCCGGCCCCTGCCTCGGGCCACGCGCTGTCTTCGGCCCTTCACTCGATATCGCTGCGCCCCAGATAGTGCTTGGGCGTCTTGCCCATCACACGCCGGAACATGGCCGTGAAGGCGCTGGGGCTCTCGTAGCCCAGGTCGTAGGCCACGGTGGTGACCGAGGTGCCCTGCGACAACTGGCGCAGGGCCTCCATCAAGCGCAACTGCTGGCGCCACAGCGTGAAGGTGATGCCGGTCTCCTCGCGGAACAGGCGCGTGAGGGTGCGGCGGCCCAGGGCGCCGTGGCGGGCCCAGTGCTCCAGGTCGCCTTCCCGCCCGGGGTCTTCGAGCAGGGCGCGGCAGATGCGCAGCAGCCGCGCGTCGCGCGGCATGGGCACATGCAGGGGCACGCGCGGCGCCGCGCAGATCTCGTCCAGGATCAGCCGCATCACGCGGCCGTCGCGGCCCGCCTCGTCGTACAGCAGCGGGATGTCGATGGCCTCGATGATGAGCTGGCGCATCAACGGCGACACCTCGATCACGCAGCATTCGGTGGGCAGGTCGGGCGAGGCTTCGGGCTGGATGTAGAGCGAGCGATTGGACACCGGCTGCCCGCGCGCGTGCATCTCGTGTTCGATGCCGCCGGGCACCCACACGGCGCGGTTGGGTGGCACCAGCCAGGCGCCGTCCGCGGTGTGAAGCGTGAAGGTGCCCTTGACGGCATAGGCCAGCTGGGCACGGGGGTGCGAATGCGCCGGCACGATGAGCGACGGTTCCGGGTCGTGTTCGACCACGATCATGGACACCGGACGCGGGATCGTCTGGTACGCGAAGAAGGTCTGGCTGCGTGCGATGGTGCTCATGTCGGTTTTGCCTGCGGCAAACGTTGCAAGACACATGCCACCCGGCGTCGGAGCCTTGAAAAATCGCTTCACAAGCCGCTGCGCCCGTGGTCAAGCGCCCGCCGCAAGTCCACGCGCGGATGGCCCGCGCGCAACAGAACTCGGCTCGAAAGCTGCAACGGCGCCGCAGCCCGGTCCGTAGACTGAATTCACTTCCGAGGCACGGCTCGCGACCCAGCGTGGCAGCCGCTCTCACCGATCTTCCTTCGAGGACTTCCATGAAGAAACGCGACTTCCACAAGTTCATGCTCGGCGCCGGGGCCATGGGCCTGCTTGAGTTTCAGCTGGGCCTCACGGCGGCCCACGCGCAGGCCGCCACGGCCGGCGTGCGCGGCGGCACGCTCAACTCCATCGTGCAGCCCGAGCCGCCGATCCTGAACCTGGCGGTGAGTCAGCTCACGCCCACGCAGATGGTGTCGGGCAAGATCTTCCTGAGCCTGCTGACCTACGACGTCAACCTCAAGCCCATGCCCAGCCTGGCCAGGAGCTGGACCATCTCGCCCGACGGAAAGACCTACACCTTCCAGCTCGAGCCCAATGCCAAGTGGCACGACGGCAAGCCGCTCACCTCGGAAGACGTGGTCTACACGGTCAAGGAATTCCTGCCCGTCACGCACCCGCGCGCCAAGGCGCTGTTCGGCCGCTGCGAATCGATCACCGCCCCCGATGCGCACACGGTGGTCTTCAAGCTCAAGGAGCCCTTCGGCCCCTTCATCGGTGCGTTCGACATCTCGAACCTGCCGGTGATGCCCAAGCACATCTACGCGGGCACCGACGTGGTGAAGAACCCGGCCAACCTCAACCCCATCGGCTCGGGCCCGTACAAGCTCAAGGAGTGGGTGCGCGGCTCCCACATCCACCTGGTGCGCAACGACAACTACTTCAAGCCCGGCCTGCCCTACCTGGATGCGATCATCTACCGCGTGATCCCCGACGGCGCCTCGCGCGCCCTGGCACTCGAGAACGGTACCGTGCAGCTCACGCAGTGGACCGACCTGGAGCTGTTCGACGCCAACCGCCTGTCCAAGAAGGCCAATCTGGCGGTCACCACCAAGGGCTACGAGTACTTCGCGCCCATCATGTGGCTGGAGATCAACAACCGCACCGCGCCGCTCAACGACAAGCGCTTCCGCCAGGCGGTGATGCATGCGATCGACCGCAACTTCATCAAGGACAAGATCCTCTACGGCTTCGGCAAGGTGGCCACGGGCCCGGTCAACTCCAAGACGAAGTACTACGAGCCCAACGTCCGCAAGTACGACTTCTCCGTCGACAAGGCCAAGGCCCTGCTGGACGAGATGGGCCTCAAGCCCGACGCCAAGGGTGTGCGCGCCACGGTGAAGCTGCCCGTCTCGCCCTATGGCGAGATGGTGCAGCGCACCTGCGAATACATCCGCCAGTCGCTGGCCAAGGTGGGCATCGCCGTGGTGCTCGAATCGACCGACCCCGGCAGCTACACGCAGCGCATCAGCAACTGGGACTACGACATGAACCTGTCGTGGCTCTACCAGTTCGGTGACCCGGCCCTGGGTGTCACGCGCAACTACGTCAGCTCCAACATCCGCAAGATCCTGTTCACCAACACCGTGGGCTATTCGAACCCCGAGGTGGACAAGCTGGCCGACGCCGCCGCCATCGAGGTGGACGAGGCCAAGCGCGGCGCGCTCTACAGCCAGATGCAGAAGCTGATCGTGGAAGACGTGCCCATCGCCTGGCTGGTGGAGATGGAGTTCCCCACGATCTACGACAAGCGGCTGCAGAACCTCGTGACCTCCGCCATCGGCATTCACGAGAGCTTCGACACGGTGTACTTCAAGGGCTGATGAACCGGGCCGGGCGCCTTGAGGCGCCTGGTTCCCGACCGCAAGGATCCATGAAATTTCAATGGCTCAGGGGCCTGGGCGCACTCGGCGTGCGGCTGGCCAAGATGGTGGCGGTGGTGCTGCTGATCGCCATCTTCAACTTCATGCTGGTGCGCGCCGCGCCGGGCGACCCGGCGCTGGTGATCGCCGGCCAGTCCGGCGCCACCGACGCCAACTTCATCGCGCGCGTGCGCGCCGAGTACGGACTGGACCAGCCGATGCCCGTGCAGCTGGCCACCTACCTGGGCAAGATCGTGAGGCTGGACCTGGGCTACTCGCACCGCCAGCAGCGCACCGTGGCCAGCGCCATCGCCGAGCGCCTGCCGGCCACGCTGCTGCTCACGCTGTCGGCCTTCGCCATCTCGCTGGTGGGCGGTGTGGTGCTGGGCAGCCTGGCCGGCGTGCGCGCGGGCAAGCTGTCGGACACGCTCATCAGCCTGCTCGCGCTCGTGATCTACGCCACGCCGGTGTTCTGGCTGGGGCTGATGCTGGTGCTGCTGTTCTCGGTGCAACTGGGCTGGCTGCCGGCTTTCGGCTACCAGACCATCGGCGTCACGCTCACGGGCTGGGCCGCCTTCGTCGACAAGCTCAGGCACCTGGCGCTGCCCGCCTTCACACTGGGCATGCTGTACCTGGCCATCTATGCGCGGCTCATGCGTTCCTCGGTGATCGAGGTGAGCCATCAGGACTATGTGAAGACCGCGCGCGCCAAGGGCGCGTCGGAAGGCCGCATCCTGTGGCGCCACATGCTGCGCAACGCGCTGCTGCCGGTGGTGACCATGGCCGGCGTGCAGGCCGGCACGCTGATCGGCGGCTCGGTGGTCATCGAGACCGTGTTCGCCTGGCCCGGCCTGGGCCGCCTGACCTACGACGCCGTGCTGCAGCGCGACTACCAGGTCATGCTGGGCGTGTTCCTGGTGCTGTCGGTGCTGGTGATCTTCTTCAACTGGGTGACCGACCTGCTCTACCGCGTCATCGACCCGCGCATCAAGGCATGAACACGATGGCACCCCCCAAGCCGCTTCGCGGCTCCCCCCTCTCCTGCGGGAGGGGGGCGCACCCAGAGGCCTGGCAGAGCCAGTTCCTCGGGTGCCCTGGGGGCTTCGCTGCGCTCGGCGGCTGGATTCCGCCGCGTTCGAGGCGGATGGTGTGCCACGCAATCAAGAATTGAGATGAAGCAGACGCTGCGATCCTTTCTGCGCCACCCGAGCGGCATGCTCGGGCTGGTGATCCTGCTGGCGGTGATCGCGCTGGCCTTGAGTGCGCCGCTGCTCTATCCGGGCGACCCGTGGGACACGGTGGCCGCGCCCTTCACGCCGCCGCAGACCGACGGCATGCTGCTCGGCAGCGACAGCCTGGGACGCGACATCGCTGCCGGCATCGCGCATGGCACGCGGGTGTCGCTCATGATCGGCCTCGCCTCCACGCTGGTCGCGCTGCTGATCGGCGTGTTGGTGGGCGCCCTGTCGGGCTACCTAGGCGGGCGCGTCGGCGAATGGCTGATGCGCTTCACCGAGCTGTTCCAGACCATCCCGGCCTTCATGCTGTGCATCCTGCTGGTGGCGATCCTGGAGCCGTCGATCCGCACCGTCGTGGTGGCCATCGCGCTGGTGAGCTGGCCGCAGGTGGCGCGTCTCACGCGCGGCGAATTCCTGGCCCTGAAGGAGCGCGAGTTCGTGCAGGCCGCGCGCTGCCAGGGCGAATCGCCGGTGTCGCTGGTGCTGCGTTACATCCTGCCCAACGCGCTGTCGCCCATCATCGTGGCGGGTTCGCTGTCCATCGCCAGCGCCATCCTGATCGAAAGCGCGCTGAGCTTCATGGGCCTGGGCGACCCGAACCTCATGAGCTGGGGCTTCATGATCGGTGCTGCGCGCACCATGTTGCGACAGGCCTGGTGGATGAGCTTCTTCCCCGGCATGGCCATCCTGCTCACGGTGCTGGCCATCAACCTGGTCGGCGAGGGTCTCAACGACGTGCTCAACCCCCGGATCTCGCGCCGATGACCGTTTCGTCTTCCTCCCGTCCGCTGCTGGCGATCCAGGACCTCTCCATCGTCCTGCCCAGCACCGGCGACCGCAACTACGCGGTGGATCGGCTGTCGCTGGACATTGCCGAGAACGAGATCGTCTGCCTGGTCGGTGAATCGGGCTCGGGCAAGTCCATGACGGCGCACGCCATCCTGGGCCTGCTGCCGCCGCGCGTGGCCATCGACCGCAACAGCCGCGTGCTGCTCGACGGCGAAGACCTCACGAAGCTGGACTCGGCGCAGATGCGCAAGCTGCGCGGCGAACGCATCGCCATGGTGTTCCAGGAGCCCATGAGTGCACTCAATCCCCTGCAGCGCGTCGGCGCGCAGGTGGCCGAAGCACTGCAGTTGCACAACACGGCGCGCCTCACGGCAGCGCAGGTCGAGGAGCGCTGCGTGGCGATCATCGACGCCGTCGGCCTGCCAGCGCCGCGGCAGATCGTGCGCAGCTACCCCTTCCAGCTGTCGGGCGGGCAGCGCCAGCGCGTCATGATCGCCATGGCCCTGATCAACAACCCGCGCCTGCTGCTGGCCGACGAGCCCACCACGGCGCTGGACGTGACCACGCAGCGGCAGATCCTGGACCTGATCCGGACCGTGCAGGCCGAGCGCCGCATGGGCGTGCTCTTCATCACGCACGATTTCGGCGTGGTGGCGGACATCGCCGACCGCGTGGTGGTCATGCGCCACGGCCGCGTGGTGGAGCAGGGGCCGCGCGACGAGGTGTTGCGAAACCCGCAGCACGACTACACGCGGGCACTGATCGCGGCGGTGCCGGGGCGCAGCGCGCGTCGCACGGCGGGTGCGCCGGCCCAGGCTGTGCCGCTGTTGCAGATCGAGGCGCTGCGCAAGACGTTCGTCTCCAGATCGGGCCTGTTCTCGCCCCCGCGCACGGTGGTGGCGGCCGACGGCATCGACCTGACCATCCTCGAAGGCGAGACCGTGTCGGTGGTGGGCGAATCGGGCTCGGGCAAGTCCACGCTGGGCCGCATGGTGATGCGCCTGATCGAACCCGACAGCGGCCAGATCCGCTTCGCCGGCCGGCCGGTGCTGGGCCAGAGCGCGGCGGCACTGCGCGAGTACCGCCGCCAGGTGCAGATCATCTTCCAGGACCCCTTCGCGTCGCTGAACCCGCGCCAGAAGGTGGGCGAGGCCATCGCGCGCGGCCCCATGATCTACGGCACCTCCAAGGCTGACGCGATGAAGGCCGCCGCCGCGCTGCTGGAGCGCGTGGGCCTGGGCGCCGCCGCCGTCAACCGCTTCCCGCACGAGTTCTCGGGCGGCCAGCGCCAGCGCATCTCCATCGCGCGGGCCCTGGCGCTCAAGCCGCGCCTGCTGATCGCGGACGAGGCCGTGTCGGCGCTGGACGTGTCCATCCAGGCGCAGGTGCTGGCCCTGCTGGCCGAGTTGAAGGCCGAGCTCAACCTGACCCTGCTGTTCATCACGCACGACCTGCGCGTGGCGGCCGAGATCTCGAATTCGGTGGTGGTGATGCAGAAGGGCCAGATCGTGGAGCGAGGCGCGCCGGACCAGCTCTTCGCCAGCCCGCAGCATGTGTACACGCGCACGCTGCTGGGCGCCATGCCCGGGCTGGACTTCTTCGAACACAGGCTGGCCGCATGAACGCACCTTCGGTCGACCTCGGCTGGCACATGGGCGCGCCACCGCTGGCGCTGGACCCCGGGGCGCTGTCGCCCGCACGCATGCGCGCACGCTTCTGCGGCATGCGCGAGAGCAGCCCCACGGTGAACGTGTGGCGCGGCCCCGGTCCGGTGAGCACCTTGCCCTACGCGTTGCGCGACGACATCGATGCATTGGCCTTTGTGCCGCTGGGCGCGCAGGCGTCGATGCGCTGGCGCGAATCGCTGGCCGTGAACCACACGGACGGCCTCGTCGTGCTGCATCGCGGTCGCATCGTCTACGAATACTTCGACGGCCCGCTGAAGCCGCACCGGCCGCACGTATGCATGTCGGTCACGAAGTCGCTGGTCGGCACCCTGGCCGCCGCCGAAATGGTGGCCGGCCGCATCGACCCCGAGGCGCTGGTGCCCACCTATGTGCCCGAGCTGGCCGACAGCGCCTGGGGCGATGCCACGGCGCGGCAGGTGATGGACATGACCACCGCGCTGCGCTACGACGAGGACTACACGAACCCTGCGGCCGAGGTCTGGACCTACCTGCGCGCGGCCGCCCAGGTGCCCGGCCTGCCGGCGCCGGCCAGCGGTCCGGTCGGCATCCGCGAGTTCCTGCGCACGATCCGCGCGAGCGGCCCGCACGGCCAGCGCTACGCCTACAAGACGGTGAACACCGAGGTGCTGGGCTGGGTGCTTTGCAACGTCACCGGGCTGCCGCTGGAGCAGCTGGTGGAGGAGCGCCTGTGGGCGCCCCTGGGCGCCGAGCAGGACGCCTGGTTCGTGCTGGACCCGCGCGGCCGGGCCGGCGCGGGCGGCGCCTTCAGCGGTGCGCTGCGCGACATGGCCCGCTTCGGCGAAATGATGCGCTGCAAGGGCTTCTTCAACGGCCGCCAGATCGTGCCCGAGGCGGCGGTGGCCGACGTGGAGCGCGGCGCCGACCCGGCGCATTTCGCGCAAGCCGGCTACACGCTGCTGCCCGGCTGGAGCTACCGAAACCAGTGGTGGATGACGCACAACGACCACGTTGCGTACTGCGCGCGCGGCATCCACGGCCAGAACCTCTACATCGACCCGAAGGCCGAGATGGTGATCGCGCGCTTCGCATCGCACCCGCGCGCCGCCAGCGCCTTCAACGACCCGACCACGCTGCCGGCGTATCACGCGCTGGCCCGGCATCTTCTTCGCCACCCATGACCACGCTTGCCCTTCTGAGCCAGTCGGCCGACCTCGGTTTCCTCAAGCCGCTTTTCAACCAGGCCGACCCGTCGCTGGACGTGGTGGTGTGGCCCGACCCGCGCTGCCTGCAGGCCGACGTGGCCGCCTGCTGGGACGCGCCGCGCGGCGTGTATGGCGACATGCCGAAGCTGCGCCTGGTGCACAGCATCGCCGCCGGTGTGGACAACGTGGTGACGGGCCAGGACCTGCGCGGCCTGCCGGTGTGCCGCGTGGTCGATCCGATGCTGGCCGAAGGCATGTGGCAGTTCGTGCTGTGGGGCGTGCTGCACTACCACCGCAAGCTGGACCTGGCGATGGCCAGCCAGAGGGCGCAGCGCTGGGACCGGCCGCCGCAGGCGCCGGCCTCGGCCTGCCGCATCGGCATCATGGGCCTGGGCGAGCTCGGCGGGCTGATCGCCGGCCGTCTGCCCGCGCTGGGCTACCCCGTCAGCGGCTGGGCGCGCTCGCCGCGCGAGATCGCGGGCGTCACGGTCTACAGCGGCGAAGCCGGCTACACGGACTTCCTGGCGAACACCGACGTGCTGGTGTGCCTGCTGCCGCTCACGGCGCAGACGCGCGGCATCCTGAGTCGCCGGACCTTCGAGGCGCTGCCCCAAGGCGCCACGCTGATCCACTGCGGCCGCGGCGAGCACCTGGTCGAGGCCGACCTGATCGCGGCGCTGGACAGCGGCCACCTGCGCGGCGCCATCGTCGACGTGTTCGAGAAGGAGCCGCTGCCCGAAGGCTATCCGCTGTGGACGCATCCCGGCGTGGTCGTCACGCCGCACATGGCGACCATGGCCACCTTCGACGTGGTGGTGCAGCAGATCCTGCGCAACGTGGGCCGGCTCGAAGCTTGCCAGCCGCTGTTCAACGCCGTGGACCTGACGCGCGGCTACTGAGCCACGTCCCCCGCATTCCTTTCCCGTCCTGCAAGAGAGCACCATGACCGAAGCCGCCTTGACCGAGGCCCAACTGCGCGAAGCCACCATCAGAGAGGGCCGCCGCGCCGCGCCCGTGGACCCCCAGGTGCAGATCTTCGTGGACCGCATGGCGGCCGATGCCGCGGCCTTCCCGCGCCGCGACACGGTGTCCATCGCCGAGGGCCGCGACATCGCCGAGAAGGTGCGCGCGCCCTGGGCCGCCGGCGGCCCGGTGATGGCAGGCACCGTCGACCGCATGATCCCCACGCGCCATGGCCAGGTGCAGCTGCGCATCCACACGCCGAAGGCGCGGCGCATGCCGGGCGTGTTCTTCTACATCCACGGCGGCGGCTACGTGCTGTTCAGCAACGACACGCACGACCGCCTGATGCGCGAGTACGCCGAGCGCGCCGGCATCCTGGTGATCGGCATCAACTACACGCGGGCGCCGGAGGCGCAGTTCCCGCAGCCCATCGAGGAATGCATCGACGCGACGAAGTGGATCGCGGCGCATGCGAAGGAGCTGGGCTTCGACGCCGACCAGCTGTTCATCGGCGGCGATTCGGCCGGCGGCAACCTGTCGCTCAACACCTGCATCGCACTGCGTGACGAGGGCCGGCAACTGGTGCGCGGCATGGTGCTGAACTACACCGGTTTCAGCACCAACCTGTACCGTGACTCGGTGGTGCGCTACGGTGCCGGCCAGTACGGGCTGTCGCTGCACATGATGGTCTGGTTCTTCCGCAACTACCTGTCGCGCCCCGAAGACCATGCCGATCCGCGCATGAACCTGCTAGCGGCCGACCTGCGCGGCATTCCGCCGGTGTTCAACGTGATCACCGAATGCGATCCGCTTCACGACGACTGCATGGACATGACCGTGCGCATGCAGGCGCAGGGCGTGGACGTGACGGCCAAGGTCTACAAGGGCACGGTGCACAGCTTCCTGGAAGCCGTGTCGGTGGCCGATGTAGCCGGCGAGGCCTTCGACGACACCGTGCGCTGGCTGCAGCAGCACTGAGCGGATCGCGCGCCATGTACACGCCGCCGGCCTATGCCGAGAAGGACGAGGCGCTGCTGCGCGCGTGCATGCGCCAGTGGAGCTTCGCGACGCTGGTCACGCACGGGGCGCAGGGCGTGCAGGCCACGCACCTGCCCTTCCTGGTGGACGAGCCGAGTGCCGCAGAGGCTGCGCAGGGCGGCCACGGCACGCTGGTCACGCACCTGGCGCGCCACAACGCGCAGTTCGCCGACCTGCAGGCCGGGGCCGGGGCGCTGGTCATCTTCCAGGGGCCGCACGCCTTCATCTCGCCCAGTTGGTATGAGAACCGACACACCTTCCCGACCTGGAACTACACCGCCGTCCATGCGCGCGGCCAGCCCGAACTCATCGAGTCGCCCGAAGGGCTGCTGGCGGTGCTCGACCGCGTGGTGGCGCACTACGACACGCCGCTGGGCGGACCCTGGCGATTCCGCGACATGCCGGCCGATTTCACGGCCACGCGGCTGCGTGCCATCGCCGCGCTGCGCATTCCCATCGCCAGCCTGGAGGGCAAGATGAAGCTGAACCAGGACAAGTCCGTGGCCGACCGGCGCGGCGTGATCGCGGCGCTGGAGCAGCAGGGCGATGCGCAGGCCCTGGCCGTGGCCGGACTCATCCGCGCGCAGCCCGACATGCAGGCTGCCTGATCCCTTTCTTCTGGAGACTCCCATGACCGCCCCCGCCGCGACGACCATGACCGAGGCCGAAGCCCGCACGCGCCACGACCTGGCGGCCCTGTACCGCCTGGTCGCGCACTTCCGCATGACGGACCTGATCGACACGCACATCAGTGCGCGCATTCCCGGCACGCCGGACCACTTCCTCATCAACCGCTATGGCGTGCTGTTCCACGAGATGCGGCCCGAGGACCTGGTGAAGATCGATCCCAGCGGGCAGGCGGTGGACGCAGATTCGACCAGCCAGCCCGTCAACGCCGCGGGCTTCACCATCCATTCGGCCGTGCACATGGCGCGGCACGACCTGGCCTGCGTGATCCACACGCACACGGCCGACGGCATCGCCGTGTCGTGCCAGGAAGAGGGGCTGCTGCCCATCAGCCAGCATGCGCTCAAGTTCTACGGCCACATCGCCTACCACGCCTACGAGGGCATCGCGCTGGACCTGGACGAGCGCGAGCGGCTGGTGGCCAGCCTGGGCGAGCACCGCGTGATGATCCTGCGCAACCACGGCCTGCTGGCCGCGGGCCGCAGCATCGCCGAGGCCTTCCTGAACATCTACTTCCTGGAACGGGCCTGTCAGGCCCAGGTCAAGGCGCTGGCCGGTGGGCGGCCGATCGTCTATCCGCCCGAGGCCGTGCGCCTGCGCACCGCCGGACAGTTCGACCGCGAGGAAGACCACATGCACACCCAGCTGGCCTGGCGGTCGGCGCTGCGGCTGCTGGACTGACTGCACGGGCCGGCGGACGTGCTTGCGCACTGGCTGGCGCGCAGCGCCTGGGCGGCCAGGCAGGACGCTGCGGCTCAGCGCGTCGGCGATTCGCTGCGCAGCAGCTCATCGAACTGCCGCAGCAGTTCGCGCGCGAACAGGTCCATGTTCAAGGCTCGCTCCGACCGGCCGGTGGCCAGCGTCCGGCTGTGCAGGGTGGCGCCGGCCACGGCCACGCACACATGGCCCGCCGCATCGCCGTAGGGACTGCCCGACGGGCCGGCGGCCCCGCTTTCGCACAGGCCCCAGGTGGCGCGATGCATGTCGCGCACGCGCGCGGCCATCATGCGGGCGTAGGGCTCGGTCTCGGCGCGCAGGCCTTCCATGTCGGCGGCCGTGAGTCCCATCAGCGCCTTGCCCGCGCGGCGCGAATAGACGACGGCGCCGCCGAGAAAGTAGGCCGAGGCACCGGGCACGGCGAGCAGCGCAGCCGAGACGAGTCCGCCGGCCGATGATTCGGCCACCGCGACGGTTTCGCGCCGCGCCTTGAGCAGCACCGCCACGTCGTGCGCCAGCGTGTGGAGCGGAGGCAGGGCGATGTGTTCGGTCATGGGGGGTTCAGAGCGGATGCTCGGTGTAGAAATGCCCGCCATGGAAGAGCAGCGGCGGCACGCCGACACGGTGGGTGCAGCGCTCCACCTCGCCGACGAAGATGACGTGGTCGCCTTCCTCGTAGCGGCTGCGGTTGAAGCATTCGAACACCGCCACCGCGCCGGCGAGCAGCGGCGCGCCGGCCACGCCGTCGGTGAAGTCCACGCTCTGGAAGCGGTCGGCCGAGCGGCGCGCGAAGCGTTCGGCCAGTTCCTTCTGGTCGGCGGCCAGCACGTTGATGGCGTAGTGCGACCCGGTGCCCAGGGTCGGCATGGAGCCCGAGGCGCGCGCCAGGCTCCACAGCACGAGCGGCGGCTCGAGCGACACGGAGTTGAAGGAGTTGGCGGTGAGCCCGATGCGCGTGCCGTCGGCGCTGCGTGCGGTCACGATGGTCACGCCCGTGGCGAACATGCCCAGCGCCGCGCGGAACTCGGCGGTCGAGAAGGAGGGCGCCTGTGCGCGGCGGGGAGGGGTCACTGGGAAAGGGGCGAGGAGACGCAAAGGTGCATTCTGGCGGAAGGGGGGTGCCTGCACTGTCGCGCGGGCTTTCGGAATGGAAAGTGCAATGGGGCTGTGGCGCTTGCTGTGCGTGCGTTACGGCCGAAATCGTCACGTTCGTTACTTTCTTGGCTGGGCCAGTTGGTTGGGCGCTGACCTGGGGGCTTGTTGCGTCGTCGCTGTGAAGCGGCCCGCACGACCGACTGGGGCGCTGGCGGCGGCCGCGGGCCTGCGTTCTCCGGCGCTGGCTCGCGCTGACCGGCTTGTCGTGCGTGCTG
>NZ_CABFMN010000155.1 GCF_901875635.1 Xylophilus ampelinus | reverse complement strand
CTCCACGAATGCGCCGGCGCACGGGCGCCGGCCGCTCCGGTGGCCGCCGGCGCGGCCGGCGGCGCCGGCGGCACGGCCGGGATCACGCTGCCGTCGGGCCGAACGTAGAGCGTCATCGCCGGCGTGGTGGTGCGCATCTTGATCTGCTCCTTGGCCAGGCGTTCGACACGCAGCGGCGTGGCCTGCGCGCGCTTCTCGACCTGCAGGCGCTCGAACTCGGTCTCGAGCACGCGCGACTCGCTCTGCGCCTTGTAGTACTGCGTGTAGAGCTGGCGCGACTGGTACTGCGTATGCACCAGGAACATGGCGGTGCCGAGCACCGCCAACAGCAGCAGCAGGTTCAGGCGCGTGATCATCGGGCGCCTCCGGCCGGCTCGGCCTCGGTGCGCTCGGCCACGCGCAGGATGGCGCTGCGTGCACGCGGGTTGGCCTGTACCTCGGCCTCGGAGGGCTTGATGCGGCCCACGGCGCGAAGCTTCATCGCCTTGGGCGCGGCAAAGGGCGCGCGCCGGTCGTAGACCTCGCGCGAATGCGTGGCGATGAACTGCTTGACGATGCGGTCTTCCAGCGAGTGGAAGCTGATCACCGCCAGCCGGCCTCCGGGTTGCAGCACGGTCAGGCTCGCCTCTAGCGCCTGTTGCAGCTCTTCAAGCTCGGCGTTGATGAAAATCCGAAGAGCCTGAAATGTGCGCGTTGCAGGGTTCTGGCCCGGCTCGCGGGTTTTGACCGTGCCAGCCACGAGCTCGGCCAGTTCGGCGGTGGTTGAAATTGGGCCCCGTTCCTGTCGGCGAGCAGCAATCGCCTTTGCAATCTGAACAGCAAACCGTTCTTCGCCATAGTCACGAATCACCTCTGCAATCTGCTGTGGTTCGGCCGTTGCCAGCCAGTCGGCCACACTCTGGCCGCGCGTGGTGTCCATGCGCATGTCCAGCGGGCCGTCGAAACGAAAAGAAAAACCCCGTGCGGGGTTGTCGATCTGGGGGGAGCTGACACCGAGGTCCATCAGGACGCCGGCCACGCTGCCCGGTGGCAGCACCCCCAGCGCCGCGAAGCCTTCGTGCCGGATGGAAAAACGCGCATCGGGGATGCGCGCTGCTTCGGCCACCGCTTCCGCGTCCTTGTCGAACGCGATCAGCCGGCCCTCGGGCGCCAGCCTGGACAGCAGCAGCCGCGCATGCCCGCCGCGGCCGAAAGTCGCATCGACGAAGGTGCCCAGGCATCCGCCCCCGGGCGCGGTGGGCGCTGCCGAGAGGACAGCGTCGACCGTCTCGTGCAGCAGCACGGTCGTGTGGGTCAGGGAAAGGCTCAAGTCCGGACCCCATCAGAACGCGAGGTCCTGCAGCGCCTGCGGGTCCATGGCCGCGAGGGCCTCGGCTTCCTTGGCATCGTGCGTGGCCTTGTCCCAGAGCTCGAAGTGCGTGCCCATGCCCAGCAGCAGCGTGTCGCGGGCGATGTTGGCGGCGGTGCGCAATTCCGGCGAGACCAGCACGCGGCCGGTGCCGTCCATCTCGACGTCCATCGCATTGCCCAGGAACAGCCGCTTGTACCACTGCGCGTTCATCGGAAGCGCCGCGATCCTGTCGCGGAATTTCTCCCACTCGGGACGCGGGAAGATCATCAGGCAGCCGTGGGGATGGCGAGTGATCGTCAGCTGGCCGGAGGCGGTCGCGAGCAGGACGTCACGATGCCGGGTCGGCACGGAAAGCCGCCCCTTGGCATCCAGACTCAGCGATGAAGCGCCCTGAAACACGACCAAGAAACCCCGATTCGGCAGCCGCCGGGCCCCGGGACGGGGTTTGCCGACACTTTTTCCCACTTAACTGCACTTTTTTGCACTGTAGCAGGAAACCATTGCTGCACAACGGTGGGTCGCGCTCTTTTTTTGTAATGGAATCAACGACTTAGCGAAGATTTCGCGAGAACGACGCAGGCGAAAAGTCGTTTGAACGTAAGCACTTAGCCAGGGCAGTGAAAGTGATGCTTCAACCCTGCCACTGGCGTTGGCCGACGTCAGAGGATGAAGCGCGAGAGGTCCTCGTCGTGACTTAGTGCCGACAGACGGCCATCGACGTAGGCGGCATCGATGCGCACGCTCTGGCCCTCCAGCCGGGTGGCATCGAAGCTCACCTCGTCCAGAAGACGCTCCATCACCGTCGACAACCGCCGCGCGCCGATGTTCTCGGTGCGCTCGTTGACCTCGAAGGCGATGCTCGCCAGGCGGGTGATGCCGTCGGGTGTGAACTCCAGCGTCACGCCCTCCGTCGCCAGCAGCGCCTCGTACTGCTTGACGAGCGAGGCGCGCGTCTGCGTCAGGATGCTCTCGAAATCGGCGATCGACAGCGACTGCAGCTCGACGCGGATCGGGAAGCGCCCCTGCAGCTCGGGAATGAGGTCACTCGGCTTGCTCAGGTGAAAGGCGCCACTGGCGATGAAGAGGATGTGGTCGGTGCGCACCACGCCGTACTTGGTGGTGACGGCCGTGCCCTCGACCAGCGGCAGCAGGTCGCGCTGCACGCCCTGGCGCGACACGTCGGCGCCCTGCGCCTCGCTGCGCGTGGCCACTTTGTCGATCTCGTCGATGAAGACAATGCCGTTCTGCTCCGCATTCGCGATGGCCTGGGTGCGCACATCGTCCTCGTTGAGCAGCTTGCCGGCCTCCTCGTCGGTCAGCAGGCGCAGCGCCTCGGCGATCTTGAGCTTGCGGGTCTTGCGCTTGCCCTGGCCGAACTGGCTGAACATGCCCTTGAGCTGCTCGGTCATTTCTTCCATGCCGGCCGGGCCCATGATCTCCAGCGGGGCGCGGACGTCCGCGACCTCGATCTCGATCTCCTTCTCGTCCAGCTGCTTCTCGCGCAGCTTCTTGCGGAAGGCCTGGCGCGTGGCGTTGGCGCTGTCGCCGGTGGCACGGCCTTCGGCGTCTCGCGCGGCGGGCAGCAGCACGTCGAGGATGCGCTCCTCGGCCGCATCCTCGGCCCGCATGCGGACCTTGGCGCTCTCGGTTTCGCGGGTCTGCTTGACCGAGATCTCGGCCAGGTCGCGAATGATCGAATCCACGTCCTTGCCAACGTAGCCGACCTCGGTGAACTTGGTGGCCTCGACCTTGATGAAGGGCGCATCGGCCAGGCGGGCGAGGCGGCGCGCGATCTCGGTCTTGCCCACGCCCGTGGGGCCGATCATGAGGATGTTCTTGGGCGTGATCTCGTGGCGCAGCTTGTCGTCGACCTGCTGGCGGCGCCAGCGGTTGCGCAGCGCGATGGCCACGGCGCGCTTGGCCTGCGGCTGGCCGACGATGTGGTTGTCGAGTTCGGAGACGATTTCCTGGGGGGTCATGGACATGGGTGGGCCTGTCAATTCCTGGAGGCGGGGTCGGACTTCCTTACGCGAAGAACGCGAAGATTCCGCGAAGGACGCGAAAGGGAAATCCGAAGATTCGAGATGGCTGTCTTTCGCGAACTTCGCGTGGTTTCGCGTTCTTCGCGTCCGGACGCCCGTATTTGCTACAGCGATTCGACGGTATGGTGCATGTTGGTGTAGATGCACAGCTCGCCCGCGATCTCGAGCGACTTCTTCACCACCTCGTGCGCCGGCAGCTCGGTGTTGTCGATCAGCGCCTTGGCCGCCGACTGCGCGTACGCGCCGCCCGATCCGATGGCCACGATGCCCCCTTCGGGCTCCAGCACGTCACCGTTGCCGGTGATGATGAGCGAGGTGGTCGCGTCCGCCACCGCCAGCATCGCCTCGAGCCGGCGCAGCACACGGTCGGTGCGCCAGTCCTTGGTGAGTTCGATGGCCGCACGGGCCAGGTGGCCCTGGTGCTTCTCCAGCTTGGCCTCGAAGCGCTCGAACAGGGTGAAGGCGTCGGCCGTGGCCCCCGCGAACCCCGCCAGCACCTTGCCGTGGTAGAGCCGGCGCACCTTGCGCGCCGAACCCTTGATGACGATGTTGCCGAGCGTGACTTGCCCGTCCCCGCCGATGGCGACCTGGTCGCCCTGGGGGGTCTTGCGGCGGACGCTGACGATGGTGGTTCCGTGAAACTGTTCCATCGGAGGGACATGGGGCCGCTCGGGGCGGTTGCAAGGGCCGGCGCCAAGGCGAGCCAGCGACGCACGTCAGTGGCGTGGGCTCAGCTGCGCGTGGTCCGCGACACCGGCGAGACGGAACAGCGCGAGCAGCAGGCGATGCAGGTCCACCAACTCGGCGCGCTGACCCCGGGCGTCGCGCGCCATCACCCAGGTCAACAGGGCGCCGACCGCGGCGAAATCGGCCCGCACCAGCGCCGCACACGAAATGGCGGGCGCGTGGGCTGCGGCCAGTTCGGCATCCAGCCGTTGCCAGGTCGCCGTCGATTCGCCCGCCAGCTCGCCCGATAGCCGAACGGGCTCGGCCTGTGCCCGGGCCTCGGCGGGGGCGTCGTCCATGATACGCAGCCCGCCCGGGCGGCTATGCCGCGGGGGATCGAGCGACGCGTACTGCCCCGCAGGCTCCTCCCAGGCAGGGGGCGACACCTCGTAGGTGATGCAGTAGTTGAGCGCGACCAGTTCGAAATCCTCGCCCAGGTGCATGGCGCGCAGCACGGACAGGTACAGCTGCCACCAGGCGAGGTCGGTGCTGCGGTCCGTCAGCGGCGTGGCTTCGGCCAGGACACCGATCAAGCGCTCTGCACCCGCGAAGCGCAGTTGCACGGGCGAGGCGCCCCAGTGCGCGAACAAGGTTGCCAGCGGCGCCACCGCAGCGGCATCGATGCGGACCAGCGCACGCCAGTCGATGCGCCACACTGCGCCTGCGCGGGAAAGGGCCTGGGTCAGGTCGACCAGGCCGTCGCGGTTCAATTCGGCGGGGCAGTACCAATCGACGCCGCCTTCCTGGCCCTCGGCGCCAGCCTGCACGTTGCGGGCAAGGAGACGCAGCGACACCCACTCCGGCGCCGGGCGCTTGAAACGTTGGGCATACCGCGTGCTCGCCGCGCCGAATTTCTCCGCATCGCCTGTCGCCCGATACAGGTCGAGCAGGGCCCGCCAGGTCTCGTCGTGATCGGCATAGGGGCCGCTGCCTGCCACGGCCTGCAGCAGGATGGCCTCGGCACCCGCGTCGTCGCCGTGCGCAAAGCGGATCGCCGCCTGGTCCAGGGCCGTCTCGGCGGCGAACTGCGACGATGCGCCGAGATTGGATGCAGCAGGCTCCGAATCGGCCTGCAGCGGGGGCGGCACGCCAGGCGCGGTGTCGGCATAGGCGCGGGCGTGCTGGGCGGCCAGCGGGTCGGGCGCCAAGGCGGCATCGGCCTCCGCGCCCTCCCCGTGCGGACGCCCCTTCCACCACTGCTGCGACATCTGCTCCTCGATCTCGTCGATCTTCTTGAGCGTGAGCGCCCGGCCATCGGTCTTGCCGGAGGTGTTGAGGCTGAAGGACGAAGGGGAGCCGCCTTGCTCCCGCGCGCCGGCCGCCTCGCGCTGACGCAGCTTGCGCAGCATGTCGAACTCGCGCCGGCGCACGAAATCGTTGCGCTGGCGGCGCTCGATCATCTCCTTGAGCGCCTCGCGGCTGTAGCCGGACTCGGTCGGCGCCTCCTGGCCCTCCGGCGCATCGAGGTCGGACCAATCCTTCAGCGGATTGCGAACGAACTTCGCCACCTTGGAGAGCAGGCGGTTGCCGTCTTCCTTGGCCATGTGCGTTCGATCAGGCGCTCGGGCGGGTCAGACTCGGGACCTCAGTCCCCGAACATCTTCTGCTTGAGCTCGCGGCGCTGTTGCGCCTCGAGCGACAGCGTTGCGGTGGGCCGTGCCAGCAGGCGGCCGACGCCGATGGGCTCGCCGGTCTCGTCGCAGTAGCCGTAGTCGCCGGCGTCGATGCGCGCGATGGACTGCTCGATCTTCTTGAGCAGCTTGCGCTCACGGTCGCGGGTGCGCAGCTCGAGGGCATGCTCTTCCTCGATGGTGGCGCGGTCGGCCGGGTCGGGCACGACGACGGTGTCCTCGCGCAGGTGCTCGGTGGTTTCGCCGGCGTTGTCGAGGATGCCCTGCTTGAGCTGTTGCAGCTTCAGGCGGAAGAATGCCATCTGCTTGTCGTTCATGTACTCGCTGTCGGGCATCGCGATGACTTCAGCGTCGGTCAGTTCCTCGGCCGACTTGGACTTCCAGTTGTTCGCGAGCTTGGGATCTTTCTTGACAGCCATGGGCGGCGGCGGAACGAGGGCGGTGGACATGGTCTGTGTGAAGCTGGACTTGGCGGCGGTGGAGGCCACCGCCTGCGGCATGGATGGAACGGTCAACTGCGTCAGGCGGGCCGAGGCGCGTGCGCGGGGGGGCACCCCGGGGGCGGGGGCCGGCGCCGGAGCGACCACGGGTGCGGGGGCGGCTGCAGCCTTCACGGGCTTGGGCGCATCCTGCACCTTGGCCGCGGCAGGCGCAGCCGGCTTGCGGACCGGCGCCTTGGCGGCGGTCGCGGGCGTGGCCTTGGCGGCGGGTTTCTTCACGGTCGCTGGCTCCTTGGATTGGCTGGAACGCGCTGTCACTGGTGCTGTCTCCTCCCAAGGGCGTCCTGCGGGCAGGTGCCTCGCGGTCGCCGACGTTGTCAGGGGTGCGTGCCAGTGGCGGCTCACGGGGTTATACCCCCGAACAAGGCCACGGACGTGCGCCAAACTGGGCCGAAAGCCATGGCCCCGCCACTCGCGTGGCGGGAGCCGGCCTCCGGAACAGGCGCGCGATTGTATAGAGAAAGAACTCGGCCGCCAGACCGGGGCGCACCCCAGGCTGTCGAGGCTTCAGCCCCCTGCGCCGACGGTCAGACCAGGCACTGGTCCAGGCCCTGCTCCAGGATCTCGCGCGGCAGTTCGATGCCGATGAACACCATGCGGCTCTGGCGCGCCTCGCCCTCGCCCCACTCGGGCCCCAGGTCGCTGCCCATGAGCTGGTGCACACCCTGGAAGATCACCTTGCGCGCCGTGCCCTTCATGTCGAGCACGCCCTTGTAGCGCAGCATGCGCGGGCCGTAGATGTTGACGATGGCACCCAGGAAGTCCTCGAGCTTGGCCGGGTCGAAGGGCCGGTCGGCCTTGTAGACGAAGCTCTTGACGTCGTCGTCGACGTGGTGGTGGTGCCCATGGCCTTCGTGCGCGTGCGAGGGGTGGTCGCAATGCTCGCCGTGCGCATGGTCGTGGTCATGGTGGTGGTCGTGGCCGTCTTCCTTGAGGAAGTCCGGGTCGATGTCGAGCTTGGCGTTGAGGTTGAAGCCCCGCAGGTCGAACACCTGGGCCAGCGGCACTTCGCCGAAATGCACCTTCTGGATCGGCGCACGCGGATTCATGTGCTTGACGCGGTGGATCAGCGCATCGGCCTCCTCGGCGGCCACCAGGTCGGTCTTGGACAGGAAGATCTGGTCGGCGAAGCCCACCTGGCGGCGCGCTTCCTGGCGGTCGTTGAGCTGCTGGGCAGCGTGCTTGGCGTCGACCAGCGTGAGGATCGAGTCGAGCAGATAGCTCTCGGCGATCTCGTCGTCCATGAAGAAGGTCTGCGCCACCGGGCCGGGGTCGGCCAGGCCGGTGGTCTCGATCACCACGCGGTCGAAGTCCAGCAGGCCCTGGCGCTTCTTGGCTGCCAGCAGTTGCAGCGCCTCGCGCAGGTCCTCGCGGATGGTGCAGCACACGCAGCCGTTGCTCATCTGCACGATCTGCTCCTTGCTCTCGGTCACGAGGATGTCGGAGTCGATGTTCTCCTCGCCGAACTCGTTCTCGATCACGGCGATCTTCTGGCCGTGCGCCTCGGTCAGGATGCGCTTGAGCAGGGTCGTCTTGCCGGAGCCGAGGAAGCCGGTGAGGATGGTGGCGGGGATGAGGGCCATGGGAAGCTCCGGGGGAAAAGGGGAGAAAGTTTAGGACGAGCGGCAATGGGGTGTGGGGCGCAGGGAATACGGACATCCGTACGCGAAAGGCGCGAAAGTTCCGCGAAGGTCGCAAAAGGAAGACATCAAGAAAATGGATTTCTTTCGCGTTCTTCGCGAAACCTTGGCGCCCTTCGCGTATGGATGTCCGCCTTTTGCCCGTAGTTCAGGGCTTGCGCACGACGACCAGCCCCTTGAGGTACTCGCCCTCCGGGAACTCGATGGTCATGGGGTGGTCCGGCGCCGCGCCGAGGCGCTCGGCGATGTAGCCGTCCACGCCGGCGTCGAGGCCGGCGGAGGCGACGATCTTGTGGAACAAATCGGCCGAGATGCCGCCGGAGCAAGAGAAAGTGAGCAGCACGCCGCCAGGCGGCAGCAGCTTGAAGGCCAGGCGGTTGATGTCCTTGTAGGCGCGGGCGGCCCGTTCCGCATGGGCCACGGTCGGCGCGAACTTGGGCGGATCGAGCACGATGGCGTCGAACTGGCGGCCCTCGTCGATGAAGCGGCGCAGCGTCGCGTTCACGTCGGCGTCGAGGAATTCGGTGCGCGCCCCGTCCAGCCCGTTGAGGGCCAGGTGCGACCGGGCGCGCTCCAGCGCCGGCAGCGACGAATCGACCGACACCAGCTCGGCCCCCGCCAGCGCGCCCACCGACGCCAGCCCGCTCGCCGCCGCGACGGTGAAGCCGCCGGTGTAGCAGTAGCAGTTCAGCACGCGCGCGAAGCGCCGCTGTGCGGCCAGCCGGGCGAAACGGCCGCGGCTGTCGCGCTGGTCGAGGTAGTAGCCCGTCTTGTGGCCGGTGGCGATGTCCAGCGTCAGCTGCCAGCCGTGCTCGCGGATCGCCAGCTCGGTCGGCCCCTCCCCGCGCAGCCAGCCCGTGACCGGCGGCAGGCCCTCGCGCTCGCGCCCGCTGGCGTCCGAGCGCTCGTACAGCCGCGCGAGTCCGGTGGACTGCAGCAACGCGTCGGCCAGCACGCCCTTCCAGCGCTCCACGCCGGCCGAGCCGAACTGCGCCACCAGCGTGTCGCCATAACGGTCGACGATGAGCCCGGGCAGCCCGTCGGCCTCGCCGTGCACCAGCCGCACGCCGTCGCTTTCGATGCCAAAAAGGGCTCTGGCGCCTACCGCGCTTGCGCAGCGCGCTATGAAAAAAGGAGCGTCGATGCGCTGCGTCTCGTCGAAGCTCCAGGCCCGCGCGCGGATCTTGGAGGCCGGGCTGTACGCCGCCCAGGCCAGGAAACGTCCGTCGTGCGACTCCACGCGCACCGTTTCGCCCGCATCGCCGCCGCCCTTGGCGATGGCGGCGTCGAAGATCCACGGATGGCGGCGCAGGAGCGAGCGCTCCTTGCCGGGCTTGAGGCGCAGGACCTTCATGTGTCTTTCTTGAGTTTCGCCCGCGGATGCGCGGCGTCGTAGGCCTTGGCCAGGTGCTGGAAGTCCAGCCGCGTGTAGACCTGGGTGGTGGCGATGCTGGCGTGGCCCAGCAGTTCCTGCACCGCACGCAAGTCGCCGCTGGACTGCAGCACGTGGCTGGCGAAGGAGTGGCGCAGCATGTGCGGATGCACCGGTGCCGACAGGCCGGCCTGCGCGCCGCGCGCGCGCAGCAGCTTCCACACCGCCTGGGCCGTCAGGCGCAGGCCCTTGGGGCCGATGAAGAGGGCCGCGGCGGAGGCCGGGTCGCGCTGCGCGGTCTCGGGCGACGCGGCGCAGGCGTCGCGGCAGTCCAGCCAGGCGCGCAGGGCCTCGGCCGCCTTCGCGCCGATCGGCACGCCGCGGCGCTTGCTGCCCTTGCCGAGCACGCTGGCCTCCAGGGCGTCCAGGTCGATCCAGCCGCGCGCGTCCTTGCCCGGCCGGGCGTCGAGGCCGACCAGTTCGCCCACGCGCAGGCCGCAGCCGTACAGCAGTTCGACGATGGCGCGGTCGCGTGCCTCGGTCCAGGGGTCGGCGTCGGCATCGCGGTGATCGGCCAGGCGCACGGCGTCGTCCACGCCCAGCGCCTTGGGCAGCGGGCGCGCGGCCTTGGGCGCCTTCACGTCCTGCACCGGGTTGGCGGGCACATGGCCGCCCTGCCCGAGCCAGCGGTAGAAGCTGCGCCAGCACGACAGGACGAGTGCGATGCCGCGCGGCGCGTGGCCGGCCCCGTGCATCTGCGCCATCCAGCGCCGGATGTGCGCGGGCTGCACCTGCGTCAACCCGAGCTTCGATTCGGCGGCGCGCGCCTGGAGCGCGGCCAGATGCGTCGCATAGAGCTCGACGGTGCGGGCCGCCAGACGGCGCTCCACGCGCACGTACGCCAGGTAGGCCTCGATCCACGGATCGCGGTCGGCGTCGGGCCCGGCGGCGGGGTCAGTAGTCACCACGGATGGCATTGTTCACGACCGCGGCGACCTCCCGCAACGCGGCACGGGCCGCGCGGTCCCCGCGGCGGCAGGGCACCGGCGCCGCTGCGTACTGCACGTCGAAGGCGCGATCGAAGCCGCTGCCAGCCGCGAGCTGCCGCGTGCGCCACAGATGCGAAGGCTCGGTGACGACGATCACGCGCCGCACGCCCGCCGCCTCCAGCACGTGCCGCGACAGCAGCAGGTTCTCGCGCGTCGACTGCGAGGCGGGCTCGCGCAGCACGGGGCCGGCGTAGCCCGCGGCGCGCGCCAGGCCTTCCATGGCCTCGGCCTCGATGCGGCCGTCCTCGTGGTCCACGCCGCCGCTCATCACCAGCAGCGGCACGCGGCCGGCGCGGGCCAGCGCCACCGCTGCTTCGACGCGCGCCGCCAGGCAGGGATTGGGTGCGCCGTCGAGCCAGACGCGGTTGCCCAGCACCAGCGCCGCATCGGCGTCGCCTGCGGGCGGGTTCGCCACGACGTGCGCGCCGTGGCGCGTCACCATCGTGTGGATCGCTGCACCCGCCGCGAAGCCCAGGCCCGCAGCGGCGAGCGCTGCGCGGACCCACCGCCGGCGGCGGTCCGGGCGCGTCAAGCGCGCAGGCGCGAAAGGGCCGCCGACGCGAGCTGCGCGATGCGCTCCAGGAAATCGGTGCCCATCTCGGCGCTGTAGCGCTGCGCGTCGGGCGAGGCCAGCACCAGCAGGCCGAAGGCCGGCAGCTCCGGCTCGGCGCGCAGCGGGATCAGCGCCAGCGACACGGCCTGCTGCGGGTCGTTGAGCCACGACGCCGCCTCGAAGCCGGAATTCAGGCCCACGTAGGGCGTGGTGAGCGAAGTGGCCAGCGTCTTCAGGTCCTCGCTCACCTGCTGGGCGTAGGTCTCCTGGGCGTAGGCGGGATCGAGGTCCCACAGCTTGATGCCGGTCTGCGGCACCATGAACTGCTGGTGCAGGCCGTTGATGATCTCCCACGGCAGGCCGCGCGGGTCGCGCCAGGTCAGCAGGCTCTGCGTCCAGCGCTGCAGGCGGTCGGCGGTGACGACGTTCTCGGTGCCGGCACGCACCATGTCCATGATGCGGTGCTCCAGCGCCTTGATCTTCTCGCGCAGCATCTCGGCCTGCCGCTCCTGCAGGCTCACCGCGCGGTTGCCGTGCGGGCTGGTGAGCTGCACGTGCGCCAGCAGCTGCGCGTGCCGCTCGAAGAAATCGGGCGTGTTCGCCAGGTAATTGGCGATGTCGTCCTCGGTGATGGGATTCATGGCGTCGTCGTTATGGTTGCAGGGAGGGAGTGCGGCCGCTCAGATGCCTTCGGGCACGTCGATCTCGCCCGAGAACACGGTCACGGCCGGGCCGGTCATGAACACCGGCGAGCCGTCGCCGGCCCATTCGATGGTCAGGATGCCACCGCGCGTCTCGACGTCGACGCCGTGCTCGAACAGGCCGAGGCGAATGCCCGCCACCACCGCCGCACAGGCGCCGGTGCCGCAGGCCAGGGTTTCGCCGGCGCCGCGCTCGTACACGCGCAGTCGGGCATGGCCGCGGTCGACGACCTGCAGGAAGCCGGCGTTCACGCGCTGCGGAAAGCGCGGGTGGTGTTCGATGAGTGGCCCCTGCGTCGCGACCGGAGCGGTGTCCACGTCGTCGACCACCTGCACCGCATGCGGGTTGCCCATGGACAGGATTGCTACGGAAACGATAGCGCCTTCCGCAAGCGTGGACAGGGCCAGGTGCCATTTTTCCCATGAACCGTCGGGCTGCGGATCGAGGCCCGCCGTGTCGAAGGGCACGCGCGCCGGCTCGAAGACCGGTGGCCCCATGTCGACCGTCACGCGGCCGTCGGGATTCATGCGCGGCGCGATCACGCCCGAGAGCGTCTGCACGCGCACCGTGTCCTTGTCGGTCAGGCCGTGCTCGCGCACGAAGCGCATGAAGCAGCGCGCGCCGTTGCCGCACTGCTCGACCTCGCCGCCATCGGCGTTGTGGATCACGTACTGGAAGTCCACCTCGGGCGCGGGCGAGGGCCGCACCGTCAGGATCTGGTCGGCGCCGACGCCGAAGTGCCGATCGGCCAGGAACTGGTACTGCCCGGGCGTGAGGCCGAGCTGGCCCCGCGTTTCGTCCAGCACGACGAAGTCGTTGCCGGCCCCTTGCATCTTGGTGAAGCGAATGCGCATCCGCCGATTATCCGGCGCGGGCGGCCCGTCAACCGCAGCGAAGGCCGACGATGCGGCCCGACGGTTCGATGTCGACGATCAGCCGCTGCAGGTCGACGGCCATCGCCGGATCGGACGCGAGCGCGGTGCGCGCCGAACGGGCGCCGGCGCGCGAGCGCATCTCGTCGATCAGCGGGGCCGTGATCCGCCGCCCCAGGGCGAAGCGCGCGCCCGCCGCCTGGCAGGTGTGCGGCGGCGGGTTGAACACGGGCGGCGGCGGTGCTTCGGAAGACAGCGGCCGCACGTCGCCGCGCATCTGGCAGCCGGCAGCCAGCGCAGCCGCCAGCACGCCGGCAACCAGGGGAAGACGGCAGCAGGCGGCCAGGCGGGCATCGGTGGACGTCATGGCACGGTTCGGCGCAAGAAAAGCAGGACCGCGGATGCTATCGAGCCGCCGGGGCGCGAGGCCGCCCCGCGCGGACCTTCAACGCGCGTTCCAGGACATAGTGCGCAATCGGCCCTCGACGAAGGCCAGAAAGCATTCGATGCGCGCCGCCAGCGCGGTGTTGCGGTAGTACACGGCGTGCACGGGCTGGCGCACGTCGACCGTGTCGCGCGCCAGCACCTGCACCAAGTCCCCGGCCTGGCGGTCGGCGGCCGTCATGAAGTCCGACAGGCAGGCGATGCCCGCGCCCGCCAACGCCAGGCGGCGCAGCGTCTCGCCGCTGGAGGCGGTGATGGCCGGCGTTGCCGCCCACTCGTCGCCGTGCGCGCCGCGCAGCGGCCAGCGGTTGAGCGACTCGGGCTGGGTGAAGCCCAGCAGCGTGTGGCGCGCCAGCGCCGCCACCGTGGTCGGCCGGCCCGCGGCCGCCAGATAGGCCGGGCTGGCGAGCACGCGGATGCGGCTGCTGGCCAGCGGCCGCGCATGCAGCGTCGAGTCGCGCAGGGCGCCGATGCGGATGGCGATGTCGGTGCGCCGGGCCAGCAGGTCGATGTTCATCTCGTCGGTGTCGAGCTCCAGCGCGATCTGCGGGTAGGCCGCCCGGAAATCCGCGGCCAGTGGCGCGATGGCATGCAGCATGAAGGGCGTGGCGGCGTTCACGCGCAGCCGGCCCGCGGGCTGCTGGCGGCGCGCCGCCATCAGTTCCTCGGCCTCGTCGACCGACAGCAGGATCGCCCGCGCCCGCGCCAGGAAGGCCTGGCCCTCCTCGGTCAGCGCGATGCGCCGCGTGGTCCGTCGCAGCAGCGTGGTGGCGAGCTTGCGCTCCAGCCGGCCGAGCGCCCGGCTCACGCCCGAGACGGTCTGGCCCAGCTGCTCGGCCGCGGCGCTGATGGAGCCGGTGTCGACCACGGCGGTGAAGGCCTGCAATTCGTCCAGCGTCGTCTTCATCGCGCCGATTATTGATTCGACGGCAAATATCTTTGGCCGATCACGGTGTTTTTCTGCAAAGGCTTCGCGGCCACACTGCAGGCTGTTCCCTCCTTCAAGGACCCACCCATGAACGCCCCCTCCGTCCCCGCCTTCGGCCTCGGCACCTTCCGCCTCAAGGACCAGGTGGTCATCGACTCGGTCCGCAACGCGCTCGAACTGGGCTACCGCGCCATCGACACGGCCCAGATCTACGGCAACGAGGCCGCGATCGGCCAGGCCATCGCCGACAGCGGCGTGCGGCGCGACGAGCTCTTCGTCACCACCAAGGTCTGGACCGAGCACCTCGGCGCCGACCGGCTGGCGGCCAGCCTCAAGGACAGCCTGCACAAGCTGCGCCTCGAGCAGGTCGACCTGTCGCTGATCCACTGGCCCTCGCCCGGCGGTGCCGTGCCGGTGGCCGAGTTCATGGGCGCGCTGGCCGACGCGCGTGCACAGGGGCTGACGCGGCAGATCGGCGTGTCGAACTTCAACATCGCGCTGCTGAAGGAGGCCATCGCCGCCGTCGGCGCGGCGCAGATCGCCACGCACCAGATCGAACTGCACCCCTACCTGCAGAACCACACTGTCACCGCCTTCACCGCGGCGCAGGGCATCCCGACGACCTCGTACATGACGCTGGCCTACGGCAAGGTGCTGGGCGATCCGGTGGTCGGGCAGATCGCGCAGGCGCGCGGCGCCACGCCGGCGCAGGTGGTGCTGGCCTGGGCGATGCAATCGGGCTACGCGGTGATCCCGTCGTCGACCCGGCGCGAGAACCTGGCGAGCAACCTGCAGGCGCGCGCGCTGTGGCTCACCGACGCGGAGCTGGCCCGCATCGCGGCGCTCGACCGCGGCGACCGGCTGGTCAGCCCCGACGGCCTGGCGCCGGCCTGGGACTGAGGGGCTCGACACCTCGATTTGCTATCGAAAACATAGCTGATTGCGCCCGCCCCACGGGCGCTGCAGCCATTTTTTCTTCAAGACTTCCTCAACGCCGGGCCGCCGCCCAGCGCCGCAGGATCTCGACGGCGGCGGTGTCCGCATGCTGCTCCGCGCGCATCAACCGCGACTGCAGCGGCGCGCCGGCCTCGCTGCGCAGCACGTCGACGTCGATCGGGTGGCGCGCCGACGCGGGCACGCCCTCGAAGGCGTCGCCCGACTGGGCGAGCGAGGCCGCGTAGTACAGCCGGCCGATGCCCGCGATGTGCATCGCCGCCACGCACAGCGCGCAGGGCTCGCAGGAGGAATACAGCTCGGCACCCGACAGGTCCACCGTCTGCAGCCGCCGGCACGCATCGCGGATCGCCTCGGTCTCGCCGTGCGAGGTCGGGTCCCAGTGGGCGACGGAGTGGTTGAAGCCCTCGCCGACGATGCGGCCGTCCTTCACCACCACGGCGCCGAAGGGCTCGGTGCCGGGCGTGTCGAGGGCCTGGGCCGACAGCGCGAGCGCGCGCTGCATGAATTCATCGCGGTAGGTGCCGGGATGGGCAGGGGTCATGGGCGGGCTCCGGAAAAGAATGGGGTGTCGCCGCGCCGAGTGTGTCATCTCCCGATCCGGACTGTCGCGCGCCCGCCGGCACTTCGGCGATCAGCGCACCTCGGGGCCGGCGAGCTGCGCCCGCGCCAGGCGGTCGAGGTCGCCGAACGCCAGAATGCGCAGGCTGCGGCGCTCGCGTGCGATCAGCCGCTGCGACACCAGTTGCGACAGCACGCGCGACACGGTCTCCATCTTCAGGCCCAGGTGGCTGCCCATCTCTTCCAGGGTGGGCGCCAGCACGAAATCGGACGGGCTGCCGCTGCCGTGCGCCTGCGCGGCGGCGAAACGCAGCAGGAAGTCGGCGACCCGCTGGGCCGCCGTGAGCCGCGCCAGCGGCAGCAAGGCCATGCGGCCCCGCGCGATCTCCCTCGACAGCAACCGGTGCAGGTGGCGCTGCGCGGCCGGGACACGCGCGGCCCAAGCCTCCAGCCGCTCGAACGGAACGACGCAGACTTCGGCGTCGGTCACCGCCAGCACGCCCGTCGGATGCCGGTCCAGCGCGATGCCGTCGAGTCCGGCGAGGTCGCCCGGAAAGAAGAAGCCGGTGACCAGGCCCCCGGCCACATCCGCGGCCAGCACACCCTTGAGCAGGCCGCGACGCACGCCGTAGACGGCGGTGAACCGGTCCTGTGGCGTGAGCAGCGGCTCGCGGCGCTGCAGCAGCAGGCGGCGCGACACCAGCCGGACGGGCCGTCCCGTCCTGGACACGGCCTGCGACGGCATGCACACGCCCAGGTGGCGGCAGCCGAGGCAGGACAGCCCCTCGTTCGCCGCGCGCGCCGCCGCAGCGGCGCTCAGGGGTGCACTGCGCGTTTCCATGCCGCCTGGCGCGCGTTCGCCCGTATCAACGAATCAGCTGTACGCATCCTGCCCTTTCAAGCCGCCACGATGCGAGCGGTGCCGGCAGCGTAGCCCGCGGGCCTGCGCCCCATCTTGCGGCACGTCAAGAGGATGGCTCGGGCCACTGCAAGGCACGCTGCCCTGCAGCTCCTGCCTGCGAGCCCGGTCCTTGACGGCGCGCAAGGTCCACCGCTGCATGCGGCCTACATTGAGTGCTTCACCATCGCCCGAGTTCGCCCATGCCCCCAAGACTGCCGTCCATCCGCCACGCGGGCTTCGCCCGGACCGCATCGCGCGCGCCGGGCGCGCACGCGCAGGCCGCCGGTCCCGCGCCGTTGCCACGCCTGCGGTGGTGCCGGCATCGACGACTGGCGTGCGCTCTCCTGTTCGCGCTCGCCCCGCTCGGCGCGGCACTGGCGGCCGATCCGCCAGGCCTCCTCAGCCCGCCACCGGACCCGACGGTCGAGGCGGCCAGGTCCGCCGCCAGGGAGGCGAAGGCCGCCGCCGCGGCGTCGGTCCGATCCGCGCAGCAGGCGGTGGCAGCGGCCGACCTCGAAGCGGGCCGGCTGTCGCAGGCGATGGTGGAGACGATCCGCAAGGCCAGCCGTGAAGCCGCACAGTCCGCCGCGCGGCTGCGCGAAGCGGCAGAGCGATCGGCCGCCTCGGCGCGCGAGGAAGGCCGCGACGCCGCTCGCGCGGCCGCAGACGCCAGCGCCGACGCCGCCCGGGCCTCGCGCGACGCGCTGGACCGGGCGGAGTCGCTGGGGAACCGCTACCGCGAGCTCAGTGCGCAGCAGGCCCGCGAGGCGCTGGCGGCCACCCGGCAATCC
>NZ_CABFMN010000154.1 GCF_901875635.1 Xylophilus ampelinus | reverse complement strand
GGCGAACGCCGCGGAGGCCGCGGCAACGGTGAGCGCCGTGAGGGCGGTGGCAGCGACATGCGCCGCGAAGGTGGCCGCGCCGAAGGCAGTCGCGAGCTGCGCGATGCACCCCCGCCACGCGACAGCGACCGCCGAGGCACGAGCCGAGGCGAGCGTCGCGAGTCGATCGAGGCCCGCGGCCAGGAAAACGGCGACAAGGTTTCGCTGGCCCAGGGAGTTGCCGCGGCGCCAGCCGACGAGCAGCGTGAGGCCGGCGCCGAGCGCGCACCGCGCGGCCGCCAGAGCGAGCGCCGCGACCGCGGTGACGCGCGCCGCGACGAAGGCACGACCCGCGAATCCCGCACCGCCACCTCCGACGTGGCCGGAGCCGGCGAAGAGCAGCCGCCGCGCGAGGGCCGCCGCGAGCGCCGCGGCCCCCGCCCGGCCGAAGTGGCCGAGCGCAACAGCGAAGTTGTCGAGGTCGCCGACGCCTCCGCAGGAAACGGTGCCACGCCCGAAGCCTTGCAGGGCGAAGGTGATGCCCCCCGGCGCGAAGGGGACGAACGACGCGGGCGCTCCCGTGACCGATACGGCAGGGACCGCCGCGAACGTGGCTCGCGCGAAGGCCGCGAGGGCGAACGCGAAATCGGCATCAGCCCCGCGGGCATTCCGAATACCGACGAGGCAGAAGTGGTGGCGGACGCACCGGCAGCGGCCACCGGCACGCCGGATGCCGCGGCAGTGTCCGCGCCCGCCAAGGCGACGACGCCTTCAGGCCGGCTGGCGCTCCCCAAGGTCGCAGCGTTCGACCTCCCTACGGAAAAGCTGGCCCGGATCGCCGAGAACGCCGGCCTGCAATGGGTCAATTCGGATGCCGCTCGTGTGGCAGCAGTGCGTGCCGCCATCGAGGCCGAACCGCGTGCCGTCCATGTGCCGCGCGAACGCCCGGCCGTGGTGGTGCTGGACGATGGCCCGTTGGTCTTGGTGGAAACCCGCAAGGATCTGGCCACGCTGACCCTGCCCTTCGAAACCCGATCGGCGACAACGGGCACGCCAGCGCACTGACCTCACGCCGCGCGGCGTCTCAACCCGCCCGGGTCACATCGAAAACGCCCGCTCCGGTGCACCCGGGGCGGGCGTTTTCCATTTGTTTCGCTGCTCCGTGATGTGTCCATCCGGAACGATCTTGTTACAGGTCGGGGCTTGAGCTCAGCATGGTGAACTAGGACACAAAAAAAGAGTACTTAAGTTAAAAATTCAGATACTTGTTAGCCGAAAGGACTACAATTTGAATCACCTTGCTGCAACGCAACAACCGAAGATCGGAACTGCGCGAGGTCGGGGGTTAAGAGGGCAGGTTACATATTTTGTCGCAAACGGCATACGACTAATGCTGACACGACAAGCCGGATCGCCTGTGATTGAATGGCGACCCATTAGTAGAAAAGAGTTACTTATGGGTGTCTTCCACTGCCTTGGCAGTCAGGCGCCCCCTCTCGAAGGAAATGGTGATGTTCCGTTCTGACTCGACCGCGCAAGGGCCCGTCGCACGCCACATGCCACCCGGAGGCGGTGGCGCTGCGGCCGCGCCGAATCTCCTGGTGACCCGGAAGATGCACTGGGCGGAACGCGCCGCCAAGCGTTTGATGGACATCGCGGGAGCCCTCGTGTTCTTCGCGCTCCTGGGCCCGTTGTATCTGTTGGTCGCCCTCTGCGTGCGCATCAGCATGGGCGCTCCGATCCACTACTGGCAGAGCCGGCTGGGCCAGAACGGCGAGCGCTTCAAGTTCTACAAATTCCGGTCCATGGTCCACGACTCCGATGCCGTGCTGGAGGACTTTCTGAGTAAGAACGACATGGCGCGGACCGAATGGGACACTTTCCAGAAGCTGGAGAAGGATCCCCGCATCACCCCCCTGGGCCACCTGATCCGCCGCGCGAGCCTGGATGAACTGCCTCAGTTCTGGAACGTGCTCAAGGGCGACATGAGCCTCGTCGGCCCACGGCCCTGCATGGAACGCCAGCGAAGCCTGTATGGCAAGCAATGGTCGCACTACTGCACCATGCGTCCGGGCATCACCGGGCTATGGCAAGTGAGCGGCCGCAATCGCCTGCCCTACGCCAAGCGCGTCGAACTTGACGCCTACTACGTCGACAACTGGTCGCTCTGGCTCGACATCAAGATTCTCTTTCGCACATTTCGTGCGGTATTCATGGCCGAGGGCTCGCGCTAGGCGCGTTGCTCTGCGCAGGCAGCTGCGAGCTTGCCTGCGTGAATCCGATCCGCTTTGCCCGACTTTGACGATCCCATGGAAAACTCCGTCCAAGGCACTGTCGCGCTCGAGCAGGACCCGGTGGCCTCGCAACAGCCACGGCGCGAGGACAAGTCGCGCATGAGCGCTTCCTGGCAAGGACGCTTCAAGAGCGTTGCGGGATTCCTGACCGGTGCGCTTGCCGCGCAGGGCCTTTCCGCCATCACCGGCTTGCTGCTGACGCGATGGCTGAGCGTCGCCGACTATGCGATCTACACGGTTCTGGCGATATTGACCGGTGCGATGACAGTGCTGACCATGGGTGGCGTCAACATCGCCTTCTCGACCATCGTCGGCCGGGTCTGGCCCGACCGGCAGCGCGCGGCTGAAGTGCTTGTAGCCTGTCGGCGCGAGCGGCACCTGATTTCTGCCGTAGTGCTGCCTTTCTTTCTCGCTATTGCCAGTTGGCTCCTGCTGAAGGCGGGCGCGCCGGTCTGGCTGGTGGTCGCCTTGCTGGCCCTGCTGATGATGCAGTGGTTCGTAGAGCTGAAGTCCCACATCACGGACCAGATTCTTCTGTTCGCCCAGCGGGCCGCACGCCTGCAGTCCCTCGAAGCCGCGCTCGGCGCGGCACGGCTCGCGGCGGTGGCCCTGCTCCATGTCCTGAATGGCGTGTCGATCCTTCTGGTGACTGCCGTGGCCGTGGTCGGTGCCGCACTGAGGGTTCCTTTCGTGCAGAAGTGGGCCAAGCAGGAAGTTCCAGTGGATTCCGCCAAGGCGGTGGAGCCGGACCGCAAGGAGATTCGATCGTTGACCGTGCGGCAACTGCCGGTCGAGTTGTATTACTGCATCCAGTCGCAGGTCCCGCTGTTCCTGCTGGCGGCGATGAGCGCGCCGGCGGAGACGGCCTCGTTCGGTGCGCTGGGACGTCTCGCGCAGCTGTTCGTGCCCGTGTCGATGCTCGTGTCCGCCTTCGCCATTCCCCGTTTCAGCCAGACGAGGAGCCGCGTGCTGCCCGCCTTCATGGCATGGTCGCTTCTCGGGCTGGTGCCAGGCCTGGTGCTGGTCGCTGCGGCAGCGCTGGTGCCCTCGCTGTTGCTCCTGCTTGTCGGCCCGAACTATGCCCACCTGCAGCACGAGGTGCTGATTGCCAGCCTCTACAGCGCGACCGTGATTCTCTCGATGACGATGTGGAGGCTTGCTGCCAACCGCGGATGGAACCGCTGGACCCTGCTCCAGATTCCGGTGTTCGGCCTGTGGTGTGCGTTGTGTCCCGGCTTCCTGGATCTGAGCACACTGCAAGGCGTGCTGATGTTCCAGTTCGGCTTTCCCCTGGCCATGATCAGCGCGACCCTGGCAGACTTGGCTCACGCCCATGTGAGGGGTGATCTCAAGTGATCGAGGCCTCGATCACGGCGCCCGGCCGTCCGGGCCGCCACGGGAACCCGACGTCGCGTCTCGAGGAGTCGGCGGGCCCGATGAACATCCTCCTCACGAGCCACGCCTTCCTGCCCCAGCTCGGCGGCATCGAATTCGTGTCCGCCACGCTGGCCCGCGAGTTCGCTGCTGCAGGCCACCATGTCCGCGTCATCACCCATACCCCGGCCGATGGAAAAGACGCGCTTCCTTACGAAGTATTCCGCCGTCCGAGCGCACGTCAGACGGCTCGACTGCTGCAGTGGTGCGACGTCCACCTGCAGTCCAACATCTCCCTGCGCTATCTCTGGCTGGCGCTGCTGATGCGAACGCCGTCGCTTGTGACCTATCACACCTGGCTCCAGAGGCCCAACGGCAAGCTGGCCTGGCAAGACCGCATGAAGCGGCTCGCAACCCGATGGGTCACGCGGAATCTGGCAGTCAGCGATGCCGTGGCAGCGAGCCTTCCCGGCCAGGTCGGAGTGATCCGCAACCCTTACGACGACCAGACCTTCAAGCCTCAACAGCACAGGGTGCCGTCTGCGGACCTGGTGTTCCTGGGAAGGCTGGTCAACGACAAGGGCGCCGACATGCTGATCGATGCGCTGGCCGTTCTCCGCTCCCGAGGCGTCATCGCGACCCTGTCGATCGTGGGGTCGGGTCCCGAAGAGGCGTCGTTGCGCGACCAAGCCAAGCGCCTGGGCCTTGCGGAGTCGATCGCATTTCTCGGCAAGCGATCGGGGCCCGCCCTCGCCCGCACCTTGGCTGCCCACCGGGTGCTGGTGGTGCCCTCGCGATGGCAGGAGCCCTTCGGTGTCGTAGTTCTCGAAGGTCTGGCGTGTGGCCTGCGGGTGGTGGCCAGCGGCGTCGGAGGCCTGCCCGAAGCGGTAGGCACCTGTGGGCAGTTGTTCAGGCCCGGCCGTATTGAATCGCTCGCGGATATGCTCGAAAAAGAACTGCAAAGAGGCACGGGTCCGTCGGCGGAAGCCCTGGACCCCTCGGTAGAGGCCCATCTGAAACCCTATCGCGCCCGTTCAGTGGCGGCCGAGTACCTAGCGCACCTGGCCGCCATCCGAAAGCGGCGCAACCCGACGACGCCTGCAACGAAACGACCATGACATTTGACGACGCCATCGCACCCCGCGGCGAATATCTGCATTTCTGCCCGAACAGGGAGAGCTCCCCATGACGCCCCCGGGTTCGGTTTTCGTGAGCCAGTTCGGCCTGCAGCATGCACAACAGCTTGCGCTGGCCCTGCATGAAGGAGGAATGCTCAAGGCATTCTGGTCCGGCGTTCCCGTCTGTACCGACGAGAGCGAAATCTCGCCCTGGCTTCCTCGCTACTACAGGGAGCGGGTGCGGCGCGTGCCCATCCCGCGGGAGCTGCGCCACCATCCATCACGCTTCCAGATCCTGTGGCGGGTCGGCAAGTCGCTGCCACTGCCCTACCAGAAGGGTGACTTCTTCTTTCGCATGCAGCATGCATACGACCGATGGATCGCACGTCATATCCGCACGATCCGGCCCAAGGTCGTCGTGGCCTACGAGAGCGCAGCCCTGGAAACCTTCCGCGCCGCGAAGGCCATCGGAGCGACCTGCGTCCTCGACGCCCCATCGCTGCACCACGTTGCCGGCGAGCAGTTGATGGAGATCCCACGTACCCCGTTCACGCCCGAGATCTATCGCCAGAGGGATGAGGAAGTCGAACTTGCCGACCTCATTCTGACCTGTTCGCCGCTGGCCGCCGACAGCTACACCGACAACGGCGTGCCGTCCAAGAAGGTCTTCCCGCTGCTGCTCGGGGCGGATCTGCCCACCGATCGCCCGCCTCCCTTCACGGCGCACGAGAAGCCGCGTTTCGTGTTCGCCGGCGTGATGAGCTACCGCAAGTCCGTGGACCTCATCATCGACACCTTCCGTCGCCTGCACGAAGAGCAGATCCCGTACGAACTGCATTTCGTCGGCGGCGTGGCGCAGACGGAACTCCTCGAGCAGGTGATGGCCTTGCCCGACACCACCTACCAGCCCAGTGTGCCGCAGGCGCAGCTGTATCCGGTGCTGGCGGCGGCAGACTGCCTGCTGTTGCCTTCGCGCTTCGATTCCTTCGGCATGGTCGTCGCGGAATCGATGGCCAATGGAACGCCGGCGCTCGTGTCGACCCAGACCGGAGCCAAGGCGATCATCGAGCAGCACCCTGGCAGCGGCTGGGTGGTGGAACCCACCGCAGAAGCCCTGTATGCGCAGGTGCGTGCGCTGGCCCTGTCGGTGCCGGAAATGCGCGCGGCCCGACCGGTGGCGCTGCGTGCAGCCAGAGACTTCACCTGGCAAAGTTACCGCGAGCGGGTGCGCGATGTGTTCACCGAACGGGTATTGACATGAATCCAATGGTCCATTCCGCCGACTCGCTTTCCGCATCCGCTGGGGCCGACGGGGCGGTGCGGCGCATGAGCCGGGCAGGCAAGTTGTTCATTGCCGTGCTCCTGGTCGTGGTCCTGGAAGGCGCGCTGCGGAAATGGGTATCCGGCTCGCTGACGTTGCCGTTGGTGCTGCTGCGGGATTTGCTGGCGATCTACACCGTCTGGTATGCGCTTCGCACCGGTGCACTGAACTTCCGCCGCCTACCCGCACAGCTGCTGCTGGTGTGGAGCGGAATACTGATCCTATGGGGATTCGTGCAGCTCATCATCAACCAGTTCTCCCCGGCCATCCTGGTGATCGGGCTGCGCTTCTGGCTGCTGTACTTCTGGTTCGGCTATGCGGCTGCGGTCTCGATGACGCTCGAAGACTATCGCCGCAGCCTGTGGGTCATGCTGGCGCTGCTGATCCTGATGATGCCGCTGGTGGTCCTCCAGCAGAGTTCGCCGCCGTTTGCGTTCATCAACACCCAGATCGACACCGACGTGCGAGACATCTTCGTGGTGGTGACCGGCGTCGTGCGGCCGACCGGAACCTTCAGCTTCACGCTCGGCTTCACGACTTTCCTGGCGATGGCGGTGTCCGCGATCTTCTGCTATCGACTGCTGTCCAGGCGCGCCGGGCGCGCTCGGCTGATGTTCGTCCTGGCATTCTTCGCGCTGCTCGTCGGCACGATCCTGAGCGGTTCGCGCGCCGCCGTGCTGTTCTATCTCGGGCTCCTGGGCGTGGCCCTGCTGGGTTCCCTCTGGTTCTCTCGCGGCGTGGGCAAGGTCTACGCCGCCATCGGGGTGGTCGTCACCGTGGCGGTGATGGTGGGAGCGGCCGTGCTTTTCAGCGACGCATTGGTCGCCACGCAGGAGCGCTTCGAGAACGCCTCCCAGACCGAAGACCTCGGCGATCGCATCGTCGCCATGCTGATCGGCGAGCCCGAGACCTACAACCAGATCACCTGGCTCGGTGCCGGCTTGGGCAAGGGGTCCAACCTCGCAAGCTACTTCGAATCGGGCGAGCGCAGCTTCATGCTCGCCGAGACCGAATCGGCCCGCATCCTGCTGGAGGGTGGCGCGATCGGGGTGCTGTTCATCCTCCTGAAGCTGGCGGTGATCGTGGTCGGCATGTGGGCGGCCTGGCGGGCGGCGCTGCGCATCCGTTCTTCTGCGCCGTTGCTGGTGTGGCTGACGCTGGCGGTCGCACTGACGACGTGGTCCACCATCGGCCAGTTGACCGTCAACGCCGCCACCGGCCTGCTGCTTGCCCAGGCACTGCTGGCCCTTCGCTATCTGCCACGCGCACAGCCGGCCAGGAGCCAGCCTCGTCCAGCAGTCGCCCCCGCCGCAACGGGCTGGGCCCTGGAGCGCGCCACTTGAGCCCTTCGCACCCTCATCCCATGCGCCTGCTGCGCATCATTCCCAGCATCGATCGACGATCCGGCGGCCCCGCGGAAGCCGCGCGACGCCTGGACGCCGAACTCGTGCGGCTCGGCCATGCAGTCGAGGTGGTCTCGCTGGATGCCCCTGGAGCCAGCTGGATCGGAGACTATCCAGTCGAAGTCCATGCCCTGGGTGGTCGTGGCCACTACCGGTATTCGCCTGCGCTGAAGCCCTGGCTCGAGACAAATGCCGGCCGCTTCGATGCGGTCGTGGTCGACGGGCTTTGGCAGTATCCCGGCCTTGGCGCCTGGCGCGCCTTGGCCGGCAGCGCGGTGCCGTATTTCGTCTTCCCCCACGGCATGCTTGATCCCTGGTTCAAGCGGGCCTATCCTCGCAAGCATCTTAAGAAGTGGCTGTATTGGCCTTGGGCCGAATATCGCGTACTGCGCGATGCGCGAGCTGTCCTGTTCACCTGCGAAGAAGAACGGCGCCTGGCACGGGAGTCCTTCTGGCTCTATCGGCCGCGGCAGGAACTGGTGACGGCCTTCGGCACTGCCGACGTGCCGCCGGACTCCGATGGCCTGCGGCAGTCGTTCCATCGCCAGTTTCCCGGTTTGACCGACAAGCGCCTGTGCCTGTTCCTCGGCCGCATCCAGGAGAAGAAGGGCTGCGATCTTTTGATCGAGGCCTTTGCCGAACTCGCACGGGACGACCAGAGGCTGCACCTCGTGATGGCAGGTCCGGGCGAGGAGGCCTGGCTTGCGCAGCTCCGGCAACTTGCACACAAGGCCGGCATCGCCGACCGCATCCTATGGACTGGCATGCTCACCGGTGATCTGAAGTGGGGTGCGTTCTATGCCGCAGAACTGTTCTGCCTGCCCTCGCACCAGGAGAATTTCGGCATCGCCGTGGCGGAAGCCCTGGCGTGCGGCCGCCCGGTGGCGATCTCCGACAAGGTCAACATCTGGCGAGAGATCGCAGCCGACGGTGCTGGATGGGTGGGCGACGACACCGTAGAGGGCACGGTTGGCACGTTGCGCAAGTGGCTCGATGCATCGGATGAGGAGCGCGCGCGGACGTCCCTCGCGGCCCGGCAGAGTTTCGAAAAGCGCTTTCGCATCGACGCGGCGGCAGCGCACCTGGCCAGCCTGATCGGCAGCCAGCTCAAGGCTGCGGCAGTGCCGGACAGCCGATGGATGGGAGTGGCGTCATGAGCCTTCTGGACGCACGCATGAGCAAGCCGCTCGAGGGCGGCCCCACTTTCACCTTGAGCCACCGCCTGTTCCGCGCATGCTGGGGCATCACCTGGCTGTGCCTGGCGTCGTGGACGCCCCCGCCGCTGCACGCCTGGCGCAGGTGGCTGCTTTCCCTCTTCGGCGCACGCGTGCATCCGACGGCGCGTGTCTACGGGACGGCCAGGATCTGGTATCCCCCGCTGCTCGAGATGAAGGCGCACGCATGCATGGGCCCGGGCGTGATCTGCTATTGCATGGCGCCAATCTCGCTGGGCGAGCGCGTCGTGGTGTCGCAACGCGCCCATCTGTGCGCCGGCACACACGACGTGCGCGACCCGAACTTCCAGCTCGTCGCGAGGCCCATCCGCATCGGCGACCAGGCCTGGGTGGCGGCCGAGGCCTTCGTCGGCCCCGGCGTGTCCGTGGGCGAGGGCTGCGTGATCGGAGCGCGTGCTGTCCTGATGCGCGACGCCGAGCCCTGGACCATCTACGCGGGCAATCCGGCTACTCCCATCAAGAAGCGCGTCATGCGCGCCGATGCCGCATGAAGATCCTGATCTACGGCATCAACTACGCTCCCGAGCTGACCGGTATCGGCAAGTACTCGGGAGAAATGGCGGAATGGCTCGCTGCAGCCGGACATGAGGTGCGGGTGGTCACTGCGCCCCCCTACTACCCTGAATGGGAAGTCCAGGCTCCTTACCGTGCCGGCCGTTACCTGCGCGAGCAACGCAACGGCGTGACCGTGCTGCGTGCACCCTTGTGGGTGCCGCGCAAGGTGTCCGGCCTCAAGCGGCTGGTCCACCTGGCGAGCTTCGCTCTCGCAAGCACGCCGCTGCTCTTCGCGCAATGGCGCTGGAGGCCGGACGTGGTCTGGGTCACCGAGCCGCCGCTGTTCTGCACGCCCGCCGCCCTGGCGTTCTGCCGCATGCGTGGTGCTGCCTCTTGGCTGCACATCCAGGACTACGAGGTCGACGCGGCGTTCGCGCTCGGCGTGCTCAAGGGCGAACGCCCCAAGCGGGCCGTTCTTGCGCTGGAGCGCTGGCTGATGCAGCGCTTCGACCGGGTCTCCACCATTTCGCAGCGCATGTTGGACCGGGCGCGCAGCAAGGGCGTGCCCGAGCCCCGCCTGGTGTCGTTGCCCAACTGGGCGGACATCGCCGCCATCCGGCCGCTCGGGCGCAGGAGCCGGTTCCGCGAGCAACTGGGCATCCGCGAAGACCAGGTCGTCGCACTGTACTCCGGCAACATGGGCGGCAAGCAGGGCCTCGAGATCCTGGGCGACTGCGCGCTCGCGCTGCGCGGCCGCACAGACATCCATTTCGTCTTCTGCGGTTCCGGGCCCGCGCGCGAGGCGCTGGAGGCGCGCTGCGCCGGGTTGCCCCGGGTGAGTTTCCTGAACCTGCAGCCCGTCGAGGAACTGGGTGAGCTGCTCGGATTGGCGGACATCCATCTGCTGCCGCAGCGTGCGGATGCGGCGGATCTGGTGATGCCCTCCAAGCTCACAGGCATGCTCAGCAGCGGCCGGCCCGTGATCGCCACCGCCCACGAAGGCACCGAACTGGCCACCGTGGTGTCCCGATGCGGCGTGGTCGTACCACCCGAGGAGCCCGAGGCCCTCGTGGATGCGATTCGCACCTTAGCGTCTGCACCCGAGCAGCGTGTTCGATTCGGCCTGGCCGCACGTGAATACGCTGAAGAGCACCTGGACCAAGGCGCAGTGCTCAGGCGGTTCGAGTCGGCGCTCGAGAGCGTCGTGAAGCACGTCGCCAGCGCAGCGGCGGAGCGCGTGCGGACCTCCTGAAGGCGCCTGCCAGGCGAGACGCTGCCGCGCGCAGCCTCTCGCCCGCAAAGAAGAAAGGCGCCTTGCGGCGCCTTTCTTCTTGCTCACTGCTCTTCCGGCAGGATGCTCTCGTAGTTGTAGTTGGTGTAGCGGTAGCGCCCGTACTTGTAGGTACTGAAGTTTCGGCGCTTGGCGTCCATGCCGTTGAGCAGCACCCCGCTGGCCACCTTGCCGCCAAGCGACAGGCGACGGGTGCTCTCGCGCAATTCACCCAACGTCGAGACCGCCGCGCGCGCCACCAGCAGCACCGTACCCGCCTGGGCGGCGACGGTGGTCGCATCCGAAGCCACCAGGACTGGCGGGGTATCGATGACGACCAAGTCGTACTGTTCCGAAAGGCGCTCGAGCACGCTGTGAAAGGACGCCGAAGTCAGCAGTTCCGCCGGATTGGGCGGCAACTGGCCGGTCGCCAGGAAATCGAGGCTCTGCACCACTTCGCGGTGGACCGTCTGCTGGACCGTGAGGCTGCCCGCGATGAGTTCGGAGAGTCCTCCGTGGCGCTGCAGGCCGAGGTACTGGTGCAGGTGGCCGCGCCGAAGGTCGGCGTCGATCAGCAGTGTCTTCTTGCCGGCTGCAGCCATCAGCGCCGCGAAGTTCGCCGTCACGAAGCTCTTGCCGACTCCCGGGGTCGGCCCGGTGATCATGACGCGGTTGTTCGGCGACTCGAGCATGGCGAACTGCATCGCCGTGCGCAGGCTGCGCAGGCTTTCCACCGCGGGCTCGTCAGGCTGTTCGACCGCCAGCAGCCGTACGCCCGTCGCCCCGGTGAGTCGGCGCTGCCCGATCGAGGTCTGGGCCTTGCTGTGTGGGATCGACGAGAACACCGGCAGGTGGATGTTCTCTTCAACCTCCATGGGATCGCGCAGCCGCTGCTCCACCAGGGCGCTGCGCAGCAGCGCCAGCAGGAGGCCCGCCACCAGGCCGGCGCCGAGCGAGCCCAGCACGATCAGGCGCCGGTTGGGCTTGATGGGCAGCTCAGGCTGCGCGGCCGCATCGAGCAGACGAACCGTCCCGACCTTGCCTTCCTTGACCAGGCGCAGTTGCAGGGCCTGGTTCAGCAGGGATTGGTAGAGGCCCGTGTTCACGCGCACCTCGCGCTCCATCCGGACGGCATCCTGCTGAACGGCGGGCAGCCCCTTGATGCGGGACTGGATGTCGGCGATCTGCCGCGCATAGGCGGCAATCTGCGCGTCCAGCGTCTGTACGGTCGGGTGGGCGGCGGTGTAGCGGCTCTCGAGTTCGCGCCGCTTCTGCTGCGCCTCGAGCATCTTGGTCTGCAGCTCGACGGAGTTGGTCAGGATCAGCTTCGCCTCTTCGTCGAAGGCGACCGTGCCCTTCTGGTTGCGGTAGCGGTTGTAGATCTCTTCGGACTGTTCAAGCTGCTTCCTGTACAAGGGCAGTTGCACGTCCAGGAAGGCAAGAGTCTTCTGTGCCTCGGCTGCCTTGCGTTCGATGTTCTGGTTCACGTACTGCGTGCCGATGGCATTCAGCACGCGTGTCAGCCGCTCAGGATCGGTGTCTTGCAGGGTGGCACTGATGACACCCGACTGCCGGCCGCGTTCCGCCAGGATGAGCTGGCCCTGCAGGTTCTCGATCGTCGCGAGGGTCGGCGAACGCACGATCACGAATTGCGCGCCCGGCTTGCCGTCGAGGCGATCGACCAGCAGTTCAAGCTTCCTGCCGGCCGGCTGCAGCGTGGTCTGGAGCAGTTGCCCCACGCTGCCCTCGATCGGCTCGCTCAGGCCCCGGTGCGAGAGCGAATACCGGCCGCCTTCCTGCGCCGTGAGAATGAAGGTCGTGCTCTCGAAGGCCGGCGGAACGTTGAAGCGGCTGACCTCGATGCGCTCTGCGCCCGACGTGTAGCCGCCGAAGCCGAGGAAGCCGGGGTTGGACAGCGCCGTGGCGCGACGCGACAACCAGCCACCAATCAGCGGCACGTAGCGCGGGTGCGCTTCGATGTACAGGTGGGTGGCCTCGACGGCGTTGCCCACGATCATGCGCGAACGCATGATTTCCATCTCGGCGCTCGCCAGCGTCTTGACGTCGAACAGCGAACTCGCCTCGCCCAGGAAGCTCTTGGTGGCGCTGGACTCGGGGGTGTCCTCGACCTGCACCAGCAAATTGGCCTCGTAGACCGGCCGCGTCAAGTAGGCGTAGGCGACGCCGCAGGCAAGGATCACCAGCGTCACGATGGCGATCAGCCACCGGTTGGCAGCCACAACATCGACGTAGTGGCCGAGTTCGACGTCCTCGCCGTCGGCGCCGCCCTGGAAGCCGGAGCCGAAGGAGGAAGAGGGGGGGGTGACAGTCGATGACTTCATGATGTGGTCACTCTGGAGATTCGTTCGGCCCAGGCCTGGGCTCCTTGGTCGATCAGGGCCAGCGCGGTCTGGAAGGAGGCCAGGGTCCGCCGGTAGGGATCGGGCACATCGACCCGCAGCCGTTCGGTCAGGCGGAACACCTTGCCGGTGCTCTCCGGATGCCGCTGCTGGATCCAATGGCGCTGTGCACTCTCCATCACGAGGACGAGGTCCGCCTCATGACAGAGACGGGCGTCCAGCTGGCGGGCACGATGCTCGTCGATCGGCAGCCCCCGCGCCTGCATCAGCGCCCGGGCGGCTTCGTCGGCACGCGCGCCGACAAGAGCGTGGGTGCCTGCGGACGAAACGTCGAAGCCCGGCAGGGCGGCGCCCATCACGCGCTCCGCCATGGGACTGCGGCAGATGTTGCCTGTGCACACGATGAGGATCCGCCGGATGGACACCACTTGCCTACCTGTAGGTGGCGCGGATGGTGTTGGCGGTCGTCGCGGACGGCAGGATCAGGCTCACGATCCGGTTCCAGCGCACGAGCGCGACGGGATCGACGTACACCACGTCCTTGGGCTCCAGCGGGAAGGTATCCGCCAGCGCCAACGCGGTCGCAGTGCGCGCGTCCAGGTGGAACACCGTCTGGGCGCCCTCGGGGCTGTTGCGCACCACGTAGATCTGCCGCGGGTTGGCCGTGCCGAGATCGACCCCACCCGCTTCGCCCAGCGCGTCGTTCAGGCTCAGGCGCCCGTTGCGCATCAGGATGGCTGCCGGACGAAGCACTTCGCCCATGACGAAGACCTTGCGATCTTCACGATTGCGCACCATCACCATGTCGCCATTCAGCAGCGGGATGCGCGTGGGGTCGACACCGACCTCGGCCATCTGCATCAGGTCGATGTTGGTGGTCTTGCTGCCGCGGGTCAGCGTGACAAAGGAGCGATCACCCGTCGACAGGATGCCGCCGGCGCGACTGATCGCCTCGGGCAAGGTCATGGGAATGTCGGTGAAGACCTGCAGCCCGGGGGTCCTCACCTCGCCCTCGACGTAGGCACGCTTGCTCCGGAAAGCCTGCACGCGCACGCTCACCTGGGGTTCGCGAAACACCTTGGCCAAGCGCTTGGTCAGCGTGTCCTCGAGTTCCTGCACGGTCATTCCCTCGGCCTTCACGGTACCGGCGTAGGGGAAGGCGAGCTGCCCCGTGTCCGACACGATGAAGCCCGGCGCGGGCGACACGCTGGCAGGGTCGGCCACGGTGGTGGCCGGGATGGTGCTGGAGATGAGCTCGGGATGGTCGAACACCGTGATGCCGATCACGTCGCCCAACCCAATCCGGTACTTCTCGGGGGTGCCGAGCAGCGCCAGGACGTCCTGGCTGACCGTGGTCGGCTGCCGGGACTTCATGCGGGACACCAGTTCGGCGTCGATCTCTCGAAGCGCACCTTCCGGCGGCGTGCCCTCGTCAGCCGCCGCAACGGGCGGCGGAAGCGCCGCCCTGGTGGAGTCAAAACCCGGTCCCACGGCTGCACAGCCCTGGAGAACCAGAACTGCCGCCGTCAAGCCGATCGCTAAAAATGTAGAAGTTCGTTCCAATCTTGGCCCCCAGCCGTATCCACAATTAGTACTTTTGGACACAGTTCCGACTGTAACCTACGAATTGGAAAGCGCCTAAATGTTTCTTGGGTTACATCGTATGGCCGGTGGGAATTTGCCCGTTCCATCCACTATTTCGAGGATCCGGACGGCACGACGGCCCCGGAAAACATGGCTCAGTCCGCCTGTGCGGCGCGCTTCCATGCCTCGGCAGCCTGGGTGAGATCGTCCCGATCCTCCGCCAATCGAGCGAGGGCCGACCAGGCCCGACGGTGCAGCGCAGCATCCTGCAGACCCAGGCCGGCCTGGGTCAGAAGTTGCTGTGCCTTGCCCCACAGCTGCCGCTTCATGCAGGCCATGCCGGCCAGGTACTGCAGGTTGGGATCGCGCGGGTTCGCCCGCTGGGCCGCCTCGATGCGCGCCAGCCAGTCGCCGTCGACGGTGTCGAGCCCCGCTTCCAGCGCGCGGACGAGCCGCACCCGCAGCGTGTCGCTCAGGGCGGCCGGCTGGTCCGCCGCGAGCTCCCACACCGGGAGCAGCCAGGTCCGCGCGAGGGCCAGGTCGCCGTGCAATGCCACCATCCGCTGCGCGGCCTGGATCGCCACCTCCGGTGTCTCCCGCTCCGCAGGCTCCAGCTGGGACCAGGCCCGGCGCAGTTGCTCGATGTCGTGGGCACCGGCGATGAGGTCGGACGCCAGCCCTCGCACGATGCTCTGTGCGCCTGCTTCCGGGAAGGCCCGGTGCTTGGCCAGCAGCCGCGCGGTTTCGAGCGCTTCCAGCGTGTGGCGCTCCTGACGTGCGGCCTTGAGCCGCAGCCGCAGCGCCAGCGTGCGACGCTGGGCGCCCTGGGGCAGCTCGGCGAGGCGCGCCAGGGCCCCGGCAGGGTCGCGGTCCTCCAGCGCCCAGCGGGCGGCCCGCAGCTGGACGCCCTCACGCGTTTCCGGCGGCAACGGCGGCGCGCCGCGCTCCTCCCCATCGTTCAAGGCCTGCTGCAGGTGCGCGTCGCGCGCCGCACGATCCTGCAGCGCCTGCGCCCCTTCCGCCGCCAGCAAGTGGGCCAGGATGCGCACTTGCTGGGCCTGCGGCAGGCGCGCGTCCAGAGCCGCAAGCATGCGTTCCTGCGCCAGTGCCGCCTGGGCGGCCTTTCGGGCGCGCGTGAAGCGGCCGGCCAGCAACTGCACCATGGCATCGAGCAGCGCCGTGTGCAGCGCACGCTCCTTCTGCAGCAGGCGCCACTGGCGCGCCTGGCGCGGCAGCGAGAACAGCGCCGCCAGCGCCCGCAGGGCCAGGTGCAGCAGCACGAAGAGCACCACCAGCACCAGCAGCACGAGGTTGAGCGACAGATCCACCCGCGTGGGCGGCCAGAACACGGTGATCGTGCCCTGGTTGTTGCCCGCGAACAGCGCCACCGCCGCAGCGACGCCGAACAGCGCCAGGAGCCACAGGGCCGCGCGCATCAGCGGCCCGCCGCCGCGGTGGTCAGCGCCGCGAGCGTGTCGTCGATGCGGGGGGGTGCCGACGCCCTGACCGCCGCCTGGACCTGCTGCAGCAGCGTCGCCGCCTGCTGCACGCGGCGCGAAGCCGGGTCGAAGTACCGGTTCAGCGAGGCCGACACCGACGCAAGCTCGGTGCGTGCGTTGTCGACCTGCCGGGACAGCAAGGCGAGGCGGGCATTGAGCAGCTTGAGCTTCAGGTTCTCGCGCAGGAAGAAGGTCTGGTCGGGCGACAGCAGCACGGCTTCGGGCCGGTCGATGCGCGACACGCGCACCAGCGAACGCAGCTCGTTGCGCGCGCTCAGCAGGATGCGCTCCCACCATGCCGCGTCGGCCGGAACGGCCTCGTTCTGCCAGGCGTCGTCGCCGCCGACACCGCGCACGGCCAGCGCGTTGAGGGGGGGCAGTTCGTCCACGCTGCGCAGCAGATCGTCGAGCCGGGCCAGTGCCTCGCCGCCGTCGCCGCTCGCGGTGGCGCGGATGCGGTCGGCGTCGCGCTGCATGGCGCGCTGCAAGGGGGCGAGCCGCGGCTGGGCGGCACGCGCGACGCGCTGCTCGCCGGCCTTGAGCGCGGCCAGCAGCGGCTGCACGTTGCCCGTCACCTGGGTCTGCTCCTGCGCCAGGCGCACGGCGGATTCGATGTCGACCACCAGGTTCTCGTCGCGCGAGCGCGAGAGGCTCTGCATCAGTTCCTCGAGTTGGCTGCGCTGCAGCGCGACCTCGGCCACGCGCGACTCCACGAGGGCCAGCCGGCCGGCGGTGTCGCGCACCACGTCCTGGGCCTGGCGCGCGAGCGCGCGGGCTTCGGCGGCCTGCATGGTGGCGTCGGCGCTCTGGCGCGCGAGCTGCTCCTGCATCCCGCCCACCTTCTGCCACAGCACGATGGCCATCACCAACGCCACCCCGGCGATCAGCCCCAGCAGGCCGAGGCCGATGCGCGCCAGCGCCACGGCACCCGCCTCGGGGGCCGGCACCACCACCGCCGGCAACTGCCCGCGGCCCACGGCGTCGGGTGCGGAGTCGTCGGGCACGGGAGCAGCGGTCATCGAAACGATTCTATCGACGCGACCAGCGCGCCCAGGCTCGCCGGCACCTCGCGGACCGAGCCGAAACCCGCCACGCGCGCAGCGTCGGCGATGCGCGGATGCGTGGCCCAGGCACGGGCCCCGCGCCAGTCGGTGCCGGGCATCGCGGCCACCAGATTCGCGATCGCTTCGGAGCTGCTGAACAGCCACACGTGCCGGTCGTCGGCCGTGCTGGCGGCGACCAGCGCGCGTGCGGCGGCGTCCGGCCGCGGCGCGAGCCGCCGGTAGAC
>NZ_CABFMN010000153.1 GCF_901875635.1 Xylophilus ampelinus | reverse complement strand
GCCCGCAAGGCCGCCCCGTCGGCCGCACCGGTCAGCGCTGCACCGGCGCGCAAGGCCGCCGGTTCGCGCAAGCTGGCACCCACGGCGTCGCGCAAGGCCTCGGCCACCTCGCGCAAGCCACGCGCCTGAGCGGCCCACAGCCCCGAGAATCACGCCGGCGCCCGCCGGCGTTTTTCATTTCTCCCACCCCTTCGCATGTCTCCCCTCGCCATCCGACTGCTCGACGCCCTGCCGCAGACGCAGTGCACGCGCTGCGGCTATCCCGACTGCGCGGGCTATGCCGAGGCCGTCGCCGCGGGCGAGGCCGGCATCGACCAGTGCCCACCGGGCGGCGAAGAAGGCGTGCGCCGGCTTGCGGCGCTCACCGGCCGGACGCCCGTGCCGCTGAATCCCGAATTCGGCACCGAGGGCCCGCGCATGCTCGCGGTGATCGACGAGGCCTGGTGCATCGGCTGCACGCTGTGCCTGGACGCCTGCCCCACCGATGCCATCGTCGGCATGAACAAGCGCATGCACACCGTCATCGCGCCGCATTGCACGGGATGCGAACTGTGCATTCCCGTGTGCCCCGTGGACTGCATTGCACTGGAGCCCGCCACACCTGGCCGCACAGGTTGGAACGCCTGGTCGGCCGAGCAGGCGGCCACTGCCCGGCGCCGCTACGAAATCCATAGCGCCCGGCGCCCGGTGGACGGGCGAGAAACGCCGATTTCATCCGAAACCGCGCCGGCGAAGGACGCCGGCGCCTCGGAGCGCAAGCGCAGCGTGGTCGAGGCTGCCCTCGCCCGCGCCCGTCAGGCCGCGGCGGCGCGGGTTGGCAAGCCATAGCCGACCGAGCCGTTTTCCGTCTTCGGGTGCACGCTCAGCGACGTGGCCGGCCGTGCTGCACCAGCAGCAGCAGAACGCCCGCCAGCACCACGCCCACCGCGTACCACTCGAAGCGCGTCACCGTCTCGTGCGCGATCCACACGCCCAGCAGCATCGCGATGACCGGGTTGACGAAGGTGTAGCTCGACGCCAGGGCCGCCGGCGCCTTCGCCAGCAGCAGCATGTAGGCGTTGAAGGCGACCAGCGAGCCGAACACCACCAGGTAGGCCCAGGCGGCCACGGCCACCGGCTGCGGCGGCCACAGCACGCGCTCGCCCGACCACGCCGCCAGGCCCATCAGCACCAGGCCGCCGCACACCATTTCGCTCGCGAAGCCCATCGCCCCCGGCGCCAGCGGCAGCGCACGCTGGCTCAACACGCTGCCCAGCGACCAGCAGACGCACGCGATCGCGATGGCCGCCAGGCCCGCCGGCGATGCCTGGAACCCGCTGCCCTGCGTCAGCATGAGCACGCCCACCAGGCCGAGCGCGACGCCCAGCCACTCGAGCGGCGCCGGCCGGATGCCCCACAGCAGGTTGAGCAGCGCGATCAGCAGCGGCACCACGGCGATGAAGGCCACCACCAGCCCCGAGCCGACCGAGACCTCGGCATGGGCCGTACCGCCCATGCCACCGCCCAGCATCAACGCGCCCACGACCAGCGCATGGCCCCACTCACGCCGCGTGGGCCAGGGCGCACCACGCCAGCGCATCCACACCGCCAGCACCACGCCGGCAAAGAGGAAGCGCGAGCCCATCTGCAGGAAAGGCGGAAAGCTGATCAGCGCGTACTTGATGGCCAGGTAGGTCGAGCCCCAGACCAGCCAGGTGGCCGCCAGGCACAGCAGGATCAACGGTGGCAGAGCGCGGCGGGCGGAGACACGACTTGGCGAGACGGGAGAAACGAGGCTGGACATGGGCGCGGCTTTCCGGATCGGGTTCGGGGAATCGTCCGCTCCATGGTATGAAGGCTTCTGGCGGCCAACCATGCGTGTTTCATCGTCATGGCACCGATTTGCCGTCGAATCGAAGGACTTTCATGAACTCGACCTTGAACCCGCCACTGGACGCCTACGACACACGCATCCTGGCCGAGCTGCAGGCCGATGCGCGCCTCTCGATGGCCGAACTGGGCCGCCGCGTGCACCTGAGCCAGCCCGCCGTGACCGAGCGGGTGAAGAAACTGGAAGCGGCCGGCGTCATCAGCGGCTACCGCGCCACCGTCGACCTGGGTCGGCTGGGCTACGGCATCCGCGCCATCATCCGCGTGGGTCGCGCGGACTACGCACGCGTGGTGAAGCTGATCCAGCAGACGCCGGAATGCGTCAATGCCTACAACGTGACCGGGGACGACAGCTGGATCCTCGAGATCGCCGTCATCGACGTGGCGCACCTCGACGCCGTCGTCACCAAGTTCTGTATCCTCACCGAGACGGCCACCTCGATCATCCTCAACCCCGCGCGCGAACACCAGCCGATGCTGCCACCGCAGCGCGAAGACGTGAAGCCACCGATACGGAAGGTGCTCAACGCGTGAGAGCGACGGGCGCCGTCCCGGCGATCGCCTGCGCCGCCCGCGACTGCCGGCCAGCAACCGCGATCCAGTGCGGACCGCGGCTTCGGCAGTTCAGCGCGAAGTCGCCAACGCCCCGAAGGCCTGCACCACCTCCGGCGGCGCCTGCACCAGCTCGATGAGCACACCCTCCCCCGCGATCGGGAACTCGTCGCTGGCCTTGGGGTGCAGGAAGCAGATGTCGAAGCCTGCCGCGCCCTGGCGGATGCCGCCGGGCGCAAAGCGCACGCCCTGCGCGGTGAGCCAATCCACCGCTTTCGGCAGGTCGTCGATCCACAGGCCGATGTGATTGAGCGGCGTGGCGTGCACGGCCGGCTTCTTCTCGGGGTCGAGCGGCTGCATCAGGTCGACCTCGACCTTGAAGGGCCCCTCGCCGATGGCGCAGATGTCCTCGTCGACGTTCTCGCGCTCACTGCGGAAGGTGCCGGTGACCGAGAGACCCAGCATGTCGACCCACAGCTTCTGCAGGCGCAGCTTGTCGGGGCCGCCGATGGCGATCTGCTGCACGCCCAGGACCTTGAAGGGCCGATTCGAGTCGCTCATGCCTGTTCTCCTTGTTCGACCCGGACCGCACGCGTCGCATAGCCCAGCTTGTGCAGCAGCGTGCGGTCGGCCTCCACGTCGGGGTTGCCCGTGACGAGCAGCTTGTCGCCGTAGAAGATGGAATTGGCGCCGGCCAGGAAGCACAGCGCCTGCACCGCCTCGCCGAGCTGCTGGCGCCCGGCCGACAGGCGCACGCGCGCCTTCGGCATGGTGATGCGCGCCACGGCGATGACGCGCACGAAGTCCAGCGGGTCGATGGGCGGCGCGTCGGCCAGCGGCGTGCCGGGCACACGCACCAGGCTGTTGATGGGCACCGATTCCGGGTACGGGTCGAGGTTGGCGATCTGCGCGATCAGGCCCGCGCGGTGCACAGGCGCCTCGCCCATGCCCACGATGCCGCCGCAGCACACGCTGATGCCGGCTGCGCGCACATGGGCCAAGGTGTCGAGCCGGTCCTGGTAGCTGCGGGTGTCGACGATGTCGCCGTAGTACTCGGGCGCGGTGTCCAGGTTGTGGTTGTAGTAGTCCAGGCCGGCGTCGCGCAACGCCCGTGCCTGGTGCGCCTCCAGCATGCCCAGCGTGGCGCAGGACTGCAGGCCCAGGCCCTTCACCGCGCCGATCAGCTCGGCGACCTTCTCGATGTCGCGGTCCTTGGGCGCCCGCCAGGCGGCGCCCATGCAGAAGCGCGTGGCGCCGGCATCCTTGGCGGCCTGTGCGGCGCGCGTCACCTCCTCCACGCTCATCAGCTTCTGCGCCTGCACGCCGGTGTCGAACTCGGCCGACTGCGGACAGTAGCCGCAGTTCTCGGGACAGCCGCCGGTCTTGACCGACAGCAGCGTGGCCAGCTCGATGTCGCGCGCCGGCCAGTGGGCCCGATGCACGGTCTGCGCCCGGAACAGCAGCTCGTCGAACGGCAGGTCGAGCAGCGCCTGCACCGCCTCGACCGACCAGCGCACGGGTGCGGCCGACGGCTCGGGTCGCCGACGCAGGGTGACGGTGGCCAGATCGTTCGCACCCATCAGACGAACTCCAGGATCACCTGGTCCACCGCCAGCGATTCGCCCTTGCCGGCCGAGATCTTGCCCACCACGCCGTCCTGCGCGGCGAAGAGCACGTTCTCCATCTTCATCGCCTCGATCACGGCCAGCTTCTCGCCGGCCTGCACCTGCTGGCCTTCCTTGACGGCCACGTCGACCAACAGGCCGGGCATGGGCGACATCAGGAACTTGCTCAGGTCCGGCGGCGCCTTGTAGGGCATGAGGCCCAGCAGCCGTGCGCCCAGCGGCGACAGCACCATCGCCTCGATCTGCGTGCCGTTGTGCTGCACGCGCAGGGCCAGCGGGTTCTTGCCCGCGCCGCGCTCGACCTGGGCGGTGAAGGGCTGGCTGCCCTGCCCCTTGTCCACGCGGCCTTCGAAGCGGATGCTGCCGAGCGGCGATTTGCTATCGATTTGATAGCTTGTCGCGCCCACCGTGACTGCGCTGGAGCCCGTTTTTCCTTGAAAGTCGGTCACCGATACGGGCGTGTGCACATGCTGCCCGTCGGCGCCCAGGGTGACGACGACGAACTGCTCGCGCACCTTCACGCCATGCCCTTCGAGTTGACCGCTGATGCCCGAGGCGCGCGCGCGGTAGCGCCGGTGCACGTAGGCCGCCAGCGCGACGAGGAAGGCCGGGTCGCTGTGCGGCACGTCCTCGGCATGGAAGCCCTGGCCGTAGTGCTCGGCGATGAAGCCGGTGTTGAAGTCGCCCGCCACGAACTTCGGGTGCGCCAGCAGCGCCGCCTGGAACGGGATGTTGCTGTGGATGCCGCGGATCACGAAGCCGTTGAGTGCTTCGCGCATCAGCGCGATGGCGTGGTTCCGGTCGCGCCCGTGCACGATGAGCTTGGCGATCATCGAGTCGTAGAACATCGGGATCTCGCCGCCCTCGTACACGCCGGTGTCCACGCGCACGCCGTAGTCATCGGCCGCATTGGGCTGCGACGCCGACAGCGACTCCACCGGTGGCTGGAACTTCACCAGCCGGCCCGTGGAGGGCAGGAAGTTGCGGAACGGGTCCTCGGCGTTGATGCGGCATTCGATCGCCCAGCCGTCGCGCTTCACGTCGGCCTGCGTCAAAGGCAGCTTCTCGCCTGCCGCCACGCGGATCATCAGTTCCACCAGGTCCAGGCCGGTGATGCATTCGGTGACCGGGTGCTCGACCTGCAGACGCGTGTTCATCTCCAGGAAGTAGAAGTCCTGGTCCTTGCCGACCACGAACTCCACCGTGCCGGCCGACTGGTACTTCACCGCCCTGGCCAGCGCCACGGCCTGCTCGCCCATGGCCTTGCGCGTCGCCTCGCTGATGAAGGGCGACGGCGCCTCTTCGATCACCTTCTGGTGGCGGCGCTGGATGGAGCACTCGCGCTCGTTCAGGTAGATCACGTTGCCGTGCGAATCGCCCAGCACCTGGATCTCGATGTGGCGCGGCTCCTGCACGAACTTCTCGATGAAGATGCGGTCATCGCCGAAGGAGTTGCGCGCCTCGTTCTGGCAGGCGGTGAAGCCTTCGAGCGCTTCCTTGTCGTTGTAGGCCACGCGCAGGCCCTTGCCGCCACCGCCGGCGCTGGCCTTGATCATCACCGGGTAGCCGATGTCCTTGGCGATCTGCACCGCGCGCTCGGCCGATTCGATGGCGTCGTTCCAGCCCGGGATGGTGTTGACCTTGGCCTCGTTGGCCAGCTTCTTCGAGGCGATCTTGTCGCCCATCGCCGCGATCGAATAGTGCTTGGGGCCGATGAAGGCGATGCCTTCTTCCTCCACCTTCTTGGCGAAGGCCTCGTTCTCCGACAGGAAGCCGTAGCCGGGGTGCACGGCCTCGGCGCCCGTCTGCTTGCACGCCGCGATGATGCGGTCGGCCTGCAGGTAGGACTCGCGCGAGGGTGCCGCGCCGATGTGCACGGCTTCGTCGGCCAGTTCGACATGGCGGGCGTCCTTGTCGGCGTCCGAATACACGGCCACCGTCTTGATGCCCATTTTCCGGGCGGTCTTGATGACGCGGCAGGCGATTTCGCCGCGGTTGGCGATGAGGATCTTCTTAAACATGGGTCGTCTCCGCGGAGAAATCGCCTCGGCACGCTGCGCGTGCCACGCAATGTGACTTCGTCGCTTCGCCGCTGGGCAGCTTGTCGCCGCGGTTGGCGATCAGGATTTTTTTGAACACGTCTGCTCCGATGTGGGGTGTTTCGACCAGGCGCCGCTCACTGCAGGCCCAATTCCTTGCGCATGGCCGCGTTCCTCGCCTCGGCGCGCTGCAGCGCAGGCCGCGCTTCGAGACGCTGGATGTAGTCCGTGAACACGTGCGTCGCCTCGATCTGCTTGAAGCCGATCATGAAGCGCAGCGTGCCGCCGAACACCACGTCGGCCATGGAGAAGGTCTCGCCCAGCACGAAGGACTTGCCGGCGATCGCGCTCTCGGCCGCCGCGAGCATGGCGTCGAAGGTGCCCCAGCCCGCCGACACGTCCTTCACGGTCCAGCCGGAGTGCTTGGCCATGACCGCGGGTTCGATGACGCTCGGGGCGAAGAAAGACCAGCGCAGGTAGGTGCCCCGCTGCGGGTCGCCCTGTGCAGGCGCGAGCGCGGGCGCGTAGCGGTCGGCCAGGTACAGCGCGATGGCGGCCGCCTCGGTGACGACGATGTCGCCGTCCACCAGGGTCGGCAGCTTGCCCATCGGGTTCACCGCGATCAGTTCCGGGCCTTTCTGCACGCCTTTCATGATGTCGGTCACCTTCAGGTCGTAGTCGACACCGGCTTCTTCGAGCGCCCAGAGGGAGCCCGCGGCGCGCGAGTACGGGTGGTAGTAGAGGCTGATGGACATGGTGCTGCTCCTTGTCGCCAGGTGGCTCACAGGGGAATGTTCCCGTGCTTGCGCCACGGGTTCTCGAGCTTTTTCTCGCGCAACATCACCAGCGAGCGGCAGATGCGCTTGCGCGTCTCGCTGGGCAGGATGACGTCGTCGATGTAACCGCGTGCGCCGGCCACGAAGGGGTTGGCGAAGCGGGCCTTGTACTCGGCCTCGCGCTTTGCCAGCTTCTCGGGGTCGTTCTTGTCCTCGCGGAAGATGATCTCCACCGCGCCCTTGGCGCCCATCACCGCGATCTCGGCGCGCGGCCAGGCCAGGTTGACGTCGCCGCGCAGGTGCTTGGAGGCCATCACGTCGTAGGCGCCGCCGTAGGCCTTGCGCGTGATGACGGTGATCTTGGGGACCGTGCACTCGGCATACGCGTAGAGCAGCTTGGCGCCGTGCTTGATGATGCCGCCGTACTCCTGGCTGGTGCCGGGCATGAAGCCGGGCACGTCGACGAAGGTGACGACCGGGATGTTGAAGGCGTCGCAGAAGCGCACGAAACGCGCCGCCTTGATGCTCGACTTGATGTCCAGGCAGCCGGCCAGCACCAGCGGCTGGTTGGCCACGATGCCCACGGTCTGCCCTTCCATGCGGGCAAAGCCGATGACGATGTTCTTGGCGTAGTCGGGCTGCAGCTCGAAAAAGTCGCCGTCATCGACCACCTTCACGATCAGCTCCTTCATGTCGTAGGGCTTGTTCGGGTTGTCGGGCACCAGGGTGTCGAGCGACGGGTCGGCGCGGTCGGCCGGGTCGCCCTTGCCGTCGTTGCCCAGGCGCACCGGCGGCTTCTCGCGGTTGTTCAGCGGCAGGTAGTTGTACAGGCGCCGCAGCATCATCAGCGCCTCGACGTCGTTCTCGAAGGCCATGTCGGCCACGCCGCTGCGCGTGGTGTGGGTGATGGCGCCGCCCAGCTCCTCGGCCGTGACGGATTCGTGCGTCACGGTCTTCACCACCTCGGGGCCCGTGACGAACATGTAGCTGGAGTCCTTCACCATGAAGATGAAGTCGGTCATGGCCGGCGAGTACACCGCGCCGCCGGCACAGGGGCCCATGATCATGCTGATCTGCGGCACCACGCCCGAGGCCATCACGTTGCGCTGGAACACGTCGGCGTACCCGCCCAACGAAGCGACGCCCTCCTGGATGCGGGCGCCGCCCGAGTCGTTCAGGCCGATGACCGGCGCGCCGACCTTCATCGCCTGGTCCATCACCTTGCAGATCTTCTCGGCATGCGCCTCGCTGAGCGCGCCGCCGAAGACGGTGAAGTCCTGGCTGAAGACGAACACGAGCCGGCCGTTGATCATCCCGTAGCCGGTGACCACCCCGTCGCCCGGGATCTTCTGCTCGGCCATGCCGAAGTCCACCGAGCGGTGCTCGACGAACATGTCCCATTCCTCGAAGGTGTCGTCGTCCAGCAGCAGCTCGATGCGTTCGCGCGCCGTGAGCTTACCCTTCTTGTGCTGCGCGTCGATGCGCTTCTGGCCGCCACCCTGGCGCGCCTGCTCGCGGCGGCGTTCGAGGTCTTCGAGGATTTCTTTCATGGTGCTTCGACTCGGTTGGGGTTCTTGTTCGTTACGGCGATTTGCTATGAATTCGATAGCTGCTCGCGCCCACTGGACGAGCGCTGCAGCACGATTTGCCTTGAAATTTCCAGGAGTTGGCGCGCTGCGGTGGAAGCTGGCAGCCGTCCGCTGCGCACCTCGTCGGTCAGGCGCGGCAACTGCTCTCGCACGCCCGGGTGCTGACGGAAGGCCTGGCGCAGGCCGGCCTCGATGCGCTCCCACATCCACGACAGCGCCTGGTTCTCGCGCCGCGCGGCCAGGCGGCCGTTGGCGGTCTGCAGCGTGCGGAACTCGCTCACCATCGCCCAGAAGCGCTCGACGCCGGCGCCGGTCAGCGCGCTGAGCTGCATCACCTTGGGCAGCCAGAAGCGCACCTCGGTGCCGGCGTGCGCGTCGTGCATCGCGTGCGCATGGTCCGGGTTGCCCTGGTGGCCGAAGAGGCGCAGCGCCGAGGTGATCTGCGCCTGCGCGCGCGTGGCGGCGGCCTGGTCGAGGTCGGCCTTGTTGATGACCACCAGGTCGGCGATTTCCATCACGCCCTTCTTGATGGCCTGCAGGTCGTCGCCCGCGTTGGGCAACTGCAGTAGCACGAACATGTCGGTCATGCCGGCCACGGCCGTCTCGGACTGGCCCACGCCCACGGTCTCGACGATCACGACGTCATAGCCCGCGGCCTCGCACACCAGCATCGCCTCGCGCGTCTTCTCGGCCACGCCGCCCAGCGTTCCAGACGAGGGGCTGGGGCGGATGTAGGCGCTCTCGTGCACCGAGAGCTTCTCCATGCGCGTCTTGTCGCCCAGGATCGAGCCGCCCGAGACGGTGGACGACGGGTCGATGGTGAGCACTGCCACGCGCAGCCCCTGCCCGATCAGGAACAGGCCCAGGGCTTCGATGAACGTGGACTTGCCCACGCCGGGCACGCCTGAAATGCCGAGACGAAAGCTGCGGCCGGTGTGCGGCAGCAAGGCCGTGAGCAACTCGTCGGCCTGCGCGCGGTGGTCGGCGCGGGTGGACTCGAGCAGGGTGATGGTCTTGGCGATGGCGCGGCGCTGGGCCATGGGGGTGGCGGCGCGCAGGATGCTGTCCAGATAGCCGACCTGCGACGTGCTCACGGAGCCTCTCCCATCGGCTTGCCCCCCACCCGTTCGGGCTGAGCCTGTCGAAGCCGGGACGCAATCGATGCCGGTGCTCCATCCTGCCCTTCGCCAAGCTCAGGGCGAATGGGTTGGGAGGACGGACCTGTACGAGATCGAGCCAGATGTTGAATCGCAGGCCAATCGCCACGAGCCAAGGCCTCCTTCTTCGCCCGCGACCACCCCTTGATCCGCTGCTCGAAGGCAATCGCGCCTTCACGCGTTTCGAACTCGCCCTGCCACAGCAGCTCGATCGGCTTGCGCGTCGCTGTGTAGCCGACCAAACCATCACCGTGCTGTTGCAGGCGTACGCCCAAATCATCGGTTTGCCCCGCGTAGTACGAGCCGTCCGAACAGCGCAGCAAATAAACGAAAAAGGGTTTCAAGCGACTGAGGGGGAAGGGGCTTCGACAAGCTCAGCCCGAACGGTGGAAATGGCCTGTGTTGTTCGGAGGGCTGTTAGCCCGACACCGCCGCGCGGATCTGTTCCAGCACGTCCTTCGCGCTCGCAGGGATCGGCGTGCCCGGCCCGTAGATGCCCTTCACGCCCGCGTCGTACAGGAACTCGTAGTCCTGTCGCGGGATGACGCCGCCTACGAACACGATGATGTCGTCCGCCCCCTGCTTCTTGAGCTCGTCGATGATGGCCGGCACCAGCGTCTTGTGGCCCGCGGCCAATGTGGAGACGCCCACCGCATGCACGTCGTTCTCGATCGCCTGGCGCGCGCACTCCTCCGGCGTCTGAAAGAGCGGGCCCATGTCGACGTCGAAGCCCAGGTCGGCAAACGCCGTGGCCACCACCTTGGCGCCGCGGTCGTGGCCGTCCTGGCCCAGCTTGGAGATCATCACGCGCGGCCGGCGGCCCTGGGCCTCGGCGAACTCGTTGATCTCCTTCTTCAGGTTGTCCCAGCCTTCGGCGGAGTCGTAAGCTGCAGCGTACACACCGGTCACCTTTTGCGTGTCGGCGCGGTGGCGGCCGAAGGCCTTCTCCAGCGCGTCGGAAATCTCGCCCACCGTGGCCCGAAGGCGCACGGCCTGGATGCTGAGGTCGAGCAGGTTGCCCTGGCCCGTTTCGGCCGCCTGCGTCAGCGCGTCGAGCGCGGCCTGCACCTTGGCCGCGTCGCGCTCGGCGCGCAGCTTGTTCAGCCGCGCGACCTGGCCCTCGCGGACCTTCATGTTGTCGATGGAGAGGATCTCGACCGGGTCCTCGTTCTTGAGCTTGTACTTGTTGACGCCGACGATGACGTCCTTGCCCGAATCGATGCGCGCCTGCTTCTCGGCCGCCGCGGCTTCGATCTTGAGCTTGGCCCAGCCGCTGTCCACGGCGCGGGTCATGCCGCCCATCGCCTCGACCTCCTCGATGATGGCCCAGGCCGCATCGGCCATGTCCTGGGTGAGCTTTTCCATCATGTAGCTGCCGGCCCAGGGGTCGATCACGTTCGTGATGTGCGTCTCTTCCTGGATGATGAGCTGCGTGTTGCGCGCGATGCGGGCACTGAACTCGGTGGGCAGCGCGATGGCTTCGTCCAGCGCGTTGGTGTGCAGCGACTGCGTGCCACCGAAGACGGCGGCCATCGCCTCGATGGTGGTGCGCACGACGTTGTTGTACGGGTCCTGCTCGGTGAGGCTCCAGCCGGAGGTCTGGCAGTGCGTGCGCAGCATCAGGCTCTTGGGGTTCTTCGCGTCGAAGCCCTTCATGATGCGGCACCACAGCAGGCGAGCGGCGCGCATCTTGGCAACCTCCAGGTAGAAGTTCATGCCGATCGCCCAGAAGAAGGACAGTCGACCCGCGAAGGCGTCCACGTCCATGCCCTTGGCGATGGCGGTCTTCACGTACTCCTTGCCGTCGGCCAGCGTGAAGGCCAGCTCCAGCGCCTGGTTGGCGCCAGCTTCCTGCATGTGGTAGCCGCTGATGCTGATCGAGTTGAACTTGGGCATCTTCTGCGCCGTGTACTCGATGATGTCGCCGATGATCCGCATGCTCGGTTCGGGCGGGTAGATGTAGGTGTTGCGGACCATGAACTCCTTGAGGATGTCGTTCTGGATGGTCCCGCTCAGCTGGTCCTGCGCCACGCCCTGCTCTTCCGCCGCGATCACGTAGCCGGCCAGCACCGGCAGCACGGCGCCGTTCATCGTCATGGACACGCTCACCTTGTCGAGCGGAATGCCGTCGAACAGGATCTTCATGTCCTCCACCGAATCGATCGCCACGCCGGCCTTGCCCACATCGCCCGTCACGCGCGGGTGGTCGCTGTCGTAGCCGCGGTGCGTGGCCAGGTCGAAAGCGACCGACACGCCCTGCCCGCCTGCGGCCAGCGCCTTGCGATAGAAGGCATTCGATTCCTCGGCCGTAGAAAAGCCTGCGTACTGGCGGATGGTCCAGGGCCGCACCGCGTACATGGTGGCCTGCGGGCCGCGCAGGTAGGGCTCGAAGCCGGGCAGCGTATCGCTGTACTTCAGGCCCTTCAGGTCGGCCGCGGTGTACAGCGGCTTGACGGTGATGCCATCGGGCGTGATCCAGTTCAGCGCGCTCACGTCGCCGCCGGGTGCCGACTTGGCGGCGGCCTTCGTCCAGGCCTCGAGCGTCGCGATTTGGAAGGTGGGTTCGGGTGTGCTCATGGCGGCGCGTGCGGTGGCGGTGTGAGGGAAGGTCGGGCCTGGCTCCGTGCACGGCGCGCCGGTGACCCCACCGACGCTTGCCGCAGCCAGCCGGCGAGCTTGCACGCCGCACCTGACCGAAGAGCCGCTGGCGAGTCTAACCCATCCGTAATTATTAATTCAAACCCGATTTCTGCGATACAGTCGCGGCCATGTCTGCCGTCACGCTCACCCCGCGCGCTCTCTACGAAGAGGTGGCCGAGCTGCTGCGCCAGCGCATCTTCCAGCGTGAGCTGGAGCCCGGCAGCTGGATCGACGAGCTGAAGATCGCCGAGGAATTCGGGATCAGCCGCACGCCCCTGCGCGAGGCGCTGAAGGTGCTCGCGGCCGAAGGCCTGGTGACGATGAAGGTGCGCCGCGGCGCCTACGTGACCGAGGTGTCGGAGCGCGACCTGGCCGACGTGTACCACCTGCTGGCGCTGCTCGAGAGCGATGCCGTTGCCGTGGTGGCCGAGCGTGCGAGCGACGCGCAGGTCGCCGAGCTGAAGGGCTTGCACCTCGAACTGGAGGCCGCAGGCAGACCGGGCCAGGTCGACCGCGAGCACTTCTTCGCCATCAACGAGCGATTCCACATGCGGGTGCTGGCCATCGCCGACAACCGCTGGCGCGACCAGATGGTGGCCGACCTGCGCAAGGTGATGAAGCTCAACCGCCACAACTCGCTGCTCAAGGCTGGGCGCATCGCCGAATCGCTCGCCGAGCACCGCGCCGTGATGGCGGCCATCGAGGCGCGCGACCCGGAGGCGGCGATGGCGCGGATGCAGGCGCACTTCCGCAACGGGCTCGAGGCCGCGGCCTGAGCGGCACTTGCTCCTGAATCGATAGCAGCCTGCGCAAGCAGGGCGGGCGTTACAGCCGGATTTGGCTTGAAAGAGCTCAGGCGGGCTCGGCCACCGCCACGGCGTGCGCGCGCGCCATCACCTCGTGCGGCGGCAGGGCCTTGAGGCGGTGGTCGCTCCACACCTGCCGCCAGCGGCGCGCACCCGGCAGGCCGTTGCGCAGGCCCAGCATGTGACGCGCGACGTTCGACCAGGGCGTGCCGTGCTCGGCCGCCTCGCGGGCCATGTAGTCGCACATGCGGGCCTCGACCTCCTCACGCGTGAGCGCACTCGGCGCGGCGTCGAAGAAGCGCTCGTCCCAGCCGGCCAGCCACCAGGGGTTGTGGTACGCCTCGCGGCCGACCATCACGCCGTCGAGCAGGCGCAGGTGCTCGTGAACCTGCGCGTCGTTCTGGATGCCGCCGTTGACCGAGAAGCGCAGCGCCGGAAAGTCGTGCTTGAGCCGGTGCACCAGCGCATAGCGCAGGGGCGGGATCTCGCGGTTCTGCTTCGGACTCAGGCCCTTGAGCCAGGCGTTGCGCGCATGCACGATGAAGGTCGTGCAGCCCGCCTCGCTCACGGTGCCGACGAAGTCGCGCACGAATTCGTAGCTCTCCACCTTGTCGATGCCGATGCGGTGCTTCACCGTCACCGGCACGTCGACCACGTCGACCATGGCCTTCACGCAATCGGCCACCAGCTGCGGCTCGGCCATCAGGCAGGCGCCGAAGGCACCGCGCTGCACGCGCTCGCTCGGGCAGCCGCAATTGAGGTTGATCTCGTCGTAGCCCCACTGTTCGCCAAGCTTGGCGCAAAGCGCCAGGTCGGCCGGCTCGCTGCCGCCCAGTTGCAGGGCCACGGGGTGCTCGCCGTCGTGAAAGCGCAGGTGCCGCGGCACGTCACCGTGGATCAGAGCGCCCGTCGTCACCATCTCGGTGTAGAGCAACGCGTGGCGCGTCAACAAGCGGTGGAAGAAGCGGCAGTGCCGGTCGGTCCAATCCATCATCGGAGCGACGGACAGGCGATCGGCAGGGAAACGGGAGGGCTCGGACATGGGGGCTGGCATCGGCGAAGGCGCCGCGCCGGGATTGTCCCTCAGGGGTTGCCGAGTTGCCCGAAGGAGGTACGCAGGCCCTGGTAGTCCGTGGGGCCGCTGGCGGCGGGCGGGTAGCCGGCCGCGGACAGCCAGCCGGTGATGCTGGGCAGCCGACGGTCGAAGTGGCCGTGCAGCGCGAGCCAGTCGCCGTCCGGTGCGTGCGGCACCATGATCTCCAGCGCTTCGACGGCGATCGTCCGCAGGCTGGTCACCATCGCCAGGCCTCGGCCATCGAGCTGCTGCAAGCTGGCTTCGCGGCCCTGCGCAAGGATCTCCTCGAGGATGCGGCGGTGCACGACGAAATCGGCCCAGCTCGCCTTGCCGCAGGCATCGGCCAGTTCTCGGAACACCCAGTGCATGTTGGCCGCGAAGAGCGCCGCGACGTGCTGCGCCTGCCGGTTGGTGCGGTTGGCAGCCTCGCGCTGGAGCTGCGCCCCCCAGAGCAGCGCCATCAGCACGCCGATGGCCTGGATCCACGCCGCCCATTCGAAGGAGCTCTGCGGACGGGCAAACCACAGCACCAGGCAGAAGCCCACCACGAGCACGGCGGCGAAGGGGACGAGTCGGTTCATCGGGCTGCCGGGCAATGGGCGAGCCCTTCAGTACAGCGTGGGGCCGTCGCCATCGCGGCGGGGCCCATCGCCGCCGAAGAGCCGGCGCATCGCTGCCACGCCGGCGACCAGGGCGCTCGAGTAGCTCGGCTGCGGGTGCACGGCGGTCTCAAGGACCATGTAAGGCAGGACATCGTCCACCGCTCCGTCCACTGCTTCCATCAGGACCCAGTGGTACTCGCCGTCCTCGAGTTCGTGGACGGTGAGAGCGATGTTTCGAAGACCTGAGGTGACCATGCCTTGGGAATGAGGGGTGCACCTGCACCCGAACGTTGCCCGGATCGTAGGTCGAAGGACCTCAGTGGCTGAAGCGACAAATTCACGTTCTGCTACAAATGTGACGATATTTATGCAATTCTGGCGTCCCTCGGCGCAAAAAAGCAAGTCAGTCACGAGAAAGCGACACCCTCGCGCGCGCCCCGCCGGGCTCCTCCTACACATGGACGACTGCCCGCATGCCTACCGTGCTTGCATTGCCCGCGAAGGGCCCGTTACGAGGAGATCTGAACCATGAGGAATCTGGCTGTCGACAGCAGCATGCTCGCCCCCATCGGCGGTGCCTTCTACCCCACCGGCCATTCGATGCTGATGTTCGAGACCGAGGAGCTGGCCAAGGAAGTGGCCCAGAGGCTGCTGGATCACGACTTCACGCGAGACGAGATCTACTTCGTGCCCGCCAACGTGGTCCTGGCGCAGATCACGCCGACCGTCGCGGATGCCGACAACCCGCTGCCCTCCGCCGGGACCGACGGCGCCACGGTGCGGGCCTTCACCAAGCTGGCGCGCGAGGGCCATGCCGCCCTTCTGGTACGGACCGAAGAGGACGAGGCGCGGGATCGTCTGATGGCCGCCGTGGGCTCGACGCCCTACGCCATCGCCCAGCGCTATCGCCGGCTGGTGATCGAAGACCTGTGAGGCTTCAGGCCACCGCGGCCCGGCGCAGCACGTCGCGCGCCATGGCCTGGGCGAGTTCGTGCTCGCCGAGGAATACCGTCGCATCGGCCTCCTGAGCGAGCAGCTTCGCCTCGGCCTCGTTGTGGCTGCGCACCACGGTCTCGATGGCCGGGTTGAGGGTGCGGGCGGTCTCGATCATCTGTCGCACGTTCAGGGCGTCGGGCGTCGCCACCACCAGCACCCGCGCGCGCGCGATGTGCGCCTGGATCAGCACGGCCGGTTCGGCGGCATCCCCCCACACGGCCGCCATGCCCTGCTCCCGCAGCCGCTCGACGAGCTCGCGGTTCTGGTCGGCGACGACGAAAGGAATGTCCTGGGCCTGCATCGCGGCCGCGATGCGCCGGCCGACACGGCCGTAGCCGACCAGCACCACTTGACGTGACAGGTACCGCGCCTCGGTGCTCATGGGGAGCTCCGCCAGGGGATCTTCACGTGCATCAAGCCGGCGGGCCAACGGCGAATGCGCCTGCAACCAGCGCTGCATGGGACCGATGGCACTGAACCACAGCGGGTTGGTCGCGATGGAAATCAGCGCTCCGGCGAGCACCAGGCTCTGTGCCTGCGGCGGCAGCATCTGGTGCTTGAGGCCGAGGGCGATGAGGATGAACGAGAACTCGCCGATCTGAGCCAGGCTCGCGCTCACCGTCAGCGCCGTGGCCAGCGGATAGCGGAAGGCCAGCACCAGCGCGCAGGCCGCCACCGACTTGCCCACGACGATGACCAGCACCACGGCCAGCACCTGCAGCGGCCGCTGCACGAGCACCATGGGGTCGAAGAGCATGCCGACCGAAACGAAGAACAGGACGGCGAAGGCGTCGCGCAGGGGCAGCGATTCCTCCGCTGCGCGATGGCTGAACTCCGACTCGCGCATCACCATGCCGGCAAAGAACGCGCCCAACGCGAAGGACACGCCGAACAGCGCCGCCGACGCGAAGGCGATGCTGACCGCCGCCGCCACCACGCACAGGGTGAAGAGTTCGCGCGAACCGGTGCGCGTGACCTGCCACAGCAGCCAGGGGAAGACGCGCCGCCCCACCACGAGCATGAGCGTCAGGAAGCCGCCCACCTGCAGCATCGTGATGCCCAGGGTGCGCCACAGCGACGCACCGTCGCCCTCCGCCCGTCCGCCGAGCACGCCGGCCAGCGGTGGCAGCAGCACCAGCACCAACACCATGGCCAGGTCCTCGACGACCAGCCAGCCGACCGCGATACGGCCGGTGTGCGACTCGAGCAGACCCAGGTTCTCCAGCGCGCGCAGCAGCACCACCGTGCTGGCGACGGACAGCGCCAGCCCGAACACGAGTGCGGCGCCCAGGTTCCAGCCCCACCAGGCGGCGAGGCCCGCGCCCATCAGCGTTGCGGCCACGATCTGGACCAGCGCCCCCGGCAGCGCGATCTTGCGCACGGCCAGCAGGTCATCGAGCGAGAAATGCAGGCCGACGCCGAACATCAGCAGCATGACGCCGATCTCGGCAAGCTGCGCGGCAATGTCGGCGTCGGCCACGAAGCCGGGTGTGAACGGCCCGATGATGACGCCGGCCAACAGGTAGCCGACCAGGGCGGGCAGCCGCAGGCGCGCGGCCGCGAAGCCGAAGATCAGGGCGAGCCCCAGGGCGGCCGCGATGGTGTTGATCAGGGAGGCGCCTTGGTGCATGGCGCCCATTGTGCAAGAACGAGGCCGCCGGGACGGCCACGCGGGGCCATCGCCGGCGGGCCGGGCCGGAGCACGACAGAGGGCGGACGACGCCCGTCAGCCTGCCATCTTGCTGTCGCGCGCGTTGACCAGCACCTCCGGCTCGTTGGCCTCGACCCAGGTCTCGCCATTGAGGCCCGC
>NZ_CABFMN010000152.1 GCF_901875635.1 Xylophilus ampelinus | reverse complement strand
GGCCGGGCGCGCGCTGGCCGGGCTGGCTGCCGAGGCCGGCGACGCCGACGCCCTGGCGCGCCACCTGCGACTGGCCGACCACGCGGCGGCGCTACGACAGTCGCCGCACGAGGCGGCGTCCAACCACCTGCTGCGCGCACGGCTGGCGCTGCGCCGCGACGACTGCGGCGAAGCGCAGCGCCACCTCGACGCCGCCACCGAAGGCTTCGAGCGCCTTCGCATGGACTGGCACCTCGCCCAGGCGGCCGCGCTGCGTGCCGGCGCCTGAGGCTGCCATCCACTTTGCTGTGAATTCGGGAGCTGGTTGCGCCCGCCGGATGGGCGCTTCAGCCTCTTTTCTTTTAGAGAATTGCTAAGACGAATCTTGCTATTTCTGGTGGGGCTTCAGGGCATCAGCCGCAGCACCGTCGGCGACAGCGACGGCCGCAACTCGGCGCCCAGCAGCCCGGCCAGCACGCCGAGCATCACGCCCATCGCCATCTCGTAGCCGGGGCAGGCATGCGTGGGGTGCTGCTCGCCGGCCCTTCGGCCGCCGAACACCGGCCACAGATCGGGGCTGCCCTCCCGCAGGTTCTGCTGCATGGCCGAGACGATGCCCACCACGATGCGCTCGCCCGGCGCCACCTCCACGCCGCCCAGCGTCCGCCGCGTCGTCGCGGTGCGCCAGACCAGTTCCGGCACGGGGCGCAGCTGCATCGTCCGTCGCAGGGCGGGCTCGATCACCGCCCGCGCCACCGCGAAGGGGTGCCGTGGCGGGCGCCCCGGCTGCCTGGGGCGGCCGCGCGCGGCGCTGGCCATCTGCAGCTCCCACAGCGAGCGATCGTTGACCCATTCGTAGAGTGCACTGCGCAGGTTGCCGTCCACCGTGGGCAGGAAGCCCATCATGATGCCGATGAGGGTGCTGGCGTAGCGCGCTTTGTCGATGCCGCGCAGCTTCGCGCCGATGACGCTGGCGTTGGTCGACTGCAGGTCGGCGCCGGAGCCGTTCAGGCGCGCGTTGACGTAGTCGCGCAGCGCCTTGCCGTGTTCCTGCCCCTGGCGCTCGGCCTCCTCGCCCGGGTTGGGCTGGAACATGTAGCGCGAGGGCGCCCCGAAATGGCCCGGGCAACTCGGCTGCCCGCCGTCGGCCTGGCCGCTGCGCGCCTGCCAGCCGCCGCTGCGCATGGCGCCGCCAGCCTCGGGCAGGCCGAAAAATGCCGTGCAGATGCGGGCCAGCACCGCGTCGACGAGGTCCTTCACGTCGAACGAGAAACCGGCCGCGTCGGCGCGTGTCCGCCATCCAGCCAGCAGGGCTTCGGTCTCGGTGAACGTCGCATCGAAGGCCCGGCGCCGCGTCACGGCCATGATCGCTTCGTTGGGCACGGTCGACTGCGCGAGGTAGTCGGGCCCCTGGTCCATCCCGAGGTAGATGGCGCCGAAGGACGAGGCCATGCGCGGGCAGTAGCCGGTGGCCGAGAAGTTGCGGTCGTCGCCGAACACGTCCATCACCCGGTCGCGGCGACCCACCAGCACGCCGTAGGGCGTTCGCAGCACCCCGTCGTACAGCTCGCGCACGGCCGTCCACAGCCACTGGCTGGTGCCGTTCTGCCGCGCGCCCAGGTCTTCGAGCACCAGCTTCCATTGCTCGCGCGCAGCGTCCAGGCCGAGCGCCGACTCCACCGCCCTCAGTTTCGCGATGACGATGGCGCCCTTCTTGGCCTCTGCAGCGCGCTGGGCCGCCGCCGGGTCGGGCGCGGTCGCTGCCGGGCACCCAGCCTCGGCGGCGAAGCGCGCGATGTCCTCCAGCGCCGGCACGGAGGGCACGAAGAGGTACAGCCCCCATTGCAGCGCCACCGGACGCGGGGCGTCGGCGGGCAGTGGCAGCGGGGCCGGCCGCGGGGGCGGTCCGAAGACGAAGCTGTCGCGGTCGCCCTGGCGCGGGCGGGCGAAGATGGGGTCGCGCTGGCCCGAATAGCTGCCGTCGCCCCCGCTGTTGCCGCCCGACAGCCAGGACTGGATCAGCTCGAACTGTTCGGCGATGGACGCGTTGTAGGCCATGAAGACGACGCCGCGTTCGTCCTGTGCCGTGTCGGGACTGTGCGGCGGGCCATAGGACATGCCACGCCGCAGGATGCGCGGCAGCACCTGCAGATCCGGCCGAAGGCCGCGTGGATTGGCGCGGCGCACATGCGCATGCAGTGGGCATCGCGCGCCGGCCGGGTCGCTCGCATAGTCGAAGGCGTTCCCCAGCGTGCCGTCGATCAGGTTGCTGCCGTCCTGCCGCCGGCCGACCATCCGCGCCGCGAGGTCCGAATGCGCGGGCGGCCCGCCGACCATCGCGTGCAGCGCGTCCACGTCCTGCCGCAGCTTGCGCACGACGAGGAAGGTGCTGTCGGTCCAGAAGCGGCCCTGCAGCGGCGGGTCGTCGTGGCTGTTGCCGTAGCCGAGCAGGTAGTCGCCGAGCGCCCAGCGGTCCCAGTCGCCAGCCCGCGGGCTGGCGGCCGGCTGGTCACGCGGATGCATGGGATTGCTCAGACCGTCGGCGAAGCCGAAGTGCTCGCGCGCCTGGCCGTGCGCGTCGATGTTCCGGTGCAGCGGCTGCACCGACAGGATGCGCGCACCCGGCATCAGCCGGCGCTCGAAGGCGAGGATGTGCGGATGGGCCGGGTGCGCGCTGTCCAGCGGCTTCCACCCCGGCGCCGACGCCGCGTCGGCGACCAGGATCTGCACCACCGCATGCACGCTCGACAGCGCCACGCGCGCCGGCGTCGCGGGCGGGTGGCCCGGCGGCCAGTTGCGTTCGGGCAGCGCCCAGTGTTGCGGGTGGTCCGCCTCCAGGTCGCCCAGCACCGCTGCGCGTGCCTCCATGCCTTCGAGGAATTCCGCCGGCAGGCAGGCCAGCAGGCCATCGGGCACGCGCGCCTTTTTCAGGCCGGCCAGCGTGAAGAACAGGTTGCGCCACGGCCCGGCGTGTGCCTGCGCGGCGCGCGCCCCGAGCGTGGAGGGATCGAGTTGCCGCACCAGCCGGGCGATGGCCTTCGCGTCGTCGCACTCGATGAGCAGCAGGGCCCCATGCGTCGGCGTGGCCGGCAGCGCCTTGACGATGCCGGCCTGCGCATCCGGCGGCGGCCAGTCCCAGTGGGCCGGGCAGGTGCCCGCGGGCGTGGCCGGCGTCGCCTGCACCTTCGTCATGAACCAGGCGACGGCGGCCTCCTCGGTGGGCGTGCGGCAGGGGATGGCCGAGGGCGGAAGGGCAGGCGGCGTCGCGCTCATTCGCTCCCACAGCGGAAGCAGCAGGTGGTGCGCGGCGTGCAGCAGGCAATCGCCATCGGGCGTGCCGGGCGGGTAGAACTCCGTGAGGCGGTACAGGGCCGTGAGGCCCGGCAGTGCCTGCGCGGCCAGCGTGGCGTTGCTCGCCTGTGGCTGCGGCGGTGCCGGGGTGCGCTGCTGCTCGCGCAGCCAGTGCAGGTCGTTCACGGTGACCGGGCTGGCGGTGTAGAAGAACTCGGTGTTGCGCTGTGCACTGCGCACCCAGCGTGCGTACTCCGCATAGGGGTGCGTGCGCGCCAGCAGGTAGCCCTCGCAGTTGCAGAAGATCACGTCCAGCAGCGGCCCGAGGTCGCGCCACACGCGGCGCATGTAGGGCTCCCAGCCGCCGTCGAAGCTCACGGCCAGCAGCAACTGGCGGCTGCCGTCGGGACCGTCCGTCAGCGCAAGGCGAAAGGACTGCAGCGCGCGCACGCGGTCGATCATGTCGGGGATCGCCGGCGCCAAGTCGACCTCCAACGAGGCGTAGCGCAGCGTGTTCAGGCTGCGCAGCAGCGTGATGAGGCGCGTCTCGTGGCCGCGGGCGTCGGGGGCGGCGACCAGGCCGCGCTTGAGCGGTGCGGCCAGCGTCAGGTCGGTGATGCCGCGCAGCGTGCGCGAGGTGACCGGGGGCAAGGTGGGCATCGGGGGCCTCGTCGGGATGTCAGAGCGGCGGGCGCAGCCGCAGCACGGGACGCGGCCCCATGGGCCGGGGCAGCGGCTCGGCCGGGCCGGTCAATGCGGCCTCGGCCTGCAGCAGCGCGTCGAGTGCGCCCTGCAGCGCCGCGGCCTGCGAGGCGCTGAGCAGTTTGTCCGGCGCCTCGTCCATCGGCGCGCGCACGGTGGCGTCGGCGATCTGCGTGCGCAGCGCACTGGCGTAGCGGCTGGCGGCGGCCGCCGCATGGGCGCCGGCCAGCAGCTCGGCCAGGGCTTCGCGCAGCAGCTGCAGGCGCGTCCACCGGTGCTCGGCCCAGCCGGCGGAGGTGCCGTCGGGCCGCCCCGGCGGCGCAAAGCGCTCGAGCAGGCGCCGGCCGGCCTCTTCGCCGAGGTCCGACAGGGCCTGGATCTGCCTCGGCGTCATCGCGATGTTGAGGCCGCCGATGCCCGGCGGCAGCTCGATGCGCACGATGCGGTCGCGCACGCCCGGCATCTGTGCCAGCAGCGCGTCGTTCCAGTCCTTGGTGGTGCCCAGCAGCGCGCCCAGGAAGCCCATCGTGCGCTGCAGCGGCGAGGGCTCCTCGATGAAGCGGTTCCAGTCGCTGCGCGCGTGCGTCGATCCTTCGGGCAGCGAGACCGCGCCGCGGACCTGCTCCGGCGTCAGTGCGTCGGGCACCTGCAGCGGCGCGCCCGGCACGCGCGGCGCATCACGCAATGCCACGCCGAAGGTGGGCCACGAAGGCAAGGCGCAGTCGAACATGTGGATCGGGAAGTTGGAGCACAGGCCACCGTCGGACAGCAGGCAGCGGCGAGGCGTGTCGTCGTGCTCGCGATCGAGCATCCACACCGGCACCGGCGCGAAGAGCAGCGGCGCGCTCACGCTCATGCGCGCCGCGACGACGATCGGGAGCTCCATGCGCGGGAGCACCCACAGGTCGTCGTCGGCCTGCTGGCCGGCCGGCGCCTCGAGGTCCGTCGGCTGGTGCAGCGCGGCGCGCGCATCCCGCGGCAGGGGGCCGAAGCGCTGCGTCTTCATCGCGTCCACCACCGCATCGGGAAACAGTCGCCGCATCTCGCGCGGCACGAAGTACACCGGCTCGTCGTCCTTGCGCAGCGGCAGCACCAGCGGCTGGCCTCGCGTGAGGTTGGCCGCATACACCTGCAGCCGGATCGAGACCGCGTCCATCTCCTGTGCACCCTGGCCCAGCGCGCGCGGCGAGGCCGGCGCCTGGCGCAGGTCAGCGAAGCTCAGCGGTGCCGCATCCACGCTGCGGCCGGCGATCTCCTGGATCAGGCCGTGCAGCCAGTCGGTGAGCGGGGGCTGCGCGTCGGCCGGTGCACCGGCGCCCGCGGTGCCGCTGCACAGGCCGAAGTCGTGCGCGATCAGGCGCTGCAGGTCCGTGCGCAGCGCCCAGGCGCCCGCCGCCAGACCCGCCAGGCCGAGCACCGCAGCCAGCAGCCCCGCGGCCGTCGCCAGGCCGCCCGTGAGTGCGCTGGCGAGCCACAGGGGCGCGCTGCCGCCTTCACCGGGCGACAGCCAGTGCGCCACATGGCCGAAGGCCGCCGCCAGCGCACCGGTCGTCCCGAAGGCCACGGCCAGGACCGCCGCGGCGGCCGCCAACCCCAGGGCGATGGCCACCCAGCGCCGGGTCGTGACATAGGCGCGCCACAGCGCCCCGACCATCGCCCCAAGGCCGATGTCCGGCTGCGCCAGCACCGGCACCAGCGCGTCGAACAAACGCCGGCTGTGCGCCCAGGGCTGGAACAGCTGGCGCAGCCGCGTGATGCCGCGGGCCTCATCGACCCAGTCGCGCACTTCCGACGTGCGGGCAAGCAGCACCCGGAAGCCCTCCGCCGAGCCATGGCGCCGCCGGTACTCGGCGGCTGCCGCCAGCGCCGCCGCACCCGCGCCCGAGGACGAGCCACCGATGCTGTGGAAACGGAAGCGACTGGCCAGCATGAGCAGCAGCGCCGGATAGGCGATCGAACTCGTCACCCCGCCCGTGAGCACGAGGTCACAGAAGCGGTCGGGGGGCGCCTGGTCGTCGAAAACAGGGGGGGCGGGGGCGTCGGCGCAAGGCGCTCTGCACGAGGCCGGGCCATCAGGGCATGGGGCCGCTTCGAGCGCGCACCCGGGTGCTGGGTCGGCTCCCATGCAAGCTCCTTCCTCACAAGGAGCGCATCATGCCCGTCGGCGTCACAATCTTCAACGAATTGTCTCCTCGGTCCAGGGGAGCCTATCCCCGTCGCGTCGGCGTACTCAGGCGCCACGCAACGCCTTACGCACGAGGTCAACCTGGCGCGCGCAGTCCATCTTCTGCATCAGCGCCGTGATCTGGCTGCGCACTGTGTGGTAGGACACCCCGTGGGCCTGGGCGACCTCGTGGGCTCGCCGGCCGCTGGCCAGCGCGTGCAACACACGGGCTTCGGCTGCCGTCAGCGCAAAGACCTGCTGGAGCGTCGCCGGGTCGGGCAGCGGCGCGGCGTCGGGCTGCCGGGTCAGGCGCAACAGCACCAGGATTTCGCGGCCGATGCTCAGGGCATCGTGCGCGCGCGCGAGTTCGCAGCTGGTGCCGTCGGGCAGCATCAACGCGATCGGCCGATGGCAGTGCGCGGCCTGTGCCAGCGCGGCGAGCAGCCGGCCCTGGACCCGCGCGTCGGTGTGATGCAGTCGGCCCGCACGCATCTGGAGGCGGCCGGCCCCGCCGGAGAGTCGCGCCTGCGCCAGCGGCGACAAATGGACCACCAGCCCGGCCGGCGTGACCAGGCACAGTGCCTCGTCGAAATGCGCAAGCGCCTCGGCCGCGTCGTGGATCCAGCGCTGCGCACGCTGCTCGCGTTCGGCCAGGCCGTGCTGCAGAGCGTCGGTGAAGAGGCGCGCGTGTGTCTTTTGTCGAGCTGCACGTGAAGGTGCACGCACTTGGCTGCGTTGCACAGTGATGCCGCCGCGGCGTTGAGGGCTGTCTGCCAAGATGCAGGCGACGAATTGGCGCATGCGATGTCGGCACATGAAGTCCACATAAAAGGCATTGCATGACAGAAAGGCAGAAGAAAAAAGCTCGCCGGTGTCGAGCCACGAGCCGGCCGGCGCATGGGCGGCAACGGGCACGACGATGTCCTGAGCGAAGTAGTGTTCGACATACTCGCGCCCGGCTGCCGGGTCACCATGGCGCTGCTGAAACGAAAGCAGTGTTCCCTCGACGTCGAGCATGATCAGCGTCGCACTGTCCCCATCGAGGATGTGACACGCCCCCTCAAGGATGTCGTCCCAGGGTGGCACGGGATCGCACAGGTGGCGCACCGCGTCGCGCGCGCGCAGGTAGGCGGGGTCTGATCCCGATGCGTCGTCCGCTCGCATGCCTCTGTCCTCGGTTGACCTGGGATTGGGCGCGTTGCATCGCCCGTGCCCGCCGGTAACCACCTTAGACAAGCGGGTCCGCCAACGCATCACTCGTTTGAGTGAGGCCGGCCCGGCCTCTGCGCTTGTCACGCCGGTGGCGCACTGCGATGCTCGGCGGCAACCCCGGCGCGGCGTGCGCCGCTCCGCGGAGGTGCTCAATGGCGGCTTGGGACAGCGAACAGGTGGCGGCGGTCCGCATGGCGACCGCGGCCGCATCCGATGCCACGCGCTGGCCCGAGGTGCTGCGGCGCCTCGCCCGGCGTTTCGGCGCCACGGCGGCCGCGGTGCACACACCCACGCCGCCCTCGGCCGAGCGTACGCTGTACGCGTCCATCGAGTTCCCTCCCGACGCCCTGCCCGAATACCTGCGCCACTGGGCGAGTCAGGATCCTTGGTTTCTAGGGGCCGCGCGGCGCGGACTCCCGCTTCGCGATGGTTACTGCGTGCAGGGCGAGGTGGCCTGTCCGTGGGACGAGTTGCGCCGCACCGCCTTCTACAACGACTTCGCCCGCCCGCAGGCCATTCAGCGGCTGATGACGCTCATCGTGGACGCGGGACGGGAGGCCGAAGGGCTGCCTGTCACGGTGGTCACGCTGTACCGGCGTCCGGGGCTCGAGTCGTTCAGTGCCGGCGACGTCCGGGCCCTAGGAGATATACATGCCCCGCTGCAGCTGGCGGTGCATGCCCATTGGGCGCTGTCGACGGCGCGGCGCGCGGCCCACTTCGCGGCCGAGACGTTGGACGAACTGTCGGTGCCGGTGTGGGTGCTCGACGGCCGGGGCGGCGTGCTGCACGCCAACGCCGCGGGGTCGGGGCTGCTTGCCGACGAGCGCTGGCTGCAACTGCACGGCAACCGGCTGGTTCGCATCGGCCAGTGCTCCGGCAGCGCGCTGGCGCAGTTCATCGACGAGGCTCGGCGCCAACTGGCACCCGAGCGATTGCTGTGGCTGCCCGGTCCGACGCCGCAGGCGCGGCCCGCGACGGCCCGCGCTCGCCTGGTGCCGATGCCCGAGGACCATGCCTGCCGCACGGTGTGGCCGAAGGCGCGGATGCTCCTGTTCGTCGAGGGCCTGACGCCCGCGCGCGGACCCGAAGCCTTCGACGAGGCGGCGAAGCGCCACGGCCTCACACCGGCCGAACGTGGCGTGCTCGCGCAACTGGTGTGCGGCCGCTCGCCGCAGCAGATTGCCCAGGCCCACGTACGCTCCGTCCACACCGTGCGGGCGCAGTTGCGGCAGATCTTCGACAAGACCGGAGTGCGGCGGCAGAGCGAGTTGGTGCGTGTGTTCGGCCCGCTGTTCGGCGACTGAGCTCTCGGCCTCGCGTGCGCCATGGCGCGGCGCGGTGCGCTCCGCATCGTTCGTTTGAACGATGGCGCCGGCAGCGCCGGATTCCACACTGGGCCACGGCCAATCCGGCCGTGCGAAGGCTGGAGGAATCGGCGATGAGGAAGACGATGTTCGGGCATGTCGGTGCCTTGGGGGCGAGCGCCGCCCTGCTGGGCGCGCTCGCCGCGTGTGGCGGGGGTGGTGGGGGGAGCGGTTTTCCGCTGGTGGGGCTCGGTGGGGGCGCCGGCGCGGGTGGTGGTGCGGGCGGCGGTGCGGGGCCGGGTCCTGGCACGGCCGCGCCACCGCCGGGGCCGGTGACCGTCGCTGGCAAGGTCGTGGTGCTGGACGGGGTTGGCGACGCGCTGGTGTGCATCGACCGCAACCTCAACCGCCGGTGCGACGCCGACGAGCCGCAGGCGCCGCGCACCGGGGCCGATGGCGCCTACAGCTTCACCTACACACCCACTGACGCCGTATCGGCCGAGGAGTTGCTGGCGGCACCGTTGCTGGCCGAGGTGGCCGGCGCCAATGCCACGCTCCCGGTGTTCACCGAAGCCTTCGTGATGAGCGCACCGGCCGGACATCGCGCGCAGATCAACCCGCTCACCACCCTGGTCCAGGCCGGCGTGGCGGGGGGCTTGAGCCTCGAGCGGGCGGAGGCGGCGGCTTCGCTGCAGCTGGGCCTGCCCGTGGCGCAGTTCTACGACTACCAGGACGTTCCGCGTGGGGACCTGCTGGCGACCTGGGACGACGACGCATGGACCATGACGGCACTGGTGGCCGATGCATTGCACGAAGCCGTGCGACAGGGTGTGTCCGATCCGCTGCGGGTTCTTGACCCGGCCACCGTCCCGCCGACTCCGACTGACCAATTGGCGCAGCTGAGCTACACGAGCCCCAGCAACTATTTCGCGCAGCACTACCCCAGCGACGGAATCGTGGATGCCGCCGCTGGCCGAGTGCGGCTGACGGACGCGCGCGAAGGGCAGACTGCCGGCAGTCCCACAGCGCATGGCGTGCTCTATCCGCAGGTGCGCCTTGGCTCGACCGGCTGGGTGCGCTGCGACGAGACGGCCGCATTCACCAGCACACTCGGAGCGCCCAGCCGCAGCGACTACTGCGGCGACAGCACACGCAGCGTCGGCTATACGCTACTCAAGGACGTTGCCGGCCAAAAGATGGCAGATGTGTTGCAGGCAATCCGTTCCGGGGCTGGCAACACCCTGGGCGACCTCGATCCGGCGTCCGCGCTGGCCGATCCGGCGGCGACCTTTCCTGCCGGATCCATGGTGCGCTACCGCAAGGGCTTCGAACTGGTGCAGCCCATGTACATCAACCTGCTCAATGATGGAACGGGCTTCGGCACGATCGAGGCTTTCATCGCGGGCTCGCCGAATGCCGCGGTGAACCCTGCCACCGGCGCAGGCACGCGCAATCTCGGCCTGTACGACACCAACAGCCTGCTGCGCTTTGCCGCGACCACTGGCGACGGGCTGGAGTACTACCGCTGCGATTCGAACCCGCCCAACTACACCACGCTGTCCAACTGCGTGTCGCTCGGTACCGGCACCTGGCGGTTGGTGCAAGGTCTGCCCGGAAACGTGCGGGCCATCGAGTTCCCCAACATGCCGCAGCCCACGCCGAGGGTGGCGACGACGCTGCGCTACTACGCCGAGTTCGAAGGGCAGGTCTACGCCGTGCGGCGCAACCGGCCCGAGGCGCAATACAACCTCTCGGTGTCGGAGCGACTGAATGGCAGTGCCTGGGAAGCCCTCAAGGTGCAATTGGGCCTGGTGTCACCATGAGCCGCGTGTCGATCGGCCCGATGGCGGCGCTGTTGCTGGTGCTGGGCGCAACCGCGGCGCAGGCCCAGGCCCCCCTGAACCTGGATGGCGACTGGTCCGCACGCGTGCGGGTCCCCAATGGCAGGGAATACGACGCCAGCCTGCGCCTGCAGGGCCAGGGCGGCATCTACCAGTTCAGCCTGCGCAACACCGGCGACCCCTGCCTGGGGCTGCCCACGCCGGTGGCATGGCATCCCACCGCGGAGGGCATCGAGATCAGTTTCCAGGCGTCGAAGGCACTGGCGGGCTGCCTGGACAGCACGATGCCTTTCCAGCGCGTGGACGACAACACCTGGAAAGGCCGCAGCAGCCGCGGCACGGAGGTCACCTTCACGCGCAAGCCGCCCGGCTGAAGGAGCCGGCCCCCGAGTCAGCGCGCCGCTTCGAACACCGCCACCGTGCGCCCCGTGCCGTCCAGCAGCGCCATCCGGCCCGGCCCCTGGAGCCGGTAGCTGGCCGTGGCCTGCAGCGCCTGGAAGAACTGCGTCTCCAGCGCATTGCGGGCCGGATCGCCGCAGGCCATCTTGGTGGCGGCGATCTGGCCCAGCTTCAGTTGGCTGGCGCTGCGCGTGAAGCTGCCGCTCATGCGATTGCAGCCGCCCGAGCCGCTGAGGCGTCCGCTGCTGCGGTCGAACTGCAGTTGCGGGTTGCGCATCGGGTCGTCGCCGGGCGCCACGGGCTGGTCGCCCAGCAGCACCAGGCGCCAGGTCGGGCCTTCGATGGGTTCGTCCAGGCTGATGCCGCTTCCGCAGGCGGTGAGGGACACCGCCGCGAGCGGCAGCGCGAGGGTGAGGGCAACAAGGCGGCGGGCGAGTCGCATGGCGGGATCCACTTTCTCCGGTGCAACCGGATGTGACCGGTCGCGCGATCCTACCGCCGCCGCCTGCCGCGGACGGGGAGCGATCAGCTCAGGATCACGCTCGACAGGCGCCGGCGGTAGGTGGCGACGGTCGGGTCGTCCGGCGGGATCTGGCCGTCGGCCACCTTGACCTTGGGCGGTTCGATGAGCTCGAGGATCGCGACGTAGGTCTTGCGCGCGAGCTCGTCGTTCCAGGCCTTGTCGCGCATGAGGATCTCGAGCAACTCGTCCATCGCGTCGGTCCATCGCTGCTGGGCCATCAGCACCTGGGCGCGCTGGAAACGCGCCTCGAAGTCGCGCTTGTTGGCTGCGATCCTCGCATCGAAAGTGGCCACATCGCCCGCCGCCAGGGCGGAAGTAGCTACGAAATCGATAGCATCCATCCAGCGTTGAAGCGCATCGAAGCGGCGCACCAGCGTGCGGCGGTCGATCACCGGCGCGAAGGCGACCTTGGCGTCGTCGTCGCGGCCGAGCTGCAGCAGCAGCTTGACGTAGTCGAAGCGGGCATCGTCGTTGGACGGGTCGGTGGCCACCGCGTGCTGCAGCTTTTCCAGTGCACCCTCGGTGTCGCCCTCGGCCAGGGCTTCCTGCGCGGCTTCCTCTTCCTGCGCGGCCTCGAGCTCGTCGGCGCCGGGCACGTGCTTGTCGAGGAACTCGCGCACCTGCGCGGCGGGCAGCGCGCCGACGAAGCCGTCGACCGGCTGGCCGTCCTTGAACATCACGCAGAAGGGGATGCTGCGCACGCCGAACATCTGCGACAGCTGGCTGGAGATCTGCGGCACCTTGTCGGCGTCGAGCTTGGCCAGGATGAAACGGCCGCCGTATTCGACCTCGAGCTTCTCCAGCACCGGGCCGAGCTGCTTGCACGGCCCGCACCATTCGGCCCAGATGTCCAGCAGCACGGGCGTCTGCAGCGAGGCGTCGATCAGGTCGGCCTGGAAGTTGTCGAGAGTGATGTCAATCATGCGGGCCAGATGAGGTCGAAAAGTAGAATTGAAACCATGACAGAAAGCATCCAGGTCGGCGTCGTCATGGGCTCGAACTCCGATTGGGAGACGATGCGCAGCGCGGTCGAGATTCTTACGCAATTCGGCATTGCCCACGAGGCGCGGGTGGTGTCGGCGCACCGCATGCCGGATGCCCTCTTCGCCTACGCCGAGGGCGCCGCGCCGCGCGGCCTGGCGGCCATCATCGCGGGCGCAGGCGGCGCCGCCCACCTGCCGGGCATGCTGGCGAGCAAGACCACCGTGCCCGTGCTCGGCGTGCCGGTCGCCAGCCGCCACCTCCAGGGCGTCGATTCGCTCTACAGCATCGTGCAGATGCCCAAGGGCGTGCCGGTCGCCACTTTCGCCATCGGCACCGCGGGGGCGGCCAACGCGGCGTTGTTCGCCGTGTCGATGCTCGCTGTGACCAACCCCGCCCTGCGCGCGCAGCTCGACGCCTTCCGCGCGAAGCAGACCGCGGCGGCCGAGGCCATGACGCTGCCGCCGGTCGAGGTGGCTGCCGGTGTGTCGCCGTTCTCGCCGCAGGGCGGGGGCGCGCTGTGAGCCCGCGCTCGGCCGCTGCGGAGCGGGCTCGCACCGCAGGCCAAGGGCAGGAGGTGTTCCGATGAGCCCGGCCACGGTGACTTCGGTGCTGCTCCCCGGCAGCACCCTCGGCGTGATGGGCGGCGGCCAGCTGGGCCGCATGTTCGTGCACGCCGCGCAGGCCATGGGCTACTTCACCGCGGTGCTCGATCCCGATCCGGACAGCCCTGCCGGCCGGGTGAGCCATCACCACGTGCACGCCGACTACGAGGACGGCGACGGCCTGGCCCGCCTGTCGCGGCTGGCCGATGCGGTGACCACCGAGTTCGAGAACGTACCCGCCGGTGCCCTGGCTTCGCTGGCCGGCGACGTCCCCGTGGCGCCGGCCGCCGACGCGGTCGCCATCGCGCAGGACCGCATCCGCGAGAAGGCGCATTTCGTGCGCTGCAGCGCCGAAGGGGGCGTGGGGCCTGCGCCCTATGCCGTGATCGAGACCGAGGACCAGCTCGCCGCCGTCGGCGACGACCTGCTGCCCGGCATCCTCAAGACCGCCCGCCTGGGCTACGACGGCAAGGGCCAGCAGACCGTGCACACGCGCGCCGAGCTGGCCGCCGCCTGGGCGGCCTCGGGCCGCGTGGCCTGCGTGCTCGAGAAGCGCCTGCCGCTGGCCATGGAATGCTCGGTGATCGTGGCGCGCGGGCGCGACGGGCAGTCCGTGCACTTCCCGCCGCAGCGCAACCTGCACCGCGGCGGCATCCTGGCCGTGACCGAGGTTCATGAGCAAAACATGCCTCCGGCCCAGGCACAGCGGGCGGTGGCAGCTACGAAATCGATAGCAGACGGCCTGAACTACGTCGGCGTGCTGTGCGTCGAGTTCTTCGTGCTGGAGGACGGCAGCCTGGTCGTCAACGAGATGGCGCCGCGCCCGCACAACAGCGGCCACTACACGCTGGACGCCTGCGAGCAGTCGCAGTTCGAACTGCAGGTGCGCACGCTGGCCGGCCTGCCGCTGGTGGCGCCGCGCCAGCACAGCCCGGCCATCATGCTCAACATCCTGGGCGACTTGTGGTTCGTGCAGGGCGGGGGCGCGCAGGTCGAGCCGCCCTGGGACCGCGTGCTCGCGCTGCCCGGCACCCACCTGCACCTGTACGGCAAGGTCGAGGCGCGCCGGGGCCGCAAGATGGGCCACCTGAACGTCACGGGCGCCACGGTCGAGCAGGTGAGAGCGGTCGCGGCACAGGCGGCTTCGCTGCTCGGCCTGGCCGATTCGAGCGCCTGCTGAACCCCCATACGGCACACGCCATGATCCTCGACGGCCACGACCCCGCCGCCATCCACCGCGCCGCGCTGGCGCTGCGGGCGGGCGAACTGGTCGCCTTCCCGACCGAGACGGTCTACGGCCTGGGTGCCGACGCGGCGCAGGACGAGGCGGTCCACGGCATCTTCAAGGCCAAGGGGCGGCCCTCGGACCATCCGCTCATCGTGCACGTGGCCGCCGGCATGAAGGGCACCGAGTCGGTGTCGCGCTTCGCCCAGCCGCTGCCGCCCTTCGCGCAGGCCCTGGCGCGCGCCTTCTGGCCCGGGCCGCTGACCTTGATCGTCACGCGCCAGCCCGGCGTGGGCGCAGCCGCCGCGGGCGGCCAGGACACCATCGGCCTGCGCTGCCCGGCCCATCCCGTGGCGCAGGCGCTGCTCGCCGCCTGTGCCGAGCTGGGCGTGCCCGGCCTGGCCGGCCCCAGCGCCAACCGCTTCGGGCGCGTGAGCCCCACCACGGCGGCGCATGTCGCCGGCGAGTTCGGCGAGGGGCTGCTGATCGTCGACGGCGGCCCGTGCGAGGTCGGCATCGAATCCACCATCGTCGACTGCAGCCGCGGCGCCCCGGTGCTGCTGCGCCCGGGCGCCATCACCCGCGAGCAGGTCGAGCGGGCGTGCGGCGAGCGTCTGCACACGCGCGAGGAGCTCGGGCTGCCCGACCCGCGCGCCTCCGGCACCCTGGAAGCGCATTACGCCCCGGCGGCCAAGGTGCGCCTGATGGAGGCCAAGGCGCTGCAGACCGCGCTGGACGTGCTCGGTGCACAGGCCGCGCACATCGCCGTGTGGGCGCGTGCGCCGATCCGCAGCCGCTCGCAGCGCGTGCACCTGCGCCGCATGCCCGACGATGCCGCCGCCACGGCGCAGCAGCTTTTCGCCGTGCTGCGCGGGTTCGACGACGAGGGGGCCAAACTCATCTGGATCGAGACCCCGCCCGACACGCCCGAATGGGAAGGCGTGCGCGACCGGCTGCAGCGCGCTGCAGCTGCCTGAGCCTGGCTGGAGAGCGCTCTTCGTGGCTGCGCGGCAGCCGGCTGACCTCGGCTTCCGATGTTAACTTTTGTATTGATCTGTGAGGGAATTCTGTAGGCCGAAGCGGTCTCAGGTGGCACCATTGCGGGTTTTCCGCATACATGGGATCCGGGGAGGATCGGCAATGAGCCCAAGGCTTCAAGACGCAGCATTGATCGAGAACGCGCTTCAGGCCGTCGAACGGGCGATGGCCCGCAGCAACGTGGGGTCCATTCCCTTCTTCGGTCCGACCACGCTGGGCGAGATGCCTCCGGACGAGCGCGAAGCCGCAGAGAAGATCGAGACCAAGGTGTACCGCGAAAAGCCCGAGGAGACGGCCATCCACTTCTGCCTCACTTCCGCGCGTTCGCTGCTCGACGTGGCGCAGACTCTGATGATGACCGAGGGGCAGCCTTCTCCCCGCGAACGGGAGCGGCGCTGGGCTTCCCTCGTGACGCACACCAAGAAGGCCGGCCGCGCCGCCTACCGCGCCGCCCTGGTGCTGGCGGACACCAAGCGCGCCGCCTGAGCCGCCCAGTCGTCGGGAATCAGCCTCCCGCGCCGAGCAGGCCCGCGAAGTACCCCCGCGCCGACACCAGGCACAAGGGCGGCACCAGGGTGCCGTGGTAGGCCACCGTCACGGCCTGTGCCTTGGCGGCCGCATCACCTTCGGCCGCGGCATAGACCTGCGCCTTGGCCTGCGCCAGGCCCGCGCGCGCAGCGGCATAGGGGTCACCCGTGCCGCCCGCCTGTTCCAGGTCGAGCACCGTGAGGCGTTCCGGCGGCACGCCCTTGGCGCGGAAGTAGCCGGCGGTGGCCAGCGTGCTGGTGAAGTTCACGGTCGGGTCCTGGGCGCCGCCGCACATGAACACGGGGCGCGCGGGCGTCCAGTTGCGCAGGTCGTTGGCCACCGCCGCGCGGCGCAGCCCCGTGGCGGGCCTGCAATCGAGCGGCGTGGGCGTCGACAGCGACGCGCCCGATGCCGGCAGCGTATTGCCCGGGCAGGGCGAGGCCGTGATGTCGTTGGCCACCTGCGTTAGGTAGCTCTGCCGCACCAGGTTGTTCGGGCCGTAGAACGCCGACAGGGCCGGATCGACCGGGCCGGGCGTGCCGTTGGCCGGGAACAGCGCGGTCTGCGGCAGCTGGCCGGCGCCGATGATCGTCGACAGCGGCGTGAGGCTCGGCAGCAGCGTCTCGATGGTCGGCGCGTACTGGGCCTCATAGATGTCCGAGGTGCTGCCGTAGACGTTGCCGAACTGCTTCTGCCAGCTGGTGGTGATCAACGGCACGAAGACGGTGCTGCCCAGCGCCGGCCAGCCGCTGAAGGAATAGTCGATCAGCAGGCTGATGGCGGAGGGCGCCGACAGTGGCGCCGACGCGGTCACGCTCTGGCCCGCAGCCTGCATCGCCCGGTGCGTGGCCAGCGCGACGAAGCCGCCCTGCGAGTAGCCGGTGACCAACAGCGAGCCAGCGTCGCTCACCCCGTCCAGCGGCAGCGCGGTGCGCGCGGCCTTGAGCGCATCGATCATGTCCTTGGATTGCTGGTCGGCGTTGAGGTAAGGGTGGTAGGGCAGCGGCGAGGCGTCGTAGCCCGCGTAGTTGGGCGCCACCACGGTGTAGCCCTGGGCCGCGAACATGGCGGCCACGATCACACCTTCGGCCGCGGCGGGCTGGTTGGGGTCGATCCAGCGGGCGATGTTGTAGTCGCGGGCGGTGGTGGTGCCGTGGGCGTAGAGCACGATGGGACGGCTGCCGTTGCACGCGGGTTCGGTGCCTGCGGGCACCATCACGGCCGCGGTGGCGCTGGTGTCTTCGCCCGCGCCGCCGACGGTGCGGTAGGTGATGCTGCGCAGCGCCACGCCGCAGACCGGCGCGCCGGTGACCTGCAGGAGGGCCCTGCCCTTCGCGTCGGCCTGCAGCAGCGAGCGGAATTCGTTGGCCGACAGCCGGGCGATGGTGCTGGGACTGCCGACCAGCGAGCCGCGGCCCGTGTCCGGCGCCGAGCCGCCCCCGCCGGCACCAGGCAGGAAGAAACCCCCGCCGCCACTGCCACCACCGCCGCAGCCGGCGAGGAGCAGGCCTGCCGCTGCGGCCACGCCGGCCAGTCGAAGAAGGATGGGCGGGCGGGCGCTGGGGGGCATGGTCGATGTCTCCGGGTGTTCTTGGGGCGGCGGCCATTCTGGCGAGCGGAGGACCGGGTGCGCAATGGGCGCCGGACTACACGGGGGCGCTGCCGGGTCCTTGGGACGGGGCGTTCGGCAGCGCGGATCGCCGTTTGTTGGGTGGAAGTGCAATCGGGCTGTGGCGCTTGCTGCGTCTGCGTTGCGGCCGAAATCGTCACGTTCGTTACTTTCTTTGCTGGG
>NZ_CABFMN010000151.1 GCF_901875635.1 Xylophilus ampelinus | reverse complement strand
CATCGCAAAGTCGGCTTCCACCCCTGGCTCACTTCTCAATCGGCCCGGTGGCTCACTTCTACTTCGGCGCGGACAGTTAAGCCGCTTAGGTGAAGCTTGATAGCGGGCACTGGGGCGCAGCCAGAGCTCGCGTAGTTGAATTTCAGGTATTTGGCAAATATTTGTTTTTCAGCTATATTGCGTTTATCTGAATCTCAGGTATTCGCCATGCCGCCGACGTCACATTCACTGGTCACTACCGGCCAACTCGGCTCGATGCTGCAGGCCGCGCGCAAGGCCCAAGGGCTGACCCAGTCGGCGCTGGCTACCCGTATCGGCTTGAGCCAGTCGCGTGTCTCTCATCTCGAACTCCACGCCCACGAGCTGAGCGTGGAGCAACTCCTTGCATGGTGTGCGGCGCTGGGCCTGGAGTTGGCATTGGGGGCGCGGGGCAGGGCGGCGGTGTCGACGCCGACCACGGATTGGTGACATGGGACGTCGATCACACAGCCGCAGCCTGTCCATCTGGACCAACGGTGTTCGCGTCGGCCGATGGACGATCCCTGCTCGCGGAGAGATGGAGTTGCAGTACGACGCGGATTGGCTTGCTGTCGATATGGGCCGACCGCTGTCCTTGTCGCTGCCGTTCAACCTGCAGAACCTGCCGGTCAAGGGCGAGAAGGTCGCCAACTACTTCGACAACCTGCTGCCGGACAGCGACGCGATCCGCCGCCGCGTGGCCGAGCGCTTCAGGACGGGTTCGACCGAGCCGTTCGACTTGCTGAAGGCCATCGGGCGCGATTGCGTGGGCGCCGTCCAAATCCTGGATGAGGAGGAGGTGCCCACGGACTTTGATCGCATCGAGGGCGTGCCCCTATCTGAAGAGGATATCGAGCGGCACCTGATCGAAACCGTTTCGCCGCAGGCCTTCGCTGTGGGCCGAGACCCGGATGCGGACTTCCGCATCTCGCTGGCCGGTGCGCAGGAGAAGACCGCCTTCCTGTGGTGGGACGGGCAATGGCTGGCGCCGCGTGGCGCCACGCCGACGAGCCACATCTTCAAGCTTCCGCTCGGTCTGATGGGCGGGCGGCGGGCGGACTTCAGCACGTCCGTCGACAACGAATGGCTGTGCTTGCGGCTGCTGAAAGCCTACGGATTGCCCGTGGCTGATGCCCGCATCGCGACCTTCGGCCGGCAGCGTGTGCTGGTGGTGGAACGTTTCGACCGGCGCGTCGCACCCAATGGGCAGTGGCTCATGCGTCTGCCACAGGAAGACTTTTGCCAGGTCGAGGGCTGCTCGCCATTGCGCAAGTACGAGAATGAGGGCGGTCCAGGGCTCAAGGCCTTGTTCGGTACGCTGCGGCAATCGATGAACGCCGAGGCTGACATGAAGGCGCTGATGGCGGCGCAGGTGCTGTTCTGGTTGCTGCGAGCGCCCGACGGCCATGCCAAGAACTTCAGCATCCAGCTTCTGCCACGCGGCCGTTTTCAGTTGACCCCGCTGTATGACGTGATGTCGGTCTACCCGGTGTTGGGCGATGGCCCCAACCAGTGGTCGCCGTATGAAATCAAGCTGGCCATGGCCCTGCTCGGCAAGAACCGGCACTACGAGATGCACAGCATCCAGCGCAGGCACTTCAACAGCACCGCTCAGAAAGTTGGGTACGCATCGACCGTCGAGTCGATCATCGAAGAACTCCTGGCTCGTACGCCAGCGGCCATTGCCGAAGTGCAAGCCGAATTGCCACAAGACTTCTCACCGCGTGTCCGCGATGCCATCCTGGGCGGGCTTGAACAGGCGGCCAGAACACTCGGTGGGATGCCACCGTAAGCAGGCGAAGAGCAGGGCGTTTCAGGGCAAGTTCGAGCGCGCTAAGATGTAATCTGATCGACGATAAGGCCGAAAGTGTCGACGCCGCGCAAATCGCTCCATAACCCGCGCCAGCATTAAGCGAGCTTTTTTGACGGTAAATGCCGACGGTAAAATTTACGACGATCATCGCAAATCCCTTTAACCACGCGGGCTTGCGAGACCTGTTGATGATCGAGTGGGTGTCATGGTTCAACAACCATCGGCTGATGGCCCCGTTGGGCTACGTGCCGCCGGCTGAGTTCGAGGCCGCCTACTATCGCAATCTTGAGCAGCAGGCCAGTCCGGCCTGACTCAAGCCAACCGGCCTCCGTGAAACCCGGGGCGGTTCAGGCGTGGCTTGCGATGGGAGACAACAGTTCCCTCATTTCCCGACGGGCCGTGTTTGAGACCCGAGCAGCCAGTCACAGTGCATTCGGATCAAGGCAGTCAGTTCACTGGGCATGACTGGCAGGACTTCCTACGCGACCACAAGCTGATCTGTAGCATGAGCCGTCGCGGCAACTGCCACGACAACGCCGTGGCCGAGAGCTTCTTCCAGTTGCTCAAGCGCGAACGCATCCGCCGCCAGATCTATCTAACGCGCGATGCCGCCAAGGCCGACGTCTTCAACTACATCGAGATGTTCTACAACCCAAAGCGGCGCCACGGCACTGCCGGAGATACTTCGCCGGTAGAGTTCGAACGACGCCATTCCCAACGGCTCAAAAGTGTCTAGGGAATCCGGGGCGATTCAGTGCAGCTGCCCGTCAGTGGCGAGGCCCTCGCATCTTTACGAACAGGGCTGGCCCGTGCCGGACCCTCCTACCCTGAGCAACGGAAGAGACGGTCCGCAAGCGTCTCAATTCTTCCTTGCTTGGGACGAGTGGGAGAAAAGCGTGGAACGCCTGTATTGGATGGATCGCCTTGCGAATGGCCGCGACACGCTGGCTGCGAAGAATGTCCGCAAGCCCGGCGTAGTGCTTTGCTGCGAACGGTCAGCCGGCTCGTCGAGCGAGCAAGTTCCACCTCCTCGGTGTAAACTGATCTTGCCTGTTGGGCGCTTCAGTTTTTAAGGGCCCGCCGCCGCCGACCACTAGAGAGTTTGGCCACCTTTTCCACCTCCCGGGAGCCGCCTGCAGTGATTCGCGACGCGATCGCGCTACTCACCGTAGAGGCCGGGCCTGATCACGAAAATTCGGCTCGGATCAAATGGGCCGCCTCTAGATAGAGTGCTGCATAAATCCTCTCCGCGTCATAAAGTGTCACGGGACTACTGTGTGCAGCGAGGTCGACAAGAAGCGATAAGCTGGAACTCATAGTATAAGGGTGCTTCATGCTGCACACCCACGTGTGCGCCTGTGTTGATACCCGTTGTCATCCACAGTACCGTGCACAGCCCGCGATCTATTGAAGACCACAGTTCACCAGCCATGCCGGCTGGCTGGACAGTTCCTGTCGAAAAAGATGCGCTCGGGTACTACTTTGCTGCCGTGACCTATGAGGGGCGCGTCCTTTGTCGAATGTCATTTTGTCAAGACTTCGAATCCGCAAGCGACGCTGAACGGGAGCTGTTGCTCGCGGCGCGAAGGTGGATCGCCGATCACCTCGCTCAGGCCAGGCAGCCGCAGAGCGGACGGGGGGTCTAGCTTTCCAGTTCGACTCTGCATGCCTGGGAATAGGGGGAGCTAATCAGCCGCGCCGCGAAAGATGGAAGTGCTCAATCTTTGAGGTCCGCAGGAACCTTGCCGCCATTGGCTGCCACACGATTCATGACCTGGCGGTGCAGCCAGAGATTCATCTCTGCAGAACCGTCGAGCGCACCCTTATATCCCAGTTCTGTGGCGAGATCCTTGCGCGCGCTGAGCGAGCTGTCGATATCGAGCAGTTTCAAGAGGTCAACGATCGAGGATCTCCAGTTGAGCTTTTCACCACTGCTTGCCGCTTTTTCGGTCAACAGCGCTTCCACGTCAACTTGGGACATGGCGGGTGCGGGCGGTGTAGTACCAGCAGCTGCGGGGGGCGCAACTGTAGCAGTGGCAGTGGCAGTTGCGCCACCAAGTTGGGACGACGACTGGCTTGCGTGGGCCGACGGAAAGATCTTGCCGAGAATCTTGCCAAGAATGCTCATGGGGAACTCCTGAAAAAAAGCCCAGCCTACTCGGATGCGCAGAACTCGAGAGTAGGACGGCGCTGTACGTATGGGCGTTGGTGTCCTGCCCGTAGTGACCAGAGCGTTGGCCCAGCAGCTGCTCTACGCCGATGAGGTGCGGTCGATGGCCGAACTGGATATTAAGCACACGACGCCCAGCGCCGCGGAGCTCAAGCTGGCGCTGCAGCTCATAGACCAAATCTCCGAGGATCACTATCAGGCGGATCTGTTCGAGGACGAGGAGAAGCAGCGCATTCTGGCCGCCATCGACGCCAAGATCGAGGGTCGTGAGATCGTGGCCGTGGACCACCCGGAGGACCACCCGGCCGGAGAGTGATCGACCTGACGGAAATGCTCAAGGCTTCGCTGAGCCGTGGCAGTGGCAAGGCGTCCAGGGGAAAGTCCTTCGAAGAGGGCGGCGCTGTGGTGACGCCGCTCAGAGGCGCCGCGAAGGCAGGGCCCAAGCGTGCCCCCAAGGCTTCACCCAAGGCGGTCCCCGCAACCAGGACGCGCGCCAGGGGATAGGGCATGGCGGCTTCGGTGGAGACGCACCCTTACACGCTGGCGGTCGTCCGCCGCATGTCGGGCCTGAGCCGCCACGCGATCGCTCGGCTTGTCGAGCTTGGCTTCGTGTCGCCCGTGCTGCGCGAGCGCAAGTACAGGTACTCCTTCCAGGATGCCGTGCTGTTACGGTCAGCGTTCGAGTTGCGCGCGGCCAACATTCCGACGCGGCGCCTCCTGGCTGCTCTGCGGCGGCTGCGCCAGCGGCTGCCGCCGGACGCGCCAACAGCCGGACTGCGACTCGGCTCCGACGACGGGCAGCGGATCGCGGTGCGCAGCGGCGCTCTGCGCTGGGAAGCTGCGAGCGGCCAGATAATGCTGGAGCTCGATGCCGCCGACCGTTCGAGCGCCGTCCATCGCTCCGAGCATCTGGCCAAGTCGGGCAGCGCAACCGATCGCGCGGTCGACACCCGTTTTGCGCAGGCAGAGGCCCTGGAGGACGTCGATCCGATCGCAGCGGAGCGCGCCTACAGAGCCTTGTTGCACGATGACCCCGGACATGCTCACGCGTACCTGAATCTCGGCTTCATGCTGTGCGAGGCGCAGCGCTTCGAGGAGGCCGAATCTCTATATCGCGACGCACGGCGCCACTGCGAGGACGATCCGCTCATCCTCTTTAACCACGCTGTGGCGCTCGAAGCCATCGGCCGCAACGATAAAGCGCTGGCGGCGTACGAGCAAAGCCTGATCCTTGACCCGCAACTGCTAGACGCGCACCAGAATGCAGCGTTGCTCTATTCACAGATGGGGAAGCCACAGATGGCCATCCTGCACTTCAGCGCCTATCGTCGGCTTCGCTGAGGGCATTCGTTAGCAGCCTTGAGACGCAAAGGTCACTTTAGAGGGGAGAGATCGCTCGGAAAACCTAGCATGGCTCGATTTTACATAAGGCAAATTGTGTTCTGCAGTAATGTTGGCGCAAAGTTGTAATTTCGAGAACTGGCCGGCAAAGCGACTTCGCAACAGCGACGAGCTGTGCAGCGCTTGTTGTGCGGCTCCAAGATCGGCAGCGGTAACCCGCAGGTCCTGCGCATCCGCTCTACCGGACCGTAGGCCAGTTACTGGCGATCGTTTAGCACGACGTTTCGCTTCGAGACCCATTGCCCAGCTGCATATCGTGCTTAGAGAGCACGACCGTGTTTCCTCATTAGTTAGGCGTCCTATGAACCAATCAATGCCGCCGGTCTCTGTATGGCTCAGGCTGGCCGCAGGCTTTTCCACCAGCACCAGCCGGGTGTCACCCGCCATCGCGCGCGCGGCCGGGATCGCCTCGCGACCGCACGTGCGTGGCGTGATTAAATCAGCGGCCAGACCTGCCGGACGGCGTCCCGTGCGCAGGGGATCGGCGGTTCGCTCCGTCGCGAGCCCAGGCAGCAAACTCGAGGGTGCAGCCGAACCGCACGTCTTCCTGGAGCGGGATGCCACGCGCGTTAGCTTCGCCCTCCGCAATCGACTCGCGAACCAATCTGAGGCCGACACCCGATTTCTGCAGCCCTAGCATTAGGCCTTCTTGTCCACCGGCGCAACCCAGCGCAGTTGGCGTGCTATGTATTGACCAAGCAAGCTGGCATAGTTGGCACTCACGCGCACACGTTCAACCGACATGAGCAGCCTGTAACCGTTGTCGCGCGTCACCGGAGGTGCAGGCAGCTTGGGGGCTACGGCAACCCTATTCGTGATCAGGAGTTCCGCTGTGAAATCTGTTGAGCAGAGCGACGACCGCGACCTTCAGGCCGACTGGAATCTGGCGCTCAGCAAACTGAAGTCTGATGGATACGGATCAGCTGATGCAGTCCTGGCGGCAACTCAGGACAGGCTTCGACACAGCCCGGCGATCGCGACGCTCGCAAAATCCGCCGCGCTTAGGGGCGAGCTCGCGTTCTTGGCCAACCAGTTTTCTCGGGCAAGGACACTGCTGGAGGAAGCCCTTCTTCAAATTGGTCAGCTGCCGGCTAAAGCTCCTCAACTGGAAGTAGCCGCACGCCTGACACTTGCCGACACGTGCCTAAAGTTGGGCAGGGACGCGGTCCTTGAAGATGAGATTGCGAAGTGCGCGTCGATCGCTTGTACCCAAGCCCACATCGATGCCCGTGCCGCTGCATCCATCTGGGATCTGTTCCGCAGACGCATGACACAGTGGCGACGGTTCCATCAGCTGATCTTCTATTGGATGCAGTACGCTGAACACGTTGCTCTCCGTCAGACCAAATGGAATCAGGCTGAGGCCATCGACGGCCTCGTGGAAGCACAGGGCATGGCTGGAGACGAGGACGGCTTTAGCAGAACGGCTGCTCGCCAACTTGAGCTCATGGCAGAAGCCGACCGAGGAAAGCGCCATCAGCCTTTGCTCGCTCCTTTGGTTCGCTCCTGTCTCTGCTTCTCGATGATTGAGCCTCTCGAGTGGTCGGTTGCGGCGTTGAAGAAAACACTTGATCGGGAGCCCATGCTAGACAACGAAGTGCCGCTACTGATTCGTGTTGCTCAGGCGGAGATCATGCGGTTGCATTCCAAGCCGGCCGAGGCACTTAGACTACTGTCTATACGCGAAATCAATCATTCATCGGTCAAGCCCTCACCCGCTTTGAAGCTATCTTCCATAGTCCGTGCAAGGTGCCAAGTCGATCTTCAGAACCTACTCGAGGCAAGAGCGGCGTGGCTTTTGGCGCTTGAGTCCGCTGGCACGTCCGATCTGCTTAGCCCGCGCCTAAGGTTCGAGGCGTTATCAGGAGTTGCGAAGGCCTGCGACCGCACTGGGAAGTACTCCGAAGCTCGAACGGCCTACGAGGCAGCCGCCAAGCTTGCGGAGTTGGTCTTTCCTAAAGGCGACATCGAACTTTCAGTGGCACTCTACGACTTGGCAGAGATCGAACGCGTGACCGGTCGACCCGACTGGCATTCAGCGATGAATCAAGTGCTGCTCCTGGAGCAAGGTCAACGCCGCACCAAGTCAAGGTTCTACGCCTTGTTGCAGCGTAAGCTAGGCGAGCATCTGCTTGCGACCGGTAAGGTGACAGAGGCGATTTCTAGGCTGACTGAAGCCCTCACCATCTATGAAACTGAAAAGTTTGAATTGGACGAGCGCTACCTGCGCACCGCCGCTTCGCTCGCGCGCGCGGTGAAGGCGAACGGGCAGGACGAAACTCCAGCACTGCACACGTTGATAGAGCGCGTTCGTTCGAGTGCGGGATCGATTCCATCAGTGCTCGCGGAGGCGTTGCTGAATCTCGCTGCGGTCGAGGCGGAACTGGGCCAGCTTGAAGTTGCCGAATCGCTGCTTGACGAAGCAGCGCGGGCTGACGCAGCCCGCGGTGGCCCCAATGATGGGACGCTCGGGATCTCGATCCTTAGTCTGCGCGCGACGCTTTGCCTTGCGAAGCAACAGATTGATCAAGCTATTGAGCTTACGTCAAAAATCTCGGAGAAGAGCGACGCGCGTTTCATAGAACTCTTCCACGGTGGTTCCATTGATGGTGCGCGACTCGCAACCGCGGAAGCCAGACCATCCGTCGAGAGACTGGTTTGGGCACTTAGTGTGCGTCCTGAGCGAACTGAGGAGCAAGTGCAAGCGACGTACACATTGGCAGTTCGTCGCAAAGGCATTGAGTCCAAGGCCTTTCGCTTGCGCAATGATAGTGGACTGCCCAATCGTACCGAACTCGAACGCAAGATACAGCGGCAGCGCGCCGCATTGACGAAGCGCAGACTGATAGGAAATTTGGATGAAACCGAGATCGTTGAGCCGAGAGATCTGGATCGGAACCAGACCTACCTCAGCCTTCTCACATCGGAGGACCGGCTACGAACCAACTTGTTCGATGTCTCTGCGGAGGCTATCTTCGAAGAGATGAGTACATCGCGAGCAGTACTCGTAGACGTGCTGGAAGTACAGGGATTCGGTCAGGAGAAGTGTCTAGTTGCCTTCATCGTCAACGGTTGCCCCGAAACGCCTGTGGGGCTGGTCCAACTCGGAAAAAGTTCGGAGATCGGCACAAGCGTGGACAGGCTGGTTGACGCTATCCAAAGCGGACTGCCAGCGGAGCATTGGTCGACGGATGCAAGGAATCTATCCGACCTTTTACTGGCAGGCGTCGACCTGCAATGGGCTCCCGATCAATTTGCATTCGCGCCAGAAGGCGCCCTTTTGAGGCTGCCAATCGACGTCTTGCTATTGAAGGACGGCCAGCACGTTCTCGATCGATTCGCTACCCGTGTGGTGCTTAGTGGGCGAGAAGCTCTCCGCAATCTTTACATGCGGCGGATGTCCAGAGACAAGTTCATCATAGCGGACCCCTCTTTCGGCGCTTGCACCAGCAGCCCGGACGATCCGGGTGGCTTTCCCTTCGAGCAGCTTCCTGGGACTGCGCGGGAAGGCGCGGCCGTTGCGCAGCGCCTGGAAAACGCGACAATCCTTAGCCAATCCGAAGCGACAAAGACCAGCCTGTTCAAAATCAGATCACCGGAGATTCTGCATATCGCCACGCATGGCTTTGCAGTTTCTTTCGGAACACGGTGTGAAAGCGATCATCTGGCGGCCATCCTTTCTGCTATTTCCGAGCCGCTGCTGAGATGTGGCTTGGCCCTTACAGATGCCAACGCCTTCTCTACTTTAAGAGAACTGGACAGATCTGAAGACGGGATCCTCTGGGGAACAGACATACTTGAACTGGACGTACGGGGCACCGAACTCGTCTATCTTTCGGCGTGCCATAGCGGAGTCGGTGACGTTTCCCTGGGCCCGGCGAGCAACAGTCTTGCATTGGCGTTTTGGCTTGCCGGTGCCCGTTCCATAGTCATGACGCATTGGGCCATTGATGACGACCGCGCCGTGCAGATGGCGTCCGCCTTCTACGACGAGGTTGTTTCTGGCCAGACATATATCCGAGCTCTACGTGCAGCAAAGCTCGCTATCCGCCAAGCCGGAGCCTCACCGTGTGACTGGGCCGCATTCAACCTGTTTGGCGAGTCGGAGGCGCTATTCGAGTATGGAGGCGTGTTTGTCACTTACGTGGACGGCGACAAGCTGGTCGCGAGAGATCGGCAAGACCAGTCGTTCTATTCCCAAATGGCCGTGAACAACGGGGTCTCGCCCGCCCCCTAGTTCAGTTGCCGCCGCAATCTCGCTTTCTGCGGCGAGCAAAGTCGCAGCTGAGCTATGTTCAGAATAGATGGTCATTCGACCAACATGCAAAGCTTCGCAATAGCCCCAGTTTCCGCTCAAAAGCCGGGACGTCTCCGTTGACTCGGCCGTCCGGTCGGCTGCTTCTGCGCGTTGAGACTTTGATCGAGCAGCAGCCGGACTGAGCCGAGATAGCGCTTCAAAGCAGTTGCGCGCTCTAGAAGCCGTGCCGAGCATCAGTCACCGTTGGCATCCCAGTTTTGCTCCACGCGCCCCGTATCGTCTGGGCTTGTTCAGCCTACCAAGAACGCCCCGACGCGCCATCTTGAGCTGAGTTCAATCCCGGACTCGGTGAGTGACACCACGCGTGGGACAGCCGCGCACGCCATCGGGACCAGCCGTCGAGTCAATCCTGCATGACGAACCGCGATATCGCAGCGAATGCGGCGCTTAGACCCGAAAGTGCCTTGGGCGTCTCCTGCTCGTAAGCGTGGCCTCATCACCCCATTGATGGCACAGCCCTGTCCGTAGCCAGTGACAGCCACCAGCATGGGGGACGTTTCCATTTCAAGGCGCACGTTCTCAGCAATTTCCCAACCACTTAACCCTGGAAGCCCGATGTCGAGAAGCACCAGCGCGGGACGCTTGGACTTGATTTTTGCCAAAGCCTCAGGCCCAGTGCTCGCTCTAACGACCGAGTAGCCCATAATCTCGATAAGCAGCGCGAGGGTCTCGGAAGAATCTTCCACGTCGTCCACCACGAGCACGAGTGTGGGTTGAATCTCAGTTGCCTCGTTTTCTGGACGCTCAACCCGGGGCAAGCGAACAACGAACTCACTGCCCTCCCCCGGGACACCGCGCGACCGGGCTTCCACTTCGCCGCCATGAAGTTCTACGAGATGCCTTACCAAAGCAAGCCCAAGACCAAGCCCGCTCTCCGGACGATTGAGGTCTTGTGCTCCTTGCTCAAAGAGATTGAACACTCTAGAAAGCATGTCCGGCGCTATGCCAACCGTGGACGCCACTTACTTCTTTGTGCGATTCAAAGACAACGGGGTGGGCATAGACTCATAGACTCTTCCCAAGATATTTGACATGTTTACGCAAGCAGACGGCGCAGCAACAAACAGGGGAAGCGGCCTCGGGATTGGTTTGGCACTTGTGCGTGAAATCGTCGGGAGCCACCGAGGTACTGTTGAAGTTCGAAGCAAAGGTATCGGGAAGGGAAGCGAGTTCACCATTCGCATTCCGCTTCGCCCACCACGTTGAAATCACTCGCCAGGCATGTCGTGCTCTCGACCTTTTACTGCGTCCATGACGAGGCCGGTGATATCAGTGGTCTTGAAGAGCAGCGTGGCTACCGTCGCAACCGATAGAAGACGCCAGGGTTTCACAAGCCAAAGAATCGCACCAGCGCCTGCTCCATACGCTATGAGTTTTGCGGGGTGGCGGGAAGCGTAGTCCTGTAGAAAAGGTTCGCCCAGCTCCACGACGCTGCTCATAGGGTTGCGTCGCCACCAGCGTCCAAGCCAACTGCTCCTCACTCGATTGTTGAGAGCGTCGATAGGACCCGCTTTTGGGTGGTTTGGAAGCTGCGCAACTTCCACCACCGGTCCGGCCTCGTTGGATACTCGGCGAACTTCTTCGTAGCCCATAGCAGCCAAGAGATCGGCTCTCGACACGGCAAGCTTTGCCTTCGCGGTGATTGGGCGAACAGTGTCAGTCATTCGAAGCCTCCTTCACTTTCCTCAAGACAGTTAGGTCCGCCTCGACTTCTTCCTTCACGTCTTCGACTTTTTCTTTCGTGGTCGAGCGCATGGCCAGCGCGACGCCGATGGCGGCCAACACCCATGCAACACCGGGAACTGCGGCTAGCACCCAATGAAACGACCCGTGCAAAAAGCCGAGCATGACAGCTACGCCCGTGAGCCCCAAAGCAAGCATGGCCGACACTACGGCAACCACTCCGCCTGCTGCTCTGACGGCCCATGAGGTAGCCAACGATACGGCCTCGCCCTTCAAGAGGTCGACATAGTTCGCCAGGTGAACAGCGAGCAAGTCGGGGCGGCGAAGGACCGCCCTGAATATGGGGTGAATCACCGCAGCCTCACAGTCAATCGTAGTAGCGGTAGCTCGGGCGGAGCGCTGACACGAGCAAGGTAGTGAGCAGCGAACTCACCACTGCTGTGGCGACCACCGCTTTGACCGGCTCGTCGTTGATGGCCTTCACGACCGAGTCGCATGCGTCGCTGAGCTGAGACCGAGTGGCGTTGAGCTTCTTCCCAGCAGAGTTCACCGCGTTCTTGGCGTACGCCTTTCCAGCGTCGACCGCTTCAGTTGCAGCGCCTTTCACGCCCCCGTTGGAATCGTTGGAGCTGTGTTCGTCGTTGCGTTGTTGGTCGGGGGGAGTGTCGTTGTCCATGGCGTTCCTTGTAGGTTGAGTTCAGGCTCCGGTATCGGTTTTTCCACATTCCCTCTCTGTGAGTCAGCAGAGCACACGTTCGTAGGCCGGGAGCCTTGCTTCGCGAGCAGCGGCCAGCCGACATTCATTCCGAAGCACATGGCCACCGAACGGGGTCAATTCCTACTTTTCGCTGCAAGCTGGGCTCACAAAGGCGAAACACGCGTCGAGCAAAGCTCAATCTCTTTCAAACGGAGACCAACATGGGCATTCTCAGCAACATTTTCAGCAAGATTTTCCCGTCGTCGCATGCAGCGAACGCACCCGCACAAGCCGGATCGACCGCCCCTACCGCTGGTGCTCCTACCGCCACGCCCTCCGCCGCCACCCCTGGAGGCACCGCAACGCCTGCTGCCGCGCCTGCACCTGCCGTCATGAGTGAAGTGGACGTGGAAAAGCTGCTGGACGACAAGGCAGCAAAGGCCGGCGAAAAGCTGAACTGGAAGACTTCTATCGTCGACCTCATGAAGCTTTTGGACCTGGACAGTTCGCTCAACTCGCGCAAAGAGCTCGCCAAGGAACTCAACTACACGGGGGACACGAACGACTCGGCCAGCATGAACATTTGGCTTCACCGCCAGGTCATGAACAAGGTTGCAGCCAACGGCGGCAAGGTGCCAGCGGACCTCAAGGACTAAAGCACCCACGCGTCAACACAGTGAACCGCCCCGGGTTTTGAGGAGGCTCTTTTCCCTGAGAGGATGGAGCCATGAGCAAGAAGTCGAACCAGTTTTCACCCGAAGTGCGCGAACGAGCTGTTCGTATGGTGCTGGAGCACCGGGGCGAGTACCCCTCGCTGTGGGCGGCCATAGATTCGATCGCGCCCAAGATTGGCTGTGTGCCGCAAACCCTGCACACCTGGGTCAAGCGCCATGAGATCGACAGCGGCGTGCGCGAGGGCATCACCACATCTGAGCTGCAGCGCCTCAAGGAACTCGAGCGCGAGAACAAAGAGCTGCGCAAGGCCAACGAGATCTTGAAGCTGGCCAGTGCGTTTTTCGCCCAGACGGAGCTCGACCGCCGTCTGAAGTCCTGAAGGGCTTCATCGACCAGCATCGACAGGCCTACGGGGTCGAGTCGATCTGCAAGGTGTTGCAGGTCGCCCCGTCAGGCTATTGGCGCTACGCGAACCAGCAGCGCAACCCCGAGCGACGCTGCGCCAGAGCACAACGTGACGATGCCCTGATGCCGCACATCCAGCGCGTGTGGCACGCCAACATGCAGGTCTATGGCGCCGACAAGGTCTGGAAACAGCTCAACCGCGAAGGCATTGCCATTGCGCGCTGCACGGTCGAGCGGCTGATGCGGCGCCTGGGCTTGCAGGGCGTGTGCCGTGGCAAGGTGGTGCGTACCACCATCAGCGATGGCCGGGCGCCGTGCCCGCTGGACCGGGTCAACCGTAAGCGTGGGCGAAGGCCCATCTTGATCCTGGCTGTTCGGCGGAATCTCAGATGTCCAGCACGCGGCGCAGCAGCGCGAAGCCCACGCGCCACGTATTGCCACCACCGGCATCGACCGTCGCCGTGCACTCGTTGATCCGCACGACGGTGCCAACCACCGTCTGCAGATACTTGTCCTCGAAGGCCACCTTGTCGCCGCGGCGGAAGTCCTCGCGCGTGGGCTTGGGCGCATTCGGCGCAGGCGGCATCGCTGCGCCTTGCTGCGCTCGGTCGGCGTCGGCTGACGGCGGCTCGATGGCCGTATAGGGCAGCTTCCATTCACGCCGCTCGCGCAGGTCCTGCAGTACGACCTGCGTGTCCTTCATGGCCAGCACCTTGCCCTCGCGCAGGCCGCCGTCGCGCCAGTCCAGGAAGCGTACCGTCTGGCCAAGGTGCAGGTTCACCCGCACGGCGATGATGCGACGCGGATCGGCCAGCAGCCGCTCGATGACGGTGCTCAGCTCGAACAGCTGCAGGCTGCTGGCGGTGTTCAGCAGTTCCAGCAGGCGCGGGTCGACGTCGCGGCTCATGCGGCGCGTCGCTGCTCGTCGCCCACCGCCTCGCCTCTGCCGATGTTCCACGGCAGCAGTTCCTCGATCTGGCAGATCGGATGGTCGGCAATGCGCCCCAGCACCTCGCGCAGGTAGGCCTCGGGATCGAGCCCGTTGAGCTTGGCCGTGTGCACCAGGCTGTAGATCGCAGCGGCTCGCTCGCCGCCGGCATCCGAGCCCATGAACAGGTAGTTGCCCCGGCCCAGCGCTATCCCGCGCAAGGCACGTTCGGCTGCGTTGTTGTCCATCTCGATGCGCCCGTCATCGCGGTAGCGCGTCAGCGCCTGCCAGCGTGTGAGGGTGTAGCCGATGGCGCGCGCCAGATCGGACTTGGCCGACACGCGCCCCACCAGGCTGCTCAGCCAGGCGTGCAGCTCATCGAGCAGCGGGCCGGCGCGGGCCTGGCGGTGAGCCTTGCGCACATCCGGTGGCTGGCCACGGACCTCCTTCTCCACCGCGTAAAGCGCCGCGATGCGTTGCAGCGCCTGGGCTGCGATGGAGGCCTCGGTCTTGCCGGCGCTCAGGTACAGGTCCCACCACGGCCGGCGTGCATGCGCCCAGCAGGCCGCCTCGGTGACCTGGCCGCTGTCGTATAGCTTGCCCCAGCCGCCGTAGGCATCGGCCTGGAGCACGCCCTGGAAGTGGCGCAGGTGGCGCTGCGGATGTTCGCCCTTGCGGTCGGGCGTGTACTGGTACCAGGCTGCGGGTGGTTCGCCGGCGCCGGCGGGCCGGTCGTCGCGCACGTAGACCCACAGGCGTGCAGTGCGCGTCTTGCCCTGGCCAGGTGCCAACACCGGCACGGGCGTGTCGTCGGCGTGCAGCTTGGCCGCCGCCAGCGTGTAGCGGCCCAGCGCGGCCACGAGCGGCGCGAGCAGCCGCTCGCTGTGATCGACCCAGCCGGCCATGGTGGAGCGGTCGATCTGCACGCCGCTGCGCGCGTAGATGCCGCTTTGCCGGCACAGCGGCAGGTGGTCGCAATACTTGGACACCAGCACGTGGGCCAGCAGGCCTGCTGCGGCCAGCCCGCGTGCGATGGGACGGCTGGCGGCGTCCGCCTGGAAGATGGACTGGCAGCGCACGCAGGCCAGCTTGGGCCGCACATGGCGGATCACCTTGAAGCGCGCCAGCACGTACTCCAGTTGCTCGGAGACGTCCTGGCCGATCTGGCGCAGCCGCCAGCCACAGGCGGTGCAACCGCAGGGCTGGCCTGATGCGTCGTGGTGTGCGGCGTTCGTCTCGGGGCGATGCACTTGCGCCTCGCGCGGCAGGTGCGCCGGCAGGCTGCGGTCGATGGTGGGTGCGTTGGCGGCCTCGGTCTTGGTGCCAGTGGGCTTGCAGGTCGCAACGGGCAGCGCCTGCTCGTCGATCAGGCTGGCCTGCAGCTGTTCGCTGGAGCTGCCGAACTGCGCGCGCACGCGGCGCAGCAGTTGCAGCTTGAGCTTGTCCACCATCAGGCGCAGCACGGCGAGTTCGCCATCGCGCACCTCGATCACGCGCAGCAAGCCTTCGACGGTGTGGGGCTCGGCGGGTGGTGGTGTCGACACAGGCCTCAACTGTGCCGCAGGGGCGCACCCTGGGCAATCGGTAGTGCCACCGACGGCACGCCGGTGTGGCTATGCCGCCAACTCGGGGTGGTGCGTGCGCACCGGCATGCGCCAGTCGATGCCCTCCAGCAGCATGGACAGTTGCGCTGGCGTGAGGGCCACGCTGCCGCTGCTGGCCTGCGGCCAGATGAAGCGCCCTCGCTCCAGCCGCTTGCTCAGCAGCAACAGCCCCTGGCCGTCGAACCACAGCAGCTTGACGATGTCACCGCGGCGGCCACGGAAGACGAAGACGTGGCCCTTGAACGGGCTCTGCGCCAGGGCCGTCTGCACCAGCGCGGCCAGGCCGTCGAAGCCCTTGCGCATGTCGGTGTGACCGGCCACCAGCCAGACCTGGGTGTTCGCTGGCGGGCCGATAATGCGCGCAGCGCCTGCAGGACGGGGCGCAGGTGCTGAAGGTTCGCGTCGGCCGGAACCCGCACGACGGCCTCGCCCAGCGCGATCTCAATCGGTGCCGATCCTTCGGCCATGCGCGTCGGCACTGCGGCAGGCTCTGGCTGCGTGACGGTCACGGGCAACAGCACGGGAGCAGTCGCAGAAGAGCCCCAGTGCTCCAGGCGCATCCAGTGGCGCAGCAGGTTCGCGTTGACGCCGTGGCGCACCGCCAGGCCGGAGACCGACACGCCCGGCACACGGGCATGTTCCACCAACCAAGCCTTGAATGCCGAGGTGTAGATCCGTTTGCCATTGCGCATAGTGCGCTCGACCATCGGGCCGCTCCATTGAGAGATGTGTCCAGAGTCCTGCATATGGACACACATGCTCGGCGGTCAGGGCTGTGCCATCAATGGGGTGATGAGGCCACGCTTACTCCTGCTCCCGGGCAATCTGCAAAGCAGCCACCGCGCGCTCGACGCAGCCTGGCCAACGACCGCGCTGCGGCGACCTCGGCCCAGCCTAGCGCGACCTACGACCAAAGTAGTACCTCTCTCCGCTGAGAGCCTCAACTTTCGGCAAATAGCAAGCTCCCGTGACGCTCAGAAAGATTGACGCACCTCAGCCCGATTCGCAAGCGGCCAACTCCGCCGATTGTTTCCCCAAATGGCCACAACACTAATCCTGAGCAGCGAGCAATTCCCAGCGCTCGACCTCGCCATCGCCAATGCGTTCGCCCAAGCAGGTTTCAGCTGGAGGTCTTGGCTCGAGCGCAGCAAGCGACGTCAGCATGTCGCCGTATCAAACATGGATTGCTTTGCTTCAGCCAGGCGCAGTCGTCGAGGAGGTCAGGCACCCAGAGTTCGTGGCACGTGGGTGTGGCAGCCGCCACTTCGCGCTCAGGAGACATCGGCTTGTCCCGACTCCTCAGCGAGCTCAAGCGCAGCCGCGCGTGGAGTGTCTTGAGCGAGCTCGCGCGGCATAGCTAAACAGCCTTCAGAGCGCAACGCTAGAGGAAATCGTATGGCGGACTCTCCTGGAATTCTGGCGCGACTCTTCGACCATCTTCGAGGCTCGGAGAGCACTGAATACACGCACTTTCGCTTGAATGAGCCGGGTGCGTCCCCCCCTGCAATTCGGGCGAACGAGCAATATCTACGCGTATGGCTACGATCGGCGCGCATCACGCATGAGCGTCGCTGGACAACAAAGTATCGCGCAGGAATCCATGCCCGCTTCGAGCTCAATCACCCAATTCACGGACGCAGCGAGGTCGTAAGCGTCGTTTCGCCCGACAAACTTTTTGAGGATGCTGACCCTTCCCATCTCGACCGTCTGATCGTTGTCAACCAGCTCCTACTTGGTCCGGTTCCGTACCTCGGCGAACTTGGAACTGAGATCGGTCTGTTCTCGGTCAAGTCGACAGACCTTGCCAAACCATATTTAGAACTCCTCGCCAGTCTGACGCAGGCAGCGGGCGTGAGTTTGCTAGCCAAAGCGTCGCCGTGGGCGGCCCCTATTCGACGCGGGGTCGAAATGCTGTTCGCCGAGGAAGGCAATGCTGTCCTTGAGATCGGGCTTGCACGTACCGAAACCAATCTGGCGACTGGACACTGGATCGTTGCGCGTGTGCCCAAGTCGCAACTCGACTCTAAGATGCTCCGCCTTGATCCGGAAGATTTCAGCTTGCGCGACAGCCAGGGCGCGTCTTTGACCGAATTTCCTTACCTGGTGCTCGGCATCGAGGCCTTTGACAGTCGAGACGACTACGCGGGCGATGTCCCGAGATCTGCTGAACGCGTGAATTGAAGGTGGCGGTTCCTTTCGCCCGCATGGAATCATGCGGGTG
>NZ_CABFMN010000150.1 GCF_901875635.1 Xylophilus ampelinus | reverse complement strand
TTGATGAGCTTGATGAAGCCGTCGCCCAGGGGCTTCATCTGCTCGCCCAGCGAGGGGTGGAAGTAGCCCAGCAGCACCCCCACGATGACGGCGCAGATGACCTGGACGTACAGCGAGCGGTACAGCGGCTGCTTGACGCGAGCGCCGGCGGGATCGGACATGGCTGTCTCCTGTTGGAATTGGACTTGGGTGTGACGCCGGCACTCTAGCGCCGGCCACACGCGGCAGAAATGTGGGAATCCACATCCAATCGCAACGGGTTGCAACAAAGACAAAGCCCGCCAGAGGCGGGCTTTGCAGGCCGATCGGCCGGGTCAGCCGAAGGTCAGTGCGTCAATGCATGTGCAGGCCGCCATTGACCGGGAAGTCGGCGCCCGTGGAGTACCCGCCTTCGTCGGAGGCCAGCCACGAGATGATCGACGCGATCTCGGACGGATCGCCCAGGCGCTTGACCGGGATGGTGCCGACGATCTTGTCGAGCACTTCCTGGCGGATCGCCCTGACCATGTCGGTTCCGATGTAGCCGGGGCTCACGGTGTTCACGGTCACGCCCTTGGCGGCCAGTTCCTGCGCCAGTGCCATCGTGAAACCGTGCATGCCGGCCTTGGCGGCCGAGTAGTTGGTCTGGCCGGCCTGGCCTTTCGCGCCGTTGACCGAACTGATGTTGACGATGCGGCCCCAGCCCTTCTCGACCATGTCACCCACCACCTGCTTGGTGACGTTGAACATGCTGTTGAGGTTGGTCTCGATGACCGCGTTCCAGTCGTCGGGCGTCATCTTCACGAACATGCGGTCGCGCGTGATGCCGGCGTTGTTCACCAGCACGTCGATGCTGCCGTGCTCGGCCTTCGCCTTGCCGAAGGCCTCGACGGTGGAATCCCAGGCGCCGACGTTGCCCACCGAGGCGTGGAAGGTGTAGCCCAGTTCCTTCTGCTCGGCCAGCCATTTGCCATAGTCCCGCGTGGGTCCGCAGCCCGCGATCACCGTGAAGCCGTCCTGGTGGAGGCGCTGGCAGATGGCGGTTCCGATGCCCCCCATGCCACCGGTGACATATGCGACTTTCTTGCTCATGAATATTTCCTTGATTGAGGCCCGGACCCGCTGGCCGGACCGGGTCACTTTAGCGACATTTTTCCATGCGCCCGTCTCAGGAAAACACTGAGGTTCCAGGGCGATCCGCGCGCGAGCCGCCATCTTGCGCAGCGTGCCTGCGGCGTGTGTGACAGGAGGTATTCCCGGCGCGCGCGCAGTCGCGAAGCGCCGCACGGCCACGGTGCGTCCAGCCGGCCTTCCTGGCGCCCGCGCCGGGCGGCCGGCGCAGCGGGGCCTCGGGCACACTTCGCGGGCCATGAAGCTCAAGCATCTCGAGGTCTTCCACGCCATCATGCTCACCGGCAGCGTCAGCGCCGCGGCGCGCCTGCTGCATGTGACGCAGCCCGCCGCCACGCAGACCTTGCAGCATGCCGAACTGCAACTGGGCTACGCGCTGTTCACCCGGGAGCGCAACCGGCTCGTGCCCACGCACGAGGCCGTTGCGCTCTATGCCGAGGTGCAGCCGCTGATGAGCCAGCTCGAGCGCGTGCGGCGCCTGGCCATCGCGCTGGGCCGCGACGAGGACCGCCCGCTGCGCATCCTGATCGTGCCCTCGCTGGCCGTGCGCGCCCTGCCCGACGCGCTGCGGCGCTTTCGCCTGAAGCATCCGGACATGCCGGTGACCATCCGCACGCTGCATTCGCGCGAGATCGCGCAGGCCATGGTGCTGCAGGAAGGCGACATCGGCATCGTCTACGGCAGCACGCCGCACCCCGCGCTGCACGAGGAAGCCGTCGCGCGGGGGCGGCTGGTGTGCGTGTCCCGCGTGGACGAACGCGGCGCCGACCGCCGCACCACGGTGGCGCTCGACGAGGTGCTGCGCAGCCCCATCATCCGCATCGACGAGCACGACCCCATCGGCACCATGCTGGCCGAGCAGTGGTCGCGCCTGGGGGTCGCGCCCACCGGCGGCATCACCGTGCAGACGCACCACATCGCGCTGGTGCTGGCCGAGCAGGGCTTCGGCCCGGCGATCGTCGATTCCTTCACCGCGCAGGCGCGCCACGATGCGGCGCTGCATGTGCGCACCCTGCTGCCCGAAATCGCCGTTGAGGTGCGGGCGCTGCTGCCGCAGGGCACGCGCTCGCCGCGGCCGGTGGCGGATTTCATCAGGGCCTTGAAGGCGGTGGCGGCCGACTCGGAAGTCCGGCCGGCCTGACGGCCCCCGCAACGGAATCAGCCGCGCGCAATCAGCCGCATCATCTCCGAGTAGCTGTAGACGGCGCTTTGCGCCGGCGGCTGCAGCGCCACCGCCACCATCGCCCGCGCAATCTCGCTCGTACGGATCGAGCGGAACCGCGCCGGCGTCAGCGACGCGAACAACGGCAGCAGCGCGGCGAGCAGCGCCGGTGTGTGGCGGGATCCGAGGATCATCGCGGGCCGGAAGATGCTCACGATGGCCGGCCCCTCCCGGATGACAGCCTCTTCTGCCTCCCCCTTGACGCGCGCGTAACGCGGCATGCCTGCGGCCCCCGAGCCTGTCGCCCGGGCCCCGGCATCCGCGCCGATGGCCGACATGAACGCCAAATGGCGGACCTTGCCCGAAGACCGGAGGCCCCGCGCGAAGGCCGCGTTGAGTTCCACATCGACGGCGCGGTGTTCGTCGACGGTCATCCGCGCGGTGCCCGCGCCCACGCCCAGCACGCTGAAGCCCGTGACCTCGCCATGCCAGGCCTGCGCGGCCTGCTCGACGGCCTGCGCGAGCGGCTCGGGACGCATGTCGGGCACCAGGCAGGGAACGACGGGTGCGTCCCACGCCGGTTCCGGTGGCCGACGCACGACGGCGACGATGCGCGCGAAGGCACGGCTGCGCACGAGTTCATCGACAAGCGCCTGCCCGACCGAGCCAGAAGCCCCCAGCACCAGCGCCATCCTGTCCTGCATTGCCGATCTCCTTCGTTGGCTGCCATGCCTGCAGCACCGAAGGCCACGGCAATGCCAGCCGTGCATTGTCGACCTGCGGTCGTCGATCAGCGCACGGAAAGATGCGAGTCCCACCCCTCCCGAACGCGGGCCGCCGCCCAGGCCACCGTGCGACGTGCGAGCGCCACGGTGGCGTCGATCACCGGGACCGGGGCGGACGCGGCATCGAGCACCAGCGGGATCTCGGTGCAGCCCAGCACCAGCGCCCGGGCGCCACGCCGGACCAGCGCGCACGCGACAGCGCTCAGTCGGGCGCGCCCCGTGTCCAGGTCTCCGGCCTTGATGGCGGCGATGCCAGGCGTGATGCACGTGTCGATTTCCACCGCCGTGGGCAAGCACCAGTCGATCTGCGGCGCGCGCGCGGTGTACAAGCCCGAAGCGAGCGTGGCATCAGTGGCCAGCAGGCCCATCGGCGCACCGCCGACGGCCTTGACCGCCTCGGCCAGCGCCGCGTCCACCAGGTGGAGCATCGGCACTCCCAACGCCGCCTGCAGTGGCTCGAACCACAGGTGCGCGGTGTTGCACGGCATGACGACCAGCGCGGCGCCGCCGTCGACCAAGCGCCGCCCGCTGGCGATCAGGGCCGGCAGCGGCGAGGCGCCCTCGCCTCGGTAGGCGGCGGTGCGGTCGGGCACCTGCGGAATGGAGCTGACCAGCAGCGGCAGGTGGTCCTGGTCGCGGCGGGCCGGGGTGGCGGCCAGCAGCTTGTGCATGAAGTCGACCGTGGCCATCGGCCCCATGCCGCCCAGCACGCCGACGGGTGCGTGCGCGTCGCCAGGGTCCGAGGGCGGAAGATCGAAGGCGCAAGCGCTGGAGGGCATGCGCTCATGTTAGGCCGGCCGCGAATCTGCGGGCATCGAAGCTGCGGCAATGACCATCACGCCCGCTTATGGCCGGCCGGCGGCGGCCGCACCCTGGCCGACAATGGCGGCGATGAATGCGAACCCTGCACGCCCCCGCGTCTACCTGGCCGGGCCGGACGTGTTCCTTCCCGACAGCCGCGACGTCTTCGAGCGCCTGCGCGCCGCCTGCGCGCGCCTGGGCCTCGAGGGCGTCGAACCCTCCGACGGCGGGCTTGCCGAATCCGGCCCGCAGGGCGCCACCGACGACGAATTGGCGCAGCGCATCTACGAGGGCAATATGCGCCTCATCCACGCCTGCGATGGCGTCATCGCCAACCTGTGCGCCTTCCGCGGGCTGGAGCCGGATTCGGGCACGGTGTTCGAGGTCGGCTATGCCGTCGCGCTGGGCAAGCCCGTGGTGGGCTACGGCGTGGCGCCGGGCAGCTATGCGGATCGTGTGGGTGCCGCCCTGCCCTGCATCCGGTCCGCCGACGGCCACCTGCGCGAAACGGGCAGCGGCGCGATGGTCGAGGGCCTGGGCCAGCGGCTGAACCTGATGCTCACGCGTTCCACGCCCCTCGCGGACTCGGCCGAGGCGGCGCTGGGGCGGCTGGCGCAGCAGTTGAAATCCCGCCCTACGAGCCGCTGAGCTCGTGCATCACTGGGGCCGCTGCAGCCATGCATCGAACTCGGCAATCGGACACTCGGCGGTCAGCGGCTGCAGCGGAAAGATGCGCCATGGCGCTTCCATCTCCATCGCCGGCAGGCGTGAGAGCACGGCCTCGCGCATGGCCGGCTTGACCTGCTGCCGCCAGTCGAGGACCTGCCCCCAGACCGAGCTGCCGGTGAGGTGCGGTGCGATGGCCGGCGTGCGAACCGAATGCCGGTAGGCCAGTGGAAACAGGCGAAGGTATGCAGGCAGGTGATAGAGCCACGAATAACCTCTCACCGACCTCGCGCCGCCGTGCTTGGCTCGCACCGCATCGAACAGCGCCCGCAACTCCTCGAGCCGCTCATCGACGCTCGCGGGCGCCAGCGGCGACGCAGCAGATCGCTCTAGAGGCATGAAGTGCAGGCGCAGGGCGCCGTCCGGCCCGGGCGGATCGAAGGAGAAAGGGCCGAAGTCGCTCGACCCGGCCTCCGCATGACCTGCCTCAAAGTAGCGCATGCACAGGAGCAGCAGGTCCTGCTCGCAGCCATGCGATGCCCGGACCTCGGCCAGGAACTGGACCCATCGCGGCTCGCCGTCGGGCGCAGCCAGCTTGAAGCGCCGCCGCAGGTTCGTACAGCGAGCGACCGCCACGTCCATCGGCACGGCGGCGATTGCTGCGTAGCGCGCGGCAACCGTCAGCTGCAGTGCGAAGTAGTCCTGCATCGTCCCCAAGAAAAAGGGCCGCGCGTCACGCGGCCCTGCCAGTGAGCGGCCAGGCGTCGGCGCCCGGCCAGAAGGCTCAGCGCTCGACCGCCAGCGCCACGCCCATGCCGCCGCCGATGCACAGGCCGGCCACGCCCTTCCTGGCGCCGCTGCGCTGCATCTCGTGCAGCAGCGTGACCAGGATGCGGCAGCCGGAGGCACCGATCGGGTGGCCGATGGCGATGGCACCGCCATTGACGTTGACCTTGGCCGGATCGGCACCCAGCAACTTGTTCACGGCGCAGGCCTGCGCGGCGAAGGCCTCGTTCAGCTCGAACAGGTCGACGTCGCCCACCTTCCAGCCGGCGCGCTGCAGCGCCTTCTGCGTGGCGCCGACCGGGCCCAGGCCCATGGTGGCCGGGTCGAGGCCGACGGTGGCGTAGCTGGCGATGCGAGCCAGCGGCGTGAGGCCCAGGGCCGCGGCCTTCTTGGCGGTCATGACGACCACGGCGGCAGCGCCGTCGTTCAGGCCCGAGGCATTGCCGGCCGTGACCGAGCCCGCCTTGTCGAAGGCCGGCTTCAGGCCCGCGAGCGCTTCGGCGTTGGTCTTCTTGTTGATGAATTCGTCGGTGTCGAACACGATCGCGTCGCCCTTGCGCTGGGGGATCGTGACGGCGGTGATCTCGTCCTTGAACTTGCCGGCGGCCTGCGCGGCGGCGGCCCGCTGCTGGCTGGTCAGGGCCAGCGTGTCCTGCTGCTCGCGCGTGATGCCTTCCTGCTTGGCCACGTTCTCAGCCGTGATGCCCATGTGGTACTGGTTGTAGACGTCCCACAGGCCGTCGACGATCATCGAATCGACCATCTTCCAATCGCCCATGCGCTGGCCGTCGCGGCTGTTCAGCAGCACGTGCGGGCTGGCGCTCATGTTCTCCTGGCCGCCGGCGACGACGATCTCGCTGTCGCCGGTCACCACGGCCTGGTGCGCGAGCATCACGGCCTTCAGGCCCGAGCCGCACACGGCATTGATGGTCAGGCCCGGCACGGCCTTCGGCAGGCCGGCCTTGAGCAGCGCCTGGCGCGCTGGGTTCTGGCCGGCGCCTGCCGCCAGCACCTGGCCCATGATCACCTCACCCACCTGCTCGCCATTGAGCTTGGCACGCTCGAGCGCGGCCTTGATGGCGATGCTGCCCAGCTCGGTGGCCGCGACCTTGGCCAGCGAGCCGCCGAACTTGCCGACGGCGGTGCGGGCGGCCGAAACGATGACGATGTCTTCCATGATGGTCCTCTCCGGATGAATGCGAACGTGGATGCGGGGTGGGTGGGATGGGCGACGCGCTCAGGCCTTGGCCTTCACGTAGCGCCCGGGCGCGGGTTCGATGGCCTTGTAGGCCGTGCCTTTGCCGAAGGCCTTGGGGGCCGGGATCTGTTTGCCACCGTGGGGCTTGAGCCAGGCGTCCCAGTCGGTCCACCAGCTGCCGGGATGCTCGGTCGCGCCCTCGAGCCATTGCGCGTGGGTCGCGGGCAGCTTGCCGTCCTCGCGGCTCCAGAAGCTGCGCTTCTTCTTGGCAGGCGGGTTGATCACACCGGCGATGTGGCCCGAGGCGCCCATGACGAAGCGCTTCTTGCCCGTGAGGATCTGGGTCGACGCGTAGGCACCGCCGATGGGCACGATGTGGTCCTCGCGCGAGCCGTAGATGTAGACCGGCGCCTGGATCGCGCGCAGGTCGACCTTCTCGCCGCAGACGGTGACGGCGTTCGGGTCGGCCAGCTTGTCCTCGAGGTAGGTGTTGCGCAGGTACCAGCAGTACATCGGCCCCGGCAGGTTGGTCGCGTCGCTGTTCCAGTAGAGCAGGTCGAAAGGCGGCGGCGTCTCGCCCTTGAGGTAGTTGCCGACGACGTAGTTCCACACCAGGTCGTTGGGCCGCAGGAAGCTGAAGGTCGACGCCAGGTCACCGCCGGGCAGCAGGCCGCCCTGGCCCATCTGCATCTCGCGGAAGCGCACGAAGTTCTCATCGATGAAGATGTCGAGGATGCCCGTGTCCTTGAACCGCAGCAGCGTGGTCAGGAAGGTGACCGAGGCGGCGGGCTGCTCGCCGCGCGCCGCCAGCACGGCCAGCGCGGTGCCGAGGATGGTGCCGCCGACGCAGAAGCCCAGCGTGTTGATCTGGCCGCCCCTCCTGTCCTGGCCGGTGATTTCGCGCACCGCCTGGATGGCCTGGATCGCGCCCTTCTCGATGTAGTCGTCCCAGGTGACCTGGCCCATCGATTCGTCGGGGTTGCGCCAGCTGACCACGAAGGTGCGGTGCCCTTGGGTGACGGCGTGGCGGATCAGCGAGTTCTCGGGCTGCAGGTCGAGGATGTAGAACTTGTTGATGCACGGGGGCACCAGCAGCAGCGGACGCTCGTGCACCTTGGGCGTGAGCGGCTTGTACTCGAGCAGTTGGAAGAGTTCGTTCTCGTACACCACCGCACCCTCGGTGGTCGCCACGTTGCGGCCGACCTCGAAAGCGCTTTCATCCGTCATGCTGACATGGCCCTGCTGGATGTCGTGCACCAGATTGCGGATGCCCTTGGCGATGCTCTCGCCCTGGGTCTTCAGCGCCTGCTGCTGGGCCTCGGCGTTGAAGGCCATGTAATTGCTCGGCGCAGAGGCCGCCATCCACTGCTCGACCGCGAAGCGCAGGCGGGCCTTGGTCTTCGCGTCGGCCTCGACGGCCTCGGCCATCGACATCAGCGTGCGCGCATTGAGCAGGTAGACCGCCGCCGAGAACGCGGCCATGGGGTTCTGATGCCAGGGCTCCGCGGCGAAGCGCTTGTCGCCCTCGGGCTGCACCATGAGGCCCTGGCGCCACAGGGCGCTGGCTTCCTCGACGTAGTCGCGCTGGATGCCCACCAGCTTGTCGGGCGAGAACTTGAAGCTCGGCAGGTTCCATTGCTGCCCGCCGCCGAAGGCACCGCCCTGGCCGAGTTCGCCGAAGGAGGAGAGCGCCTTCTGCCAGCCTTCGCTCAGCGCCTTCTGGAACGAGCCCATCATCTCGCTCGCCATGGCCTGGTCCTGATTCATGGTGTCTCCTGTTGTCCTCGCCTGGTGGATACGGCCACTGCGGAGCATGGCGCGTGATTGAGTATCCTGCATTTCCAAGGCACTTTTTGGCATGCCCCACAGCGGCGGTGCGCCACCCGAGCTGAAACCGTGTTCATCCATCTCGTCGTGATCGCATGGCTGTACGTGGCCGTGATGATGGCCGTCGCCGAAGCCACCGCCACCAACGGCACCGTGCTGGGCGCCGTCTTCACCTTCCTGCTGTACGGGCTGCTTCCCGTGGCTCTGGTGGTGTACCTGCTGGCCACGCCGGCGCGCCGGCGCGCCGCCAAGGAGCGCGAAGCGCGGGCCCAGGCGGCCGCCCGGGCCGCGGCGCAGGCGGCGGGGTCTCAAGAAAACGCCGGCCCGCCCCAGGTTTTCTTGCCCCCCTCGGGGGACGGCCCCTCAGACCCGCCAGACCAGGGCGGCGAAGCGCCCGCTGCCGGCCCCGTCGCGCCGGTGCGAAAAGAACCTTGAGGGATTGCCCACAGTGCACCACGGCGTGCTGCCGTCGTTGCCGTGCACCGCGCCGACGCCCAGCGCCCGCAGGCGCTGGCGCGCGAGCCCAGGCAGGTCGGCCAGCCACTTGCCAGGCCGCGCGCCGGGGCGAAAGCACGCGGCGGCCTCGGCCGCATGCGCCACGAATGCCGCCCGGACCTCGTCGCCCACCTCGAACACCTCCGGGCCGATGCAGGGCCCCAGCCACGCTATGATTTTCGTAGCGCCTTGCTCAGCATCCACGGGCGTTGGCGGCCGAAACGATGCACAAGCCCGCTCCAGGACGCCGGCGGCCAGGCCGCGCCAGCCGCAATGGGCCGCCGCCACACGGCGGCCGTCCTCGCTGCACAGCAGGACGGGGAGGCAGTCGGCCACCATGACCGTTGCCGCGATGCCGGCGGCATCGGCCAGCGCCGAGTCCGCAGTCAGCGCGCCCGGGCCTGGCGTGGCCAACGCCGCGCAGTCGGTGCCATGCACCTGGCGCAGGAAGACGGGATCGGCGCCGATGGCTTCGCGCAGGCGGCGCCGGTTCTCGGCAACGCACTCCGGCCGGTCGCCCACGTAGTCGCCCAGGTTGAGGCTCGCGTAGCCGCCCTCGGACACGCCGCCGGCGCGCGTGGTGCACAGCGCGCGCACGCCGGCCGGCGCCGGCCAGTCGGGCACGATCCAGTCGGCCTGCCAGGCTCGGTCGCCCGCCATACGTGCTTCAGGCTTCGGCATCCGGGCACTGCGAGGGCTGGGCGCGCTGGAAGGCTTCCAGGCGCTGGCAGGCCTCGTAGGCGGCGATCGTGCGCGGCAGGCCGCTCAGGTCGCAGTCGAAGCGCTGGGCGTTGAAGATTTGCGGCACCAGGCAGCAGTCGGCCATCGTCGGCGTGTTGCCCCAGCAATAGATGCCGGCCGGGTGCTGGGCGAGCTGTCGTTCGAAGGCCAGCAGGCCTTCGCGCACCCAGTGGCGGTACCAGGCGTTCTTGGCCGCGTCGTCGAGTTTGAGCTCGCTCACCAGGTACTTGAGCACGCGCAGGTTGTTGATGGGATGGATCTCGCATGCGATCGACTGCGCCAGCGCCCGCACGTGCGCGCGGCCCACGGGATCGGCCGGCAGCAGTGGTGGCTCGGGCTGGATCTCGTCGAGGTACTCGATGATTGCCATCGACTGCGAGAAGCGCTCGCCCTCGTCCTCGAGCAGGGGCACCAGGCGGTCGGCCGAGAGGCTGGCGAAGGCGCCGGTCTTGTGCTCGCCGCGCGCGATGTGCACGGGGATGTAGTCGTAGGCCATGCCCTTGAGGTTGAGGGCGATGCGCACGCGGTACGAGGCCGAGGAGCGAAAGTAGTTGTGCAGCTTCATCATGCGCCCGAGGATACGCCCGCCCTGCCCACGGCCGCCGCACGCCAGCCGAGGCGCGCCGGCTCTGGCACACTGGCCGCCTCGCGCCTTTTCCCCTTCCCCGAAAGAGCATTCCGATGGCCACTGACTATGTCTTCAGCCCGGCACCCGTGGTGTCGGTTCCCGTGGCGGGCAGCAGCGCCCGCTTTCCAGTCCACCGCATCTACTGCGTCGGCCGCAACTACGAAGAGCACGCCAAGGAGATGGGCTTCACCGGCCGCGAGCCGCCCTTCTTCTTCATGAAGCCGGCCGACGCGCTGGTGGTGGTCGATGCCGGCAGCACCGGCACCATGGCCTACCCCACGCTGACCAAGAACCTGCACCACGAGATCGAGCTCGTGGTCGCCATCGGCACCGGCGGCAAGAACATTGCCGCGGCCGATGCGCACAAGCACATCTTCGGCTGGGCCGTGGGCCTGGACATGACGCGCCGGGACCTGCAGAACGACATGAAGAAGCAGGGCCGTCCCTGGGACATCGGCAAGGGCTTCGAGCAGAGTGCGCCCATCGGCCCGATCGTGCCCAAGGCCGAGGCCGGCGACGTCGAGAACGCCGAGATCTCCCTGCAGGTCAACGGCACCGACCGCCAGCGCAGCAACGTCGCCAAGCTGATCTGGAACGTGGCCGAGACCATCGAGCACCTCTCGGCCGCCTGGGAGCTGCAGCCCGGCGACCTGATCTACTCCGGCACGCCCGAAGGCGTGGCGGCGGTGGTGTCGGGCGACACGATGGTCGGCCAGGTGGCCGGCCTGCCCACGCTGACGGTGAAGGTCGCCTGAGCGCGGCGCGGAACCAGGCCCGCCCGAGCGCGATGTTCACCCGCCCCCTCATCAAGCACTGCAAGAACTGCGGCACCGCGGTGGTGTACCGCGTGCCCGACGACGGCGACGTCAAGGAACGTGCCGTCTGCCCGGCCTGCGGCACGATCCACTACGAGAACCCGCTCAACGTCGTCGGCACCATTCCCGTCCTCGGCGACAAGGTGTTGCTGTGCAAGCGCAACATCGAGCCGCGCTGGGGCAAGTGGACGCTGCCGGCCGGCTTCATGGAACTGGGCGAGACCACCGCCGAGGGCGCTGCACGCGAGACCGACGAGGAAGCGGGCGCGCAGTACGAGCTGGGCGGCCTCTTCGCGGTGATGAACGTGGTGCGGGTCGGCCAAGTCCACCTGTTCTACCGCGCGAAGCTGCTCAGCGACATCTTCGCGCCGGGGCACGAGACCATCGAGGCGAAGCTCTTCACCGAGGAAGAGATTCCCTGGGACGAGATCGCCTTTCGCACCGTGCGCGAGACGCTGGAGCGCTTCTTCGAGGATCGCCGCCAGGGCGAGTACCGGATTCACACGGTCGACATCCAGTGACGCGCCCAGCCCGGGCGTTTCAAGCCAAATAAGGCTGCAGCGCCCGCCCCGCTTGCGCGAGCAGCTATCGAATTCATAGCATGGCAGGCCGCTGCCGAGGATCTGAGAACGCCATGAACAAGTTCCTTCCGCTGCTGGTGTGCGCCCTGCTCGGCACTGCCGCCTCGATGGCCGGCGCCGAAACGGTGGGCGACGTCGACACCGCCTTCAAGCTCATCGGCCCGGACCACAAGATCGTGGTCGACGCGTACGACGACCCGCGTGTGAACGGCGTGACCTGCTACGTCTCGCGCGCCAAGACGGGCGGCGTCTCGGGTGCCCTCGGACTGGCCGAGGACAAGGCCGAAGCCTCGATCGCCTGCCGCCAGGTCGGACCGATCGGCTTCACCGGCCCGCTGCCCAAGCGCGAGGAGGTGTACGCCGAGCGGCAGTCGATCCTGTTCAAGCGCCTGCGCGTGGTGCGCATGGTCGATGCCAAGCGCAACACGCTGATCTACCTCACCTACTCCGACAAGCTGATTGACGGCTCGCCGCAGAACGCGGTGACGGCGGTGCCCGTCGATCGCGCAACGCCCATTCCGATGAAATGAGACGGGCCGCGCCAGAGTGACCGCCGCCAGCACGCCAAGCTCCACGACAAGCAGCGCCATCCGCACGCTCTACCGCGCACTGTGGCAGCACGCCGACGGCGTGCGCGGCCAGCTCGTGGGCGCGGCGGCGCTGCTGGGCGGCTCGCAGCTCGTGCGTCTGGCCATGCCTTGGCTCGCGGCGCAGGCAATCAACGCGCTGCAGAAAGGCCAGGTGCCGGCCGCCGGGCGCTGGATCGCGGTGCTGATGGGCGTGTACCTGGTGTCGTGGCTGCTGCACGGGCCGGGGCGTGTGCTCGAGCGCAACGTCGGTGTGCGCGTGCGCGAGCGGCTGAGCGACCAGCTGTACGGGCGCATCACCGCCGCCCCTCTGGCCTGGCGAGACGGGCACCACTCGGGCGAGCTGCAGCACCGGGTGCACCAGGCCAGCCGCGCGCTGTCGGACTTCGCGCAGAACCAGTTCGTCTACGTGCAGAGCGCGCTGAGCTTTGCCGGGCCGCTGGTGGCGCTGGCGCTGCTCTCGCATACCAGCGGGCTGATCGCGCTGGTGGGCTACATCGTGATCGGCGCGGCGATCCTGCGCTTCGACAAGGCGCTGATGGTGCTGGCCCGGCAGGAGAACGACGCCGATCGCCGCTACGCCGCGGCGCTGCTCGACTTCGTCGGCAATGCCTCCACCGTGATCGGCCTGCGGCTGCAGGCGGCATCGGCCAAGCTGCTGCGCCGGCGCATGGAAGCGGTGTCGGCGCCGCTCAAGCGCGCTGTGGTGGTCAACGAAGGCAAGTGGTTTGCGGTCGACATGCTGGGCCTGGGGCTGACCTGGCTGCTGGTGGCCATCTACGTCTGGCAGTCGATCTCGGCCGGCGGCGCGGCATCGGCGGTGATGCTGGGCACGGTGTTCATGATCTACCAGTACGCGCAGCAAGCGGCGTCGGTCGTCAGCTCCATGGCCGCAAACTTCCAGAACTTCGCGCGCATGCACACCGACTACGGCAGTGCCGAGCCGATCTGGGCGGCGCCGGGCGATCCGGCTGCTGCCCCGCCGCCTGTGGACGCCGGCGCGCCATGGCACACGCTGGCGGTGCACGGCGTGCACTGGGGCTATGCCGACAGCAGCCGGGGCGGCGGTCTGCACGACCTCGCGCTCACGCTGCGCCGCGGCGAGCGGGTGGCGCTGATCGGCCCGAGCGGCGGTGGCAAGAGCACGCTGCTGCGAGCGCTGGCCGGGCTCTATCTGCCGCAGCACGGCACGCTGACGATCGACGGCCAGCCGCAGCCCTGGACGCGGCTGCGCGCGCTGGCGACGCTGATCCCGCAGGAGGCCGAGGTCTTCGAGGCCAGCGTGCGCGAGAACCTCACCTTCGGCGAACCGGCCGACGAGGCGGTGCTGCAGCAGTCGGTGCACGCCAGCGCCTTCGACGAGGTGCTGGCCCGCCTGCCCGACGGGCTGGCGAGTCCGCTGACCGAACGCGGCTTCAACCTCTCGGGCGGCCAGCGGCAGCGCCTGGCCTTGGCGCGCGGCGCGCTGGCGGCCCATGGCAGCTCGCTGCTGCTGCTCGACGAGCCGACCAGTGCCCTCGATCCGCAGACGGAGGGCCGGGTGTTCGAACGCATGGCCGACGCTTTCCCGCACGCCTGCCTGATCGCGTCGGTGCACCGGCTGAGCCTGCTGGAGCGATTCGACACGGTCGTCATTCTGGAAGCCGGGCGCGTGGCAGACTTCGGCCCCCGCGACGAACTGCTGGCGAGGCACCCCCACCTGTCGACGCAGGTGCAGGCGCGCGGCACGCCGCGCTGAGAGCCTCCAGACCTTTACATGACAAATACGGGTGGGCCGCCCGCCGGGCCTGCGCGAGCAGCTATCATTTTCATAGCTAGCCGATTCTTCGACGGTGCGGCGCGACGGCCCGGCCCCGGGCGCGCCGTCTTCCGCACCTGCCGCATCCATCCGCGCGCCCGCCGCGCGCGCCCGACGGGACACAGAACAATGACTTCCGCCACCCTCCGCTCTTCCCTCCTGATCGCCACCGCAGCCATCCTGGCCGCTTGCTCCAGTACGCCGCCGCCTATGGCCAAGCCTGCGCCCGCGCGCCAGGCTCCCGCGCCATCCACGCCGGCGCCGGCACCCGTCCCCGCACCCGCCGCGCCCGCTCAACCGGCCGCGTTCATCCGCCCGGCCGAGGGCCCGACACTGGCCCGCTTCGACGGCAAGAGCAACAAGGGCCTGGACATCGGCGGCAAGGCCGGTGACCCTGTGCTGGCGTCGGCCGACGGACGGGTCGTGTTCGTCGGCGGCCAGCTGCGCGGCTACGGCAACATGGTCATCGTCAAGCACAACGACACTTTCCTCACCGCCTACGCCCACAACCAGAAGATCCTGGTCAAGGAAAAGGACAGCGTGCGCCAGGGACAGCAGATCGCCGAGATGGGCAGGAGCGGCACCGATCGCGTGAAGCTGCACTTCGAGGTGCGCAAACAGGGCGTGGCGGTCGATCCGCAGCCCTACCTCGACGGCAAGGCGCGCTGACGCCACCGTGCCGCACCCGACGGCGCCGCCGGCCCCTCGGCCACCTGGCCTGCGGCATTTGGCGTAGTGACCCGCAGCGGCGGGCCCTCTAAGCTCCCGACATCCCCCCGCCTCGGAGCGACTGCCGTGATGGACACCCCGCAAGCCTTGGACGACACCGAACTGCAGACCCTTGCGCAAACCTGGCGGCGTGAGGCGCTCACGGGCAGCTGGCAGGCCGCCCCCATGGCGCGTGCGCTGGAAGCCGAGCAGCGCCGTCGCATCGTGCAAAGCGCCTGGCAGCAGCTCGATCCGGCGCCGCTGCCGACCGAGCAGGGCGGCTGGTGGCGCCTGCAGCGCTGAAGCGCCGAGCGCTGCGCTTCAGTCTCCCGATCTGATCCGACCACCGTTGACGCCCCCTGGCCGGGGCGTGCCAGCGTTCCCTGGTCGTCATCATCCGCAGGGCGAATGTCGGCCGACTTCGCGCGATTGTTTCGATGGCGTGAACGGTTCGTTCCGAATCGTGCGGGTTTCTACTTATCTTTCAGGTCCACAATTCTTCTCACGGGCCAGCGATTGAACGCAGACCCGAAGCGGATCCGGGCAGTTGCCCAGCCGCTCTGTTCAAACGCTATCCACGCAAGGAGCACATCATGAAGACCTCGAAGATCATCGCCATCGCCGCCCTCTCCCTCGTCGCCGCCGCCGGCGTCGCCCAGGCCGAGGAATACCAAGGCGTCACCACCGTCAACTCGGTGGCCAGCCGTGCCGAAGTGAACCAGCAGGCTGTCGTGGCCGCACACTCGGCCAACCCGTATGCCGAAGGCGCCAACGCCGGCGTGCCTGCCCCGCTGGTGGCCCAGGCGGACCGTAGCGCCGTGCGCGCCGGTGCCGTCGCCGCTGCCCACGACCCGACCTGGAACCTGGACCGCAAGGCCTTCGTGAACAGCACGATCCCCTCGCAGTACACCCAGGGCAGCCTGGCCGTGCGCCGCAACGCTACCCGCGCCGCTTCGCTCTGATCGATCCCGGTGCCTTCGGGCACCCCCAGGCACTCAGGCGGGCGCCGCCTGAAAGAGGTCCAGGAACGGGCCCGGGAGGCGCCTGAATGCAGGACCCGGCATGCGACTAAGCGTGCCGGGTCTCTCTTTTGCGTGCGCATGCTGCAAGCCCGCCGGGCGCCGCAGCGATTCCGCCGGCGGCCACTTCAACGGCGCAGCGCGGGGACCCACAAACGACAAAGGCCGCTGGCTCATCGCCAGCGGCCTTTCCGTTTTGGTCGGTGTGAAAGGATTCGAACCTTCGACCCCTTGCACCCCATGCAAGTGCGCTACCAGGCTGCGCCACACACCGAAGCTCTCCATTATATGCCGGGATTGGGCCTTGCCCGGCGGGCGATCAGTAAGTTGCGGCCAAAAGCTCGCGAATCTCGACAAGCTCGCTGCGCAGTTGCGCCAACTGCGTGCGGTCGAGCACGACGAAGGGCATCGAGGTGGTCGCATACCATGCGGCGCGCTCCTCGTGCACGCCGGCGTCGTCTTGCTCGAGCGGCGCATCGACCACTGCATCTGAATCGACCACCATGGCCTCGGCCTCCTCGCCGGCCTTGCGGCGGCCGCGCTCGATCTGCACGAGTTCCTGCAACTTGTTGCGCGCGCCGCTGATCGTGAAACCCTGGTCGTAGAGCAGGTCGCGGATGCGGCGGATCATCAGCACTTCATGGTGCTGGTAGTAGCGACGGTTGCCTCGGCGCTTCATCGGCCGCAGTTGCGTGAATTCCTGCTCCCAGTAGCGCAGCACGTGCGGTTTGACGCCGCACAACTCGCCGACTTCACCGATCGTGAAGTAGCGTTTGACGGGGATGGGTGGGAGGGAGCCCCCGGCATGAACGCCGGCCTGCTTCTCGGCCATTTTCTCTATTGAAATCAACACGGTGCGGGGTAAACCTCAGAGGTTACTCCACGCACCTTGTTGTCGCCAAGCGCTTATTCGCCCTCGACGCTCCATTCGACGCTGCCGGCGCCCTCGCCAGTCGGCGATCCGTGAATCTGTTCCTTCAGTTTCGCGCTCGCATGGAAGGTCGCGACACGACGTGCGCCGATCGGGATGTGCTCGCCGGTGCGCGGATTGCGGCCCGGTCGCGGCGCCTTGGTGCGGATCTGGAAGTTGCCGAAGCCCGAGATTTTGACGTCGTCGCCTTCGATCAGCCGCGCCGCGATGAGGTCGAAAAACGCCTCGACCATGTCCTTCGCCTCGCGCTTGTTGAGACCGATCTGCTCAAACAGCAGGTCGGCCAACTGCGCCTTGGTGAGCGCCGGCGTCTCGAGGGCTTCGATGGTGAATTCCATGGCCGGTATCTCCTGCTCAGGCACGCAGGCGCGCGCCGACGGCCGCCGCGGCCTGCGCCAGCACCGCCTGCACGGCCGCGTCGACCTGTTCGTCTGTGAGCGAGCTTGCGTCGCTCTGGAAACTGAGCCGCACGGCCAAGCTCTTCTCGCCATCGGCCAAGCCGCCCGTCGATGCGGCGCCCGGATGCGGTCGGTAGATGTCGAACAGCACCGCATCGCGCAGCAGGCCCTGCGTGGCGGCGGCGCGCGCCGCGTCGAGCACGGCGCCTGCCGCGACCGACTCGGCCACCACGAGCGCGACGTCGCGCTCCACGACCTGATGCTTGGCCACGGGCTGCGCCACGGGCACGGTGCGCGCCGTCACGGCGTCGAGGTCCAGTTCGAAAAGCACTGGCGGTTGGGCGAACTCCCATTGCTGGCGCCAGCGCGGATGCAGTTCGCCGACGACACCGATCTCGCGGCCGTCGAGCAGCACACGCGCGGCACGACCGGGATGCAACGCGGGGTGTTCGATGCGCTCGAAGGTCGGCACGGCGGGCGCCAACAACGCCTCCACATCGCCCTTGGCGTCATAGAAGTCCGCGCGCTGCGGCTTGCCGTCCCAGCGCGCCGCCTGCGCATCACCCCAGGCCAGCCCGGCCACGCGCATCGGCTGGCGCACGCCCTTGACGGTGCTGTCGGTGGTGGCCACGCCCGCATCGCGCAGGAAGACGCGGCCGAGCTCGAACACGCGCACCCGCGGCGCCTTGCGGTCCAGGTTGAACTTGAGCACCTGCAGCAGCGAGCCGATGAGCGACGAACGCATCACGCTCATCTGGCTGGCGATGGGATTGAGCAGCTTCACCGGGTCGGCGTTGCCGGCCAAGTCACGTTCCCATTCCGCTTCGACGAAGCTGAAATTGATGGTTTCCTGGTAGCCCAGGGCCGCAACGCGGTGACGCACCGCGAATCGGCTGCGCTGGCCTTCGAGCTTGACCCGCGCGGTGATAGGCGCGAGTGGCGGCGTGGTGGGCAGGTTGTTGTAGCCCACCAGACGCGCCACTTCCTCGATCAGGTCTTCCTCGATCGTGAGGTCGAAGCGGTGCGGCGGCGGCGTGACCGTGATGGCGCCGTCGCCTTCCCGCAGTTCGAAGCCGAGGCGCCGGAGTGCGTCGGCACATTGCGCCTGCGTGACCGGCATGCCGATGACGCGCGCCGCGCGCGCCACGCGCAGGGTGACGGGGGCACGTTCCGGCAGTTTGAGCGTCTGGTCGTCGATCGGGCCGGGCTGGCCGCCGCAGATTTCCTGGATGAGCTGCGTGATGCGCTCGATCACTTCTACGGTGCGGCTCGGGTCCACGCCACGTTCATAGCGGTGGCCGGCGTCGGTCGAGAAGTTGAAGCGGCGCGAACGGCCCTGTACCGCCTCGGGCCACCAGAACGCCGCCTCGACATAGATGTTGCGCGTGTCGTCGGACACCGAGGTCGCATCGCCGCCCATGATGCCGGCCAGCGATTCGACTTCCTTGTCATCGGCAATCACGCCGACCCGCTCGTCGACGGTGATGGTGTTGCCGTTGAGCAGCTTGAGCTGCTCCCCCGCCCGGCCCCAGCGCACCGTGAGGCCGCCGTGGATCTTGTCGAAATCGAAGATGTGCGAGGGCTGGCCATACTCGAACATCACGTAGTTCGAGATGTCGACCAAGGCCGTGACGCTGCGCTGCCCGCAGCGGGCGAGGCGGTCGACCATCCACGCCGGCGTGGTCGCCTTCGTGTTCACGCCGCGAACGATGCGGCCGGAGAAGCGCCCGCACAAATCGGGCGCCTCGACCTTCACGGCAAGCTTGTCGTCGTGCTGTGGCGCCACGGGTTGGATGGCCGGCGTGCGCAACGGCGCGCCGGTGAGCGCCGACAGCTCGCGCGCGATGCCGTAGACCGACAGGCCATGGGCCAGATTGGGCGTGAGCTTGAGCGTGAGCAGCGTGTCGTCCAGGCGCAGCCACTCGCGGATGTCGGTGCCGATGGGCGCCTCGCCGGCGAGCTCGAGCAGCCCGCCGTGGTCTTCGCTGAGCTGCAGCTCGCGCGCCGAGCACAGCATGCCCTGGCTCTCGACGCCGCGCAGCTTGCCCAGCTTGATGTGGAAGGGCTTGCCGTCGTCGCCCGGCGGCAGCTCAGCGCCGACCAGGGCGGTGGGCACCTTGATGCCGACGCGCGCATTGGGCGCGCCGCAGACGATGTTGAGCAAGGCGCCCTGCCCCACGTCCACCTGGCACACACGCAGGCGGTCGGCGTTGGGGTGCTGCAAGGCTTCCTTGATCTCGCCGACCACGATCTTCGTGAAGGGCGGCGCGGCGGGGCCGCGCTCCTCGACCTCGAAGCCGCCCATGGTCAGCGTGTCGGCCAGTTCCTCGCTCGTGAGCGGCGGGTTGCAGAACTCGCGCAACCAGGACTCGGGGAATTGCATTGCTTCGGTCTCTTTGAATCTATTCGGGAGGGCGCACGGACATCACTGGAACTGCGAGAGGAAGCGCAGATCGCCGTCGAAGAACAGGCGCAGGTCGTTCACGCCGTAGCGCAGCATGGTGAGGCGGTCCGGGCCCATGCCGAAGGCGAAGCCGATGTAGCGTTCGGGGTCCAGGCCCATGTTGCGCACGACGTTCGGATGCACCTGGCCGGAGCCCGCCACTTCGAGCCAGCGCCCGGCGAGCGGGCCGCTCTGGAACTGGATGTCGATCTCGGCGCTGGGCTCGGTGAAGGGGAAGAAGCTGGGGCGGAAGCGCAGCACCAGGTCGTCGCTCTCGAAGAAGGTGCGGCAGAAGTCGGTGAAGACGACCTTCAGGTCCTTGAAGCTCACGTTCGCGCCCAGCCAGAGGCCTTCGCACTGGTGGAACATCGGCGAATGGGTGGCGTCGCTGTCCACGCGATAGGTGCGACCCGGGGCGATCACGCGGATCTCTGGCGCGATCACCGAGGGATCCTTGGCGGCCGCCTCGAACAGCGCTGCATGCTTCTTCACCTGCTGATGGGCATAGCGCACCTGCATCGGGCTGGTGTGTGGCCGCAGGTTGTAGGGGATGCCGTCGTCGCCCTGGATGTCGACATAGAAGGTGTCCTGCATCGAGCGCGCCGGATGGTTCGGCGGGTTGTTCAGCGAGGTGAACGAATGCCAGTCGCTCTCGATCTCCGGCCCATCGGCCACGTCGAAGCCCATGCTGCCGAAGATGGCCTCGATGCGCTCCAGCGTACGGCTGACCGGATGCAGTCCTCCGCCGGCCCGGCGGCGCCCCGGCAGGGTCACGTCCAGGGCCTCCGCACGCAGTTGCACGGCGAGTTCCTCGTCGGCGAGCTGCTGGCGGCGTTCGGTCAGCGCGGCCTCGATGGCCTGCTTGGCGACGTTGATGGCGGCGCCGCGCGACTTCTTCTCGTCGACGCTGAGTTGGGCCATGCCCTTCATCAGTTCGGTCACGCGGCCGGACTTGCCGAGGAACTGCGCCTTGGCGTTTTCGAGTTCCGCCGGCACCTTGGCGTCGGCGAAGGCGGCACGGGCGTTGGCGACCAGGGTGTCCAGCTCGTTCATGGAATCGGGAATGCGAAAGGAAAATAAAAAAGGGCTGGTGCTTTTGAAGCGCCAGCCCTTGTACCGTGGGCGCGAGCAGCTATCGAAACGATAGCAACCCGCTGCAGGATCAAGCAGCCAGCTTGGCCTTGACCTGCTCCACGATGCCGGCGAATGCGGCCTTGTCGTGCACGGCGATATCGGCGAGGACCTTGCGGTCGATCTCGATACCAGCCTTGCGGATGCCGTTGGCGAACTGGCTGTAGGTCAGGCCCAGTTCGCGCGAGGCGGCGTTGATACGCGCAATCCAAAGACGACGGAAGACGCGCTTCTTGGCACGGCGGTCCCGGTAGGCGTACTGGCCCGCCTTCATCACCGCCTGCTTGGCGATGCGGAAGACATTGCCGCGACGGCCGCGGAAGCCCTTGGCAAGGGCGAGAACCTTCTTGTGGCGGGCGCGAGCGGTTACACCACGTTTGACGCGAGGCATATTGAATCCTTCCTAGTTCGTCGGTTGATCAAATGCCTTGGCCGGGCAGCATGGCGGCCATCGAAACCATGTTGGTTTCGTGAACCGTCACTGCACCGCGCAGGTGGCGCTTGTTCTTGGTGGTCTTCTTGGTCAGGATGTGACGCTTGAAGGCTTGACCGCGCTTGACGGTGCCACCGGGACGAACGCGAAAACGCTTCTTCGCGCTGCTCTTGGTCTTCATTTTGGGCATGTGCATGCTCCTTTTCGTTGTGCTCGCAAGGCGCCGTGGATGCTCCACGGACTTGTTGGCCCTCGAGGCACTTCTTCATCCCGCGCCAGCCCGCCCGAAGGCCGGCTGGCGCGAAATCCCTTCTTCATTCCATGGCCCGCTCCGAGGAACAGGCCCGGCCGTGCATCAGGCGGCCGCAGGCTCCGTGGCCGACTTGGCCGCTCCGCCCGCCTTCTTGCGGCCCGGCGCGATCATCATGATCATCTGCCGGCCTTCAAGCTTGGGGAACTGCTCGACCACGATTGCGTCGCCCAGTTCGTCACGGATGCGTTGCAGAAGCGCCAGACCCAGCTCCTGGTGCGTGATCTCACGCCCGCGAAAGCGCAAGGTGATCTTGCACTTGTCGCCTTCGTCCAGGAAGCGCCGGATATTGCGCATCTTGATGTTGTAGTCGCCGTCGTCGGTCCCAGGCCGGAACTTGATTTCCTTGACCTCGATGACCTTCTGCTTCGACTTCGCTTCGGCGGCCTTCTTCTGCTCGAGAAACTTGAACTTGCCGTATTCGATCAGCCGACAGACCGGCGGATTGGCCGCGGCCACTGTCTCGACCAGGTCCACGTCGTGTTCACCCGCGAGGCGCAAGGCCTCCTGCAGGCTGACAACGCCCAGCGCTTCGTTGTCGGGGCCGAAAAGGCGGACTTCCGGGGCCATGATTTCCCGGTTCAGGCGGTGTTGGCGTTCCTCGCGCTGGCGGCGGTCGCGAAATGCAGTAGCGATGGCTTCGATCCTTTGGTCTGTTTGCTACAAAAAACGTAGCGAATGCCGCAGCAGGCACGCGCACAAACGGCGATTCGGAACCCAGGCCGAGGCCCGGGTCGTCTCCGGTCAACGCTTGTGAGAGATGTCGTCGGCGATCTTTTGGGAGAACGCTTCCACCGACATTGCACCGAGGTCGATATTGCCCCGGGCGCGCACTGCGACGGCGCCGGCTTCCTTTTCCTTGTCGCCCACGACAACGATGTAAGGCAGCTTTTGCAACGAATGCTTGCGTATTTTATACGTGATCTTCTCGTTGTGCAGGTCAAGCGCCACCCTAAACCCTTGATTCCGCAGCGTTTTCGCCACTTCCGCGGCGTAGTCGGCCTGTCCTTCGCTGATATTGAGCACCGCCACCTGCACCGGCGCCAGCCAGGCCGGCAAGGCGCCCGCATGGTGCTCGACCAGCATGCCGATGAAACGCTCGAGGCTGCCGACGATCGCGCGGTGCAGCATCACCGGGTGCGCACGGCCGCTCGACTCCGTCACGTAGTCGGCCCCGAGGCGCTCCGCCGTGTTGAAGTCGACCTGCATCGTGCCGCACTGCCACTGGCGGCCGATGGCGTCGCGCAGCGTGTATTCGATCTTCGGGCCGTAGAAGGCACCGTCGCCGGGCGCGATGACGAAGTCCACGCCCGAACGGCGCAGCGCCTCCATGACCGCATGCTCCGCCTTGTCCCACAGTTCGTCGGAACCGACGCGGTTGTCCGGCCGCGTCGCGACCTTGTAGAGGATGTCCGTGAAGCCGAAGTCCGCGTACACCTTCTGCAACTGGGCTGTGTACGCCACGCATTCGTCGAGGATCTGGTCCTCCGTGCAGAAGATGTGGCCGTCGTCCTGCGTGAAGCCCCGCACGCGCATGATCCCGTGCAGCGCGCCGCTGGGCTCGTTGCGGTGGCACTGGCCGAATTCGCCGTAGCGGATCGGCAGGTCGCGGTAGCTGCGCAAGTCATTCTTGAAGATGATCACGTGGCCCGGGCAGTTCATCGGCTTGAGCGCGTAGTCGCGCTTCTCCGACTCCGTCGTGAACATGTTCTCGCGGTAGTTCTGCCAGTGGCCCGTCTTCTCCCACAGGCTCTTGTCCAGGATCTGCGGCCCCTTCACTTCCTGGTAGCCCGTGTCGCGGTACACCTGCCGCATGTACTGCTCCACCGCCTGCCACAGCGCCCAGCCCTTGGGGTGCCAGAACACCAGGCCCGGCGCCACTTCGTCGATGTGGTACAGGTCCAGTTCCTTGCCCAGCCTGCGGTGGTCGCGCTTTTCGGCCTCCTCGATGCGCTGGATGTACGCGTCCAGCTGCTTCTTGTCGGCCCAGGCCGTGCCGTAGATCCGCTGCAGCTGCTCGTTCTTGGCATCGCCGCGCCAATAGGCGCCTGCCAGCTTCGTGAGCTTGAACACCTTCAGGAAGCGCGTGTTCGGCACGTGCGGGCCACGGCACATGTCGACGTATTCCTGGTGGTAGTACAGGCCCATCGCCTGCTCGTCGGGCATGTCCTCCACCAGACGCAGCTTGTAGTCTTCCCCGCGCGCCTTGAAGACTTCGATCACCTCGGCCCGCGGCGTCACCTTCTTGATGACGTCGTAATCCTGCGCGATGAGTTCCTTCATGCGCTGCTCGATGCCCGCCATGTCCTCGGGCGTGAAGGGCCGCTCGTAGGCGATGTCGTAGTAGAAGCCCTCGTCGATCACCGGGCCGATCACCATCTTGGCCGTGGGATAGAGCTGCTTCACCGCATGCCCGACCAAGTGGGCCGTGGAGTGGCGGATGATCTCCAGGCCCTCGTCGTCCTTGGGCGTGATGATCTGGAGCCTGGCATCGTGGTCGATGATGTCGCTGGCATCGACGAGCCGGCCGTCCACCTTGCCGGCGACCGTCATCTTGGCGAGCCCGGGCCCGATGGACTGGGCCACGTCGGCGACCGTGACGGGGCCTGGGAACTCGCGGCGCGAGTTGTCGGGAAGCGTGATCTGGATCATGTGAAAACCTGGTTCGGAAAAACAAAAAGCGCGGCCGGGAGCCGCGCTTAGCTGTGGTTCATGAGCTGGTGCCAACCAGCGTGCGCGGGCTACCGGCCCATTCCCTTCGGAAAGAGGCCGCTCGATGCGGTGCCGGTAGTTCGCGGTGTCATAACCAGAGTGCCTTTCTCGCCCTTGTTGGTGGGATGACGGTCGGAGCCTTCGATTCTAACGCGCACCCTCGGTGCGTCGCAGGCTCGGTGACAGCGGCTGGAACACGAAAAAGCCCGGCCGGGGCCGGGCTCTCTGGTCACAGGCCGGACCGCCGGCCGCGTGGCTCAGTGGAACTGCTCTTCCTCGGTCGAGCCGGTCAGCGCCTTCACGCTCGACGACCCGCCCTGGATCACGGTGGTCACGTCGTCGAAGTAGCCCGCGCCGACTTCCTGCTGGTGCGACACGAAGGTGTAACCCTGCTCGCGGGCAGCGAACTCGGGTTCCTGCACCATCTCGACGTAGTGCTTCATGCCTTCGCCGTTCGCATAGGCATGGGCGAACTTGAAGGTGTTGTACCAGTTGACGTGGATGCCGGCCAGCGTGATGAACTGGTACTTGTAGCCCAGTGCCGAGAGCTCTTCCTGGAAGCGGGCGATGGTCTTGTCGTCCAGGTTCTTCCTCCAGTTGAACGACGGCGAGCAGTTGTACGACAGCAGCTTGCCGGGCGACGCGGCGTGCACGGCCTGCGCGAACTCACGGGCGAAGCCGAGGTCGGGCGTGCCGGTCTCGCACCACACGAGGTCGGCGTAGGGCGCGTAGGCAACGCCGCGGCTGATGGCCTGCTCCAGGCCGTTCTTCACGCGGTAGAAGCCTTCCTGCGTGCGCTCGCCCGTCAGGAAGGGCTTGTCGTTCGCATCGTGGTCGGAGGTGATCAGGTTGGCCGCTTCAGCGTCGGTGCGGGCCAGCACGATGGTCGAGACGCCCATCACGTCGGCCGCGAAGCGCGCGGAGATCAGCTTCTCGCAAGCTTCCTGCGTCGGCACGAGCACCTTGCCGCCCATGTGGCCGCACTTCTTCACGGCTGCGAGCTGGTCCTCGAAGTGCACCCCGGCAGCGCCCGAGGCAATCATGTTCTTCATCAGCTCGAAGGCGTTCAGGACGCCGCCGAAGCCCGCCTCGGCATCCGCCACGATCGGCAGGAAGTAGTCGACGAATTCCTTGTCGCCGGGATTCACGCCACGCGACCACTGGATCTCGTCGGCGCGCTTGAAGGTGTTGTTGATGCGGCGGACCATGGTCGGCACCGAGTCGTACGCATACAGCGACTGGTCGGGGTACATGGTTTCGGAGGTGTTTCCGTCGGCAGCCACCTGCCAGCCCGACAGGTACACGGCTTCCAGGCCGGCCTTGGCCTGCTGCATGGCTTGACCCGCGGTGATGGCGCCGAAGGCGTTGACGTAACCCTTCTTGGCACCGCCGTTGATCTTCTCCCACAGTTTCTCGGCACCGCGCTTGGCCAGCGTGTGCTCGATCGGCAGCGAGCCGCGCAGGCGCACGACGTCGGCGGCGCTGTAGCCGCGCTTGACGCCCTTCCAGCGGGGGTTGGTCGCCCAGTCCTTCTCGAGGGCGGCGATCTGCTGTTCACGGCTGAGTTGTTCGGTGATGGTCTGAGGCATGTTCACTCCAGGTGCGGTGATTGAAAAAACGGAGGGCGGCGTGAAACCGTTGCGTCGACTGTAGCTCAGGCCTCGACTCTTATGTCTTATATAAGACATAATTTTATCCTTTTCAAATCAATCACTTAGTGATCAATTTTCTCAATACGGGATTGCATTTCTTACATTGAGAAAATATGCGGCGGCGCAACACGCTCATTTCCCACCATAAGAAAAGCATTTCCCTTGGATGAAAGACGGGCGGGCAACGTGCTCATGCGCGCGGCGGCCGATGGTCCATCCAGTCTCCGCCGCGGATCACTGCGGCCCCGCGCACCCGCGCGGGGTGGATCTCGTAGACCAGGCAATCCACGTCCCCCACGCCCGCGACAGGCACGCGCACCATGCGCCGCCGGTATTCCCCGGTGTCGTCGTCGCGCACCTCCTCCAGGCGGTCGAGCGCCGCCTCGACCTTGGCGCAGACGATGTAGACCTCGCCGACCACCCACCCCTCGCCCCCGAGCGCCATGCCCGGATACGCGCCCAGGTCGTAGAGAGTGCCGTTGACGGCCCCCTGCCCGACCCACTGCGGCACGGGCCGGAAACGCCGGATGTCGTTGCTGCCGCCCGCACGCAGGGTGCCGTAGACGAAGACGTGACGCGCAGTCGAAGGTTCTGGGTCGGGCATGATCCGGCGCCTGTGTCGTTCCAAATGCCCGCAGTCTATTGACCTCCGCCGCCCCACCCCGCCTCCTCGCCTACGGCTGCCTCGCGCTGAGCATGTCGCTCGTGGGCAGCTACGTCGCCCTGTCCAAGCCGCTCGCGGCGGCCTTTCCGGTCCTGCTGCTGGCCTGGCTGCGCTTCGGCATCGCAGCCCTCGCCATGCCGCACTGGCTGCGGCGCCCTGCAGACGAGCCCCCGATGACGCGCAGAACCCGCGGCCTGGTCTTCCTCGAATCCTTCCTCGGCAACTTCCTGTTCTCGATCTGCATGCTCTTCGGCGTGAGCCTGACCAGCGCGGTCTCCGCCGGGGTGATCATGGCGTCCATCCCCGCGGTCGTGGCCATCGCAAGCTGGCTGTTCCTGCGCGAGCGCATCACGCGCCGCATTGCCGCAGCCATCGGCTGCGCCGCGCTGGGCATCGGACTGCTCGCGCTCACGCCGCACCACGGCGCCGGCGGCAGTGGCGCGGCCGGGACATCGGCGCCCTGGCTGGGCAACCTGCTGGTCTTCTGCGCGGTGCTGTGCGAGGCCGCCTACGCCGTCATCGGCAAGTCGTTGACCGGGCGACTCGGCCCCAAGCGGATCTCCTCGCTCATCAACCTCTGGGGCTTCGCGCTGTCGACACCCTTCGGCGTATGGCTTGCCCTGCGCTTCGATTTCGGCAGCGTCTCCACGGGCCTGTGGCTGCTGCTGGTGCTCTACGCCCTGGCGGCGAGCATCTGGACCGTGTGGCTGTGGATGACGGGCCTGCGCAGCGTGCCGGCCGCGCAGGCCGGTGTGTTCACCGTGATGCTGCCGGTGAGCGCCGCAATGGTCGGCGTGCTCGTCCTCGGCGAGCCCCTGTCCGCCACGCAGGTCGCAGCCTTCGGGATCGCCTTGCTGGGGGTCGTGCTCGCCACCTGGCCATCGCGTCGCGCATTGCCGGTGCCGCCGGCTTGAAGAAGAGCTCCGCCAGAGGTCGTTTTCAGAGGGAAAACACCCCTCGAAAAAAACAACAGCTCCCAATGAAAAATTCGCTTTCTCCCTTGGAAACGCGTTTTTTCTCCTTTAGCATCCGCAATGCCAGTGGAGACGCTGTTTCTCATTGGTAGAACGTTCTATCGAAATCACAAGGAAATCAACCATGGCAACTGCAAAGAAAGCACCGGCGAAGAAAGCGCCGGCGAAGAAGGCGGCTCCGGCCAAGAAGGCTGCAGCACCCGCGAAGAAGGCCGCACCGGCCAAGAAGGCTGCTCCTGCGAAGAAGGCCGCACCGGCGAAGAAGGCTGCTCCCGCGAAGAAGGCTGCTGCAAAGAAGGCCCCCGCCAAGAAGCGCACGCCCAACGCCGCCTTCATGAAGGCCCTGACCCCCAGCCCCGCGTTGGCCGCCGTGGTGGGCTCGACCCCGCTGCCACGCACCGCCATCGTGTCCAAGCTGTGGGACTACATCAAGAAGAACGGCCTGCAGGACAAGGCGAACAAGCGCAACATCAACGCCGATGCCAAGCTGAAGGAAATCTTCGGCAAGGCGCAGGTCTCGATGTTCGAGCTGGCCTCGCTGATCGGCAAGCACGTCAAGTAAGACGGCACAGCCCCATGGAAAAAGCCGGCGCAAGCCGGCTTTTTCTTTGCCCCTGCGCGATGGCGCCGGACGTTGCGCTCAGCGCTTGTCCAGGGCCGCCTGCGTGATGGAGCTCAGCGTCCCGCGTGTCGTGATGACCTCCGGATCCAGCGGAATCTCGATCAGCGTGCCGCCGTCGTGCGCCAGGGCCCGCAGCAGCGCCGCCTCGAAGCCGGCCGTCTCCGTCACGCGCTCGGCCGCATAGCCATAGGCACGGGCCAGCGCGCAGAAGTCGGGGTTGTGCAGCGCCGTGCCGCTGACGCGCACGGGGTACTCGCGCTCCTGGTGCATGCGGATCGTGCCGTACATGCCGTTGTTGAGCAGCACGACGATGCTCTTGCCGCCATGCTGCACGGCCGTTGCAAGCTCCTGGCCGTTCATCAGGAAGTCGCCGTCGCCAGCGATCGTGAAGGCCACGCGCCCGGTTGCGATGCTGGCGGCAATGCCCGCCGGCACACCGTAGCCCATCGCGCCGCTGGTGGGCGCCAGTTGCGTCTTGAAGCCCTTGGCAAGCCCGTGGTGGCGGAAGAATCGGTGCACCCAACTCGCGAAATTGCCGGCGCCATTGGTCAGCACCGCATCGGCCGGCAAGTGCTTCTGCAGGCACTGCACGATGGCCGGCATGTCGATGGGCCCGGGCAATTCTTGCGGCACGAGGTTGGCTTCGTAGTCGGCATGCACGGCCTGCGCCCAGTCGCTCCAGGGCAGCTCGGGCGGCGCCGTGAGCACCTCCAGGGCCCTCGCCGCGGCGTTCATCGTCGTGTTGAACACCAGATCGGCCTGGTACACGCGATGCAGTTCCTCGGCACTGGCATGGAAGTGCACCAGCTTCTGCGCAGGACGCGGCGCCTCCAGCAGGGCATAGCCGCCGGTGGTCATCTCGCCCAGGCGCGGCCCGATCGCGATCACCAGGTCGGCTTCGCGCACCCGGGTGGCAAGCCTCGGGTTGATGCCGATGCCCACGTCGCCCGCATACAGCGGATGGTGGTTGTCGAAGGTGTCCTGGAAGCGGAAGGCATTGCCCACGGGCAACTGCCAGTTCTCCGCGAAGCGTTGCAGCGCCTGGGCCGCCTGCGGCGTCCAGCCGCCGCCGCCGGCGATCACGAAGGGCCGGCGGGCCGCCAGCAGCAGTTGGCGCAATTCGCGCAGCCCGCCGGGGTCGGCCCAGGCCAGCGCCGGCTCGACGCGCGGCAGCGGCTTCGCGTTCACGACGCTGCGCAGCATGTCCTCGGGCAGCACGAGCACCACCGGGCCGGGGCGCCCGTTCATCGCGGTGGCAAAGGCGCGCGCCACGTACTCCGGCAGGCGGCTGGCCTCGTCGACGCGCTCCACCCGCTTGGCGAAGCCCTTGGTGCTCGGCCCGAAGAAACTCTGGAAATCGACTTCCTGAAACGCCTCCCGGTCCCGGAAGTCGCTGCCGACATCGCCCACCAGCAGCACCATCGGCGTCGAGTCCTGGAACGCCGTGTGCACCCCGATGGAGGCATTCGTCGCGCCCGGCCCGCGGGTGACGAAGCACACGCCGGGCCTCCCGGTCAGCTTGCCGTGCGCCTCGGCCATGAAGGCAGCGCCGCCTTCCTGCCGGCAGATCACGAAGCGGATCTCGTCCGCATGGTCGTGGAAGCCGTCCAGCGCCGCGAGGTAGCTCTCGCCCGGCACGCCGAACACATGGGTCACGCCCTGGGCGATGAGGCATTCGACGAGAAGGTGTCCGGCGATCTGGGTGCTCATTGGAGAAAGTGGTGCTGCAGAGTTCGGCGATTATCGGCAGTGCCGATTGCGGCCCACAAGAATTAACCATATAGTGAATTGAAGCCCGCCCATGTCAGCCGCCGCCCCCGTCGTCGAAACCCGCCTGCGCGACGCCGACCGTTCGCAGGCGGCAATCCTGCTTGCCGCGCGCGATGAGTTCGCGAACCACGGCCTGGCCGGCGCGCGGGTCGACCGCATCGCCGAGCGCGCGGACGTCAACAAGCGCCTCATCTACTACTACTTCGGCAGCAAGGACGACCTCTTCCTCGCGGTGCTCGAGCGCACCTACGCCGACATCCGCGAGGCCGAGCAGCGGCTGCACCTCGACGAGGTGGAGCCGGTCGAGGCCATCCGCCAGCTGATCTCCTTCACCTGGCACTACTACCTGGAGCATCCCGAGTTCATCACGCTGCTCAACAGCGAGAACCTGCACAAGGCGGTCCACCTGAAGCGCTCCGACCGCATCCAGGAGATGAATTCGCCGCTGGTGCAACTGCTCGACGGCATCCTCGAGCGCGGCCGGCGCGAACACCTCTTCCATGCCGGCATCGACCCGATCCAGCTCTACATCTCGATCGCGTCGCTGTGCTATTTCTACCTCTCCAACAACCCCACCCTGTCGGCCATCTTCGGCCGTGACTTGCGCGCGCCAAAGGCGATGGCGCAGCGCCTTTCGCACATGACCGAACTGGTGCTCGGCTACGTGATGCGCTGACCCGGGTATCTACCAAGACATGCCGCGTTGACGGCGCCACGGCGGTCTTCCTAGAATTCCTTAATTCACTTTCTGGTGAATAAAAGAACAGGAGACAAGCATGCGCATCGCCGCACTGGCCGCCGTTGCGGCCATCGTGACCGGGGGCACACTGGGCGCCCAGGCCCAGAACGCCTACCCGAGCAAGCCGATCCGCGTGGTCGTGCCCTTCGCCGCGGGCAGCACCACCGACATCATTGCCCGCGCCATCACCGACAAGATGGGCCAGAGCATGGGCCAGACCCTCGTGGTCGACAACCGCGGCGGGGCCAGCGGCACCATCGGCCAGCAAGCCGTCGCCACCGCTGCACCCGACGGCTACACCATCCTGATCCACTCGTCCTCGCACACGGTCAGCCCATCGACCTTCGCGAAGCTGCCCTTCGACACGGTGAACGACTTCGCCGGCGTCACCCCAATTTCCTCGCTGTCGAATGCGCTCGTCATCTCGCCCGCGAAGAACATCAAGTCGTTGCAGGAGCTGCTGGCCGCCGCCCGCGCCAAGCCTGGCAGCCTGAACTTCGCCTCGGCCGGCCAGGGCAGCGCCACCCACCTGAACGCCGAGAAGTTCAAGCTCGCCGCCAAGATCCAGGCCACCAACATCCCGTTCAAGGGCTCGGCCGAGGCGGTGACCGAAGTGCTCGCCGGCCGCGTCGACTACTACTTCTCGCCCATCGCGCCGGTCATCGGCCAGATCAAGGATGGCCAGCTCCTGGCGCTGGCCGTGGGTTCGCCCAAGCGTGCCAGCGCCCTGCCCGATGTGCCCACCACCGCCGAGGCCGGCGTGCCCGGCTCCGAGTTCAACTTCTGGATCGGGATGATGGCGCCCGCCAAGACGCCGCGCGAGATCGTCGACCGCCTGCATGCCGAAGTCGAAAAAGCACTCGCGTCGCCCGAGGTCAAGGAGCGCTTCGCCAAGCTCGGCGCCGACCCCTGGACGCTCAAGCCGCGCCAGTTCGACGCCTACATCAAGGAAGAGATCGCCAGCAACGCCGACGTGGTGAAAGCTGCCGGCCTCGCCGCCCAGCAGTGATGCCGCCCGGGGAACCCTGCGCCATGGACGCTCACGACGTCGCCTACTACCGGCACCACGGTCACCTCACCGTCAATCACGTGTTCGAGCCTGGCGAGATGGACGCCGTGGTGCGCGACATCGAGCAGTGGGGCGAGAGCTTCCTCGCCGGCCTGCCCGAAGAGCAGCGCGCCTGGTACGTCGACGGCGGTGTGCAGGCGCGCACCGTGCTGCGCAAGCTGGACAACCCCCACTTCCACCGCAGCGCCGTGCAGGCGCTGGCGCGCGACCGGCGGCTGCTCGACCACGTCGAGACCCTGATCGGGCCAGGCGTCTCGGTGTACTTCAGCCAGATCTTCTTCAAGCCGCCCGAAGGCGGCGGCCCGAAGCCCGCGCACCAGGACAACTTCTACTTCGGCCCGGCCGACCCGGAGGGCATGGTCACCGCCTGGATCGCGCTGGACGATGCCACGCTCGAGAACGGCTGCCTCTACTTCGGCGACGGCACCAACCTCGGCCCCGTCTACACCCACTTCGCCCCCGAGAACGAACCCTACAACCTGCAGATCCCGTCCGAGATCCTCGGCAAGCAGCCAATGACGCCGGCACCCGTGCGCAAGGGCGGCGTGAGCTTCCACCACGGCAACACCTTCCACCAGTCGGGGCCCAACCACAGCAGCAAGTGGCGCCGCGCCTGCGCACTGCACTTCGTCAGCAACGCGAACAGCTTCGACAACCCCGCGCTGCCGTACGACCACTCCCTGAAGTTCCAGGTCTCGTGACATGAAGCCCCCACGCTCATCGCTTCTCGCATCTCTTCCCGCCAAGGAGGCGCATCCATGCCTTCGGGCTGCCGGACGTCATTGACATGGCCCGCTGGATCACCCACCCCGCCGCGCGGCCCTTCTGGCTGCTGTTGGTCCTGCTGGTCCTGTGGGACCTGCTGGTGCGCGTCTTCAAGATTCCGCCCTACCTCATCCCGCCACCCATGGCGGTCATCAAGCAGCTCGGCACCGACTGGTCGATGCTGCTGCAGCAGAGCTTGCCGACGCTCTACGCGACGCTGGGCGGCTTCGTCGCGTCCGCACTCATCGGCGTGCCCATCGCGATGTGGATCGCGTATTCGCGCACGGTGGAAAGCTTCGTCTACCCGCTGCTCGTGTTCTCGCAGTCGATCCCCAAGGTCGCCGTGGCGCCGCTTTTCGTGGTGTGGTTCGGCTTCGGCATCGTGCCCAAGGTCATCGCCGCCTTCCTGCTGGGCTTCTTCCCGGTGGTGGTGTCGACGGTGCAGGGCTTCAAGTCGGTCGAGCCCGACGTGATCGACCTGGCGCGCTCCATGGGCGCCGGGCCGATGAAGATCTTCCTCAAGTTCCGCCTGCCCCAGGCCCTGCCGGCGATCTTCAGCGGCCTGAAGGTGTCGGTCACGCTGGCGGTGGTCGGCGCCGTGGTCGGCGAATTCGTCGGCTCCAACTCCGGCCTGGGCTTCGTGCTGCAGCGCGCCACCGGCACCTTCGACCTGCCGCTGATGTTCGCCGCCCTGGTGGTGCTCTCGATGATGGGCGTGATCCTCTTCCTCATCGTCGAACTGGTGGAGCGCTGGCTCATGCCCTGGCACGCCTCGCAGCGCCACGACCTGCAGGCCACCGCCTGACGCCCTTCTCTCTTTCCCCGCAACACAACGACCTGGAGACACGCATGCAACGACGCAAACTCATCGGCGCCACCTGCGCCGCCGCCCTCGCCCTGGGCATGGCCAGCAGTGCCATGGCGCAGACGCGCGACAAGGTGACGCTGCTCCTGAACTGGTACGTCTACAGCGAACACGCACCCTTCTTCATCGGCAAGGCCAAGGGCTTCTACGAGGCCGAGGGCATCGACCTCGACATCCAGGAAGGGCGCGGTTCGGCCGTGTCGATCCAGGCCGTGGCCGCCAACTCGGCCACCTTCGGCTACGTCGACGTGCCCACCATGATCCGCGCCGCTACCAAGGGCGCGCCCGTCAAGGCCGTGGGCGTGGCGCTGCAGGTCAGCCCGATGTCGGTGATGGGCCTGGCCGAGAAGAACATCAAGACGCCCAAGGACATCGTCGGCAAGACGGTGGCCATGACGCCGGGCGACTCGATGAGCCAGATCTGGCCGCTGTTCCTCAAGAAAACCGGCCTCAAGGAGGGCGACTACAAGGTCGTCTCCGGTGACGGGCAGACCAAGCTCAACGCCGTCATCAACGGGCAGGCCGACCTGCTGCTCGGCTACGTGATGGACCAGAACATCAAGATCCAGGACGCGACCAAGAAGCCGGTGCAGGTGATCCGCTTCGCCGACTACGGCATCGAGATGGTCAGCTCTGGCATCGTCGCCAACAAGGACACGCTCGCCAACAAGGGCGACCTGGTCAAGCGCTTCATGCGCGCCACCACCAAGGCCTTCGAGGCAACCGAGAAGGATCCCGAGGGTGCCATCGACGCCATGCTGAAGGCCAACGCCAAGGCCGGCCAGCGCGACACGCTGATCATCGGCATCAAGCTGACCACACCGCTCTACCACACGGCAGAGACCAAGAACCTGCGCCCGCTGCGCGCCTCGATGAAGGACATCGACGCCTCGCTCGACCTGCTGGTGCAGTACGGCGGCCTCGACGCGTCGCTGCGCGGCAAGGCCGACGACTGGGTCACCAACGACTTCCTGCCGCAGTAAAGACACCCTTGCCCGTTCCCCCAGCCAAGCCCGATCCGATGAGTGCCGTCCCCACGAACGTCGTTCCCTTCGATGCGCCCGGCGCCGCCCGCGCCGCCGACCGGTCCCTGCGCGAGGTGCTCATCCAAGGCCGCGGCGTCAGCAAGACCTACCGCACCCGCGAGGGCGAGGTCGAGACCCTCAAGCCGCTGGATTTCGACATCCGCGCCGGCGAGTTCGTCTCGGTCGTCGGCCCCTCGGGCTGCGGCAAGAGCACGTTGATGAAGATGGTGGCCGGGCTGCTGCCCATCACCGGCGGCGACCTGCGCCTGTCGGGGCACACGGTCAAGGGGCCGCAGACCGACGTCGGCATCGTGTTCCAGAACGCGCTGCTGCTGCCCTGGCGGCGGGTGATCGACAACATCCTGCTGCAGGCCGAAATCCGCCGCATGCCCATGGCGGCTGCCCGCCGCCGCGCCGAGGAGCTGATGGCCATGGCCGGCCTGCAGGGCTTCGAGCACAAGTACCCCTGGCAGCTCTCGGGCGGCATGCAGCAGCGCGTGGCCATCCTGCGCGCCCTGCTGCACGACCCTCCGGTGCTGCTGATGGACGAGCCCTTCGGCGCACTCGACGCCATGACGCGCGAGCGGATGAACCTCGAGCTGCAGCGCATCTGGATGACCGCAGGCAAGACCGTGCTGCTCATCACCCACAGCATCCCCGAGGCGGTGTTCCTGTCCGACCGCGTGCTCGTCATGAGCGAGCGGCCCGGCCAGATCGCCGCGACCTACGACATCGACCTGCCCCGCCCGCGTCCACTCGACGTGATGGGCCACGAGCGCTTCGCCGCCTACACGCGGACCCTGCGCGCCCACTTCTTCGCCCAGGGCAACCTCGACGCGCACTGACGCGCCGCCGCAGCCTCCGCCCCTGTCGCCATGGCCACCGCCACCGTTGCCGATGCGCCCCTGCTGCGCGTGCGCGCCGTCGAAGCCGGCGTGCGCGACATGCACCTGCGCCTGCCATTCAAGTTCGGTGCCGTCGTGCTCACGCGCTGCCCGCAGCTGTTCGTGCGTGCGACCGTCGAGGTGCAGGGCCTGGGCAGCGCCGACGGCTTCAGCGCCGAGATGATGGTGCCGCGCTGGTTCGACAAGCGCCCCGCGCGCAGCCATGCCGACAACGTGCGCGACCTGCAAGCCAGCCTCACACGCGCCATCGACGCCTACCGCGCCGATGCGCCGGCCACCGCCTTCGGCCTCTTCGAGCGGCACTACACGGCGCTGATGGCGCACGCCGCCGAGCGCGACGAGACCGCGCTGTCGGCCGCCTACGGCCAGGCCGTTCTCGACCGCGCCGTGCTCGACGCGCTGTGCCGCGCCGCGGGCTGCAGCATCGCGGACGGGCTGCGCCGCAACATCGCCGGCCTGGCCGGCTCGCCCCTCGCGCCCGACCTCGCCGGCTTCGACTGGCCCGGCTGGCTGGCCGTCCGCCGACCCGCGGCGACGATCGAAGCCCGCCACACGGTCGGCATGCTCGACGCACTCGATGCCGATCCCGACGCCGACCCTGCGGCGCTGCCTGTGCGCCTGCCCGACGTGGTCCACCGCTATGGCCATCGCAGCTTCAAGATCAAACTCGGTGGCGACCCGGCGGCCGACATCGACCGCCTCGATGCGGTGCTGGCCGTGCTCGACGCGATCGCGCCCGGGCATCGCTTCAGCCTCGACGGCAACGAGCAATACGCGGGCGTCGATGCGCTGGCCGACCTGTGCCGGCGCCTGCGCGCCCTGCCCCGCCTTGCGGCGCGGCCCGATGCGCTGCTCTACATCGAGCAGCCGCTGGCACGCGACGCGGCCATCGACGCGCCGCTGAGCGCCGTCGATGCGCCGGCGCCGCTGCTGCTGGACGAGGGCGACGGCACGCTCGGCGCCTTCCCCCGCGTCATCGCGCAGGGCTGGCAGGGCGTGTCGAGCAAGGGCTGCAAGGGCATCTACAAGGCCCTGATCAACCGCGCGCGATGCGAGCGCAGCGGCGGCAGGCTCTTCATGTCGGCGGAAGACCTCACCTGCCAGGCCGGCCTGGCGGTCCAGCAGGACCTGGCGATGGCCTCGCTGCTCGGCCTGACCCACTGCGAGCGCAACGGCCACCACTACGTCGACGGCTTCGGCCCGGCGCCTCGGGCCGAAGCCGAACGCTTCGCCGCCGCGCACCCCGACCTGTACCGCCACGAAGGCGGCCAGGTTCGCCTGGCCATCGCACAAGGCCGGCTGCAGCTCGTCAGCCTGCTCGCAGCCACCGGCTTCGCCCACGCGGCCGACCCTGACTTCGACCACCTTCAACCCCTCGCGCGCGCCGCCGAACTGGTCTAGTGCGCGAACGCCACCCGTCATTCCGGAGGAACACCATGGCACAACAACGGCTCGGACTCATCATGCACGGCGTCACCGGGCGCATGGGCATGAACCAGCACCTCATCCGCTCCATCTGCGCCATCCGCGCCGAGGGCGGCGTCACGCTGTCGAACGGCGACAAGGTGATGCCCGACCCCATCCTCATCGGCCGCAACGCCGAGAAGATCGAGGCACTGGCCAAGGCCCATGGCATCGAGCGCTGGGGCACCGACCTGGAGGCCGCGCTGGCCAACAAGGACGACACGATCTTCTTCGACGCCGGCACCACCCAGATGCGCCCGCAGCTGCTGGCGCAGGCCATCCGCGCCGGCAAGCATGTCTACTGCGAGAAGCCCATTGCCACCAACCTCAACGAGGCGGTGGAGATCGCGCGCCTGGCGCAGGGTTCGGGCCTGAAGCACGGCGCCGTGCAGGACAAGCTCTTCCTGCCCGGCCTTCGCAAGCTCGACATGCTGCGTCGCGCCGGTTTCTTCGGCCGCATGCTCAGCGTGCGCCTGGAGTTCGGCTACTGGGTCTTCGAAGGCGACCTGCAGCCCATCCAGCGCCCGAGCTGGAACTACCGCAAGGAAGACGGCGGCGGGATGATCCTGGACATGATGTGCCACTGGCGCTACGTGCTGGACAACCTCTTCGGCGAGGTCAAGTCGGTGAGCTGCCTGGGCACCACCCACATCCCCAAGCGCTGGGACGAGGCCGGCCAGCCCTACGAGGCCACGGCCGACGACGCGGCCTACGCCACGGTCGAACTCACGGGCCACAACGGCGAACCGGTGATCGCGCAGATCAACATGAGCTGGGTCACGCGCGTGCGCCGCGACGATCTGGTGACCTTCCATGTCGACGGCACCGACGGCTCGGCCGTCGCGGGCCTGCAGAGCTGCCGCGCCCAGTCGCGCGTGGCGACGCCGCGCCCGGTGTGGAACCCCGACATCAAGCAGACCATGAACTTCTTCGACCAGTGGCAGGAGATCCCGGACTCGCAGGTCTACGACAACGGTTTCAAGATCCAGTGGGAACACTTCATCCGCCACGTGGTCGAGAACGCGCCGTACAGGTGGACGCTGCCCGAGGGCGCCAAGGGCGTGCAACTCGTCGAGGCGGCGCTTCAGAGCTGGGGCGAGCGCCGCTGGATCGACGTTCCGACGCTACAGATTTGATAGCTGCTCGCTCCCGCCCCGCGGGCGCTGCAGCCCGATTTGGCTTGAATCTCTCCGGATGCCCGTCATGGCCCTGACCCTCACCCTCCCCACCGACAAGCGCGCACTCGCGCCCTACTCGCTGCGCGGCCAGCCGCCCGTGAAGCCCGCAGCGGGCGTGAAGTTCAACCGCATCGCCTACTCGGCCGCGCACGTCGTCGCCGACCCGCTGGCCGCCGTCGATCCGTGGCTCACCGCCGCGGTCGACTGGGACGCCACCATCGCCTACCGCCGCCACCTCTGGTCGCTGGGCCTGGGCGTGGCCGAGGCCATGGACACCGCGCAGCGCGGCATGGGCCTGGACTGGCCGACCTCGCTGGAACTGATCCGCCGCTCGCTCGACGCCGCGAAGGACGTGCCCGGCGCGCTGGTCGCCAGCGGCTGCGGCACCGACCACCTCGACATCGACACCGTGAAGAGCGTGGACGACGTCATCCGCGGCTACGAGGAGCAGATGGCCGCCATCGAGGCCCTGGGCGGCAAGCTCATCGTCATGGCCAGCCGCGCGCTCGCCCGTGTGGCGAAGAGTCCCGCCGACTACGAGCGCGTGTACGACCGGGTGCTGAGCCAGGCGAGGCAGCCGGTGGTGCTGCACTGGCTGGGCGACATGTTCGACCCGGCGCTGGAAGGCTACTGGGGCACCACCGACCTCGACGCCGCGATGGACACGGCGCTCGGGATCATCGCTGCGCACCCCGACAAGGTGGACGGAATCAAGATCTCGCTGCTCGACAAGGACAAGGAGATCGCCATGCGCCGCCGCCTAGCCCCTGGCGTGCGCATGTACACGGGCGACGACTTCAACTACGCCGAGCTGATCGCGGGCGACGGCCACGGCAGCGAGCCCACGCACGGCAAGAGCGACGCGTTGCTGGGCATCTTCGACGCCATCGCGCCCGCGGCCAGCGCCGCGCTGGGCGAACTGGCCCAAGGCAACGTGGAACGCTTCCACGCCATCCTCGGGCCCACGGTGCCGCTGTCGCGCCACATCTTCCAGGCGCCCACGCGCTTCTACAAGACGGGGGTGGTCTTCATGGCCTGGCTCAACGGCCACCAGTCGCACTTCACGATGGTGGGCGGCCAGCAGAGCACGCGCTCGCTGCAGCACCTGGCCGAACTGTTCCGGCTCGCCGATGCGGCCGACCTGCTGCAGCAGCCCGAGCTGGCCGTGCAGCGCATGAAGACGCTCCTGGCGATGCACGGCGTGGACTGATTTCGACTGGCCCCACGAATTGGTAACGGATGTGACGAATTCGGCGCCAGCGCCCGTGTGGTGGGCGCTACAGCCCGATTGCATTTTCGATTCTTCGATCATTTTGCGTCGCGGCCGCACCGCCCGCGCCTGACCCGACGACGCCCATGCGCGACTTCTCCTCCAACCACGACTGGCTCTCGATCAACACCGCCACGGTGCGCAAGCAGCGCGGCACCGAGGTGCCGCTCACTCGCATCATCGACCAGTGCGCCGAACGCGGCATCCGCGCCATCAGCCCGTGGCGCGATCAGGTCGCTGCGGCGGGCATCGACACGGTGGCGCAGCAGCTGAAGGCCCATGGCATCGGCCTGTCGGGCTACTGCCGCGGCGGCTTCTTCCCCGCGCCCGACGCGGCCGGCCTGCGCGCCGCACTCGACGACAACCGCCGCGCCATCGACGAGGCGAAGACCCTCGACGCGCCCTGCCTGGTGCTCGTGGTGGGCGCCCTGCCCGGCGCACTGGAGGGAAGGACGGCCTACAAGGACATCGCCCGCGCACGCAGCGAGGTGCGCGACGGCATCGCGGCCTCGCTCGCGTACGCACGCGAGGTCGGCATGCCGCTGGCCATCGAGCCGCTGCACCCCATGCAGGCGGCCGACCGCGCCTGCATCAACACGCTGGAGCATGCGCTGGACCTGTGCGACGAACTCGATCCGGCGCGCAGCGGGATGCTCGGCGTGGCGCTGGACATCTACCACGTGTGGTGGGATCCCAAGCTGCAGCAGCAGATCGAACGCGCCGGCAAGCAGCGCCTGCTGGCCTACCACGTCTGCGACTGGCTCACGCCCACGCGCGACCTGCTCTCGGACCGCGGGATGATGGGGGACGGCGTGGTCGAGCTGAAGAAGATCCGCGGCTGGGTCGAGGCCGCGGGCTTCGCGGGTTTCAGCGAGGTCGAGATCTTCTCGCAGCTGGACTGGTGGCAGCGCGACGGCGGCGAAGTGCTGGATACCTGCATCCAACGCCACCGCGGTGCGGTCTGAGTCGGGGCGCGCTCCGGCGCATCGGGTACGCTCGCCGCGCCCATGACCGCCCCTCTCCTTTCCGCGCATGCCAGCGCCACCGCCCGGCGCAGCATCCTTCTCATGATCGGCGCCTCGGGCTGCTTCGCGGCCAACGACGCGATCGTCAAGTTCGTCAGCCAGTCGCTGCCGGGGCCGCAGCTGATCTTCCTGCGCAGCCTCATCGCCGCTGGCTTCTTCCTGCTGCTGATCCGCCAGCAGGGGGTGATGCCGCGCCTGGCCGGCGCGCTGCAGCCGCGGGTGCTGGCGCGCAGTGCCTGCGATGCCTTCGGCACAGTCATGTACCTGCTCTCGCTCTTCCACCTGCCGCTGGCCAACGCCACGGCCATCAACCTGGCGGCGCCGGTGTTCATGACGCTCTTCGCCGTGCTGTTCCTAGGTGAGCGCGCCTCGCCGGCGCGCTGGGTGGCGGTGGCGCTGGGCTTTGCGGGCGTGCTGGCCGTGGTGCAGCCGACGGGCGATGGCTTCAACGCCTGGGCGCTGCTGTGCGTGGGCGGCACGCTGCTGCAGGCGCTGCGCGACCTGCTCACGCGCGGCATCGACCCCACGCTGCCATCCATGGTGATCGCGCTGTCGACCACCGCCTTCCTGGCGCTGGTGGCCGGCGCCATGACGCTCACGCAGGGCTGGGCACCCGTGGCGCCGCGGCACCTGCTGCTGCTGGCGTTGGCGGCCGGCTTCCTCGCCACCGCCTACCTCTTCCTCATCGCCAGCCTGCGCGCGGGCGACATCTCGCTGACCGCGCCCTTCCGCTACACCGCCCTGCTCTTCGCCGTGGTGCTCGGCTACGCCCTGTGGGGCCAGTGGCCCAACGCATGGGCCTGGGCGGGCATCGCGCTGCTGGTGGGCTCGGGCGTGTACGCCGCGCACCGCGAGCGCGCACGCCATGCCCCCACGCGCCGGGCGGGCTCGCCGCCTGCGTGACAGCACGCCGCCGCCACGCTGCCTAGAATCGCCGCGCGGCAACGCCCTCGGGCGCTGCCGCAAAGCGTTCTCAGGGCGGGGCGAAACTCCCCACCGGCGGTGATGGCGATGCGTGGCGACACGCGACGCACAAGCCCGCGAGCGCCTCCCATCTGCAATGGATGGAAGGGTCAGCAGACCCGGTGCGATTCCGGGGCCGACGGTCACAGTCCGGATGAAAGAGAGCGCGATCGCCGGGGCCGGCGTGCGTCTTCCTGCGTGGGGCGCGCGGCGGCCATGCGCTCGTGCGCCCTGATTCATGTCCGTCCTTCTTCTTTCTTGAGGAATCACCATGAGTCAGCTCAATGACCTTCCCGTTTCTTTCCTGGGCGCCGCCGACGACCGGCGCATCGCGCTGGTCGAGGCGCAGTGGCACGCCGACATCGTCCACCAGGCGCGCGACGCCTTCCTTGCCGAGATGGAGCGCCTGGGCGTTCCGGCCTCGCGCATCGACATCCTCGACGTGCCCGGTGCCTTCGAGATCCCGCTGCATGCCAAGCGGCTCGCACTCTCGGGCAAGTACGCGGCGGTGGTGTGCTGCGCGCTGGTGGTCGATGGCGGCATCTATCGCCACGAGTTCGTCGCCAACACCGTCGTCAGCACGCTGATGAGCCTGCAGCTGGAAACCGGCGTGCCGATGATCTCGGCCGTGCTCACGCCGCACCACTTCCACGAACACATCGAGCACCGCAAGTACTTCCACCGCCATTTCGCCGTCAAGGGCACCGAGGCGGCCGAGGCCTGCGTCAAGACCATCGAAGGCCTCAAGCGCGTGGACGCGCTGGTCGCCGCCTAGCCGGACGCAGGGCCGGCGCACGACGCGCACCGGTCCGACTTGCGGCGCAACGCCGGCGCACCCACACTGGCTGCATGAACGATGCAGCCCCCTATGTGCTCTACGGCGCGCCCGGCTCGGGCGCGGTGCCGGTCCACGCCGCGCTGACGCTCATCGGTGCGCCGGTGCGCGTGGTCGACGTCTCGCCCTGGGAAAGCGAGGACGAGCGCGAGCGCCTGCGCGACGTGAACCCGATGCGCCAGGTGCCCGTGCTCCAGCTGCCCGACGGCCAGACCATGACGGAAAGCGCGGCCATGCTGATCTGGCTGGCCGACCGCCACCCCGAAGCCCGCCTCGCGCCTGCCCCGGACGCACCGCTGCGCGCACAGTTCCTGCGCTGGATGTGCTTCATCCCGGCGTCGATCTATTCGATGTTCTGGGTGCGCGACGTGCCCACGCGCCTGGCGGCCGACGACCCCGGCATCGCGTACATGCGCGAGCGCACCGCCGAGCGCATCGCCGAATGCTGGCGCGCGATGGACGCCCAGGTGCGCGAGCAGTTGCCGCGCGGCACGCCCTACCTGTTGGGCGAGGACCTCAGCGTGCTCGACCTGTACGTCACCGTCGCCTCGCGCTGGACACCGCGCCGCCGCCGCTTCTACCGCGAGGCGCCGCGCATGGCCGAGGTGGTGCGCCGCGTCGATGTCGATCCGCGCCTGGCGGCCTTCTGGGCGGCGCGCTTTCCGTTCGACGGCGATGGGGAAGACTCGGGCGCCTGAAACACGCCGGCGCCTCCCATCAGCAGCGCACGAAGCGCGTGTCCGTCAGCAGTCCTGCGGCGCCAGCCGATACCTGCAGCGCACCGTTGTCCCATGCCAGGGCCGGGCGCAGCGGCCCGCCCACGGGCGCAGGCAACGCCGTGCCGCGGATCCGGCCCGACCACGCCGGACCCGGCTGGCCGCCGCGCTCGATGCGTGCATCGAAATGCTGGAAGCGCTGCGCCACATGCAGCGTCGCCGTGCCCGCGCACCAGCGGCCCTGCACCTGCGCCGGCACCTGCCACAGGTGCAGGCGGCTGAGCTTCTCGCGGCCCACAGCCTTGTCCGGCACCTCGACGGTGATGGTGCGATCGGGCTCCCAATCGCCCAGGTCCCAGTCGTGCGACACGATGCGCGTGCCGGGCTTCAGGGCCAGCAGGCGGGGCCGCAGTTTCAGGTTCACATCGGGCAACAGGTACATCGTCACGACACTGGCCGCCGACAGGTCGGCGTCGAAGAGGTCCTGCACACGAAACTGCGCGCGATCGGCCACGCCGGCCTGCCGAGCATGGCGCTCGCTCTTCGCAACCAGATCGGGCACGATCTCCAGACCGAGGCCGCTGGCGCCGAAGCGCTTCGCGGCCGTGATGACGATCCGGCCGTCGCCCGAGCCGAGGTCGACCAGGTGGTCGCCCGCACGCACCTGCGCCAGCTCGAGCATCGCCAGCGTCACGTGGTCGGGCGTGGTGATGAAAGGGACTTCCTCGACCCATGCGGGAGCGGGCTGTGCGAACGCGGCGGCCGACGCGACGGCGAAGGCCGCGAGGGCAAGAGATCGACGGAGCATGCCGCCAGTATGGCGACGGCAGCGGCCACGGGCCAATAATCCCCCATGACCTCCGCCGATCCCTCCATCGTCCTGTACCACAACCCCGGCTGCAGCACCTCGCGCAACGTCCTGGCCATGCTGCGCGAGCGCGGCGTCGAGCCCACCATCGTCGAGTACCTCAAGACTCCGCCGGGCAAGGCGCGGCTTCGCGAACTGGTCGATGCCATGGGCGGGTCGGTGCGCGCGCTGTTGCGCACCAAGGCGGCGCCCTACGAGGAACTGGGCCTGGCGGATCCGAAGTGGAGCGACGAGCAGTTGCTGGCCTTCATGGTGCAGCACCCCGTACTCATGGAGCGGCCGGTGCTCGTCACACCACTTGGCATGCGGCTGGGGCGACCCAAGGAAAAGATACTCGAAGTGCTGCCCGGATAACATCCGCCGATGGACCTGCGGCAGCTGCGCTACTTCGTCGCCCTCGCCACGCAGCAGCACTACGGCAAGGCGTCGGAGGTGCTGCACGTCACACAGCCGGCGCTCAGCCGCCAGATCCGGCTGCTGGAAGATGAGCTGGGGGTCAAGCTCTTCGAGCGCCATGCGCGCGGCGCGGCACCGACCGACGAGGCGCGGCTCCTGCTGGAGCGAGCCCTCTTCCTGCTGCGCTATGCCGAGCAGACCAAGTCCGACCTGCTGGCCATGCAGCGCGAGCCGCGCGGGCCCGTCGCCATCGGCCTTTCACCCGGCCTGGCGCAGCAGCTCACGGTTCGGCTCACCCAGGCCGTGCTCCATCAGTTCCCCGAAGTGCGCCTGCGCTTCATTGAAGGCTTCGCGCCGTCCCTGCAGTCGATGCTGGCGCAAGGCGAAGTCGACGTCGCCCTGCTCATCGAACCGATCGAGCGCTCCAACCTGCAGGTCGTGCCGCTGCTGAAGGAGCAGATTTGCCTGATCGGTCCGCCAGGCGACCGCAGGTTGCGGGCCGCACGGGTCGAGGTCCGAGACCTGGCCGGCGTACCGCTGGTCATGACCGGGCTGGTCAAGTCCGGCGTGCGCCTGGAACTGGAAGCCGCGGCCGCCAGCGCGCGCATCGCACTGAACCATGTGGTGGAGGTCGAGACCGCCGAAGTGGCGCGCCGGCTCGTGCTCGAGGGCATCGGCCTCACCGCGCATTTCGCCGCCGCCATCAAGGACGACATCGAAGCCGGCCGGCTGCGCGCCGTGCCCATCGAGGGCCTGTACCTGCACCGCGTGCTGGCGCGCGCCGCCGACCGCCCCGTTTCGCGAGCCACCGAGGGCGTGATGGGGGTGCTGCGCACGGTGGTCGAACGCCACGTGCGCGACGGGCACTGGCCCAACGCGCAGCTGGCGTGACGCCACAGGCCGGCCGCCGATGACCTGCCGTTATCGGATCGGTCAGCAAATTCTCTTGGACCTGGCGGCGAGCGCTCCCTAATCTTGCGGACGTTCGCCAAGGCAGCGCTCGCGCTCCGGCCGGACGACACCCCAGAGGGCTGCCAGGACGCACGGCGCGCCGGCACGCCGCCACGCAGGAGACAAAAAACATGTTGCATCGAAGAAGCTTTCTCGGCGCTGCCGCCCTGGCAGCCGCAGGGCCGCTCACCGCCCGCGCGCAGGACCCGGTCCTGCGCATCGTCGTGCCCTTCAGCGCCGGCAGCGGCACCGACCTCGGCGGCCGCGTCCTGGCCCAGGCCGTCAACAAGACCACGGGCCGCACGGTCATCATCGACAACAAGCCCGGTGCCGGCAGCGTCATCGGCTCGCTGGAGGTGGTGCGCTCGCGGCCGGACGGCAGCACCCTGCTCTACACCACCGGCGGACACACGACCAACGCCGCGCTGATGAAGAACCTGCCCTATGACCCGGTCGCGGACTTCACGCCCATCACCATGGTGCTGCGCTCGTCGGGCTTCGCGCTGCTGGTGAGCGAGAAGTCGCCCTACAAGTCGCTCGACCAGCTCATCGCCGCAGCCCGCAAGCAGCCGGGCCGGCTCAGCTTCGGGTCCTCGGGCGTCGGCAACACCACGCACGTGATGGGTGTCTTCTTCGCCAACGGCGTGGGCCTGGACCTGCTGCACGTGCCCTTCAAGGGCACGCCGACCACCGAGCTCATCGGCGGCACCGTCGACCTGGCCTTCCTGTCGCCCTCGGTGGCGGGGCCGCAGATTCGCGCGGGCCAGCTCCGCGCCCTGGGCATCTCGGGTTCGACGCGCTCGCCGATCCTGCCCGATGTGCCCACCTTCGCCGAGCTGGGCCTGAAGGTGCAGGACATTCCCGCGTGGTCGGGCATCTTCGGGCCCGCACGGATGAGCCCCGAGGTGGTCCGCGGGCTGTACGACATGCTGGCACGCGCTGCCCAGACGCAGCCCGTGAAGGACTTCGTGCGCGAGAACGGCGGCGAGTTGGCGGCCATGCCCCCCGAGCAGTTCGGACCCTATGTCGTCGGCGAGATCGAGCGCTATCGCAAGGTGCTGCCGCCGCTGGGCATCCAGATGAGCTGAAAGGCGCGCCATGCCCGATTTCATCGACCTGGGCGGCATCCGCATGGCCTTCGAGGCCGTCGGCAACGGCCCGCCTCTGCTGATGCTGCACGGCGCCGAAGGCAGCCGGCGGCAGTTCGAGGCCGTGAGGCCGCACCTGGCCGACCGCTTCACCGTCATCACCTACGACCAGCGCGACTGCGGCGACACCACGGGCGCGCTGCAACCCGCGACGCTGGCCGAACTGGCCGACGACGCCGCGGCCCTGCTCGAGGCGCTGGGCCATGGCTCGGCCTTCGTGTTCGGCACGTCCTTCGGGGGGCGAGTGGCGCAGGCATTGGCGGTGCGCCATCCGGCACGCGTGCGGCGCCTGATGCTGGCCCACACCTGGCCGCTCGCGGTGTCGATCGGCGAGGCCAATCCCGAGGTGGCCGGCGAGATCGCACGCCTGCGCGCCGAGCTGCCCGCCAGCGCCGAGTCCCTGGCCGCGCTGTTCCACCCACCGGCCTTTCTGGAGTCACATCCGGCCGCACGCGCGCACTTCAAATCGGCGCCGGCGCGCTCGGCACGCTCCGAGCGGCGCGCCGCGGCGGTCGAGGACCGGCCCGCGCTCGACATCGCGACGGTCGCGCAGCCCACGCTGCTGATCGCCGGCGAGCTCGACCGCGTGGTGCCGATGCCGTTGACGCTGTCGCTGGCCGAGCCACTGCGCGACTGCCGCGCGGTGGTGCTGCCCGGGGTCGGGCACCTGAGCCTGGCACAGGTTCCCGAGGTGGTGGCCGGCCATGTGCGCGCGTTCTGTGCCTGAGCCGATGTCGGCTTTTCCTTGTTTCCGTGTAGTGCGCCCGAAGGCGCCTGGAGTGTTTCGATGATCGATGTACCCGTGCTGATCGTGGGCGGTGGCCCGGTCGGCCTCACCGCTTCCATCTTCCTGTCGCGCTTCGGTGTCGACTCCCTGCTGGTCGAGCGCCATCCCGGCACTGCCATCCTGCCCAAGGCGCGGGCCCTGAACGCGCGCACCATGGAGATGTACCGCCAGATCGGCCTGGAGGACGACATCCGCGCGGTCGCGATGCCGGCCCGCTTCGGCGACATGATCCTGTGGTCGGAGAGCCTGGCCGGCGCCGAGATCAAGCGGCTCAACCCAGGCCGCGGCACCGGCGCCAACCAGGGGCTGTCGGTGGCCGGCAACTGCGGCTGCTCGCAGGACCTGCTGGAGCCCGTGCTTCGCCGGGGCGCCGAAGCGGCCGGGGCCACGCGGGTGCGCTTCCACACCGAACTGGTCGAGTTCAACTGCACCTCAGAGGGCGTTCACGCCACGCTCCAGGACGCCGAAGGCCGCCGTGAAGAGGTGCGCGCGCGCTACCTCGTTGCGGCCGACGGCTCGCAAAGCCGCATCCGCACGCAGCTGGGCATCGGCCGGCGCGGCGAGCGCGACGTGTACGACAGCGTCAACATCCACTTCAACGCCGACCTCACGCCGTGGGTCCAGGAGCGGCCGGCCGCGCTCTACCTGATCGAGCAGCCCGAGCTTCGAGGCACCTTCCTCACCATCAACGGCACCGACCGCTGGGGCTTCCTGGTCACCTCGCTCTCGCACTACGGCTTCACCCCCGAGCAGTTCACCCCCGCGTTCTGCACCGAGGTCATCCGCCGCGCGGTGGGCGTGGGCGAGCTGCCGGTCAAGGTGCTGGGCGTGAGCGCGTGGAAGGCCTCGGCCCTGGTCGCGGAAACCTATCGCAGCGGCGCCGTCTTCCTGGCCGGCGATGCCGCGCACGAGATGCCGCCCACCGGCGGCTTCGGCCTGAACACCGGCGTGCAGGACGCGCAGAACCTCGCCTGGAAGCTGGCCGCCGTGCTGCACGGCGAGGCCGGCGATGGACTGCTCGACACCTACGACGCCGAGCGCCGGCCGGTGGGACAGGCGGTGACCCACAGCAGCCTGCTCAATGCCCTGTCGATGGGCCGCACCGCCCGCCAGGACGAGCCGGTGCTGCCGCGCAAGGAGTTTCTCAACGAGATCGGGCTGGTCTTCGGCGCGAGCTACCGGTCGGCCGCCGTGGTGCCCGAGGATGGCCAGTCGGCGCAGCCGGCCGACGAGGTGCAGGATTACATCCCGAGCGCGCAGCCGGGCTGCCGCGCACCGCACGCCTGGCTCCAGGACGGCGATCGCCGTTTCTCCACGCTCGACCTCTTCGGCCGCGGCTTCGTGCTGCTCACCGGCGCGCGGGGCCAGGCCTGGCACGACGCCGCGCGCCACATCACGGCCCCCGTGATCGCCGTCACCTCGGTCGGCGATGGCGGCGTCGTGCCGGCCGACGACGCCTGGCAGCGCCTCTATGGGCTCGCGGACGAAGGCGCTGTGCTCGTGCGGCCCGACGGCCATGTCGCCTGGCGCTCGCGCACCGGCGTCGCCGACGCGGCGCAGGCGCTGGACGCCACCCTCGCGCTCGTGCTGTGCCGCGGCGCTGGGCGATCCGGGAGCGCGGCATGAGCATCGACGTTTCCGCCCTGCACCACATCACCATCGGCTGCGCGCGCGAGGATCTGCCGCTGCTGCTGGCGTTCTATGCGGGCACGCTGGGGTTGCACGATGGCTACCGGCCGGCACTGCGCTATCCCGGCCACTGGCTCTACGCCGGCGGGCACGCGGTGCTGCACCTCAACGCACTGCTGCCGCATTCGCCGAAGCCCCAGGGGGGCGCGGTCGACCACATCGCGCTCAAGGCGCACGGCCTGGCTGCGACGCGGCAGGCCTTGGCCGACGCCGAGCTGCCGTTCAGCGAAACGCCGCTCAAGGGCACGCGGCTGCACCAGGTCTTCCTGCAGGACCCGCTGGGCCTGAAGGTCGAACTCAACTTCGACCTGGACGCGGAGCGCACGCCCGGCGGGCTCGACGCATGAGCGGCGCCGTGGCGTCTGGCATGGCCTCTGGCGCGGCGCGCAGGCTCAGGCCGGCGCCGGCCGCACGGCCATGGCTTCGATCTCCACCTTGACGGGCGCGATGAGCCCGGCGATCACGGTCGAGCGCGCCGGCGCGGCATCGACGCCGAAGCGTTCCCCGTAAGCCGCGTTGAAGGCCGGATAGTCCGCCGCATCGGTGAGCCACACCGTGGTCTTCACGACGTCGGCCAGCGAGCATCCGGCCTCGGCCAGGGTGGCGGCGATGCCGTCCAGCACGGCGTGCGTCTGCCCGGCGATGTCGGGCGCGCTTGGCGCGCCGGCGCGCATGGGCACCTGGCCCGAGACGAACACCAGCCGCTCCCACGCCACCGCGGCCGAGATGGGCTGGCGCTGCCCCGCCCGGACCACCGGACCGAGCCGCTCCATGTCCTGCCGACGCTCTACCATCAGTCGGCCTTGGCGCCGGACACCTCGACGATGGCCGACCACTTCTTCACCTCCGCCTCCAGGAAGGTCCGGAACGCCGACGGGGTCGTGCCTTCGACGAGGAAGCCGCGCGCCGCGAAATAGTCCCGCACATCGGCCGTCCGCACCGCCTTGTTCACATCGGCGCTCAGGCGTTCGACCAACTCGGGCGGCGTGCCCGAGGGCGCGAACACGCCCTGCCACGACAGCGCCTCGAAGCCCGGGTAGCCGCTCTCCGCGACCGTGGGCACGTTGGGCAGCTGCGGATGGCGCTGCTTCGAGGTGACGGCCAGCGGGCGCAGCTTGCCGGCCTCCAGCTGCGGCATCACCACCAGCAGGTCGCCGAAGGTGGCTTCGATCTGACCCGCCATCAGGTCGGTCAGCATGCCGGCGCTGCCGCGGTACGGGATGTGCACCATCGAGGTCTTGGTCGCCTGCTTGAACATCTCGCCGGTCAGGTGCATCGAGGTGCCGTTGCCCGCCGAGCCGTAGCTGATCGATCCGGGCTTGGCCTTCGCGAGCGCGACGAACTCGGCCAGCGTGTTGGCCTTCACGGCCGGGTTCACGGTCACGACCAGCGGCGAACTCACGACCATCGACACCGGCGCGAAGTCCTTCAGCACGTCGTACGGCAGGCGGGGGTACAGCGCCTGGGCGATCGCATTGCTGCCCGTCACGCCCATCAGCAGCGTGGTGCCGTCCGGTGCCGACTTGGCCACGAAGTCGGCGCCGACCGTGCCGCCCGCACCGGCGCGGTTCTCGACGATCACCGGCTGCCCCCAGGCGGCCGACAGCTTCTCGGCGACACGGCGTGCCAGCAGATCGGTGCTGCCACCCGGGGGAAACGGAACGACGATGCGGATGGTCTTCGCTGCCGGCTGGGCGTGGACCGCCAGCGGTGCGAGCCACGACGCGGCCAGCAGGGACGAAGCACCGAGCGCCACGCGGCGAATCGACTGGCGACGGGACAAGGAGGTTTTCATGGCGCAATCAGGAACGAATGGGGTTGGAAACATGGCCGACGCGCACGAGGCGTGCCTGCCGGAGCGTGGTGCGTGCGCTGCGCAGCGTCATGCGGCTGTCTCCAGGTCGGCAGGCTGTCCCCAGCCGCCGCCTCCCGCGGTTTCGATGATGAGGAGGTCGCCGGCCTGCCACTGCGCGCGCGCCTTGGCGGGCAGGACGTCGGTGCGGCCATCCGCCCGCTCGATGCGTGCGGCGGCACATGCGCCGGGGCTTCCGCCAGCGGCGCCCTGCGGCGCCGTTTCGTGGCGCTCGCCGCGGTAGGAAATCGTGCCGCTGCCGTGCAGCAGCCGGTACGCGCGCACCACGCCATCGCCGCCGCGGTGGCGGCCGGCGCCGCCCGAACCCTCGCGCACCGCCACGCGCTCCACGCGCAGCGGCGCCTGGGCTTCGATGGCTTCGGCGGGTGTGCTGCGTGCGTTGCCCACGTCGGTGGACACGCCGCTGCCGCCGGCCGCCCACGGCGCGCCGCCGGCCGCCGAGGCAATGATCTCGGTCAGCAGCCAGGGCGTGCCGTCGGCGCGCACGCCGCCCAGCGAAAGGACCACCGCCTCGCCGGCGTTCGGCGCCGGCATCTGCGCGGGCACGGCGCGCGACCATGCGCCCAGCAGCGCGTTGGCCAGCAGCTTGACGAGGTTGGTGCGGGCGTTGACCGCTGCCGGGAAGTCCGGGTCCACGATGCTGCCGGGCCGCGTGAGCACCGTGAGCGACGCCAGGCTGCCATCGTTGCAGGCGGCCTGCGGCGCCAGCATGCGTGCGAAGTAGGCCACGGCCGCCTGCACGGCGCCCCGCGATGCGTTGACGGGGCCGGTGGTCTGGTCGGCGCAGCCGGTCAGGTCCAGCTCGGCGCTGCCGCCGCGCTTGCGGATGCAGACCGACACCCGCACCGGGTCTGCATGAATGCCATCGCCGTTCAGTGCATCGTCGAACGCATAGTCGCCATCGGGCGCGGCGGCCAGGGCAGCGCGTGCCGCCGTTTCGGACACGGCCAGCGCAGCGGCACAGCGCGCAGCCATGCAGGGCGTGGCCTGCCACAGCCGGGCCAGCTCCGAAGCACCCTGCGCCAGGCATTGCCATTGCGCCGCGAGGTCGCCCTGCAGGTTGTCGGGCATGCGGCTGTTGGCCCGCAGCAGGCGCAGCAGCGCCGAGTCGACCTGGCCGGCGTGATACAGCGGCGTGGGCGGGATGCGCAGGCCTTCCTGCTGGATGCTGGTGGCGTGGGTGGGCACAGAGCCCGGTGCAATGCCACCGACGTCCTGGTGGTGCAGCACGCAGGCCACCAGCGCGACGACCTGCCGGTCCACACACACCGGGCGCACCAGCGTGAGGTCGGGCAGGTGCGTGCCGCCGTGCCAGGGGTCGTTCAGCACGAAGCCGTCGCCCTCCTTCATGCCGGCCGCCGGGTACAGGGCCAGCAGCCCGGCCACGGCCGGCGACAGGCTGCCCAGCAGCAGCGGCAGCGTGCGCGCCTGCGCCACCAGGCGGCCGTCGGGCAGGAACACGGCCGCCGCGCAGTCCATGGCCTCGCGCACCACGCTGGAGACGGCCTGCGCCACCAGCCGCTGCTGCATCCGGTCGGCCAACTGCTCCAGCTGCAGCGGCAGCGGGTCCACGTCCTCCCGTTCGCGCTCCGCCTCCGCCACGGGCGGCACCTGCAGGCCCAGGGCTCGCACCGTGGCCAGCGTGCGTTCGTACTCGCCGTCCTGCGGCAGCACCTCGTGCGAGCACACCACCCGCAGGTCGGGCCAGCGCGCACGAATGGCCTGGGCCAGCGCGAGTTCGTGCGCCGGGTTGCGCTGCGCGAACAGGAGCGCGATGGCAACGCCACGCGGCGGGCGCGGCAGGGCCGCCAGTGCACGCAGCACGTCGGGGGCGTCGAGCGCTTCCACCTCGGCGCCTGCGGCATCGATGCGCCCGCGTGCCTCGATGCGCCAGGCTGCCGGCAGCAACATCGGCCAGGGCGAGGCCGGCACGTGCAGCGCGTAGGGGTCGGCACGGTTCTGGCGGGCCAGCGTCAGCACGTCGGCGAAGCCCCGGGTGCAGACCAGCGCGATGTCGCTCACGAGCACCTCCCCGCCCGCACAGACCGGACGTCCGTCATCGGAGTGGCCATGCTGTCCATCAGAACCGGGCCGGGCTGAAGGGGGCGAGATCGACCTGCGTGGCGCGCCCTGCCACCAGGTGCGCCACTTCGCGCCCCGTGCTCGCGCCCATGCACATGCCCATGTGGCCGTGCCCGAAGGCGAGCCAGGCGTTGTCGGCCGCACCCGCACGGCCGATGACGGGCAGGCTGTCCGGCAGGCAGGGCCGATGGCCCATCCACTGCGTGGTGTCGCTCGTGTCCAGGTGCGGGAAGAGCTGCTGGCCCAGGCGCAGCAGGGCCTGGGCGCGTTCGTAGCGCGGCGGTGCCTTGAGCCCCGCGAACTCCACCGTCCCCGCGAGCCGCAGGCCCATCGCCATGGGGTTGACCATCAGGTTGTTCTCCACCGCCATCACGGTGTGGCGCAGTTGCAGGTTAGAGCTGCGCACCGTGACGTGGTAGCCGCGCTGGGTCTCCAGCGGCACGCGCGAGCCCAGCTGCGCCGCGAGCCGGGCCGACCACGCGCCGGCCGCCACCACCACGCCGTCCACCGGCGTGCGCTGCCCGTCGGCCGTGCGCACGGCCGTGACCTGGCGCGCCCCGCGGCCTTCGCGCTCGAAGCCCGTCACGGCCTGCCGCACCGACGCCGCGCCCTGGGCCACGCAATGCGCATGGAGCGCCTTGACCAGCGCCGACGGGTCGAGCGTGGAGCCGTTCTCGGGCGCGCGGATGCCGAAGCGAAAGCGCCCCTTGAGGTCGGGCTCCAGCGCTTCGAGTTCGTCTTGGCCCACGTCGACCATCTCGACGCCCAGGGAGCGCCGCAGGTTCATGCCCCAGTTCCATTGCGCCGCCTTCTCGCGCGACGAGTAGACGTACAGGCAGCCGGAGCGGCGCACCAGTTGCTGCGCACCGGCCTGCTCGAGCAGCGGGTCGTAGCACTCGAAGATGGGCTCCAGCAGGCTGCGCAGCGCGGTCGCGATGCGGGTGACCTCTTCGCGCGTGGAGTGGCGCAGCATGCGCACCAGCCAGGGCAGCACGGCGGGCGCATAGCGCCATCGCACGGTGAGCGGCCCGAGCGGGTCGAGCAGCCACTGCGGCACGCGCTTGACCATGCCGGGCATGCCCACCGGCAGGCAGGCGCTGGGCGACAGCGAGCCGGCGTTGCCGAACGAGCAGGCCTCGCCCGGCGGCAGGGGATCGAAGAAGCTGACCCGGTGACCGTCGCGCTGCAGCCACGATGCGGTGCAGGTGCCGACGATGCCGGTCCCGATGACGGCGACATGCATAGGGAGTGCATTGTGGGCATGCCGGCAACATCAATCCAACGAATTCATTTGATTAATGCATGAAGATTTCTGATTCATGCGTTCCGGCGGCGCCACAATGGTGCAGACATGAACCTCACCCTCCGCCAGATGCGTGCGTTCTCCGTCGTGGCACGCACCGCGAGCTTCACGCTCGCAGCCAGGCAGCTGAACCTCACCCAGTCGGCCGTCAGCATGCTCGTGCAGCAATTGGAAGAGGAGCTCGGCCTGAAACTGTTCGACCGCACGCGCCATGCCGTCACCCTGACCGAGGGCGGGCAGCAGCTGCTGCCGCTGGCGCGCCGCATGCTGGACGACCTGCGACAGATCGAGGAAGGCGCGAGCGACCTGCGCCTGCTCAAGAGCGGCGTGCTGCGCGTGGTCGCGCCGCAGCTGATGGCCTGCACCTGGGTGGCCGGCGTGCTGGCGCGTTTCGAGCAGGCGCATCCCACGGTGGGCCTGCGCATCGTCGACGGCTCGGCCGACGACATCGTGGGCGCGGTGCGGCGCGGCGACGCCGAACTGGGCATCGGCCCCGAGCGCGTGACGGGCGAGGACGTGACGCGCAGCTTCCTCATGCACGTGCCCATGCGCCTGGTGTGTGCGACGGGCCACCCGCTGGCCGGGCGGCAGGCCGTCTCGTGGCGCGATCTGCGCGACGAGCGCTGGGTGGTGTACTCGGGCGACTTCAGCCGCTACGTGGAACAGCGGCTGCACGAACACGACGCATCGCTGTCGATGCAGACCGCGACCGAGGTGCGTTACCTCACCACCGCGCTGGCGCTGGTCGGCGCCGGGCTGGGCGTGGCGATGGTGCCGGACTATGCGCGCACTTTCGCCGGCAACTTCGGCATCCGCTTCCTCGCACTGCGCTCGCCGGCCCTGAACCGGGAGTTCTTCGTGTACCAGCGCCGCAGCCTGGCACTGTCACCGGCGGCGCAGGCCTTCGCGGCCCTGCTGCAGGCGCAGTCGCACCGGCACTGAGGGCCCGGGCGCGGCGCTTCAGGCCAGGCGCGTCTTGCGGTAGCTGGCGCGGTCCATGTCGACGACTTCGACGCTCAGGTGGGCCTGCAGGCCCGGCGGCAGCGGCGGCATGTGCTCGAGCATCCCTTCGGTGACCCGATCGCTGAAATCCTTCTTCGCCTTCTCGTCGCGGCCGGCCAGGATGCGCACGGTGACATGAATGAACGCCCGCCCCGACTCGGCCAGGCCGACCCGAAAGGCCTCGACGCAGACCACCCTCGCCTTCAGGTCCGCCTCGTCGGTGACCTCCGTGCTGCCGGCCAGCCGCCGCGTCACGGCGGCCAGCATGGCGTCCAGCGGCAGGCCCTTCAGGTTGGGGGTGTACTCGATGACGATGTGGGGCATGGGAAGCGAATGGCTTTGGAAAACACGGCTCGAGGCTGGAGCGACCGCCCTGGCCAGCCAGGACCTCAGGGCGCAGCGCGGTACACCGAGCGGCCGCCGACGATCGTTTCCATCGCGACGATGTCCTTGATCTTTTCTTCCGGCACGCTGAGGTAGTCCGCCGACAGGACCACCATGTCGGCCAGCTTGCCGACCTCGATCGATCCCTTGCGCTTTTCCTCGAAGGTCAGGTAGGGCCCCGCGTTCGTGTACAGGCGAAGCGCCTCCTCCCGCGAGATCTTCTGGTCTGCACCATAGACCACGCCGCGCGGGTCCTTGCGCGTCACCATGAGGTACATGCCGATGAAGGGGTTGAGCAGGTTGACCTCGTTGTCGGTGCCGGCGGAGGTGCGCTCCATGCCCAGGACGTCGAGCAGGCGCCGCGTGGGCACCGCACGGTTGGCGAGCAGCGGCCCCATGTAGCGCTCGACGGTGCCCGCCTTGTCCCACAGGAACGCGTTCTGGGCATCGATGCGCACGTCGAGGCTGCGTGCGGTCTCGATCTGGTCGGCTGCGACCAGGCTGCCATGCACGACGCTGAAGCGCCGGCCCGCGATGGAGCTGTCGGCATTGGCGGCCGCGTAGGCCTTCAGCGTGAGGTCCACCGCCGCGTCACCCACGGCGTGCGTGTGGACGCGCCAGCCGTTCCTGTTGGCGGCCCGCACCATGCGCACGTAGGCCTCGGGATCGACGGCAACCATCCCGTGGTTGTTGGGTTCGTTGGCATAGTTGCCGCGGATGTACGCGGATTTGAGGGTCATGCCGCCGTCGGACACCAGCTTGATGCCCGCCAGCCGGGCCCAGTCGTTGCCCTGCCCGTCCTTGAACGGTGCCGCCTTCAGCCTGGCCTCGAAGTCGGGCGCTGCCGCCGCAGGGAACAGCCAGAACATGCCGGCCCGGACCGTGGCCTGGCCGCGCTCGGCCGCGGCGTAGTACGCCTTGATCTGCTCTTCGTTCAGACCCGCGACCACCGTGCTGGTGATGCCCGAGCGGTTGTATACGCGCTGGCCCGCGATGTTCTGCGCCACGCGCTGTTCGAAGCTGGGTGGCGGAATGATCTTCTCGACGAGCTGCAGCGCGCTCGATTCGACGACGCCGGTCGGCTCGCCATTGGCGTCGCGGTGGATCTTGCCGCCCACGGGGTCGGGTGTGTCCCGCGTGATGCCCGCGGCGGCGAGCGCCTTGCTGTTGGCCATCGCGAAGTGGCCGACCGTCTGCACGTAGACCGGGTGGTCCGGCGCCACGGCGTCGAGTTCCTGGCGCGTCAGGTAGCGCTGTTCCTTCAGCTGCGATGGCGGGTGCCAGCGGCTCGTCTGCACCCACTGGCCCGCGGGGATGGACTTGGTGCGAATGAAGTCGCCGATGATGGCCTGCGCCTCGGCCACGGTCCGCGCGCGGATTACCTGGGCGGTGGTCTCGACGGTGCCCGCGCCGTCCATGTGCGTGTGTGCATCCATCAGGCCCGGCACGACGGTGCGTCCCTGCAGATCGACCACCCGCGTCTGCGGGGCGATCAGTTGCCGGATGCGCTCGTCGCTGCCGACCGCCACGAAGGCCCCGTCCTTGATCGCCACGGCCTGGGCGACCGAGAAGCTCCTGTCGGCCGTGACGATCCGGCCGTTCACGTAGGCGACGTCGGGAGGCGTGGCGGTGCGATGCGCGCAGCCGACCGCGAGCAGTCCCGCGGCCATCGCTAGCCCGGCGACCGCGAGCGGGCGACCGCGGGAGCTCGTGGTGTCGATCGAGCGAGCGGATGAATGGGAGGCGTTGGTCTTCATGTCGGTGTGTCCTTGTTGGATGAAGCGATTGCTGCCCTGAATGGCCCGTTGGGCCTGTCGTCCTGTCGCAAAGTTGGAAGTGCCGCGCCGAGCGCGGGTCGGGTCGTACGCTGCTCAGGCAGGCATGCCCACGCCCAACAGCCGGTCCAGCCGCTCCGGGTCCGAGGCCAGCGCTGCGCTGGAGCCGGCATGCACCACCGTGCCGCGCTCCAGCACGATCGCCTGGTGCGTCATCTCCAGCGCCAGCACGGGGTGCTGCTCGACCACGATGGAGGCCAGCCCCTCGCTCTCGCACAGGCGGCGAATGGCCCGCGCGAGCTCTTCCACGATGATGGGCGCCAGGCCCTCCATGGGCTCGTCGAGCAGCAGCAGCGTGGGGTTGGTCATCAGGGCACGGCCGATGGCCAGCATCTGCTGTTCGCCGCCCGAGAGCTGGTTGCCGTAGTTGGCGCGGCGTTCCTTCAGGCGCGGGAACAGGCCGTAGACACGGTCGAGGTTCCACGCCCCTGGCCGGGCAACCACGCCCAGGTTCTCTTCCACGGTCAGCGAGGGAAACACCTCGCGCTCCTGCGGCACCCAGCCCAGCCCGGAGCGCACGCGCTGGTGTGCAGGCAGACGGGTGATGTCCTGGCCTCGCCAGCGGACCGTGCCGCCCGTGACCCGGGTGTTGCCCATCAGCGTCTCGAGCGTGGTGGTCTTGCCCACGCCGTTGCGCCCTAGGATGGCCAGGCTTTCGCCGGCCTGCAGTGCGAAGCCGAGGCGGTCGAGCACGACCGCGTTGCCGTAGCCGGCGGTGACGGCATCGAAGGCCAGCAGTTCAGGCATCGGTGGCGTCCTTTCGGATGTTGACGTGGGTCTTGCCCAGATAGACCTCGCGCACGCGCGGATCGCGGCCGATCTCGGCCGGCGTTCCCTCGGTCAGGATGCGTCCGGCCACCAGCACCGAGATGCGCCGCGCGAAGCGGAACACCAGGTTCATGTCGTGCTCGATGAAGAGGACGCTGATGTCGTCCGGCAGTTCGGCGATGGCCTCGAAGAGCTCGCCGCTCTCGTCCACCGGCACGCCGGCCGCCGGCTCGTCCAGCAGCAGGATGCGCGGCCGCGCGGCCAGCGCCAGGGCGATCTCGAGCAGCCGCTGCTTGCCGTAGGCCAGCTCGGCCACCGGCACGTTGGCAAGTGCGCCCAGGCGCAGCCGGTCCAGCAATGCATGGGCCTCGTCGAACGCCGCCTTGCTGCGGCCGAAGGGCCGCCACCAGGTCGCCCCCTGCCCGTCGCGCTCGTGGATGGCCAACACCACCGAGAGCAGCGGCGTGAGGCTGGGGAACAGCGTGTTGATCTGGAAGGTGCGCGCCAGGCCGCCGCGTGCACGCCGGTCCGCGGGCCAGCCGGTGATGTCCTCGCCGTTCATGCGGATGCTGCCGGCGCTGGGCCGGTAGATGCCCGTCAGCAGGTTGATCAGCGTGGTCTTGCCGGCGCCGTTGGGGCCGATCAGGGCCTGGCGTGCGCCCGGCTCCAGCGACAGGCCGACGTCGGCCACGGCCTGGAAGGCGCCGAAGCTGATGCCCAGGCCCTGCGTCTGCAATGCGGTCATGACGCCCTCCCCGCCCTGCGGCATGCGCTACGGACGCCGTGTTGGGTCACGGCGCTCATCGTGCCTGCTCCCTCGTGCGGATGCGGCGCGACAGCGCGCCCATGATGCCGCCCCGGCCCAGCATCACGGCCGCGATCAGGAAGATGCCGAGCCAGAACATCCAGTACTCCGGATTCATGTCGGCGAACCAGTCGTGCACCAGCATGTAGACGATCGCGCCGACCAGGCCGCCGTACAGCCGGCCCGTGCCGCCCAGCACCAGGATGATCAGGATCTCGGCCGAACGGTTAAAGCCGATGGACTCGATGCCCACGAACTGCGTAGTCTGCGCCAGGAGCGCGCCCGCCACGCCGGCCACCGCTGCCGAGAAGGCGTAGGCCATGCGCAGCCGCGCTTCCACCGGCGCGCCGATGGCCAGCATCCGCTTGCGGTTGTCATGGATGCCGCGCAGCGCCAGGCCGAAGGGCGAGCGCAGCACCAGCCGCACGAGCAGGAACATGGCCAGCACGACGGCGAAGGCATAGACGAAGGCGGTCTTGCCGAAGAGGTCGAACGCGAACAGGCCGAGGACCGGTTTCACCTCCATGCCCTGCAGGCCGTCGGTGCCGCCCGTGATGCCCGAGAGCCGGTTGGCCAGTTCGGCCAGCAGCACGCACACGCCGATGGTGATCATCAGCCGCGTGAGGTCGGCGCCGCGCACGATGAGATAGCTCAGCGCATAGCCCAGCACGCCGGCCACGACCAGTGCGGCCAGCAGCCCGCTGAAGGGCTCGCCCCAGCCATGCTTGGCCAGCAGCCCTGCGGTGTACGCGCCCGCGCCGAAGAAGGCCGCATGGCCCACGGTCAGGATGCCGGCATAGCCCAGCGCCATGTCCAGCGCCACGGCGAAGAGGCCGAAGATCAGAATCTGGCTGAGCAGCGTGAGGTGGTTGGGCGCGATGAAGTAGCTGCAGGCCAGCAGCAGCCAGAACGCGATTTCGGCCGCGCGCAACTGGCCCGGCGAGAGGGTGATGGCCTTCATGCGAGACCCTTCTTGGGAACGATGCCGTTGGGGCGCAGCAGCAGCATCCCGATCATGAAGACGTAGATCAGGAAGACGCCGGCCTCGGGCAGGTAGTACTTGCCGGCCACGTCGACGATGCCGACCAGCAACGCGGCGATGAAGGGCCCGGTGACGGTGCCGGCCCCGCCCACGCAGACCACGATCAGGAAGTACACCAGGTACTTGAGCGGGAACGAGGGCTCCAGACCCAGCATGCCCAGGCTCAGCGCGCCGCCCAGGCCCGCCAGCCCGCAGCCCAGCGAGAAGGTGAGGAAGAACAGCCGCTGCACGTGGATGCCCGTGCCGCCTGCCACGCGCTGGTTGTCCACGGCCGCGCGCACCATCGCGCCGTAGCGCGTGCGGTTCATCAGCTGCAGCAGCAGGACCAGCGTCGCCACGCCGCAGACGATGAGGAACAGCCTGTAGCGGCCCAGTTCCACGCCCGCGAAGGAGAACTGCCCCTGCAGGGCGGCGGGCAGGTGGAAGGGCAACATGGTCGGCCCGAAGAAGTAGGTCAGCACGGCGATCGACACGAACACCACGCCGATCGACAGCAGCACCTGGTCCAGCGGATGCGCACGGTACAGCCGGCGGTAGAACACGACCTCGAGCACGGCGCCCAGCAGCGCCGCGGCCACGAAGGCCGCGACCAGCGCCAGCCCGTACGGCACGCCCAGCCGGTTCATGAGCACCGCCGCCGCGTACCCGCCCACCACCGCGAAACTGCCGTGCGCGAGGTTGACGAAGTTCATCAAGCCCATGGTGATGGACAGGCCCACCGCCATGAGGAACAGGAGCATGCCGTAGGCCACCCCGTCGAAAAGGACGATTCCCATTGGATTCCCGATGCGAGGCACGGGGCGCCCTGGCGTGAGCCCCGTGCCGGAGTCAGCGCCCGGTGGGCGCAAGCGTCACTTGGCTTCCTTGGCCGGGTCCTTGACGCGGTCGAACTTGTCGAACTCCACGTTGACCAGCTTGCCGTTGACCTTCTCGGTCTTGCGGATGTAGACCGTCTGCACGATGTCGCGCGTGGCGGCATCGATCTCGATCGGGCCGCGCGGGCTCTCGAAGGCGAGACCCTTGAGGGCGTCCATCACCTTGTCGCCATCCGCATTGCCACCGGTCTTCTTGAGGGCCAGGTCGATGGCGGCCATGGCGTCGTAGGCCGTCACGGCAAAGTAGCTCGGACGCAGGCCGGTGCCGAACTGCGCCTCGAAGTCCTTCACGAACTTCTGGTTCTTGGCCGAGGGATGGGCATAGGAATAGTGGTGGCTGGTGACCAGGCCCAGGGCCACGTCGCCGGTGGCGTCGAGGTAGCTGTCGTCGGTGGCCTCGCCGGTGGCGTAGAGCTTGATGCCGGCCTCGTCCATGCCGCGCTCCTTCCACACCTTCAGGAAGGCGGGCGGCATCACGCCCGAGGGGAAGAAGAAGAACACGGACTGCGGCTTGGCGTCCTTGATGCGCTGCACGTAGGCCGAGAAGTCCGGGTTGTTCATCGGCGTGCGCAGTTCGCCGACGACCTTGCCGCCGCCGCCCTCGAAGGCCTTCTTGAAGGCCGTCAGCGCGTCCGTGCCCGAGGCGTAGTCGGCCACGACCACGTAGGCTTCCTTGGTGCCGTTGCGCAGCATCCAGCGCGCCATCGGGTCGGACACCTGCTGCACCGTGAACGACAGCCGCGCGACATAGGGCGAGCTGGTCGTGATGGCCGAGGACGAGGCGTTCATGACCACCGTGGGAATCTTGGCCTGCGTCGCGACCGCCGCGACCGCGTACGCGTTGGGGCTGAAGTCCAGGCCGGTCAGGATCTGCACCTTGTCGCGCACGACCAGTTCCTGCGCGATGCGCTTGGCGGCATCCGGGGCGGGCCCGGCCGTGTCCTTCTTGATGACTTCGACCGTTCGGCCGGCGATCTTGTTGCCGTGCTCCTTGAGGTACAGCGCGACGCCGGCGTCGAACTGGCGCCCGTAGTCGGCGTACGGGCCGGAATAGGTGCCGATCAGGCCGATCTTGAGGGCGTCCTGGGCGTGCGCCGCGCCGGCAACGCAGGCCAGCGCCGCGACGGCGAGGAGAGTACGTTTGGTCATCTTCATCGTGGAACTCCGTGGGAAGAACTCAGCCCGCAGGCCGGGGAATGGAAAAAGGCTTGAGGTCGCTGGCCGGATCGGCCAGCACCTCGACGGGGATGGCAGCGCCCTGGGCGATCAGCTTGCGGGCCAGCATGTGCTCGGCCGGACGGTTGACCGAGTGGGCTGCGGCGACGCGGCCCTCGCGCAGGTAGAACAAGGTGAAGCGGTGGTCGGCGAGCGTGCCGCGCAGCACGGCCTGATCCCCGGGCGCGGGCAGCCCCGCCATCTGGAACTTCAGGTCGTGCTGGTCGCTCCAGAACCAGGGCACGGCCGTCAGCGGCTGGGGCTGGCCGACCAGCGCCGACGCCGCCGCGCGCGCGCCGTCGTTGGCAGCCTGGATGGATTCCAGCCGCATGCGCACCGTGCCGGGGGCCGCGGCGGACGACAGCGCCATGTTGGCGACGTCGCCGGCCGCCAGCACGTTGGGGGCACTGGTGCGACCCAGCGCGTCGACGAGGATGCCGCCGTCGCATGCGATGCCCGCCGCCTGGGCCAGTTCCACATTGGGCAGCACACCGATGCCCAGCACCACCAGGTCGCACTCGAGCTGGCGGCCATCGTCCAGCAGCACCGACGCCACATGGCCCTGGGCGTCGCCCACCAGGGCGACCACGCCCCGCCCCAGCTCCAGCGCGACACCGCGTGCGCGATGCGCGTCCGCGACGTAGTCGGACATGAGGGTGGGAAAGCTGCGTGCGAGCAGGCGCGGCTGACCCTCGACCACGGTGACGCTCGCGCCCGCCGCCGTCAGCGCCGCCGCGACTTCCAGCCCGATGAAACCGCCGCCGATCACGCAGGCGCGCCGGCTGCGGCCCAGCGCCGCCTGCACGGCGATCGCATCGTCCAGCGTGCGCAACTCGTGCACGCCCTGGAGATCGGCGCCGGGCACGGCCAGCGGCCGGCAGCGCGCGCCGGTGGCGAAGGCGAGCCAGCCGTAGTCCAGTTCGCTGCCGTCGGCCAGGTGCACACGCTGCGACGAGAGATCGACGGCCGTGGCCCTTGTGCCCAGGCGCAGGTCGATCCCCTGCTGGGCATAGAAGTCCGGGCCGCGCAGCGCGAGCTGGTCGGCGGCGGTCTTGCCGCTCAGCAGTCCCTTGGACAGCGGCGGCCGCTGGTACGGCGCGTGGCGCTCGTCGCCGAGCAGCACGATGGGCGCCTCGAAGCCCAGCTCCCGCGCAGAGGCCGCGAGCTGCACCCCCGCATAGGACGCACCGACGATGACCAGCGCATCGGCCATCAGACCTGAGTCTCCGGCACGCGCACGGTGAGGCCGTCGAGTTCCGCCGTCACCGGGATCTGGCAGCTGAGCCGGCTGTTGGGCGCACGTTCACTGGCCGTGCCGTCCAGCAGTTCGTCCTCCATCTCGTCCGGCGGCGTGAGTCGACCCAGGAAGGCCTCGTCGACGTAGACGTGGCAGGTCGCGCAGGAGCAACTGCCGCCGCATTCGGCGTCGATGCCGCGGATGTTGTGCTGGATGGCGGTCTCCATCACGCTGGCGCCGGGCTTGGCCTCGACGCTGCGGGTGTTGCCGTCCTTGAGGATGTAGTGGATCGTGGGCATTTGACTCTCGGGATGTCGTCGGCGGTCAGAACATGTCGAAGTACTCGCGGTGCTCCCACTCGGTGACTTCGAGGTTGAAGCGCGCGATCTCGGCCTGCTTGATGTGGCAGTAGTAGTCGACGAAGTCCTTTCCCAGCCCATCGACGAGCGCGGCGTCCGCCTGCAAGGCGGCCAGCGCGGCATCGAGCGTGCGGGGCAGTTCCTCGGCCGGCGTCTCGTAGGGTGCGTCTGCCGACGGGCCGGGATCCAGCCCGCGCTCGACACCGTCCAGGCCCGAGACGATCTGCGACGCGAGGTAAAGGTAGGGATTGGCCGTCGGCTCGCCGATCCGGTTCTCGATGCGCGACGCCTCGTCGCCCGGCGCGCCGAGCACCCGCAGCATGGCCCCGCGGTTGTCCTGCGCCCAGATGGCGCGATCGGGCGCGAGCGAGAACGGCCGGTAGCGCCGGTAGCCGTTGAGCGTCGGGCTCGCCAGCGCCGCGGCACCGCGGGCGTGGGCCTTCAGGCCGGCCAGGTAGTGCATGCCCAGCGGACTCAGCGCGGGTGCCTCGTCGCCGGTGGCCTCGGGCATGAAGGCGTTGTCGCCGCCCTTCGCGTGGCGCAGGGACTGGTGCAGGTGCCAGCCGCTGGACATGACGCTCGGAATGCGCGGACGGCACATGAAGGTGGCGTGGTAGCCATGGCGCTGGCAGATCTGCTTGATCGCGCTGCGCAGCAGCACCATCGTGTCGGCAGGCGCCATGCCCGCCGTGGGGCCGAACACCAGCTCGAACTGGCTCGGGCCGAACTCGATCTCCAGCGAGTGCAGCGGCAACCCCAGCGCCTGGAGCTGGGTGCGCAGCAGCTCCATGAGCGCGTCGACGCGGTCGTAGCGCAGTTCGGTCAGGTACTGGTGGCCATGGGTGAGCAGCGAGACGGCCGGCGGCGTGCCCGGCTGGCCCGCGTCGGCCAGGCGCATCTGCGCGTCGTCGAGCTTGAAGACGTGGAACTCGACCTCCAGCCCGGCCACGAATTCGAGGCCGCGCGCGGCCACGCGGTCGATCGAACGCCGCAGGATCTGCCGGGTGTCGAAGGGGCAGCGCCGGCCGTCCTTCATGAACGCATCGCACAGGACCCAGCCCGTGCGGGGCGCCCAGGGCAGCATGCGGAAGGTGGACGGGTCGGCCAGGATCGTGAAATCGGCGCCGCCCTGCAGCCCTTGGAGCGCAAAGCCGCCGCCAGCCGAGAAGACCGGGAACACCGAACGGTGCGAGGTGTCCTTGGCCAGCAGCGTGGTCGTGAGGTTCACGCCCCGCGCCAGCGCCCCGCGGGCCGCTTCGGCCACCAGGGTCTTGCCGCGCAGCACACCGTGCTGGTCGGCCCACGCGAAGCGCAGCACGTCCAGCTCGCCCGCGTCGATGCGCCCGACGATCTCGCTCGCCTGGGCGTGCTGTTCGTCGCTCCAGAGACCGAAGCGTTCGGCGAAAGCGCTCATCTCAGGCCGCCAGGCGGGCCGAAGCCCAGTCCGATGCCTGCCGGCGGGCCCGATCGGCCTCTTCGCAGTAGCTCGCCGCCTTGTCGGCCGCCGCCACGCCGTCGATCGATGGCGGGCCGGTCAGGGTGCCGGCGTCCTCGGCCGTGGGTCGCATCGGCACGGCTTCCCCCGCCTGCGCCGCCTCGATGGCTTTCACCAGCATCCGGCGGTAAAGCATGATGCCCTTGTCGGTCGTGCCGAGGTGCTCACGCGTGCGGTCCTGGATCGGCCCCATCGATTCGCAAGCCCACTGGTCGTGCACGTTGATGTCCTCGCCCATGCCGGTGTAGGTCTGCGTCAGCTGTTCCTCGACGCTGTAGCCGTACTCGTTGCGTTTGTTCTTGCGCGAGGTGTACAGCGGCAGCTCGATGGTCTTCAGGCGCTGCTCGCGCATCTGCGCCTTGTCCACCGGGCCGGTGAAGCTGGTGAAGATCGCGTACCAGTAGCAATGCGTGTCGTCCACGGGCACGTGCCACTGCGAGATCGTCATCTCCGAACTCATCGGGATCACGAAGGCCTGCGGAAAGACGACGTTGGTCACGCGCACGTGCGTTTGCTCTTCAGAGAGCTTGCGCAGCGTGGTCAGCTTCATGCCGTACGGCGCCGGCTCGGCCGTGATGTCGGGCCGGTCGTATTCGCGCAGCACCTGCGTGATGGCCAGTTCGGAGTCGGCCGAGGCACCGCGGAACTGCTTGCCGTAGCTCTCGGAGGTGTCCTCGTCCTCGTAGAAGCGGTGCAGGAAGGACGCATGCGCCGGGTCCATGCCCACCTCGAGCGCCTGCAGCCAGTTGCATTCCCACAGTCCCTTGAACGCGAAGGTGTGGCTGTCGGGCGCAACGAAGCAGTCGAACTCGGGGAAGGCGGGCGGCTCGCCTTCGCCGATGTACGCGAAGACGATGCCGCTCTTCTCCACCACCGGGTAGGCGCCCTGGCGGATGCGCGTGCACAGCTTGCTGCCCGCCGGCTCGGCCGGGGTCTCGAGGCACTGGCCGGTGGCATCGAACAGCCAGCCGTGGAAGGCGCAGCGCAGGCCGCCGTTCTCGAGCCGGCCGTAGGCCAGGTCGGCCCCACGGTGCGGGCAGTCGCGGTCGAGCAGACCGACCCGGCCGGACTCGTCGCGGAACAGCACGAAATGCTGACCCATGAGTTGCACCGGCCGCAGCGGGCGCGGGCCGCGCAGCTCTTCGGACAGGGCCACCGGCTGCCAATAACGGCGCAGCAGGGTGCCGGCGGGCGTGCCGCGGCCGACGCGGGTGATGAGGTCGTTTTGTTCGGCGCTGATCATCGTGAAGCTCCAAGCCTTTCAGTCAATGCATTCAGTTGTATGCAATGGGATGCATTGTCGTGAAATATGGCAGCGGGTCAACTTCTTTTGCGGAGAATCAATGCACTGATTCGGAACAAGATGCACTGAATGGGGCAACAGTTGCCGCCCGGAGAAGATTTCACTTTTTCGTGCATGCATGATCTGCGCCAGAAGTCGCTTCATGCGTACACCAAACGACGCGCCTAGAATTTGCTTTGCTTATTGCATACAAGGAGAGCCATGGATTCCCAACAGTCACGTGTCCTGGTTCAACTGCGCGACCTGATCCTCAAGGGTGAGTTCGGCCCCGGCGAGCGGCTCGCCGAGATCCCCCTGGCCGAAAAGCTGGGCGCCTCGCGCACGCCCGTGCGCCTCGCGCTCGCCAGCCTGGAACACGAAGGCCTCATCGAGCCCTCCCCCGCCGGTGGCTACCAGATGCGGCGCTTCACCTCGCAGGAGATCGCGGATGCGATCCGCGTGCGGGGTGTCATCGAGGGCTTCGCGGCCCGCCTGCTCGCCGAGGACGGCGCGCCCCGACAGTTGCTGCGCGAGTTGCACGAGTGCCTGGATGCGGGCGACAAGGTCGTGAACAAGCCCACCATGGAACTGGACGACTACGCCGGCTACGTGGAGATGAACGACCGTTTCCACGCCATCATCATCCAGGGCTGCGGCAACGCGTCGGTCCGGCGCATCATGGAGATGCTCGACAGCCAGCCCTTCGCGGCGCCCAGCGCCATGCTGCCCATGCAGTCGTCGATGCGCGAGGGCCAGCAATGGATGCAGCAGGCCCATCGCACCCACCACGCGCTGGTGCAGGCGATCGAGCGCGGCCAGGGCTCGCGGGCCCAGGCCCTGGGCGAGGAGCACGTCGAGATCGCCCGCATGAACCTCGACTACGCGCTCGAACGGCCCGAGCTGGCCGCGGAACTGATGCCCGGCATGAAGCTGGTGGCGGGCCGCAGTCGATGAGCGCTGCCGGAGCGCGCGAAGGTTCTTTGGCGAGGCGCCGCGATCAACGCAGCAGCCCCTCGATCACGTCCCATTCCTCGGCCGTCACCGGCGTGATCGACAGCCGGTTGCCCCGTTGCAGCAGCCGCATGTCGGCCAGCGCGGGCACGGTGCGCAACTCGGGCAAGCCCAGCAGGCGCGTCTTGCGCAGGGCCTGCACGTCGAGCAGCAGCCAGCGTGGATCGTCGGCTTTCGACTTCGGGTCGAAGTAAGGCGAGCCCGTTTCGAACTGCGTCGGATCCGGCTTCACGCCCGACGCGACGCGCGCGATGCCGGCGATGCCCGGCTCGGGACAACTCGAGTGGTAGAACAGCACGCCGTCGCCGATGCGCATGGCGTCGCGCATGAAGTTGCGCGCCTGGTAGTTGCGCACGCCCGTCCAGGGAACGGTGCGCTCCGGCGCCGCCAGCGCGTCGTCGATCGAGCACTCGTCGGGCTCGGACTTCATCAGCCAGTACTGCTTCGCGGTCATGGGCGGATTGTGCGGCGAGCCGCATCACGCGCGCTGCAGCAGCGACGGCACCGACGACACCAGCAGCGCCAGCCCCGACACGGTGAGCAGCCCCAGCACGATGCGGCGGAAGGCCAGCTCGCTCAGCCCGATGTACAGCCGCGCGCCCAGCAGAACGGGCACCAGCACGCACACCGCGACCACTGCCAGCAGCGGCAGCATGGGCACGGTGACGTTGCCTGCGCCGACCTGCAGCGTGAAGGCCACGGCCAGCATGGCGAGGTTGAAGTTCTGGATCACCGAACGTTGCGCATCGCGCGCCATGCCGCGCAAGGTGCACCACAGCGTGGGGATCGGTCCCGTGAAGCCGCCCACACCGCCGCAGATGCCGCCCAGCAGACCCGACACCGCATCGGCAATGCGGCCACCCCAGCGCACCTGCGGCAGGTTGCGCGCGAACAGCATCGCCAGGCACCAGGGCACCAGCAGCCCGCCCAGGCAGGCCTTGAAGATCACGATGTCCAGCCGGGGCAGCAGCCACACGCCCAGCGGCACGCCGAGCAGCCCGCCGGCCACGAAGGGCCGCAGGGCCCGCCAGTCGAAGCCTCGCCGCACGGTGACGGCCGCGATCACCTGGCCGGTGAGCGCGCCGAAGGTGGAGAGCACGGCCGCCAGCTTCGGCTCCAATCCCCAGGCCCAGAAGGACATCGCGACCAGCCCGAAAGCGAAACCCGACAGGCCCTGGACGAAGCCGGCGACGCCGGCCCCCACTGCCACGAGCAGGTAGAGCGAAGCGCTGTCGGCCACGGGTCAGCCCCTCGACGCCCGGGGCAAGGACGCGGCAGCTTGTCCGTTGCTATGAAAACCATAGCTTCTCACGCAGGCGCGGCGGGCGCTGCAGCCGCTTTTGGCTTGAGAACGGCGCCCCGGGCCGCGCAGCCGCGTCAAGCCGGCACCGCCGGCAACGCCTCGCGCCGGGCGCGGCGCACGTTGAAGGCGCTGGCGATCAGCACGCCCTGCACCAATGCCAGGCCCAGGATCACGCTGGTGTACTGGCCCGCGTCCATCAGGCGGCCGAAGATCAGGGGCGCCACCGCCTGCCCGATGTCCAGCCCGGCGTAGACCACGCCGTACACGCGCCCACTGGCGTTGGCCGGCGTGGAGCGCTTGACCAGCAGGTCGCGCGACGGTCCGGCGATGCCCGAGGCGAAGCCCATGGCGCCGAACAGCACCGGCACCACCACCGGCGGGAAGTCGGCCAGCGCCATCACCAGCGCGAAGGCCGCCGCGATGCCGAAGCCGATGCCCACGATGCGCTCGCAGCGCGACGGGTCCGACGCCAGGAATCCGCCCACCACCATGCCCGCCGAGCTGGCCACCATGTACACGGTGAGGCAGATCGCCACCAGCGCCACCGGCACCGCATGCAGCTTGCCGGCCGCCACCGGCGCGAAGGTCTGCACGATGCTGATGACCATCGCGTAGAAAAAGAAGAAACCGAAGCACATCCACACGGCAGGGATGCGCAGGAAGTCGAACTCGCCGCCCGCCGGCGCCGCGGCGCCCTGCCCCGTGGCCTTCTGCACGGCCTTCACATCCAGCGCCAGGGCCCCGCGGTTGAACCACAGCACCACCAGCACCGCCAGCGCCAGCACGCCCGCCGAAGCCAACGCCGTGCGCCAGCCGTAGGCGATGGCGATCGGCACCACGAAGGCCGGCGCCAGTGCCCAGCCCAGGCTGCCGGTGATGCCGTGCACGCTGTAGGCATGGCCCAGGCGCGTGGGCGCCACCTTGCGGTTGAAGAGCGTGTAGTCGACCGGGTGGAACACCCCGTTGCCCACGCCCGCCAGCACCGCGCAAGGCAGCATCGCCCAGTAGTTGGGCGCCATCGCGTAGCCGAAGGCGGCCAGCCCCAGGCAGCCCAGGCCCACGAAGAGCACCGGGCGCGGCCCCATCTTGTCGACGATGAAGCCCGACGCGGCCTGCACCGCGCACGAGACGACGAAGAACACCGTGAGCACCGCGCCCAGCTCGGTGTAGCTGACGTTGAACGCGTCCTTCAGCCACGGAAAGAGCGGCGCCAGGATGAGCTGGCTGAAGTGGCTGATGCCGTGCGCCAGACCGACCAGGCCGATCAGCGAGGCGTCGGAGCGCAGGGTGGACGTGGCGGCGGAGGTATCGGAAGCAGCGGACATGGCAGGGCGTGAGAACAAGGCTGCAGCGATGCTAGACGGCCAGCCTGCGTCAGAATAGCGACACCTTGCCAACATTTGCCGGAAACCGGCCACACGCCTGGCCGCGTCAATCCGGCCTGCGCGATTCGACGGGAGCCCGAACATGCCGCCTGCGCTCGATCCTTCTCCCTCCACCGCCGATGCCGCCGACGCGCCCGCGGCGCCTCCCGAAGGCGTCCGCGCGCGCCGCGTGGCCCCGCCCGGCAGCCTGCAGGCGCCCACCACCAGCGTCGGCCCGCTGACGCCGCACCTGTACGCGCCCGACGCGATGCGGCCCCTGCGCGCCAAGGAGCATTTCCTGCGGGCCGACACCCTCGTCGAGCTGCACCAGCATCCCTGGCCGCAGCTCACCTTCTCGACGCGTGGCGTGATCCGCCTGAGCACCGCCGACGGCAGCTACATCGTGCCGCCTTCGCGCGCCCTGTGGGTGCCGGCCGACGTGCCGCACAGCATCACGCTGATCGAGGACGCGGAGCTGCGCACCGTCTACCTGCACAGCTGGCTGGGCCCGGCCTGGGAGCGCTGCGAGGTGCTGGAGATCAGCCCCCTGCTGCGCGCGCTGATGCTGGCGCTGGACACCACGCCCGACGGCCTGCCGCCAGTCGATGCGCACGCGGCGCAGCGCGAGCGCTGGATCGCACCGCTGCTGGTCGACGAGCTGGAGCGCGCCACGCAGATCCGCATCGACGTGCCCCTGCCCGCCGACAAGCGCCTGCGCCAGCTGTGCGAGGCGCTGCTGCGCAACCCGGCCGACCGCGCCACGCTGGCCGAGCGCGCCGCCACCATCGGCGCCAGCGAGCGCACGGTGGCGCGCCTGTTCCGCGACCAGCTCGGCATGAGCTGGCAGCAATGGCGCCAGCAGGCCGTGCTGGCCCATGCCCTGCCCCTGCTGGCGCGCGGCATGGCCGTGAGCCAGGTGGCGGCGGCCAGCGGCTACGCGACCGACAGCGCCTTCTGCGCCATGTTCAAGGCCGCCACCGGGCAATCCCCCACGGCGTTTCAACATAAAAAGAGGCCGTAGCGCCCGTCTCGATTGCGCGAGCAGCTACATTTTTCATAGCAGACCCACCTGTCACCGCACTTCAAGGAGTCCACGCATGCCCCGTTCGCTTCGCCCATCCCTGCGAATCCCCGCCGCCGCCACCCTCGTCCTCGCCGCAGCGCTCGCCACCCCGGTCCACGCCAACAAGCTCATGGACGCCATGAAGGACCAGCTCGCCAACTCGGGCATCGGCAACTCGCTGCCCGCCATCGGCGCCAGCACCGCCGGCAACGCGGCCGGCGTCATCCAGTACTGCGTGAAGAACAACTACCTCGATGCCGCGAACGCCAACGGGATCAAGGACAAGCTCATGGGCATGGTCACCGGCCAGAAGCCGCAGCAGACCGGCTACGCCAACGGCGCCAAGGGCCTGCTCATGGGCAGCGATGGCCAGTCGCTCAACCTCAAAGGCCTGTCGGGCAAGCTGAAGGAGAAGGCCTGCGACTACGTGCTGAAAAACGCGACGAAGCTGTTCTGAGGTGGGCGCCTGCGTCGGGCGCGCCCTGATGGCCTGGCTCGCGCGGCACGCCGCCGACCAGGGATGCCATCGCATCGACTGGCCGGTGAAGGCGACGAACCTGCGCGGCATCGCCTTCTACGAGGGCCTGGGCGCCCGGCGCGTGGCCGACCGACTGAGCTACCGGCTCGTGGGGCCGGGCAGACGACGATTGAGCGCAGGTCGCCCGCTTGTTGGCGCTCAGCTCGGCACCCTCGGCCGATGCAGCGCGCAGAGCTTGTTGCCGTCCGGGTCGCGCACATAGGACAGGTACATCGCGCCGAGCTTGCCCTCGCGCAGGCCGGGTGGCTCCTCGATGGAGGTGCCGCCGTGCGCCACCGCCACGTCATGGAACTCGGTGACCTGCTCGGGCGAGCTGCACTTGAAGCCGATGGTGCCGCCGTTGGCGCCGCAGGCCGACTCGCCGTTGATCGGCTCGCTGACGCAGAAGCTCGCGCCGTCATGGCGGTAGAACAGGCGGGTCTGGCCGCTGAGGTTCTGGTTGCGCACCGGCTCGCCGGCGCCGAGCACGGCAAGCACCGCGTCGTAGAAGCGCTTGGAGCGCTCGATGTCGTTGGACCCCACCATCACATGGCTGAACATGGTTCTCTTGTCTCCGGTTGTGAAATGCATCGAATGACCGGTCGTGCGTCGATGCGGCGGCGATGGTAAGCGGCGGCAGCATGCGCACCTGCGCCGTGCCCGGCCCATCCCGCACAATCGGCGACACCGCGCGGCCGGATCACCTGCATGCCGCCACATCCTCCGCCTTGAGCCAAAAATGCCTGCAGCGCCCGCCCACCGGGCGCGGACAGCTATGAATTCGATAGCAACGACTGCCGCCCGCCGCGAGCGCCTCGCGCGCTGGCTTCCTTTCCTGAACTGGCCTCGCCCCGACCGCGCACTGCTCGTCAACGAGGCCTCGGCCGGCATCACCGTCGCGCTGATGGTCATTCCGCAGGGCGTGGCCTACGCGGCGCTGGCGGGCATGCCGCTGATCACCGGGATCTACGCGGCGCTGTTCCCGGCCTTGATCGCCGTGCTGTTCAGTTCCTCGGCGCGGCTGTCGGTCGGCCCCACCGCCCTCACCAGCCTGCTGGTGGGCGCGTCGCTGGCGCCGCTGGCGGTGCCGGGCAGCCGCGAGTGGGTGTCGCTGGCGGTGTGGCTCACGCTGCTCTCGGGCGCGATGCAGGTGCTGCTGGGCGCGGCGCGCTTCGGCTGGCTGCTGCGGCTGGTCAACTCGCCGGTGCTGATGGGCTTCACGCAGGGCGCGGCGGTGCTGATCACGCTGTCGCAACTGCCGGCCCTGCTGGGCTTCACGGGCCGCAGCTTCGCGCAGGCGCTGCACGGCCCGGCGCCGGACTTCATCGCCATCGCCTTCGGCCTGGGCAGCATGGCGATGCTGTGGGCGGGCAAGCGCTTCACGCCGCGCTTTCCGACCACCATGGGGCTGGTCGCGCTGAGCGCCGCGCTGAGCTTTGCCGTGAGCTATGCGCTGCGCGGCGGCGCGGTGATAGGCGCCCTGCCCTCGGGCCTGCCCTCGTTCTACCTGCCGATGGGCCTGTCCTGGGACGAGCTTGGCGCGCTGCTGCTGCCGGCCTTCCTGGTCACGCTGGTGAGCTTCCTGGAGACGGCCTCCAGCGCCAAGGTGGACAACGCGCGCGCCGGCAAGCTGTGGAACGAGAACCAGGACCTGATCGGCCAGGGCCTGGGCAAGATCGCGTCGGGCCTGAGCGGCTCCTTTCCCACCAGCTCGTCCTTCTCGCGCTCGGCGATCACGCTGTATGCGGGCGCCAAGTCCCAGTGGTCGACGCTGTTCAGCGTGGCGGTGGTCGCGGCCGCGCTGCTGTGGGCCATGCCGCTGCTGTACCACGTGCCGCAGGCGGTGCTGGCGGCCATCGTGGCCACCGCCACGCTCGGGCTGCTCAAGCCCTCGGCCTTCGTCGCGCTGTGGCGCATCTCGCGCATCGAGGCGGCCATCGCCTTCGGCACCTTCGTGCTCACGATCGCCACCGCACCCTCGATCTACTGGGGCGTGCTGGGCGGCCTGCTGGCGGCGCTGGCGCACTACATGTACCGGCACCTGCACCCGCGCATCGTCGAGGTCGGCCTGCACCCGGACGGCAGCCTGCGCGACCGCCACCTGCTGAGCCTGCCGGCGCTGGCGCCGAACCTGTACGCGCTGCGCATGGATGCGGAACTGGACTTCGCCTCGGCCAGCACGCTGGAGCGCGCCATCACCACGGCGATCGCCGAGCGACCGGGCCTGACCGACGTGTGCCTCTTCGCCCACCCCATCAACCGCGTCGACCTGACGGGCGCCGAGGTGTTCGGCAACGTTCGCCGCACGCTGGAGAGCCAAGGCATTCGGCTGCATGTCTCGGGCCTGAAACTGCCTGCCATGCAGGTGCTCGAGCGTGCCGGGCTGCTGCGGCCGGGGCCGCTGCTGTTCACCTACCGCACCGATTCGGAAGCGCTGGCTGCCCTGGGCCGCCGCGCTGCGGACTGAGAAGGTGGGCATCGCCGACTTCCTGTTGTCCCTCGAGGTCCAGGAGCTTCTCAAGACCGCCTACGCCCGGCCCGCCGAGCCCTTCACGGCCAGCGACGTGCCGAAGGCGGGCCGCGCCGATCCGGCCGCCCTCGACCTGGCCCTGGAGCACCTGCTGGCGCAGCGCGTGCTGTTGCCGGGGCCGGTAGCGAAGGACGGCGCCGACGGCAATGCCCGGCCGGCCACGTACCTGGCCAACACCGGCTTCCTGTTCTATCCGGAGCTGCGCCGCATGGCGCTGAAGTCCTTCGCGGCCGCGGAGCCGCTGCGGCAGATGCTGCGCACGAAGTTCCGTCGCGCGGTGCGGCAGGCCTGGATCCTGGGCGAGAACATCGGCGCCGGCACGGTCTCGGTACTGATCGTCCACGGCGAGCAGATGCCCGACCCGGCCGAGCTGGACGCCGCCCTGCGCAAGCTGCTGAAGTCGGGCCGCATGCGCATGCACCTGGAGGTGCAGGTGCTGTCGGAGGCCGCCTTCCGCAGGCAGCGGCTCGTCGAGCCGCTCAGGAGCCGGCTGGCCGGCGAAGGCTGCGTCGAGCTCGTCGTTCCCGACCCGGCCCAGGCCGATGCCGGGACCGTGCCGCGCGGGCTGCTGGCACGTGCGCGGCACCGGCTCGCGGCACTCTCGGGCCGGTCGCGCTGAGCGGGCGCATGGCGCTCAGGCAACGGCTTGTTGCCGCGCGCGGTAGCGACCGGGGCTGTCGCCGGTCGACCGCTTGAACGCCGCGCTGAACGCCGTCTCCGACTGGTAGCCCACTCGCTCGGCGATGCGGGCGATGTTCTCGCCGCCGCGCCGCAGCGCATCGCGCGCCACGGCCATCCGCCAGTGCGTGAGGTAGTCGACCGCCGTCATGCCGACCAGGGCCTTGAAGCGCACGGCGAAGGCCGTTCGGGACATGTGGGCCTGCCCGGCCAGCTCGTCGAGCGTCCAGGGACGGGCGATGTCGGCGTGGGCCGCCGCGAGCGCGGCGCTGATGCGCGGGTCGGCCAGGGCCTGGAGCCAGCCCAGCGGCATGTCTGCGCTGGACAGGTGGGCGCGCAGCATCTGGATGAGCAGCAGCCCGCCGAGGTGCGTGCGCGCCAGCGCACCGCCGGCATGCGGGGCCTCCAGCTCGAGCCGCAGCAAGTGCAGCAGGCCGGCCAACGGCCGCGCCGCGGCCGCGCCGGCGCGCAGATGTAGCATCGGCGGCAGGTGCCGCAGCAGCAGTTCCGTCGCCTCGCCCTCGAAGACGAAACGCGCACTGGCCAGGGCGACATGCGGCACAGCGGCACCCGCACGGCCCTGACGCCCGGCGAAGCGCACCACGCCGTCGCTGTCGCGGTGCGAGCGGTAAACCTCGGAGCCGCTGCGTCGCGGGCCGTGTAGGTCGGATGCGGTGGCGAATGTGGAGAAGGGCGCGCCATTGAGCAGCAGGTAGAAATCGCCCTCATCCAGCCGCACGGCATCGCGGGCGCCGTCCATCTGCAGCAGAAAGCTGCCCGACAGCACGCACCCGAACTTGAGGTGCGACTCGTAAGGCCGGAACGACATTGCCCACCGCCCACGGCCTTCGAAGCGGGTGGTGGCGGTGCTGCGCACGCGCAGCATCGAGAGGACGTCTGACAGCGGGTCCAAACTGTACGATCGAATAGGAAATACGGCCTTGCGATTATTCATGAATGCAGAAGTTGCGCGCAAGATCGCCGCCATGCCTACCGTACCCACCTCACGTTCATCGGCGCCCGGTTCGACGCCGCATCCGCCCCCAGGCACCGCGCGCCATGCGATGGTGCTGGGGCTGCTCACGGCCATCGGCCCGTTCGCGATCGACATGTACCTGCCGGCACTGCCTGCGCTGGCGCGTGCGCTGGATGCCACCGCGCACGGCGTGCAGGCCAGCCTCATGAGCTTCTTCTTCGCGTTGGGCGCGGGCCAGCTGATCGCCGGGCCGCTGTCCGACCGCTTCGGGCGCAAGCGGCCGCTGTACCTCGGGCTGCTCGTCTTCGGGCTGGCAAGCATCGGCTGCGCGCTCGCACCCAATCTTGAGGTGCTGGTCGCGCTGCGCTGCATCCAGGGGCTCGGCGCGTGTACGGCCATGGTCACGCCCCGTGCGGTCGTGCGCGACCTGTACGCCGGGCCGCAGGCGGCGCACCTGATGGCCAGCCTGCTCACGGTCTACAGCGTATCGCCGATCCTGGCGCCGCTGGCGGGCAGCGCCGTGGCTTCGGCCTTCGGCTGGCGGGGCGTCTTTGCCGTGCTGGGCGCTCTGGCGGTCGCGGCGCTGGCCCTGGTCGCGTGGCAGCTCGAGGAGACTCGGCCCGCCGCGTCGCGGCGCGCAGGCGGCTGGCGCGCCGCGGCGGACGGCTACCGCGCGCTGCTGGCCGACCGCCAGTTCCTCGCGCTGGCGCTGATCGCCTCCTGCGCGGTGGGATGCTTCTTTGTCTACGTCGCCAACTCCGCCTTCGTGATGACGACCCACTACGGCGTCTCGCCACGGTCGTACGCACTGCTCTTTGCCGTGAATGCATTGGCGGTGATCGGCATGTCGCGATTCAACACGCGGCTGGCCGCCCGCTTCGGCCTGCGGCGCCTGTTGCGGGGCGCCGTGGCCGCGCAGGCGGCGCTGGCGCTGACGCTGCTGCTGATGCAGCTCGCCGGCGTCGACGCGCTGAGGTGCCTCGTGCTGCTGCTGATGGCCGCGTTTGGGCTCAACGCGTTGATTCTTCCGACCGCCTTCGTGCTCGCGATGGAGCGTCATGCCAGCCTGGCGGGTGCCGCGTCGGCCTTGATCGGCACCGCGAACTTCGCCGGCGGCGCGCTCGTCATGGCGGCGGTCTCACCCTTCGCCGACGGGACGCCGCTGCCGATGGTGGCCGGCATCGCCGCCTGTTCGGCCGTTGCGCTGTTGATCGCGCTGCTCCGACTGCGTGCGCGCGCGGCGCCGTGATCTCAGTCCTGCACGCGCCCGCGCAGCTTCTTGACCTCGGCGCGTTGCGTCTTGCCCTCGAGCCGCCGCCGCACGGACGCGCGGGTGGGCTTCGTGGCGCGCCGCGCGCGCGGCGGCACGGCCACGCTGTCGACCAGCGCCTGCAGCCGGGTCAGCGCATCGGCCCGGTTGAGCTCCTGCGTGCGGTGCCGCTGCGCCTTGATGACGATCACGCCCTCCTGCGTCAGCCGCGCGTCGCTCAGCGCCAGGAGCCGCGCCTTGACCGCCTCCGGCAATGAACTGGCCGCCACGTCGAAGCGCAGATGCATTGCGCTCGACACCTTGTTCACGTTCTGCCCGCCCGCGCCCTGGGCACGGATGGCGGTGAACTCGACGTCGCGCTCGTCGACGAGGGTGGAGGTCATGGCAAGCGAATGCGGGCAGCCGGACGCGAAAAAAATACCAAGGTCACGCGAAGGACGCGAAAGGATTCAGGAATTGCTGGTTCTACTTTCGCGACCTTCGCGAAACCTTCGCGCCTTTCGCGTACGGATGTCCGCCTTCAGACCCGCTCGAAGATCGCCGCAATCCCCTGTCCGCCGCCGATGCACATCGTGACCAGCGCGTAGCGGCCCTGCACGCGGTGCAGTTCGGCGATCGCCTTCACGGTGATGATCGCGCCGGTGGCGCCCACGGGGTGGCCCAGCGAGATGCCCGAGCCGTTGACGTTGACCTTGGCCGGGTCGAAGTCCAGTTCCTTCATCACCGCGCAGGCCTGGGCCGCGAAGGCCTCGTTCGATTCGATCACGTCGAGGTCGCTCACCTTCAGGCCCGTGCGCGCCAGCACCTTGCGCGTGGCAGGCACCGGTCCGATGCCCATGTAGGCCGGCTCGACGCCCGCGTGCGCATAGCCCACCAGGCGCGCCAGGGGCTTCAGGCCCAGCGCCTTGGCGCGTGCACCCTCGGCCAGCACCACGGCGCCCGCGCCGTCGTTGATGCCCGAGGCGTTGCCGGCGGTGACGGTGCCGTTCTCCTTCTTGAACGCGGGCTTCATGCCGGCCAGCACCTCGACGGTGGTCGCGGCCTTCACATGCTCGTCGGTGTCGAAGACGACGACGCCCTTGCGCGTCTTGATCTCGACCGGGACGATCTGGTCCTTGAAGCGGCCCTCGGCGATGGCGGCCGCGGCACGGCGGTGGCTTTCGGCGGCCAGCGCGTCCTGCTGTTCGCGCGTGATGCCGTGGCGCGCGGCCACGTTCTCGGCCGTGATGCCCATGTGGATCTTCTGCCAGGGGTCGTGCAGGATGCCCAGCATGTAGTCGACCAGTTGCGCGTCGCCCATGCGCGCGCCGTAGCGCGCCGCAGTGTCGAAGTACGGGCCACGGCTCATCGACTCGGAGCCGGCGCCGATCGCCACCTCGCAGTCGCCCAGCGCGATGGCCTGTGCGGCCGACACCACGGCCTGCAGCCCTGAACCACACAGGCGGTTGACGTTGAAGGCCGGCGTCTCGACCGGGCAACCGGCATCGATGGCGGCCACGCGGCTCAGGTAGGCGTCCTTGGTGTCGGTGGGGATGACGTTGCCCATCACCACATGGCCGATCTCGGCGGGCGCCACGCCGGCGCGCTCGATGGCCGCCTTGACGGCAGTGGTGGCGAGCTGGGTGTTGGGCACGTCCTTGAGCGAGCCGCCGAAGGTGCCGATGGCGGTGCGGGCGGTGCCGACCACGAAGATGTCGCGAGAGGTCATCAAAGTTTCTCCTGGTGAAGGTCGAGCGCCCGGCAGCGCCAGGCGACGGATTCAGGCGCCGTGTCTCCAGCGCATGTTGGCATGTTTTGCCCACCGCAGCGGCAGGTCGGGCATGGCGTCCGCCGGACGCCACGCCCCCCGTAGGGGACGTAAAGAAAAAAGGCCGCCAACGCCCGCGGGGCGGGCGCTGTTCGCTATCAATTCAGGAGCATACGGCTCCACTGCCGCTCCACGCGCGCACATGGTCCTCACGCTCCAGCCGCTCGAGCGCGCCGCTGCCGGGTTGCCGCCCGGCGTTGCGCGGGTGCCAGCACGCCGCCCAGCAGCAGCGCAACGGCCTCGTCGGCGATCTGCTGCGGGTCGAGATCGCCGCCCGGCCGGTACCAGCGCCCGACCCAGCTGAGCCCGCCCGCCACCATGAAGGCGGCCATCTTGGGATCGCAGGGTGCGAGCGTGCCTTCCTCGACCCCGGCAGCGATGAGGCGGCGGAACTCGTGGTCGATGCCGGCCTTCAGCCGCCGCAGCTCCTTTCGCAGCGGCGCGGGCAGCGGGTCCTCGCCGATGCGGATCACGCACATGCCGAAGTCCTGCATCACGATGTCGACGTAGATGCGCATGCAGGCCACGAGCTGGTCGAGCGCGCGGCCGCCGCTCTGGCGCACGGCGTCGATGCCCTCCTTCATCAGCCCCAATGCCGTGCGCACGCACTCGAGCAGGATGTCGTCCTTGCTCTTCACGTAGTAGTAGAGCGTGGGCTTGGTCACGTGCAGCCGCTCGGCGATGTCGTCCAGCGAGGTGGCGTGGAAGCCGCGCTCGTTGAAGAGCTGGGCCGCCGTCTGCAGCACGGCCTGGCGCTTGAGCTCGCGCTGCTCGGCGCGGCGCGCGGGCGATGTCCAGGGCGACGCGACGGTGGCGGGCGCGGCGCGGCGCGGGCGGGCGGAGGAAGCGGTCATGGGGTTTGCGCGCAGGGGAAAGTCCTGATGCCACGGCCACGTGCGCTCCCGAAGATCGCGGACGTTACCGGGGAGTAGAAATTCTACGGGCGAGTATCCCGACCTGCAGCCCCTGACCGCCGCGCGCAAACCCTGAGAGGCCTCGCCCGGCGCACATCGAAAAGACGACGAGAGACGCCATCGACGCCATGCACGCCGCACCCGCTCCTGCGCTCACGCCGGCCACGGCCGATGCCTCGCGCGCGCCCGTGCTGCAGCTGGACGCGCTCACGCTCGCCTTCGGCGGCGTGAAAGCGCTCAGCGGGGTCGGCTTCGCGGTGCAGCCGGGGTCGATCACGGCGCTGATCGGGCCCAACGGCGCGGGCAAGACCTCGCTCTTCAACACCATTTCGGGCTTCTACCGCCCCGGCAACGGCCGCGTGCTCTTCGAAGGCATGGACATCACGCGCCTGCCGGCGCCGCGCCGCGCTGCACTCGGGCTGGCGCGCAGCTTCCAGAACATCGCGCTCTTTCGCGGCATGACGGTGCTGGACAACATCAAGCTGGGGCGCCACGTCCACCTCAAGGCCAACGTGTTCGACGCGCTGCTCTACCTGGGCCGGGCCCGGCGCGAGGAGGCCGAGCTGCGGCGCGAGGTGGAGGAGCGGATCATCGACTTCCTCGAGATCGACCACATCCGGCACGCACCGGTCGCCGCCCTGCCCTACGGCCTGCAGAAGCGCGTGGAGATGGCCCGCGCGCTGGCCATGCAGCCCAAGGTGCTGATGCTCGACGAGCCGGTCGCCGGCATGAACCGCGAAGAGACCGAGGACATGGCGCGCTTCATCCTCGACGTGCGGCGCGAATGGGGCATCACGGTGCTGATGGTCGAGCACGACATGGGCATGGTGATGGACCTGTCGGACCACGTGGTGGTGCTCAACTTCGGCCAGGTGATCGCCCAGGGCACGCCGGCGCAGGTGCAGGCCGACCCGGAGGTGGTGCGTGCCTACCTTGGAGCGGGTGACGTCGGCGAGTTGCGGCGCCGCCTGCGCGGCCACGCCGTTGAGGCAGCGGCATGAACCACCCCCACGCTCCTCACTTCGTGTATCGCTGCCCCCCGAAGAGGGGCTCAGCGCCATTCGGGCGGCCGGGCGGGCGCTGATGGACTGGGCCTACCTCTTCGAGATCGCGCTGACGGGCATTGCCGGCGGCGGGCTCTACGCGCTGGCAGCGCTGGCCTTCGTGCTGGTCTACAAGGCCACGCGCGTAGTCAACATCGCGATCGGCGAGATGCTGATGATCGGCGCCTACCTGTTCTTCGCCTTCGCGGCCAGCTTCTCGCTGCCCATCTGGCTGGCCGTCCTGGGCAGCGTGCTGGGCACGGGGCTCCTGGGCGCAGTGATCGAGCGCACCATGATCCGCCCGCTGCTGGGCGAGCCACCCATCTCGGTGTTCATGGTGACGGTGGGCCTGGCTTCGATCCTGGTCGGCGTGGTCGAGATCATCTGGACCGCCGACCAGCGCCGGCTGCCGGAGTTCTTTCCCACCGCGCCGGTGATGATCGGCGACGCCTTCCTCGCGCCCAAGGTGGCCTACGGCGCGCTGGCGGCGGTGGTGCTGATCGTGCTGGTGCTGCTGCTGTTCCGCTTCTGGCGCGGCGGCGTGGCGCTGCGCGCCACCGCCTCGGACCAGGGCGCGGCCTACATGATGGGCATCAACGTGCCGCGCGTGTTCTCGCTCGCCTGGGTGGCCTCGGCCATGATCGCGGCGGTGGCCGGGATCGTCGTCGGCGCCATCGGCGGCATCTCCTCGTCGATGGGGGTGTTCGGACTGTCGGTGCTGGTGGTGGTGATCGTCGGCGGGCTCGACAGCGTGCTGGGCGCACTGGTCGGCGGCTTGTTCATCGGGCTGGTGGAGGCGCTGGCCGGCGCCTACCTGGGCGGCGAGTACAAGCTGCTCGCGACCTTCGTGGTGCTGGTGGTGGTGCTGATGCTGCGGCCCTATGGCCTCTTCGGCACGCACGAGATCGAACGGCTCTAGGACCACATCCATGCGCATCGGCACCCTCAAGCAGAGCTACATCGCCGACGCGGCGCTGTTCGACTCGCGCACGCAGAAGGCGTGGCTGGGCATCGGCGCGGCGCTGCTGCTGCTCTTTCCCTTCGTGGCCAGCGACTACTGGCTGTACCTGGCCTGCCTGGTGGCCATCCATGTGGCCAGCGCGACGGGGCTCAACATCCTCACGGGCTACACGGGGCTGGTCAGCCTGGGCCAGGCCGCCTTCATGGGGCTGGGCGCGTACACAGTGGCGATCCTGCAGCTCCGCTACGGCACGCCCTTCCTGCTCAACCTCCTGGCCGGCGGCGTGGTGGCCATGCTGGGCGGCATCGTGGTCGGCATTCCCTCGCTGCGCGTCAAGGGGCTTTACCTCGCCATCGCCACCATCGCGGCGTCCTTCATCGCGCACTTCCTGTTCGCCAACCTGAAGCTCACGGGCGGCACCACGGGCCTGTCGCTGCCGCCCGCGCAGTTCTTCGGGCTGGCGCTGGACACCTCGTTCCGGCTGTACTGGCTGATCCTGCCGGTCACCGTGCTGATGCTGCTGGGCGCGGCCAACCTGTTCCGCACGCGCGTAGGCCGTGCCTTCATCGCCATCCGCGACCGCGACATCTCGGCCGAGGTGCTGGGCATCCCGCTTCTGCGCTACAAGCTGCTGTCCTTCGGCCTCTCGTCCTTCTATGCGGGCGTGGCGGGCGGGCTGTGGGCCTACTTCTTCCGCGTGGTGACGCCCGAGAGCTTTCCGCTCCTGATGTCGATCTTCTTCCTGGCCGCGATCATCGTCGGCGGCATGGGCTCGATCCTCGGCGGCATTCTGGGCGCGGTGTTCATGACCATGGTGCCCGAGTTGCTCAAGCTCGTCTTCGACCTGCTGCCGGGCGGCCACGAGATGACGGTGTTCCTCTCGCCCGTGCGCACCGTCGTCTTCGGCCTGCTGATCGTGGGCTTCCTGGTGTTCGAGCCGCACGGGCTCGCCGAGGTGTGGCGGCGCATCCGCCGCTTCTTCCATTTGTGGCCGTTCCGAAACTAAGGAGACAGACATGCGTGAAGATCAGAAGACCCCCGTGTCCCAGCGCCGCCGCGGCCTCGTGCTGGCGGCAGGCGCGGCGCTCGCCGCACCGCTGACGGTGCGGGCCCAGACCGGCGAGGACATCGTCATCGGCGGCTCGATCCCGATGACCGGCGTGTTCGCCTTTGCGGGGGTGGGCATCAACGCCGGCATCGCCGACTACGTGAAGATCGTCAACGACGCCGGCGGCATCAAGGGCCGCAAGCTGCGCTACGTGCCCGAGGACACGGGCTACAAGGTCGACGTCTCGGTGGCGGCCTTCAAGAAGATCACCAGCCAGAACAAGGTCAACCTCTATTACGGCGACTCGACCGGCTTCGCCAAGACCATCAACCCGGAGCTCGACCGCAACGGCCAGATCCTGATGGCCGGCGCCTCCTTCGCGTCGGAACTGAACGACCCGAAGAAGTACCCGAACCAGTTCCTCGTGGGCCCCGACTACACCGAGCAGATCGGCATCCTGCTGCGCCACATCGCCAAGGAGAAGCCGGGCGCCAAGGTCGCCTTCGTGTATTCCGATTCGGAGTTCGGCCGTGACCCGATCGAGGCCAGCGAGGCGGCGGCCAAGAAGATGGGCCTGTCGGTGCCGATCAAGATCATGACGCCGGCAGGCAGCGTCGACGTGTCGACCGAAGTCATCAAGTTGCGCCGCGCCGCGCCCGACTACACCATCTTCCACGGCTACATCCTCGCGCCCATCCCGGAGTTCATCCAGCAGGGCAAGCAGCAGGGCATGACCAGCAAGTGGATGGGCACCTTCTGGACGATGGACAGCTCCACGGTGATGAAGATGGGCGAGGCCGGCGATGGCTTCATGGGCGTGATGCCCTTCCGCTACTACTACGACACCGAGAAAGCGCCGATGCTGGAGAAGATCCGCACGCTGCGCAGCGACTACCAGAGCACGGCGTACATCCAGGGCTTCCTCACGGCCATGCTGTTTGCCGAGGCGGCGAAACGCACGCTCGACGCCGGCAAGCCGCTGGACGGCAAGAACCTCAAGGCGGCGCTCAACACGCTCAAGGACTTCGACACCGGCGGCATCATCGGCGCGCCGATCACCATCGCCGGCAACTCGATCCCGGTGGGCCGCGTGTACCGCGCCGACATGAAGGCGCAGAGGATGGTGGCCGCCTCCGACTGGATCCGGCTGTAGGCCGATGCCAGCGGCGACCAGCCCCATCCTCGAGGTCAACAACATCGAGGTGGTCTACAACAAGGTGGTGCAGGTGCTGCGCGGCCTGTCGCTGGCCGTGCCCCGCGGGCAGATCGTCGCCCTGCTGGGCGGCAATGGCGCCGGCAAGTCCACCACGCTCAAGGCCATCTGCGGACTGCTGCCGCTGGAAGACGGCGAGATGGGCGCCGGGCAGATCACCTTCGACGGCAGCCTCACCGCGCGCGAGGCACCGCAGCAGCTGGTGCGCCGCGGCCTGGCCCATGTCATGGAGGGTCGGCGCGTGTTCGAGGACCTGACCGTGGAGGAGAACCTGGTCGCCGCCACCTACGCGCGGCCTGCCAGCGCGGCCGGTCGCGCCGACTTCGACGCCGTGTACAGCTACTTTCCGCGCCTGCACGAGCGGCGCAAGGGGCTGGCCGGCTACCTGTCGGGCGGCGAGCAGCAGATGCTCGCGATCGGCCGTGCGCTGGTGGCCGAGCCACGCCTGATCCTGCTGGACGAACCCTCGCTGGGCCTGTCGCCCAAGCTGGTGGAGGAGATCTTCACGATCATCGCGCGCATCAACTCGGAGCGCGGCGTCTCGATGCTGCTGGTGGAGCAGAACGCGAGCGTCGCCCTGGCGGTGGCCGACACCGGCTACATCATGGAGCACGGCAAGATCGTCATCGACGGCAGCGCCGAGCGCCTGGCGGCAGACCCCGACGTGCGCGAGTTCTACCTGGGCATGGGCGGCGCAGGCGAGGCACGCAGCTTTCGCGATCTCAAGCACTACAAGCGCAGGAAGCGGTGGCTCTCGTGAACGCGCCGCGCTCCCCCACGCCCGCGCTGCCCGAGCGCACACTGCCGCAGATGCTGCGCCAGCAGGCGCGCCGCCAGCCGCAGCGCATCGCGATCCGGCAGAAGGACTTCGGCATCTGGCACCCGCTGAGCTGGGCCGACTACCTGCGGCGTGCCAGCCATGTGGGGCTGGGCCTGTCGGCGCTGGGCCTGCCGCGCGGCGGCCACCTGGGCGTGATCTCGGAGAACCGCGTCGAATGGGTCCTGGCGCAGATGGGCGCGGGCCTGGTCGGCGCGGTGACGGTGGGCGTCTACCCCACAAGCCCCAGCAACGAGGTCGCCTACGTGGTCGGACACGCCGATGTCGAGGTGGTGGTATGCGAGGACCAGGAGCAGGTCGACAAGTTGCTGCAGGCCATCGGGCAGTTGCCCCGGCTGCGCCGCATCGTCGTGGTCGAGACCAAGGGCCTCGCCAGCTATGGTGCCGCCGAGCGCGAGCGCATCGTGACCTTCGCCGAGTTGGAGGCCGCCGGCGCGGCGCTGCAGGCACAGGAGGGCGATGCGCGCATCGACGCCGCGCTGGCCGTGCAGGCGCTCGACGACATCGGGCTGATGATCTACACCTCGGGCTCCACCGGCGCACCCAAGGGCGCCATGATCTCTTGGCGCAACATCCGCGGCGTGGTGCCCGGCATCGTCGACCGGCTCGGGCTCGACGCCGGCACCACGCACCTGTCGTACCTGCCGCTGTGCCATGTGGCCGAGCAGATGCTGACCAGCTTCGTGCCGGTGTACCTCGGATCGCAGGTGAATTTCGGCGAGTCGATCCGCACGGTGCAGGAAGACCTGCGCGAAGTGGCGCCCACCCTGTTCCTGGGCGTGCCGCGCATCTGGGAGAAGCTGCACGCGGCCATCAGCATCAAGATGCAGGAGACCGGCCGCCTGCGCCGCGCGCTCTTCGAGCGGGCGATGGCCGCCTGTGCGCCGCTGGCGGAGAAGCCGCGCACCGACTGGTCGCCAGGCGAACGCGCCCGCTTCGGCCTGGCCTACTGGACGGTGCTGCGCGCCCTGCAGAACTTCATCGGCCTGCGGCGCGCGCGTGTGGCGTTGACGGGCGCCGCACCGATCCCGCCCGACGTGGTGCGCTTCTTCCGCACCCTGGGCGTGCCGCTGGTCGAGGTGTACGGCCTCACCGAATCGACCGGCATGGTGACGGGCCACCGTCGCGGTGCCGTGCAGATCGGCACCGTGGGGCCGCCGACGTTGGGCGTGGAACACCGGCTGGGCCCCCAGGACGAGCTGCAGATCCGCGGCGAGATGGTCTTCGCCGGCTACTACAAGAACCCCGAGGCCACCGCTGCCGCGGTGCGCGACGGCTGGCTGCACACCGGCGACGTGGTGCAGGCCGTCGACGGGCAACTGCGCATCGTCGACCGGCTCAAGGACATCATGATCACCGCCGGCGGCAAGAACCTCACGCCCTCGGAGATCGAGAACACGATGAAGGCCAGCCCCTTCGTCAAGGAGTGCATCGTGGTGGCGGAGGGGCGCAAGTTCGTCTCGGCCCTGGTGCAGATCGACGACGAGACGGTGGGCAAATGGGCCGAGGCGCAGCGCCTGGCCTTCACGCATTTCCGCTCCCTGGTGGAACTGCCGCAGGTGCGCGCGCTGTTGCAGGGCGAGATCGACAAGGGCAACGCACGGCTGGCGCAGGTGGCCCAGGTGCGGCGCTTCCACCTGCTGACCAAGCCGCTGGATCACGACGACGGCGAGGTCACCGCCACCATGAAGGTGCGGCGAAGCAGCATCTACAAGGCCTACGCGGCGGAGATCGAGGCGCTGTACGCCTCTTGAGGGCCAAATCGGGCTGCAGCGCCCGCGGTACGGGCGCGAGCAGCTATCAATTCAATAGCAATCACGGAAAAAAGCCGCTGCGGGCCGGCACCCGCAGCGGCTTGGCGCCGCGTGGCCGGACCGGCCCGGCTCAGTCGCGGCCACCCACCGGCCGCGCGCGCACGTCGGTCACATCGTCTTGCTGGCCGCGGCCGATGTTCGCCACCGGGCTCTGGACGGACTCGCCGCGCGCACGCGCGCCGGCCACGTCGGCGGCCGTCGGTCCGCCCTGCCGGGCGGCCGCGGCGCGAAAGCGCTCGAAGCCGGCCCGCGGGTCGAAGCGGTTGCCGAACATCACCGTCCACGGTGTCAGCGGCTTGCCGGTGAGCCGGGCCCACCCGGCGCGGGCCATCCACACCGCGACCAGCAGCAAGGCTGCCACGGCCAGGCTGGCCGCGAACAGCAGGCCCATGAAGAACAGGATGACGCGGATCAGAAAGCGGAACATGAACGCTTAGGCCAGCACGGAGGCCTCAGGTTCCTTCGATTTTTCGAAACCGAAGGTACCGGGCGAGCGGATCGGGTCGCTGGTCACCTTGACGGTGTCCTTCGGCCCGAAGGCGCCTTCCAGCAGCAGCTTCGACAAAGGGTTCTCGATGCGCTGCTGGATCGCCCGCTTGAGCGGCCGCGCACCGAAGACCGGATCGAAGCCGACCTTGGCGATCTCGGCCAGCGCGCCGGGCACCACCTCGAAGCCGATGTCCATCTTCGCCAGGCGCTTTTCCAGCACCTTGAGCTGGATCTTCGCGATCTGCGCGATGTTCTCGGCGTCCAGGCCGTGGAAGACCACCGTCTCGTCGATGCGGTTCAGGAACTCGGGGCGGAAGTGGTTCTTCAGTTCGTCCCACACCGCGTCCTTGATCTCCTGCTGGTCCCGGCCGGCCATGGCCTGGATGACGGGCGAGCCGATGTTGCTCGTCATCACGATCACCGTGTTCTTGAAGTCCACGGTGCGGCCCTGGCCGTCGGTCAGGCGGCCGTCGTCCAGCACCTGCAGCAGGATGTTGAAGACGTCGGGGTGCGCCTTCTCCACCTCGTCGAGCAGCACCACGCTGTAGGGCTTGCGGCGCACGGCTTCCGTGAGGTAGCCGCCCTCCTCGTAGCCCACGTAGCCGGGCGGCGCGCCGATGAGGCGAGCGACCGAGTGTTTCTCCATGAATTCGCTCATGTCGATGCGGATGAGGTGATCCTCGCTGTCGAAGAGGAAGCCCGCCAGCGCCTTGCACAGCTCGGTCTTGCCCACGCCCGTGGGGCCCAGGAACAGGAAGGAGCCGGTCGGCCGGTTGGGGTCGGACAGGCCAGAGCGCGAGCGGCGGATGGCATTGGACACCGCCGCGATGGCCTCGTCCTGCCCCACAACCCGCTCGTGCAGCTTGTCTTCCATCTGCAGCAGCTTCTCCTTCTCGCCCTGCATCATCTTGGCGACCGGGATGCCGGTGGCGCGGCTCACCACCTCGGCGATCTCCTCGGCGCCGACCTGGGTGCGCAGCAGCTGGTTGCCACCCTTCTTCTCGAGGCCCTCTTCATTGGCCAGCGTTTCCTTCAGGCGCTTCTCCAGTTCCGGCAGTTTGCCGTACTGCAGCTCGGCGACCTTGTTGAAGTCGCCGCTGCGCGTGGCCTGCTGGATCTGCGTCTTGAGCTGGTCGATCTCCTTGCGGATCTGCTCGGTGCCCTGGGCACCGGCCTTCTCGGCCTTCCAGATCTCCTCCAGGTCGGCGTACTCGCGCTCCACCTTGGCGAGCTCGTCCTCGATCAGGGCCAGGCGGCGCTGCGAGGCCTCGTCCTTTTCCTTCTTCACCGCCTCGCGCTCGATCTTGAGCTGGATCACGCGGCGGTCGAGCCGGTCCATCACCTCGGGCTTGGAATCGATCTCGATCTTGATCTTGGCCGCGGCCTCGTCGATCAGGTCGATGGCCTTGTCGGGCAGGAAGCGGTCGGTGATGTAGCGGTCGCTCAGTTCGGCCGCGGCCACGATGGCCGGGTCGGTGATCTCCACGCCATGGTGGACCTCGTACTTCTCCTGCAGGCCGCGCAGGATGGCGATGGTCGCCTCCACGCTCGGCTCGCCCACGAGCACCTTCTGGAAGCGGCGCTCCAGCGCGGCATCCTTCTCGATGTACTTGCGGTATTCGTCCAGCGTGGTGGCGCCCACGCAGTGCAGCTCGCCGCGCGCGAGCGCCGGCTTGAGCATGTTGCCGGCATCCATCGCGCCTTCGGCCTTGCCGGCGCCGACCATGGTGTGCAGCTCGTCGATGAAGACGATCACGCGGCCCTCTTCCTTGGCCAGCTCGTTGAGCACGTTCTTCAGGCGCTCCTCGAACTCGCCGCGGAACTTGGCACCGGCCAGCAGGGCCGCGAGGTCGAGCGAGAGCACCCGCTTGTCCTTGAGCGTGTCGGGCACCTCGCCCGCCACGATGCGCTGGGCCAGGCCCTCGACGATCGCCGTCTTGCCCACGCCGGGCTCGCCGATGAGCACCGGGTTGTTCTTGGAGCGGCGCTGCAGGATCTGGATCGCGCGGCGGATTTCCTCGTCGCGGCCGATGACCGGGTCGAGCTTGCCCTGGCGGGCGCGCTCGGTGAGGTCGAGGGTGTACTTCTTGAGGGCCTCGCGCTGGCCTTCGGCGTCGGCGCTGTTCACGCCCTGGCCGCCGCGCACGGCGTCGATCGCCGCTTCGAGGCTCTTGCGCGTGAGGCCGTTGTCCTTGGCCAGCTTGCCGACCTCGGATTTGCTGTCGGCCACCGCGAGCAGGAACAGCTCGCCGGCGATGAACTGGTCGTTGCGCTTGATGGCTTCCTTCTCGGTCGCCTGCAGCAGCTTGGCCAGTTCGGGCCCGACCTGGACCACGTCGTGGCCCTGCACCTGCGGCAGGCGCTTGATGGCGCCTTCGGCGGCGATGGCCAGGCCCTGCACGTTGACCCCGGCGCGCTCCAGCAGGGCGCGCGGGCCGTCGTCTTGGCGCAGCATGGCCAGCAGGAGGTGCACGGGCTCGATGTAGGCGTTGTCATGGCCCAGGGCGAGCGACTGCGCGTCGCCCAGGGCTTCCTGGAACTTGGTGGTGAGTTTGTCTTGTCGCATGAAAATAAACCTCCGGACTGGCGCACATCTGCGGGTTCTACCCTCGAAATCAAGGCGTTTCCATCGGCGGCGGCCGCTTTTTTGGACGAAGGCTTGCGCTGGATCAGGCACGGCCCGGCGGCGCACTGCGGGCGATCCCTGTGATGGCGCCATGGGCGAAGGCCCACAATGCGGCCCGGCCGCCCCCGTCGCAGGCGCAGTTCCTGCATGGCGTTGTGCCTCATTGCAGCTTTCCCCTCGGAGTTTCTTTTTCCATGCCTGCTTCTTCTTCCCCGAACTCTTTTCTTGCCGGCGGCACGCGCCTGCTGCGCCGGACCTTCACTGTCGGCGCCCTGCTGGCCGCGGCGGGCCTGGCCCAGGCTCAGCCGACGGGTGCGCCGATCCGCCTGCTGGTGGGCTTTCCCGCAGGCGCGGGCACCGATGCCATCGCCCGCACGCTGGCCGACAAGCTCAAGGACGAACTGGGCACCGCAGTGGTGGTCGAGAACCGCGCTGGTGCGGGCGGGCAGATCGCTGCCCAGGCCCTGCGCGCGGCGCCGGCCGACGGCCACACCCTGTTCCTCACCCACGACCACAGCATCTCCATCCTGCCGCTGGTCACGAAGAACCCCGGCTTCAACCCGGCCACCGACTTCACGCCGGTGGCGGGCTTCGCCACCTTCGCCAATGTGCTGGCGGTTTCGGGCGCCACGCCGGCCAAGACCATGAACGAGTACGTCAACTGGGTGAAGGCCCAGAAAGGCGGCAAGGACACCATCGGCGTGCCCGCGCCGGGCTCGATTCCGGTCTTCCTCGTGCAGCTCATCGCCAAGAAGTACGGCATCGACGTGCAGGCCGCGCCCTACCGGGGGAGCGCCCCCATGACGGCCGACATGCTGGGCAACCAGATCGCCGCCGGCATCGCCTCGGTGCCCGACTTCATCGAATACCAGAAGACCGGCAAGGTGCGCATCGTCGCCACCATCGGCGCCAAGCGCGACCCGCTGCTGCCCAGCGTGCCCACGTTCGCGGAGCTGGGATTCGAGAACCTGACCGACTACCCCTGGTACGGCGTGTTCGCGCCCGTCGGCACGCCCCAGCCGGTGGTCGACAAGTTCGGCGCGGCCCTGCAGAAGGTGCTGGCCATGCCCGACGTGAAGAAGAAGCTCACCGACCTGGGCCTGAATGTCGCCTTCGAGCCACAGGGCCAGTTCGCCGGCCGCGTGCGCAGCTACACCAACACCTGGGCGGGAATCATTAAGGCGAGCGGCTTCCAGCCGCAGTGATCTCGCGGCGGAGCGCATCCGCTTTTCAGCTCAAGGGGTCCTTCGGGGCCCCTTTTTTTTGCCGATCCAGGTCGGCTGGCAACCGTCCGCGTGACGAAATTGACCGCTTGTCAATAAATGTGAAGAAGGTCAGGTGGGGCCAAGTCGCGATCGAGACCCTTACGTCCTCCAGCCGATGCCACGTGAACCGGCGACCCGCGAGGACCCCATGCAGAACCCCGACCGAACACCGACACGCCGTCGCACCCGCCTTTGCCGCAGAGCCGCTGGCGGCTTCACGCTCATCGAGGTGATGGTCACGGTGGCCATCGTCGCGATCCTGGCCGCCATCGCCTACCCGTCGTACCGCGACTATGTGCTGCGGGGGCGGCTGGCGGACGCGACCACGGGCCTGGCCACGATGCGCGCCAACATGGAGCGGTACTTCCAGGACAACCGGACGTACAAGTCGACAGGCACATTCACCTCGCCCTGTCTTGCGACGCCGACACCGACCTCAGGCTACTTCCAGCTCAGTTGCACCAGCGGCCAGCCGACCGACACGACCTACAAGCTGCAGGCCGTCGGCTCAGGGCCGGTCGCGGGTTTCACGTTCTACGTCGATCAGACGAACACCCGCGCCACCGACGTGACCGGCGTGCCCGGCTGGAGCAGTTGCGCCAACGACTGGGTGACGAGGGCCGGCGCATGTTGAAGCGCTCGTCCCGGCTCGGCCGTTCGCGCGGCTTCTCACTCATCGAGCTGATGGTGACGGTCACACTGCTCGGCGTGCTGGTGCTGCTTGCGATGCCGAGCATGGCGGCCTGGATCCGCAACAACAAGGTGCGCACGGTGGCCGACGCCCTCGAGAACGGCTTGCGCGTCGCCCAGGTGGAGGCCACACGCCGCAGCCGGCAGGTGGTGTTCGTGCTGACCAACAGCCCGACGCCCGACACCAGCCTCACGGCCGTGGCCAACGGCAGCTACTGGGCCACGAAGACCATCAAGCTGGTCACCGGCAACAGCGACACGGCCGATTTCATCGAAAGCGGCACGCTGAGCGGTACGGCCGCCAACGTGCAAATCCAGGGACCCAACGCCGTCTGTTTCAGTGCGCTGGGCCGCGTCACCTTCCCCGCGACCACTGGCATCAGCGGCGGCAACTGCACGCCTCCCGCCACGGCGACGACCGAGGCGGCCCGGTACGACATCAGCCTGAGCGGCCCTGACGCGCGCCCACTGCGGGTGCTGGTCAGCCTGGGCGGCCAGGTGCGCATGTGCGACCCCGCCAAGACCCTGTCTTCCACCCATCCGGACGGATGCCCATGAATCCGAAACGCCCCCTCCTCGATGCGCAAGGCTTCGCGCTGCTCGAAGTCCTCGTCTCCATCCTCATCCTGTCCTTCGGCATCCTGGGCATCGTCGGGCTGCAGGCACGCGCCATCAATTTCTCGGTCGACGCCGAGGACCGCAACCGCGCGGCGCTTCTGGCCAACGAAGCGGCCACCGACATGTGGGTGAATCGGTCGGTGACGATTCCGGCCACGTTGCTGTCGGCCTGGCAGGACAAAGTCGGCAACCCCGTCGCTGGTGGGCTGCCCAATGCCAGCGGCGCCATCAACCGCATATCGACCAACAGCGCCGACATCGTCATCACCTGGCAGGAACCGGGCCACGCCGGCGACCCGAACAACACAGGCAGCCGTTTCCAGACCCGGGTGACGCTGCCATGAATCGCCCGGCCGTCCGCCTCAGGCATCGCCGGTCCATCCGCGGCCTGACCCTGGTCGAATTGCTCGTGGCCATCACCATCGGCCTGGTCCTCACGCTGGCCGTGACCGGCATCGTCGTCGTGAGCGAATCGCATCGCCGCTCGATGACGGCGGTGAACGATGCCAACCAGTCGGGCGCGTACGCCGCGTCGGTGCTGGACCTCGCCGTGCGCAGCGCCGGCTCGGGCTTCGTGCAGGCCGCCGACCAGGGCGCCTTCGGCTGCCAGCTCAGCGCCGGCGCCGTGCTCCCGCGGACCACCGCCTTCCCCCAGCCATTCAAGAACAGCTTCCTGACCGGCAAGACGGCGAGCCTGCGGCTCGCGCCCGTGCTGATTGCGAAGAATCAATCCGACGCCGGCTCCGACGTGCTGGTGGTAATGAGCGGCAACGGCGCCGCCGGCGACGTGCCACGCCGCATCACCAGCGCCGGCAACGCCAACACGCTGAAGCTCGACGCATCGACCGGCTTCAGCGCCGACGACCTCGTGCTCGTGAGCCGCGCCGGAACGCCGGACTGCCTGGTGGAGCCGATCAGCTCCGTCGGCACCGGCACCCTGACGCTCGGGGGCACCGGCTACGCCGCCAGCGGCCCGACCACCGCCATGAGCAGCTTCGCAACCGACCTGAGCACCTACGTGACCAACCTGGGCAGCGGCGGGGCCGGCAACGCACCGTTCCAGCTGTTCGGAGTGGGCGACAACAACACCCTCTTCGCCTACGACCTGTTGAGTTCCGGCACCAATTCGATGTCACAGCCACTTGCCAACGACGTCATGGAACTGCACGCGCTCTACGGGCTGGACAGCGATGGCGACGGCATCCTGGACAGTTGGGCGAGCCCGGACGCAACCGGGAACCCGGCCGAGACCGCCGCCCCCGGCTACGACATCGATACCGTGATGGCCACCCCCGCCAAGATGAAGCGCATCGTCGCGGTTCGCCTGGCCCTGGTGCTGCGCGACACCAGTTACGAGAAGGACATGGTTGCACCGACAGCGCTCACCTACTTCGGTGACCTGAAGAACTCGGCAGGTGGCTCGCTTGCGGAAACCACCACCCTGGCCGCGAACGCGACCACGGACGTCGACGCACGCCACTACCGTTACCGCGTGGTCGAAACCACGATCCCCCTGCGCAACACCCTGATCCTCACCGCGCCATGAATGCACGCCCTCTTCTCCCACCGGCTCGCGCCCGTCAGCGCGGCGTAGTGCTGTTGCTGTGCCTGGTCGTGCTGGTCATCCTGATGGCCGGCGGCGTGGCGGTGATCCGCTCGATGGACGCTTCGCTCTTCACCGCGGGCAACCTCGCCTTCAAGCGCGACCTGGTGAACCAGGGCGAACAGGCGCTGTCCACCGTGCTCGCGCAGCTCGGCCCCGGCGGTGCACTGGCGAGTGCCACGAGCACCGACCAGCCTTCGCTGAACTACAAGTCCTCGATGCTGGCGGCCAACGCGCAGGGCATTCCGACGGTGCTGCTCGACGACGCCGCCTTCTCATCCGTCGGCACCGCCGCCGACCTGCCCGGCGCCACGCCGGGCGTGACGATCCGCTATGTGGTGGATCGCCTGTGTTCCGCCACCGGCGCCGCCGTGACCACTGGCTGCATCCAGTCGGTGGGTGCGCCGCCCGGAGGCACCGCCGGCACCTTGCGCCCGAGCCCGCCCACGGCGACCGTGTACCGCCTGAGCGCCCGCGTGACCGGCCCGCGCAACACGCAGGTCTTCGTCCAGTCGTCCATCACCAAACCCGATTGAGCCCGCAGGGGACACGCACCATGCCGCTTCCTTCATGCCTGCGACGGGCGTCGCGCCGCTTCCTTGCGCCTTGCATTGCGCTCTTGCTGGCGGTCGCGGCCATCGGCACGGCCTCGGCGGTCACCCTGGCCGACCAGCCCGTGTTCGCCTCGTCCGACGTGCCGGGCAACCTCGCGCTGGCACTGTCGGTGGAGTACCCCACCGCCATCAGCGTGGCCAACCTCGGGGACTATGCCGACGCCAGCGAGTACCTGGGCTACTTCGATCCGAAGAAGTGCTACAGCTACCAAGCGAACACCGCCGCGCCAGCGCAGGGGTACTTCCAGCCGGCAGGCGCTGCCATCGGCACCAACAGCCACAGCTGCTCGGGCAAGTGGAGCGGCAACTTCATGAACTGGGCGACGATGCAGACCATCGACCCCTTCCGCTGGGCGTTGACCGGCGGTTACCGCTCGGTCGACACGGTCGGAACGACGGTTCTGGAGAAGGCCTGGGGCTCGGCACAGGGTTCACAGTCGAACTTTCCGCTGCGGGGCACCTCCGCCGGTTCGGGGCACAAGCTGCCGAGCGGGCTCATCGCATCGGTGACGCCCTTCTCGTGGAGCGCGTTCAACATGAGCGTGTGGAAGCGTGGCAACCGGCTGGTGTTCAGCGGCACCAACAGCGCCTACAGCGACACGAGCAAGAACGGCGCCGACTGGGTCGACACAACGACGCAGAACGACGCCGGCACGGTCTACCAGGTGTACGTTCGCGTCAAGGTCTGCGACCCGTCGAGCGGCACCGGCGGCGTCGAGGCGAACTGCGTCAAGTACGGCGGCAACTACAAGCCCGAAGGGCTGATGCAGCAGTACGCCAACAAGATCCGCTACAGCGCGTTCTCGTACCTTTACACCAGCGACGGCAACACCCAGGGCGGCGTGATGCGCGCGGCCATGGGCTTCATCGGGCCGACCTATCCGCAGCCGTTGTCGACCACCGTGGTGACCAACCCCAAGGCCGAATGGGACCCGACCACCGGCGTCATGACGGCCAACCCGGACAGCACGCTCGACAGCACCGTGACCAACAGCGGCGCGATGAACTACCTCAACAAGTTCGGCCAGTCCGCACGGGCGTACATGACCTACGACAACGTGAGCGAGCTGTACTACGCCGTCCTGCGCTACTTCGAGAACCTGGGCAACGTGCCCGAATGGACGAACAACCTCGACGCCACCAAGCGTGACGGCTTTCCGGCACCCACGAGCTGGGCCGGCAAGGACCCGATCTCCTACTCTTGCCAGAAGAATTTCGTGCTGGGCATCGGCGACGACAACACCCACTTCGACGTCAACACCGGCGGCGGCACGCTCACCAAATCGGGCCGCATCAAGCCACCGCTGGTGGCCAGCGACAGCTTCAACCAGTCGCAGACCTGGACCCGCTCGATCGAGACGCTCGAAGGCCTGACGAGCCGCAACGCCGCCTGGGCCGACGCGGGCTCCGAGTACATCGCCGGCCTGGCCTACGGCGCGCACGTGCTCGACATCCGCCCGGACCTGACCGGCACCCAGACCCTGTCGACCTACTGGATGGACGTGATGGAGTACCAGTACGCGCTCGACCGCAACCCCTACTGGCTGGCCACCAAGTACGGCGGCTTCAGCGTACCCTCGGGCTACGACATTGCGACGACCACGCCGCTGGCGCAGAGCGCCTGGAACAGCGCGGGCGACACCATCAACATGAACGGCACGACGCGCCCGCGCCCCGACAACTACTTCCTGGCCGGCAACGCGGCGCTGATGGTCGCAGGCCTGAAGGCAGCCTTCACGAACATCGCCAATGCGATCAAGGCCTTCACCACCTCGTACTCGCTGGCCAGCGCGGCGGTGCAGTCGGGCGACGCGGCCTACGCGTCGCAATACGACTCCAAGGGATGGACCGGCGTGGTCACGGCGCGGCAGGTGACGTACGCGACCGACGGGACGCCCTCCTCCACCGACGTCTGGAACACCACCACCACGCTCGAGAGCCAGCTCGCCGGCACCGGCTGGAACACCGGGCGGCAGGTCGTCACCTGGAACGGCACGGCCGGCGTGCCCTTTCGCACCGCCAACAGCGGTACGGCGACCGGCATGACCAGCGCGCAGGTCGGTGCCCTGAACACCAGCTACCGCAGCGGCGACGACAGCAGCGACTACCTCAACTACCTGCGGGGCGACCGCTCGCAGGAAGCCTCGTCGACCGCGACGGGCAGCAGCAAGGCGTACCGCACGCGCTCGCTGCTGCTGGCCGACATCGTCGATTCGAAGCTGGTGCCGGTCGGGCCGCCGAGCGGCCCCTACGCCGAATCGTCCAACCTGGGCTACACCGTCTTCAAGGCCAACAATGCCGGCCGCACGACCATGGTCTACGTGGGCGCCAACGACGGCATGCTGCATGCCTTCGACGGTTCGCTCACCGGCAGCACGGCGGGCAAGGAGAAGTTCGCGTACATCCCGGGCGGCATGTACCTGAACGCCAGCGCCACCGACACCGATTCGCTGCTCGGCCAGCTGGGCAATCCCGCCTATGTCCACCACGACTACGTCGACGCGACACCCACTGTCGCCGACGTGGACTTCAACAAGGCCGCCGGCGCCTTCACCACCAGCGGCACGGGGGCCAACGCCGATTGGCGCACGCTGCTGGTCGGCGGGCTCGGCAAGGGCGGCACGGGCTGGTTCGGCATCGACGTGACGAACCCGGCCGCGATGAGCTCCGAGACGGCCACCGCCGGCAAGGTGCTGTGGGAGGTGAACGATCCCACCATGGGCTACAGCTTCGGCAGCCCGATCGTCGTGAAGACGCGCAAGTACGGCTGGGTGGTGGTGCTGACCTCGGGCTACAACAATGCCGACGGCTACGGCTATCTGTACTTCGTCGATCCGCGCAACGGCACGATCCTTGAAAAGGTGAAGACCGGCATCGCCTCCCATGGCCTGGCGCAGGCCTCGGCCTTCGTGCAGGACTTCGGCGACTACACAGCCGACGCCATCTACGCGGGCGACCTGGACGGCAACGTGTGGCGCTTCGACCTGACGGCCGCCACGGGCAGCTATCCGGCGCCGACGCGCATTGCCACGCTCACCGATGCCGGCGGCAATGCGCAGCCGGTGACCACCGCGCCAGTGGTCGAGATCCACCCGGTGAGCCGCGCGCGCTTCGTGATGGTGGGCACCGGCCGCCTGCTGGACAGCAGCGACGTGAACACGAGCGCCGGGCAGACCTTCTACGCCTTGCTCGACGGCACCTCGGGCGCCTTCGGCACCGTGTCGACGCCGATCACGCGCACGCAGCTCACGGCGCTGACCGACCCGACCGCCGGCATCAACCTCGCGACGACCAGCAAGGGTTGGTACATGGACCTGGGCAGCGGCTCCGGCGTGGCCTGGCGGATCATCGCCAGCCCCAGCGCCTACAACGGCATCGTCGCCTTCAGCCCGCTGCTGACCACCGGCGACGCCTGCAGCCCTGCGGGGCAAAGCCGGCTGTACGTGCTCAACTACGGCACCGGCAAGACGGTGCTCAACACCGCCGCGGCGTACGAGAACTTCACCGCCGCGCTCACGGACGTGCGCTTCGTCACCGTCAACGGCAAGCCGCAGCTGATCGTCGGCGACAACCAGGGCGGCACGAAGAAGATCGACGCGAACCTGGTCAGCGGCACCTCGCTGCGGGTGCTGAACTGGCGCCAGATCGCGATCCCCGAATGAGGCGATTGCCGCGTCGAATTTCTGCAAGCAAAAAGTGCCCGCAGCGCCCGCCGCGCCTGCGCAAGCAGCTATCGATTCGATAGCAACGCAACTCAGGCGTTGCGCGCCTCGATGCCCCAGCGCGCCAGCGCCTCGTCGTCGGTCACGCGCGCATCGACCCAGCGGCCGCCCTCGGGCGTGTCTTCCTTTTTCCAGAAAGGTGCCTGGGTCTTGAGGTAATCCATGAGGAACTCGCAGGCCTGGAAGGATTCGCCGCGATGCGCGGAGGTGACGGCCACCATCATGATCTGGTCCTGCGGCTGCAGTGCGCCCACGCGGTGCACCACGCGGGCGCCGAGGATGTCGAAGCGGCGGTGCGCTTCGTCGATCATGGCCTCGATGGCCTTCTCGGTCATGCCGGGGTAGTGCTCCAGTTCCATCGCGCGCACGCTGCCCGCGGCGCCACCCTCGGCAACGTGGCGGTCGCGCACCGTGCCGACGAAGGCGCAGACCGCGCCCACACGCGGGTCGCCGGCGCGCAGCGCCGTCACCTCGGCCGAAAGGTCGAAGTCCTCGGCCTGGACACTCACGCGCGCGGCGCGATCGGGGAGAGATAGGCTCATCGGCAAATTGTGGCACCGCCACCCGGCCCGCAGAATGCGCGCCGTGCCGACCCTGACCCCCGAGCCCCTGAGCGCCACCGACCGCGCGTTGCTGCGCGACTGGGCGCGCGGCGGACGCCGCCTGACCCGCGTGCTGGCCGTCGTCGCGGCGGTTGCCGGCCTGGCTGGCCTCTGGCTCTTCGTGCATGCGTTCTCGCTGCCGCCCGTGGAGGTGCTCGCGGCACGGGTGGTCGCGGGCGCGGCACTGGCGACCGCGGCCATGCTGGCGTGGCTGCGCGGGCGTGCACGGCGCCAGAGCACGGCCCCGGCGATGGCGGCCCTGGCCGGGGGCCGCAAGACCGTGGCGCAGGGCCGACTCGACGGCGTGCAGATCGCCGGTACGCGCCTTCGCTACCGCCTCGACGGCACCGACTTCGACCTGTTCAACCTGCTGCCGGACCAGGGGCGCTCGCAACTGAGCGCAGGCCGCCCGCTGCGCGAACTGCTGGTGCCGACCGCCCAGACGGTGGCCCTGCACTGGGTGGAGGACGGACAAGGCAGCCGTTGGCTGCTTCAGTTGCACGTGCCGGCCTGGGTGCCGGCGCAGGCCGCGAGCCGTCCGGCCGCCGCGACCGACCGGCGCGCCGCAGGCACGCAGGCGTTCATCGCCACGGGCTTTCTCACGGCCGCCATCCTGGCGTGCTTCGCCCTGCTTTCTTGGATCGGCGGCTTCGAGCGGCGCGACATGCATTTCATCGGCCTGCTGCTGGCCGGGCTGTGGGCGCTGCTCGTGGCCGCGGTCGTGCTGCCGACGCTGCTGCGGGCGCAGCGGCAAACCCATGTCCAGGTGCTGCGCGGGCCGGTCACCGAGGTGCTGCGCGGCAGGATTTCGTCGGGCAAGACGTCGGTCGATGCGCACTGGTATCGCATGGGGGGCCTCGCGCAGGCGGCGACGGGCTTCGCTGCCACGCTGCAGCCGGGCGACGAGGTCCAGATGGAGTGGCTGACGCACGCCCAAGCGCCGCCGGGCGAAGGCACGCTCATCCGCGTGCAGAGGATCGGCATGGCGCCCTGAAGACGCCTCGCGCTTACACTCGCCGCCCATGGCAGCCCTCGCACGCACGGCACGACGCCGGTCTTCGAACGAAGATCGCGCCGCCTCGCGTGTGGCGGCAGCCAAAGCCAAAAAACTTCAGCTCGTCTGACCGGAGCTGCGGTTCCGTCGTCGGATGAGCGACGGAGCCTGCAGCCCCCACCTCCCTCTCCCGGTCGGGCTTCCCTGCATCGCGATGCGCGCTTCCGCCGACGGTTCGTCCTCGGTCGTGTGTCCCCCGTCTGCAAGGAAGCCTGTCATGTCCCGTACTGCCTCCATCTCTTCACGTCCCGACTTCTCGGGCCTGTGGATTCCGCTCGTCACGCCCTTTCGCGAAGGCGCGATCGACCACCCTGCCCTCGCGGCGCTCGCGAAGCGGCTGGCCGGCCAGGGCATCGCCAGCTTCGTGGTCTGCGGTTCCACCGGCGAAGCCGCGGCACTGGATGGGGACGAGCGCCTGGCCGTGCTCGACACGGTGGCCTGCGCCGCGCCGGCCGTGCCGCGCGTGATGGGCCTGGGCGGCGAGCAGCTGGGCCATGTGCTGGACGCGGTGCGTCGGCTCGCCGGACGCGGACTCGCCGCCCTGCTGGTGCCGGCGCCGAGTTACGTGCGCCCGTCGCAGGCGGGGCTGCTGCAGTGGTTCACGGCGATCGCCGATGCGAGCGACGTGCCGGTGCTGGTCTACGACATCCCGTACCGCACCGGCAGCACGCTGGCCCGAGAGACGCTGCTGGCCCTGGCCGCGCACCCGAACATCGTGGGCGTGAAGGACTGCGGCGGCGACCCGGCCAAGGTGCGCGCCCTCATCGCCGACGGCCGCCTGCAGGTGCTGGCCGGGGAGGATGCCCAGGTGCTGGCGACGCTGGCCGAAGGCGGCACCGGCGCCATCGCGGCCGGCGCGCACGTCCACACGGCGCGTTGGGCACAACTCGTGGCGGCCCTGCAGGCCGGCCGACTGGCGCAGGCCCGGGGGCTGTGGCAGCCGCTGGCGCCGCTGGTGGAAGCGCTGTTCGCCGAGCCCAACCCGGGCCCGGTCAAGGCGCTCCTCGCGGCCAGCGGCGAGATGACGGCCGAGCTGCGTGCCCCCATGACCGTCGCCACGCCTGCGCTGCTCGATCGCCTGCGCGCGATCGACGCCACGATCGCGCCGGTCGAAGGCTGATCAGCCGCCCGTGACCGGCGGGAAGAACGCCACTTCGGCCCCGTCGGTCAGGGCGGCGTCTTCGCCGCTCATGAGCTGGTCGAGCGCCATGCGCACGGCCTTGCCGCGCGCCAGCGCGCCGGCGTAGGGCTCGCCGCGCGCGATGAGTTCGTCGCGCAGCGCGCCCAGCGTATCGGCAGCCGTCTGGACCGGCTCGCTGCCGCGGCCCAGCGCTTCGCGCACGGAGGCGAAGTAGCGCACGGTGACGGTCTTGTGCGCCATCACGCGAGCCAGGCCGAGAAGGGAACGAAGCGCACCGTGTCGCCGCACGCGATCGCGTGGCCGCCCGGGTTGTCGACCACGCCATCGCCCCACACGGTGGACGTGAGCACGCCCGAGCCCTGATTGGGGAACAGCGCCAGACCGCCCTCGGCCGTGGTGCGCACGCGCAGGAATTCGCGCCGCTTGTCGGGGCGCGGCCAGTCGAAGTCGGCCCGCATGGTCACCGCCTGCGGCGCGGTGCGCGACGCGCCCTGCAGCGCCAGCAGGAAGGGGCGCACCAGCAGCAGGAAGGTCATGAAGCTGGACACGGGATTGCCGGGCAGTCCCGCGATGTGGGTGTCGCCGATGCGGCCGTATGCAAAAGGCTTGCCGGGCTTCATCGCCACCAGCCAGAGGTCGAGCGTGCCCAGCGCCTGCACGGCGGCGCGCACGTGGTCTTCCTCGCCCACCGACACGCCACCGGTGGTGATGATGAGGTCGTTGCGCGCGGTGGCGGCGCGCATGGCCTCGATCGTCGCGTCGAGCCGGTCGGGCACCAGGCCCAGGTCCTGCACCTCGCAGCCCAGGCGCTGCAGCAGCCCCCGCATGAAGAAACGGTTGGAGTTGTAGATGGCGCCCGGCGGCATCTGCTCGGGAGGCACCTCGCCGGGCATGACCAGTTCGTCGCCGGTGGACAGCAGCGCCACGCGCGGGCGCCGAACGACCGGCAGCTTCGCGAAGCCGATGCTGGCCGCCAGGCCCAGGGCCTGCGGCGTCAGGCGTTCGCCGCGCGCCAGCACGGTGGCGCCGGCCTGCACGTCCTCGCCCGCACGGCGGATGTTCTGGCCCGGGCGCGGCACCGGGCGGATGCGCACCTGGCCCAGGCCGTCGCCGGCGATGGCCTCGGTGTCTTCCTGCATCACGACCGCGTCGGCGCCCTCCGGTACCTGGGCGCCGGTGAAGATGCGCGCCGCCGTGCCGGCTGCGAGCGGCTGGCCCACGGTGCCGGCCGGAATGCGCTGCGACACCGGCAGCACGGCGTCGCCGGTGCAGTCGGCGAGGCGCACCGCGTAGCCGTCCATCGCGCTGTTGTCGCGCGGCGGCACGGTGAGGCCGGCGACGATGTCCTGCGCCAGCACGCGGCCGTCGGCCTCGAAGGTGGAGACCTGCTCCACGTCCTGCAGCGGCGCCGCCTCGGCGAGCAGGCGTGCGACAGCGTCGTCCAGCGCCATCAGGGGCGCGCGGGCACGGGGGGCGGCGGAAGCGGCAGGGTCACTCATAGATTTCGGGGCGGTAGTCGAAGCGATCGCCGCTGGCCATCAGCCATCGCGCGACGCCGGCGGCATCGTCGAGATCGAAGACCGGCAACCCCGTGGGCTCGGGCAGGTTGGCGGCGCTGTCGGTGGCGATGGCGCAGATGAAGTCGTCCAGCGGATAGAGCGCGGGGCGTGGGGGCTGGCCGGGTTCGATGGTGCGCATGACCTCGATCTTGTGCAGGTCGCTGTGCTTGAAGCCCTCGACCAGCACCCAGTCCACGCCGTCGTAGAGCTCGGCAATGAGGTGGTGCACGTTCAGCTCGGCGGTCTGCTCGAACTCGCGCATCAGCGCCAGGCGCTTGTCCGACGCGACCACCACCTCGAAGGCCCCGGCCTCGCGGTGGCGGTAGGTGTCCTTGCCCGGGTGGTCGATGTCGAACTTGTGGTGCGCGTGCTTGACCACGGACACGCGCAGCCCATGGCGCTTGAGCTCCGGGATGAGCCGCTCCACCAGCGTCGTCTTGCCGGCGCCCGAATAGCCTGCGAAGGCGATGACTTTCATTGTTGCTATGAATTCGATAGCTGCTTGCGCAGGCGGGACGGGCGCTGGAGGCCGATTTGGCTCAAAAATCAGGCGCAGTGCCCGGCGATGTAGCGCTTCACCGCGTCGGCGTCCGCCGGCAGCTTGACCACACGCTTGGGCAGCGACTCGATGCCTTCGAACTGCTTCGGGCGGTCGGGCTCGCGGCCCAGCGCCTCGACGATGGTGGCGGCGAACTTGATGGGCAGCGCGGTTTCCAGCACGACCATCGGCACGCCCGGTTCGACGTACGCGCGCGCCACCTTCAGGCCGTCGGCCGTGTGGGTGTCGACCAGCACGGCGAAGCGCTTGTCGGTGTCGCGGATGGTCGCCAGGCGGTCGGCGTGAGTACTGCGGCCGCTGACAAAGCCGAACTTCGACGCCGCGTCGGCAAACGCCGGGGCGGCGCTGAGGTCGAAGCGGCCGGTCTTCGCGATCTGGTCGTGAAACAGGGCACGCGTCTTCGCGCCATCGCGGCCCAGCAAGTCGAACACAAAGCGCTCGAAGTTGCTGGCCTTGCTGATATCCATCGAGGGGCTCGACGTCTCGTGCGTGTCGGCCGCGCCGCGCACCCGGTAGACGCCGGTGCGGAAGAACTCGTCGAGCACGTCGTTCTCGTTCGTCGCCACCACAAGCTTGCGGATCGGCAGGCCCATCATGCGCGCCACGTGGCCCGCGCAGACGTTGCCGAAGTTTCCGCTGGGCACGGTGAAGCTCGCTTCGCCGCCTTCGGGACCGGTCGCCTGGAAGTACCCCGCGAAGTAGTAGACGACCTGCGCCAGCAGCCGCGCCCAGTTGATCGAGTTGACGGTGCCGATCCGGTACTGGCGCTTGAAAGCGAGATCGTTGCTCACCGCCTTGACGATGTCCTGGCAGTCGTCGAACACGCCGGCGATGGCGATGTTGTGGATGTTGGCATCCTGCAGGCTGAACATCTGCGCCTGCTGGAAGGGGCTCATGCGGCCGTCGGGCGAGGTCATGAAGACGCGCACGCCCGTCTTGCCGCGCATCGCGTACTCGGCCGCGCTGCCGGTATCGCCGCTGGTCGCGCCCAGGATGTTGAGTTCTTCGCCGCGCCGGGCCAGCTCGTACTCGAACAGGTTGCCCAGCAGTTGCATGGCCATGTCCTTGAAGGCCAGCGTGGGGCCGTTGGACAGGCCCTCGAGGTAGACGCCGTCTTCCAGTTCGCGCAGCGGCACGATGTCCTCGCTGCCGAAGACCTCGGCCGTGTACGTCTTCGCGCACAGCGCGCGCAGGTCCTCGGCCGGGATGTCGTCGATGTAGAGCGCCAGGATCTCGAAGGCCAGTTCGTGGTACGCCAGGCCGCGCCATTTCGCCAAAGTGGCCGCATCGACCTGCGGGTAGCGCTCGGGCAGGTAGAGGCCGCCGTCGGGCGCCAGGCCTTCGAGCAGGATTTCGCAGAACTTGCGCGGCGTCGAGTCGCCGCGCGTGGACACATAACGCATCAGGAGAGTTCCTCCTTGCGGATGCGCACGATCGGCGCCAGCACGCTGGGCAGGCCCTGCAGGTGCGCCTGCACCTCGTCGAGCGTGCCTTCGCGCGTGTCGTGCGTGAGGATGATGAGGTCGGTCTGGGTCGAGCCTTCGCCGCCCACCTCGTCGGCCTCGCGCTGCAGCACGGCGTCGATGCTGATGCCGGCACCGGCCAGCAGGCCCGTGACCTTGGCCAGCACGCCGGCCTCGTCGGCCACGCGCAGGCGCAGGTAGTAGCTGGTCACGACCTCGCTCATCGGCACCACCTGCAGGTCGCTCATGGCGTCGGGGTGGAAGGCCAGGTGCGGCACGCGGTGCGCCGCGTCGGCGGTGTGCAGGCGCGTGATGTCGACCAGGTCGGCGATCACGGCGCTGGCGGTGGGCTCGCTGCCCGCGCCCTTGCCGTAGTAGAGCGTGGTGCCCACGGCGTCGCCATGCACCACCACCGCGTTCATCGCGCCTTCGACGTTGGCCAGCAGACGCTTGGCCGGCACCAATGCGGGGTGCACGCGCAGCTCGATGCCCTTGGCCGTGCGCTTGGTGATGCCCAGCAGCTTGATGCGATAACCCAACTGCTCGGCGTACTTGATGTCCTGCGAGGCCAGCTTGGTGATGCCCTCGACGTGGGCCTTGTCGAACTGCACCGGGATGCCGAAGGCGATGGCGCTCATCAGCGTCGCCTTGTGCGCCGCGTCGACGCCTTCGATGTCGAAGGTCGGGTCGGCCTCGGCATAGCCCAGGCGCTGCGCCTCCTTGAGCACGGTGTCGAAGTCCAGGCCCTTGTCGCGCATCTCGGACAGGATGAAGTTCGTGGTGCCGTTGATGATGCCGGCGATCCACTGGATGCTGTTGGCCGTCAGGCCTTCGCGCAGCGCCTTGATGATCGGAATGCCGCCGGCCACGGCGGCCTCGAAGGCCACCATCACGCCCTTGGCATGGGCCGCCGCGAAGATCTCGGTGCCGTGCACGGCCAGGAGCGCCTTGTTGGCGGTAACCACGTGCTTGCCGGCCGCGATGGCCTCGAGCACCAGCGCCTTGGCGATGCCATAGCCGCCGATGAGCTCGATGACGATGTCGATGTCCGGGTTGGCGATGACCTCGCGCGCGTCGCCCACGACCTTCACGCCCTCGCCCACCGCGGCCTTCGCGCGGGCGGTGTCCAGGTCGGCGACCATGGTGATCTCGATGCCGCGGCCGGCGCGGCGCTTGATCTCTTCCTGGTTGCGGGCCAGCACCTTGAAAGTGCCGCTGCCGACGGTGCCGATGCCCAGAAGGCCGACCTGGATGGGTTTCATGGATGCAGTCTTTTCAGTCACGGGAAAACACAGGGCGCGCCATACGGGCCGCCCAATAGAAATCAGGCGAAGCGGGTGCGGTAGCGCTCGAGGAACTTCGCGATGCGGCCGATGGCCTCGCGCAGGTCGTCCTCGTGCGGCAGGAACACGATGCGGAAGTGCTGGTTGTCGGCGTAGTTGAAGCCCGAGCCCTGCACCAGCATCACGCGCGTCTCGCGCAGCACCTGCATGAAGAACTGGCGGTCGTCCTCGATCGGGTAGACCTTGGGGTCGAGCCTGGGGAACATGTACAGCGCCGCCGAGGGCTTGACGCAGGTCACGCCGGGGATGGCGGTGATCAACTCGTAGGCCAGGTCGCGCTGACGGCGCAGCCGCCCGCCTTCCTTCACCAGGTCATGGATGCTCTGGTAGCCGCCCAGCGCGGTCTGGATCGCCCACTGGCCCGGCACGTTCGAGCCGAGCTTGAGGTTGGCCAGCATGTTCAGGCCTTCGATGTAGTCGCCCGCCGCATGCTTGGGGCCCGAGACCACCATCCAGCCCGCGCGGTAGCCGCAGGAGCGGTACGCCTTGGACAGCGAATTGAAGGTGAGCGTGAGCACGTCGGTCGAGAGGCTGCCCATGGCGGTGAACTTCACACCGTCGTACAGCACCTTGTCGTAGACCTCGTCGACCAGCAGCACGAGCCCGTGCTCGCGCGCGATCTGCACGATGCCCTTGAGCATCGCATCGGGGTAGATCACGCCGGTCGGGTTGTTGGGGTTGATGACCACGATGCCGCGCGTGCGGGGCGTGATCCTGGCGCGCATGTCCTCGAGGTCGGGCAGCCAGCCGTTGTCCTCGTCGCACTTGTAGTGCACCGGCGAGCCGCCCGACAGGGAGGTCGCCGCGGTCCACAACGGGTAGTCGGGCATGGGCACCAGCAACTCGTCGCCTTCGTTGAGCAGCGCGTTGGTGGCCATCACGATCAGCTCGCTGGCGCCGTTGCCCAGGTAGATGTCGTCCAGCGTCACGCCCTCGATGCCGAGCTGCTGCGTGTAGTGCATGACGGCCTTGCGTGCCGCGAAGATGCCCTTGCTGTCGGAGTAACCCGCCGAGTCCGGCAGGTTGCGGATCATGTCCTGCTGGATCTCTTCGGGGGCGTCGAAGCCGAACGGCGCCATGTTGCCGATGTTCAGCTTGATGATCTTCTGCCCCTCGTCCTCCATCTGCCGCGCCGCATCCACGATGGGACCGCGTACGTCGTAGAGCACATTGGCCAGCTTGTCCGATTTCTTGAGCGTTTTCAAAGTCCCTCCGAGGGGCGCCTGTACCAGGGGAAAACCTATAATTGGACCACAGTTCACCCCCGTGCACGCCCTTCGCGGGCCGCTCCGCACACTCGCTCCACACCCCGTTTCCATGAAGCTCCAACCCGACAGGCCCGACGTGCAGACCGTGACGGCGCACGGGCCCGGCTGGGTCGCGGTGAACGGCGAGCGCATCGACCGCAGTGTGGTGGTGGGTGCACGCGAGGAACGCTTCGACTGGCCCTGCGGTCGCTTCGAGGACCTGGGCACGGAACACTTCGCGCAGTTGGCTGCATTGAATGCCGAGGTCGTCATCTTCGGCAGCGGGGATCGCATCCGCTTTCCTCGGCCGGCGTGGATCGCGCCGTTGGTCGCGCGCGGCGTCGGTGTCGAGACCATGGATACGGCGGCTGCCTGCCGCACCTACAACATCCTGGCCGGCGAAGGGCGCCACGTGGTCGCGGCGCTGCTCATCGAAGAGCCCGCACGTAGCGGTTAACAATCGATTCGGGGTAAAATAGCGGGTTGCAGACCGGACTGCCCGCCGACTGCGCAACGCCTCGACGGGCGCTGCGCGCTGGTGGTGCCGGCTCGATGCATGACCCGCTGCATGTGCGTGTGCAGGCTTGCCAAGGCCTGTTCAGCGTCAACGCAGTATGGCATGCGCCGGCCGACCATGGCAGTTCCGCGTTTTTACTCGGGAACCCTCAGCGGAGAAAACAATTTTCATGGCGATCGTTGTCAACAAACCCATTCCCGAATTCGAAGCCAACGCCACCGGCGGCCTCAAGGTCTCGAACACCTCGCACCTGGGCCACGTGCTGGTGCTGTACTTCTACCCCAAGGACAACACCCCCGGCTGCACTACCGAGGCAATGCAGTTCCGCGACCACTACAAGGACTTCGTGAAGGCCGGTGCCACGGTGTTCGGCGTCTCGCGCGACAACATGAAGTCGCACGACGAGTTCAAGGCCAAGCTCGAGTTGCCTTTCGAACTCATCGCCGACACCGAAGAGAAGATGTGCCACATGTTCGGCGTGGTCAAGAACAAGATCATGTACGGCAAGAAGGTCAAGGGCATCGAGCGCAGCACCTTCCTGATCGGTGCCGACGGCGTGCTGAAGGCCGAATGGCGCGGCCTGAAGGTGCCGGGCCACGTCGACGAGGTGCTCAAGGAAGTCAAGGCGCTCAAGAAGGCCGCCTGAGTCTCGCGCCGCATTTTTTCGCGCGTCCTGCACCTACGTTGGCGCAGCGCAACGGGCCCCAGGACCTGCCGCGCGCGATGTGCATAATGGGTCCATGCCGTTGAGATTCACGACTGCATCCCCCGAACAAAGCCGCTCTGGTCTCCAGGCGGCTTTTTCGTTTTTCAGGCCCCACGCGCTGTTGGCGCACCATCCCGCGAGTACCACCGCCCATGCCCCTGCCTCCCGCCCCCACCCGACGTGCCGCCTTGCTCTCGCCGGAAGCGCTCGACGCGCCGGCACGCGCGGCGCCAAAAAACGGGCGCCGTCCGGCCGCTGAGCGGCATTCGGACGACCCGCGGACCCGGGGAGGCCAGGCGCTCGAACTGTTCGACGACCGCCGCGTGGTCGACGCCGGCGGCAGCGAGGACCTGCGCGCGCCCTCCTCCCGCGGCCGCTCGAACCCGGCCGACGTGCCGGTCGAATCGCCCGCCGTGGCGCCCGCGCCGCGCCCGGCCGCCGAGCCGCCCGCTCGCCCGAAGCGGGCCAAGAGCACCGGCCCGGCCAAGCTCTTCGTGCTCGACACCAACGTGCTGCTGCACGACCCGATGAGCCTGTTCCGCTTCGAGGAACACGACATCTACCTGCCGATGATCGTGCTGGAGGAACTGGACGGTCACAAGAAGGGCACGACCGAGGTCGCGCGCAACGGCCGCCAGGCCAGCCGCACGCTCGACGCGCTCGCGGCCACCCAGGGCGCCGACATCGCCAAGGGCTTGAAGCTCGACGCGACCGGCCACAAGGAGGCCGGCGGCAAGCTGTTCTTCCAGACCGAGCCGCTGGCCTACACCCTGCCCACCAGCCTGCCGCAGGGGAAGGCCGACAACCAGATCCTCGGCGTGGTGCAGGCGCTGCGCGAGGTGCACGAGAAGAACAAGAGCGGTGCCGACCGGCGCGAGGTCGTGCTGGTGTCCAAGGACATCAACATGCGCGTCAAGGCGCGCGCGCTGGGCCTGGCCGCCGACGACTACCAGAACGACAAGGCACTTGAAGACGGTGACCTGCTGTACTCCGGCTCCTTCGCGCTGCCGCCCGACTTCTGGACGCGCCAGAGCAAGACGGTCGAAAGCTGGCAGTCGGGCAGCAGCACCTTCTACCGCATCAGCGGGCCGATCGTACCGAGCCTGTACATCAACCAGTTCGTGTACTTCGAGGCGCCGGGCGAGCCCAGCATGTACGCGCGCGTGACCGAGATCCGCGACAAGACCGCGGTGCTCAAGACGCTCAAGGACTACGCCTCGGGCAAGAACGCCGTGTGGGGCGTGACCACGCGCAACCGCGAGCAGAACTTCGCCATGAACCTGCTCATGGACCCGGAGATCGACTTCGTCACCCTCACCGGCACGGCCGGCACCGGCAAGACGCTGATGGCCCTGGCCTCGGGCCTCACGCAGGTGCTGGACGACCGCCGCTACACCGAGATCATCATGACCCGCGCCACCGTGAGCGTGGGCGAGGACATCGGCTTCCTGCCAGGCACCGAGGAGGAGAAAATGGGCCCCTGGATGGGCGCGCTGGACGACAACCTCGAGTTCCTCGCCAAGGGCGACGGCTCGGGCGCCGGTGAATGGGGCCGCGCGGCGACCAACGAACTCATCCGCTCGAAGATCAAGATCAAGAGCATGAACTTCATGCGCGGGCGTACTTTCCTGAACAAGTACGTGATCATCGACGAGGCCCAGAACCTCACGCCCAAGCAGATGAAAACGCTGGTCACGCGTGCGGGCCCGGGCACCAAGATCATCTGCATGGGCAACCTGGCGCAGATCGACACGCCCTACCTCACCGAAGGCTCCTCGGGCCTCACCTTCGCGGTCGACCGGTTCAAGGGCTGGCCGCACAGCGGCCACATCACGCTGGCGCGCGGCGAACGTTCGCGCCTGGCCGACTTCGCGAGCGACGTGCTCTGAGCTGAGCCTGCTACGCTTTTCATAGCAGCCTGCGCACGCCCCATGGGCGCCGCAGGCTCTTTTTTGCCTGAACGATGAGCACCGGGCGATGGCGCCTGCCAGGCTCCTGACAACACGCTGTCAGGAGCCCCCGCGCAGCATGCAGCCTTCCTCAACCCCTGGAGAAGCTCCATGCACAGCGCCAACACCTGGTTCGAAATTCCCGTCACCGATCTCGCGAAGTCGCAGCGCTTCTACGAAGCCCTGCTCGACCGCCCGATGCGCGGCACCGAAGACGTCGGCGGCGACACGATGGCCGTCTTCGCGCACGAGAAGCCCGGTGCCGGCGGCTGCATCGTCCATCGCCCCGCGCAGGCGGGCGGCAGCGGCGGCACGGTCGTCTACCTCGACTGCGCGCCCGGTGTCGATGCCGCGCTGACACGCGCACAGGCCGCGGGCGGCAAAGTCGTCGTCGGCAAGACGCTGATCGCGCCCGGCATCGGCTACTTCGCCCAGGTGCAGGACCTGGACGGCAACCTCGTCGGCCTGCATGCGGCGGACTGACCATGCCGATGCGCCTGCCCCTGCGCCTGGTCCTGCAGGCCCAAGACGGCACTGCGGCCGGTCCACGGGCCGGCCGCGCCGACCGCACGCCACGCAACTGGATCGCCGTCGCCAGCGCCGAGCACGCGCGCCGGGGCCGCGACCACGCGCCGACGGGTTTCATGCAGGTGGGCCACGGCAAGCAAGCGCCGCTGCGGCGCATCGCGCCGGGCGACCGCATCGCGTATTACGCGCCTTCCACGGTGTTGGGTGGCCAGGACCGGCTGCAGTCCTTCGTGTCGCTGGGCATCGTCCTGGCGGGTGAACCGTACACGGTCGACATGGGCAGCGGCTTCGCCCCCTGGCGGCGCGATGTACGCTACGTGCCCGCGCAGGATGCGCCGATCGGCCCGCTGATTCCTCGCCTGGATTTCATCGACGATCCGACGCACTGGGGCTCGAAGTTCCGCTTCGGCCTGGTGTCGATCGGCGATGCCGATATGCAATGCATCGCGCGGGCCATGGGCGCGGACCTTGGCGCGCTGCGCCTGTGATACCGCCGCCGACCACCGAGACCCGCCTGCCGCCTACCGCCTGCGACTGCCCCACCCACCATGCGCCGCGCCGACCGCCTGTTCCAGATCGTCCAGCTCATTCGCGGGCGGCGGCTGACCACGGCGGCCTTCCTCGCGCAGCGGCTGGAGGTCTCGGAACGGACGGTGTACCGCGACGTGGCCGACCTGCAGCACCAGGGCGTGCCGATCGAGGGCGAGGCGGGCGTGGGCTACCGGCTGGGCAACGGATTCGACCTGCCGCCCCTGATGTTCACGCAGGACGAAGCGGCCGCGCTGACGGCCGCGGCACGGCTGGCACAGAGCTGGGTCGATCCGGCGCTGGCCGCCGACATCGACAGCGCGCTGGGCAAGATCCTGTCGGTGCTGCCGCCTGCCGCGCGGGTGTCGGCCGAAGCGCTCGCGCTCTACGCGCCGGCGATGGCCATGGACACCGGCACGCGCACGCACCTGCAGACCTTGCGCGAGGCGGTTCAGGCACGGCGCAAGCTCCGGCTGGCCTACCGTGACGTGGGCGGTGCGCCGACCGAGCGCACCGTGCGGCCGCTGGGCTGCTTCTATTGGGGCAAGGTGTGGACGCTCTCGGCCTGGTGCGAACTGCGCGAGGACTTCCGGGGCTTTCGCGCCGACCGCATCGACGCAGTGCAGGTGCTGGACGATCGCTTTCGCGACGAGCCCGGCAAGACCTTGGCCGACCTGCTGCGGCAGGTGCGCGCCGAATGCGCCGACCGTCCGACGCGACCGCTACAGAAAAGATAGCGGCTCACCCACGCAGGACGGGCACTGCGACCCTTTTTCTTCAATGAAACTGGATTTGGAGCAAGCCGCGCACTGACGGTTCAGAAATCGTCGCCGCCCATGCCCGGCGCCAGATTCTCGAACTTGGTGAGCGGTTTGAGGAAGCCCAGCTTCACGGTGCCGGTCGGGCCGTTGCGCTGCTTGGCGATGATGACTTCGGCGACGCCGGGCTCCTTGGAGTCCTTGTTGTAGTAGTCGTCGCGGTAGATGAACATGATCACGTCCGCATCCTGCTCGATGGCGCCGGACTCGCGCAGGTCGCTCATCATGGGACGCTTGTCGGTGCGCGACTCCACGCCCCGTGAGAGCTGCGACAGCGCGATCACGGGGCACTTCAGCTCCTTGGCCAGCATCTTCAGGCCGCGCGAGATTTCGCCGACGGCCGTCGCGCGGTTCTCGTCCGCCATGCCGCCGGACACGCTCATCAGCTGCAGGTAGTCGACCACGATCAGGCCGAGCTGGCCGCACTGGCGCGCCAGGCGCCGTGCGTTGGCGCGCAACTCGCTCGACGTCAGGCCCGGCGTCTCGTCGATGTGCAGCGAGATGGTGCGCAGCTTCTCGATCGCCTCGGTCAGGCGCGGCCATTCCTCGTCGGTGAGCTTGCCGGTGCGCAGGTGGCCCTGGTCGATGCGGCCGATGGAACCCACGATACGCACCGCGAGCTGGGCGGCGCCCATTTCCATCGAGAACACCGCCACCGGCAGGCCCTCGTTGAGCGCCACGTGCTCGGCGATGTTGATGGCCAGCGAGGTCTTGCCCATCGAGGGCCGCGCGGCCAGCACGATCATGTCGCCGGCCTGCATGCCCGAGGTCATCCTGTCGAAGTCGTAGAAGCCGGTCGGCACGCCCGTGATGTCGTTCGGGTTGTCCGCCATCTCGGTGACGCGGTCGAGCAGCTCGACCACCAGGGAATCCATGCTCTGGAAGCCCTGCTTCATCCGCGAGCCTTCCTCGCCGATGTTGAAGATCTTCTGTTCGGCCTCGTCGAGGATCTTGTCGACCGCCTTGCCCTGCGTGTTGAAGGCGTTGGTCGCGATCTCGTCCGAGGCGGAAATCAGCTTGCGCAGAATCGACCGCTCGCGAACGATCTCGCCGTAACGGCGGATGTTGCTCGCGCTCGGCACGTACTGCGCGAGCGAGTTGAGGTACTGCAGGCCGCCCACCTCCTCGGCCTTGCCGAGGTTCTGCAGCTGCTCGTAGACGGTGATGACGTCGGCCGGCTTGTTGGCGTTGATCAAGCCGCCGATCGCCGCGTAGATCAGCTTGTGCTCGTGACGGTAGAAGTCGCCGTCGACCAGCAGGTCGCCCACGCGGTCCCAGGCGCCGTTGTCCAGCAGCAGGCCGCCCAGCACGCTGGATTCGGCTTCGAGGGAGTGCGGGGGGATGCGAAGCTGTGCGACCTGGCGATCCGGCGGATCGTTGTCGGCGTAGGAGAAGACGGCGGACATGGAACCTTGCATGCTATGCCTCACACACCCTGCCGTGTGTGGACAACGCTGTGTAAAAACGGTGATCTTCCGGTGCAGCGCGAGGGACAACCCGAGCCACAAAAGCACAAGCCGCCCGGGGGCGGCTTGTGCGCTCGACGCGGGGAACATCGCGGAACCGGCTTGGCCGGGCCGCTGATGTTGCCCCCGGTCGGGGGTTGGCGTAGCGGCACCACGTGCCGCGCAGCCTGGGGGCGAGCAACAGTTACGCGGTCTCGCCGTACACCGTCACGGTGATCTCGACCACCACGTCGGTGTGCAGTTGCACGGACACGGTGGTGTCGCCCACGGTCTTGATCGGGCCGTTGGGCAGGCGCACCTGCGACTTGGCGACGTCGTAGCCCTGCTTCTTCAGCTCGTCGGCCACGTCGTGGTTGGTGACGGAACCGAACAGGCGGCCGTCGACGCCGGCCTTCTGCGTCAGCTTGACGGTCGTGCCGCCGAGCTTCTCGCCCTGCTTCTGCGCTTCGGCCAGCTTGGCGGCCGCAGCCTTTTCCAGTTCGGCGCGCTTGGCTTCGAACTCGGCCTTGGCCGCTTCGGTGGCGCGGCGTGCGCGGCCCGAAGGGATCAGGAAGTTGCGTGCGTAGCCGTCCTTGACCTTGACGATCTCGCCCAGCGTGCCGAGGTTGACGACCTTGTCCAGAAGAATGACTTGCATGGTGGATCGCTCCTTAGATGCGGTGCTGGTCGCTGTACGGGACCAGGGCCAGGAAGCGCGCGCGCTTGATGGCGGTGTTGAGCTGGCGCTGGTAGATCGCGCGCGTGCCGGTCAGGCGCGCGGGGATGATCTTGCCGTTCTCGCTGATGAAGTCGCGCAGCGTGTCGATGTCCTTGTAGTCGATCTCTTCGACGCCGGCGACGGTGAAGCGGCAGAAACGCTTGCGCTTGAACAGCAGCGACTGGGTGTTGCGCTTCGGACGCTTGTCCTTGTTGAATTTCTTGAACGTGGCCATTTCGGGACCCTCTATCGAAAATTAATCTTGCTGGAAATCCGTGATGTGAAGCACCGGGTGCTTGCCGTTGCGGGGGTTGGCCAGGAAACCCTGGAACCGCCATCCGCTGCCCAGCGCCTGCCGGGCCAGCCGCTCGGCCACCGAACCGAAGGCCACGGCCTTCAGTGCCGCCTTCACCTGCCGGGACTGTCCTGCTTCATCGAGGGTGGACTCGTGTTCGAGCCGCAGATCGATGGCGGGCAGGCCAGCCGGGGTGAAACGCAAGGCGGCAAGCTCGGCGATGCAGGCACTCAGCAGCAGCTGGTTGACCGCACCCGCGGCAGACGTCACATCAATGAGCGAATCAGTTGCTGCTGTTGTTGGCAGCGTACTCGGCCTGCTGGGCCTTGCGGGCCTCTTCGCGCTCGACCGTCTTCATCATCGACGACGGGCCGGTGTCGGCCTTCTTCTTGACCACCGTCAGGTGGCGCAGAACGGCGTCGTTGAACTTGAAGGCGTGTTCGAGTTCGGACATTACGGCCTGGTCGGCTTCGATGTTCACGCACAGGTAGTGCGCCTTGTTCAGCTTGTTGATCTGGTAGGCCAGCTGGCGGCGGCCCCAGTCTTCGACACGATGCACCTTGCCGTTGCCGGCGGCGATCATGCCCTTGTAGCGTTCCAGCATGGCCGGAACTTGTTCGCTCTGGTCCGGATGGATGAGCAGAATGATTTCGTAGTGACGCATGGCACTCCTTGTGGGTTGAAGCCCGTGGTCATCCGATGCAGGCATCGATCGACCTCGGACTTGGAAAGCCACCTGCCGCGTCCAGGCAGTGTGGCAAGGCAAAGCCCACGATTGTAGCAGCCCCGCAAGGGGCTGTCAGTTCCCGAGTGCCTGCTCCAGCGCTCCTGCCTTCTCCGGGCCCACGGCCGACTTGATCTTCGGCGCCAGGGCGGCGAGTTCTTCGTACGTGGTGGCCGCCTCGACGGCCAGGTTGAGGCGAAAGCCGCGCAGCCCCAGGCTCGCCGTGAGCCGCGTGGCAACGGGGTAGGCGTCCTGGTAGCGCTGCTGGGCACTGCGGCCGTCTGCTGTGGCGGCGGCAGGCGCGGAAGATGTCGAGGAGACCTCCGTCGCCGGCGCCGTCGGCTCGGCCGTCGGGGCGCCCACGACCGACTCGGACACAGGCCCCGCAAGGCGCCCGAGCAAGCCCAAGTCCACCAGTTGGTCCACGTCCTCCTGTGCAACGCCCATGCCGGCGGCGAGCACCTCCGCCACCGACCGTTTGCCGTCGAACAGGATGAAGGCAGAGCGCTGGCGCGGCGTCAGCCGCACCGACCGGTCCTTCAGGACCTGCTGGCCCATCTCGGTCTTCACGAGAATCATGGTGTCGTCCTCCGGCGGTCTTTATGAGTGGCTCCCCACTCTGCAATGACGCGAAGTTTGACACCAAATACACAAATTATTTCAATTACACCCAGCTGACAGGGGTCATGACATGAAAAAAGGCCGGGATTTCCCGGCCTTTCAGTCGTCGCCTTGCGACAGCAGTTGCCGGAAGGCAAAGCGGCGCGTGCGCTCGCCCCGCCTTCCAGCTTCAACCCTGAGCCAGCCGCTGCCAGGTGTCGATCACGCTGTCGGGGTTCAGCGAGATCGATTCGATGCCCTCGGCCGCCAGCCACTGCGCGAAGTCCGGGTGGTCGCTGGGGCCTTGGCCGCAGATGCCGACGTACTTGCCCTGGGCCTTGCAGGCCTTGATGACCCGTGCAAGCAGCGCCTGCACCGCCGGGTCGCGCTCGTCGAAGTCGGCCGCCAGCAGTTCCAGGCCCGAATCGCGGTCCAGACCGAGCGTGAGCTGCGTGAGGTCGTTCGACCCGATCGAGAAGCCGTCGAAGAACTGCAGGAACTCGTCGGCCAGGATGGCGTTGCTCGGCACCTCGCACATCATGATCAGCTTGAGGGTGTTCTCGCCACGCTTGAGACCGTGCTGGCCCAGCAATTGGGTCACGCGCTCGGCCTGCTTCAGGGTGCGCACGAAGGGCACCATGATCTGCACGTTGGTCAGGCCCATGTCGTTGCGCACGCGCTTGAGCGCCTCGCACTCCATCGCGAAGGCCTCGCCGAACTCGGCGCTGATGTAGCGCGCCGCACCGCGGAAGCCCAGCATCGGGTTTTCTTCCTCGGGCTCGTAGCGGCTGCCGCCGATGAGCTTGCGGTACTCGTTGGACTTGAAGTCCGACAGCCGCACGATCACCGGCTTGGGCCAGAAGGCTGCGGCAATGGTGGCCACGCCTTCGGCGACCTTGTCGACGTAGAAGGCCTTGGGCGAGGCATGGCCGCGCGCCACCGACTCCACCGCCTTCTTCAGGTCGGCATCAACCTGCGGGTAGTCGAGGATGGCCTTGGGGTGCACGCCGATGTTGTTGTTGATGATGAACTCCAGCCGCGCCAGGCCCACGCCTTCGTTCGGCAGCTGCGCGAAGTCGAAGGCGAGCTGCGGGTTGCCCACGTTCATCATGATCTTGGTCTTGATCGGAGGCATCTCGCCGCGCTGCACTTCGGTCACTTCCGTCTCGAGCAGGCCGTCGTAGATGTGGCCGGTGTCGCCCTCGGCGCAGCTCACGGTCACGAGCGTGCCGTCCTTGAGGCGCTCGGTGGCGTCGCCGCACCCAACCACGGCCGGGATGCCCAGCTCGCGCGCAATGATGGCCGCGTGGCAGGTGCGCCCGCCGCGGTTGGTCACGATCGCGGACGCACGCTTCATCACCGGCTCCCAGTTCGGGTCGGTCATGTCGGTCACGAGAATGTCGCCGGGCTGCACCAGGTCCATCTGGCTGATGTCGTTCACCAGCCGCACGGGGCCGGTGCCGATCTTCTGGCCGATCGCGCGGCCTTCGGCCAGCACGGCGCCCTTGCTCAGCAGCTTGAAGCGCTGCTCGGCCTTGCCGGCCTGCTGGCTCTTCACCGTCTCGGGACGGGCCTGCAGGATGTAGAGCTGGCCGTCGGTGCCGTCCTTGCCCCACTCGATGTCCATGGGACGGCCGTAGTGCTTCTCGATGACCATCGCGTACTTCGCCAGCTGCTCGACCTCGTCGTCGGTCAGCGAGTAGCGGTTGCGCAGCTCGGCCTTGACGTCGGTGGTCTTGACCAGCTTGCCCGTGGCTTTCTTCTCATCGGGCGTGGCGAACTCCATCTGGATCAGCTTGGAGCCGAGGTTGCGGCGGATCACCGCCCGGTTGCCCGCCTCGAGCATCGGCTTGTGGACGTAGAACTCGTCCGGGTTCACCGCGCCCTGCACCACCGTCTCGCCCAGGCCGTAGCTGGAGGTGATGAAAACGACCTGGTCGAAGCCCGATTCGGTGTCGATGGTGAACATCACGCCCGCGGCGCCCAGGTCGGAGCGCACCATGCGCTGCACGCCGGCCGACAGCGCGACCACGTCGTGGGCGAAACCCTTGTGCACGCGGTAGCTGATGGCGCGGTCGTTATAGAGGGAGGCGAACACCTCCTTCATCTTGTGCAGCACATCCTCGATGCCGACGACGTTCAGGAAGGTTTCCTGCTGGCCGGCGAAGGAAGCATCGGGCAGATCTTCCGCCGTGGCCGACGAGCGCACCGCGAAGCTGGCTTGGTCGTTGCCCGCCGAGAGCGTGGCGAAGGCATCGCGCACACCCTTTTCCAGGTCGGCCGGGAAGGGTTGGGCTTCGATCCAGCCGCGGATCTCGGCACCGGCGGCGGCCAGTGCGCGCACGTCTTCGATGTCGAGCGTCGCCAGGCGCTGGCTGATGCGCTCCGTCAGGCCCTCGTGCGCCAGGAACTGGCGAAAGGCGTGGGCGGTGGTGGCGAAGCCGGTGGGCACCCGCACGCCCTGGGGCCCCTTCGTCGGAAGTTGCGAGATCATTTCGCCGAGGCTGGCGTTCTTGCCGCCGACCGCCTCGACGTCGGTCATCCTCAGGTTTTCAAACGGTACGACCAGGGCGGTCGCTTCGAAGAGTTGAGACATGGGAAAGCTCCGGAAGTTGAAATCGGCGCGGTCGCATGCAGGCGGGCGTGGGGCACGGTCGTTCTTCTTGCTCTGGGTGCGCGGCCGGGCTGCATGGAGGTGTGAGTGGGGTCGGATCGGCGGCGGTGCGCGATCCCGATAATGGCGCGGATTGTAGGCGTCGCCTCGGGCCGGCGCCGCAGGACTGGTACTACAGCGAAGGCACCCCCGCACCATGCGCACCCGCACCGTTTTCTATGTCTCCGACGGCACCGGCATCACGGCCGAGACCTTCGGCAACGCCGTCCTCAACCAGTTCGAGATCAAGCCGCGGCACGTGCGCCTGCCCTTCACCGACACGGTCGACAAGGCGCATCAGGCGGTGCGGCAGATCAACCACACCGGCGAGGTCGAGGGCCTGCGCCCCATCGTCTTCACCACCCTGGCCGACATGGAGGTGCTGGAGGTGATCGAGACCGGCTGCAAGGGCATGCTGCTGGACATGTTCGGCACCTTCGTGCGGCCGCTGGAAATCGAGCTGGCGCTGAAGTCCAACCACCGCATCGGCCGCTTCTCCGACGTCAGCAAGAGCAAGGAATACAACGACCGCATCGCCGCGATCGACTTCAGCCTGCAGCACGACGACGGCCAGAGCAACCGCGACCTGGAGGGCGCCGACGTCATCCTGGTGGGCGTGAGCCGCAGCGGCAAGACGCCGACCTCGCTCTACCTGGCCATGCAGCACGGGCTGAAGGCGGCCAACTACCCGCTCATCCCCGAGGACTTCGACCGCCGCCAGCTGCCGCCCGCGCTGGTCCCGCACCGCAAGAAGATCTTCGGCCTCACCATCGCGCCCGACCGGCTGGCCGAGATCCGCAACGAGCGCCGGCCCAACTCGCGCTACGCCAGCATCGAGAACTGCCGCCACGAGGTGAGCGAGGCCGAGGCCATGATGCGCCGCGCCGGCATCCGCTGGTTGTCGACCACGACCAAGAGCATCGAAGAGATCGCCACGACGATCCTGCAGGAACTGCGGCCCGAGCGGCTGAGTTACTGAGACGTCCTGCGAACGCCGCTGGACAGTTTGGTTTACTACAGTTTTTATAGCGGCTCGCGCACATCCATTGGGGCTGAAAGCTCATTTTTCTTTCAGATTTACTAAGCCTGGTCTTATGATTCAGGCATGACGCATCCCGCCGACACCCTGCCCACAGCCATCCAGCTGCGTGCCGCCCTCTCCGGCCTGCAGCGCGAACTGCGCAGCCAGGCCCCGGGCGACGGCCCGTCGACCGCCCAGCTCGGCGTGCTCGCCCTGCTCTACCGCCTGGGGCCGTTGCCGCCCTCGCAGGTCGCGCGGCACGAGCGCGTCAAGCCGCAGAGCCTCACGCGGCTGATCGCCGACATGGAGGCCGCAGCACTCGTCACCCGCGGACCCGACCCGGCCGACGCGCGCCGCACCCTGCTCGCCCTGACGCCGACCGGCGCCCTTGCGCTGACGGACGAAGCGCACCGGCGCGAGGCCTCGCTGGCCGATGCCATCGCCACCCGCCTCACGTCCGCCGAGCGTGCCCGCCTGCGCGCTGCGTGCGGCCTGCTCGACCGGCTGGCGCAGGCGCTGGCCGAGGCGCCGGTGACCACCTCCGACTGACCCAGCCTCGCCATGTGGGCCCGCGCCGAGAGCGCCCAAAAAGCCGCGGACTGGACGCACGCCGCCCAGCTCGGCGCCGCCGTCGGGCTGGCGTGGGGCGCGTCGGCCCTGCTGCACCTGCCCGAGGGCTTCTGGGCGGTGATGAGCGCGCTGATCGTGCTGCGCCCCACGGCGGGCGCCACCCTGGGTGCGGGCTGGGACCGCATCCGCGGCACGCTGGCCGGCACGCTCCTCGGCCTGGCCGGCGTGGCGCTGCGCCATCTGCACGGCTTCGACGTCACGGCCACCACCCTGGTCCTGGTCGGCCTGCTCGCGGCCGCCAGCGCGCTGCTGCCCTGGCTGCGCAGCGCACCGATCACGGCGCTGATCGTGCTCGGCAGCGGCGGCCTGGCACAGCACTCGACGCTGCAGGTCGCGGCGCTGCGCGCTGTCGAGATCGGCATCGGGGTCGGCGTCGGTCTGCTGCTGTCCTTCGCCAGCCTGTGGCAGGCCACCGCGCAGCGCTTCGACTCGGCTTGCGCGCGGGCGCTGCGCCGGATCGCCGACCAGGTGCGCCGGGACTTCGCGGCGCCGCCACTCGACGCGAAGGAACGCGAGCGCGGCATGGAGACGCTGCGTACGGAACTGCGCGCCCTGGCCGTGCTGGCCATCGGCGTACAACGCGAGGCACGCATCGCCGCCTGGCTGCGCCGCCATCCGATGCAGGGCGACCCGGTGCGCATGGCGCGCATCGCCGCGCGCACCCTGCACGACGCCAGCGCCTTCGCGCGCAACGCGGCCCTCCGCCGGCCCGACGAACCTCACGAGGACAGTGCGGCGATGGCTGCGGCGGTCGCGGCCGCGCTCGAAGCGGCGGCGGCGCAGCTCGAAGGCGGGCCGACCTTCGACGAGACCGCACGGCGCGCGCATGGGCGTGCGATCGCGTCGAGTGCGCAAGGCGCCGCGTGGGTGCAGCCGTCGATGCGGCTATTGATGCAGGACTTGGCCGCACTGACGAAGCCGCCCGACGCTGCGTCAGGCGATCGCACGTCGGGCGCTTGCGGTTGCGAAACAGCCCGATAGGCCACAACCGTTCCGGCAGAGCCTGTCGAAGCCCTGCGCGGCGCTTCGAAAGGCTCAGCGTGAACGGTTGTGGGGCGAGCGCGAACGATGGTCCGAGGGCTCGGCGCGCAGAAGCGCCGAACCTTCCACTCAAGCCGCGACGGCCTCCTTCTCTTCCACCGGGGCGGTGGTGCGGATCAGGTGATCGAACGCACCCAGCGCCGCCTTCGCCCCATCACCGGCCGCGATGATGATCTGCTTGAAGGGCACCGTCGTCGCATCGCCGGCCGCGAACACGCCCGGCACCGAGGTCTGGCCGCGGTCGTCGACAACGATCTCGCCATGCCGGCTCAACTCGAGCGTGCCCTTGAGCCAGTCGGTGTTGGGCACCAGGCCGATCTGCACGAACACGCCTTCGAGCTCGACGCGATGCGCCTCGCCGCTGCTGCGGTCCTTGTAGGTCAGGCCGTTGACCTTGTCGGTGCCGGTGATCTCGGTCGTCTGCGCGTTGGTGAACACCGTCACGTTGGCCAGGCTGCGCAGCTTGCGCTGCAGCACCTCGTCGGCACGCAGCTTGGTGTCGAACTCGATCAGCGTCACATGGCCGACGATGCCCGCCAGGTCGATGGCCGCTTCGACGCCCGAATTGCCGCCGCCGATCACCGCCACGCGCTTGCCCTTGAAGAGCGGGCCGTCGCAGTGCGGGCAGTAGGCCACGCCCTTGTTCTTGAATTCCTTTTCACCCGGCACGTTGATGTTGCGCCAGCGGGCGCCGGTGGCCAGGATGATCGTGCGCGCCTTGAGCGTCGCACCGCTCTCGGTCTGCAGTTCGATGAAGCCGTCGCCGGGGACCAGCGCCTTGGCACGCTGCAGGTTCATGATGTCCACGTCGTAGTGGCGCACGTGCTCCTCCAGCGCCAGGGCGAACTTCGGTCCCTCGGTTTCCTTGACCGAGATGAAGTTCTCGATGCCCAGGGTGTCGAGCACCTGGCCGCCGAAGCGCTCGGACGCGATGCCCGTGCGGATGCCCTTGCGCGCGGCGTACACGGCCGCAGCCGCACCGGCCGGGCCACCGCCGACGATCAGCACGTCGAAAGGCGCCTTGGCGGAAATCTTCTTCGCCTCGCGCTCGACACCGCTGGTGTCGATCTTGGCGAGGATCTCTTCCAGCGTCATGCGGCCCGAGCCGAACTGCGTGCCGTTGAGGAAGACGGTGGGCACGCCCATGATCTGGCGTTCCTTCACTTCGTCCTGGAAGGTGCCGCCCTCGACCATGGTGGTCTTGATGCGCGGGTTCTGCACGGCCATGAGGTTGAGCGCCTGCACGACGTCCGGGCAGTTGTGGCAGGTGAGCGAAACGTAGACCTCGAACTCGAAGTCGCCGTCGAGCGATTTGATCTGCTCGAGGATGGCCTGCTCCACCTTGGGCGGATAGCCGCCGACCTGCAGCAGCGCGAGGATCAGCGAGGTGAATTCGTGGCCCATCGGCAGGCCGGCGAAACGCGGGCCGTGGCTCTCGCCGGGGCGGTTGATGGAGAACGACGGCTTGCGCTGCGTGTCGTCGCGGCTCTCGATCACGGTGATCAGCGTCGACGTCTCGGCGATGTCCTTGAGCAGCGCCTGCGTCTCCGTCGATGCCTGCGAATCGTCGAGCGAGGCGACGACCTCGATCGGCTGCGAGATGCGTTCGAGGTAACTGGCGAGTTGGGACTTGGTGGCGGCGTCGAGCATGGTGATCTCTCTCTCTTTCGATGTCCTGAAAAACGAAAAGCCCGGGTGCGTGGCGCCCCCGGGCTCGACTCGGGGCGGCTGGTGAAAGCCGCCGGGCTGGTGCGTTCAGGCGAGCGCCATCCACCTTCCGTTGAAGGTGGGGGCACCGGGCCCGAAAGCCAGCCGGTGGCCGGTCATTGGGGGTGCTTAGATCTTGCCGACCAGATCGAAGGAAGGCTTCAGCGTGGCGGCGCCTTCTTCCCACTTGGCGGGGCAGACTTCGCCGGGATGGGCGGCGACGTACTGTGCGGCCTTGACCTTGCGCAGCAGGTCCTTGGCGTCGCGGCCGATGCCTTCGGCGGTGATTTCCAGCGCCTGGATCACGCCCTGCGGGTCGACGATGAAAGTGCCGCGGTTGGCCAGGCCCTGGTCTTCACGCAGCACTTCGAAGTTGCGGCTGATGGCCAGCGTGGGGTCGCCGATCATCGTGTACTTGATCTTGCCGATGGTCTCGGACGAGTCGTGCCACGCCTTGTGGGTGAAGTGGGTGTCGGTCGACACGGAGTAGATCTCCACGCCCATCTTCTGGAATTCGGCGTAGTGGTCGGCGACGTCGCCCAGCTCGGTCGGGCACACGAAGGTGAAGTCGGCCGGGTAGAAGAAGAAGACGGCCCACTTGCCCTTCACGTCGGCATCGGACACGTCGACGAACTTGCCGTCCTTGTATGCGGTGGCCTTGAAGGGTTTGATTTCGGTGTTGATCACGGACATTTGATTTCCTCTGTCGGTTGGTCAGAAAAATGGGCGAACCATGAGTATATGCATGAATCAACCACATTCAATAGAAATAGACTATTGATGATGGGCGTGCCGGCTATGAGGGAGCGCGAGGCAGTCATCGTGCCGTCATGCAGGCGAGCCACGGTGCCTCCGTGCGCGTGGCCGCGCGCGCAGGAAGGCAATACGAACGCCTATCACGATCAAACGCATGCAGACCGGCAGCACGGGGCCTTCGCTTGGCGCCGCCGCGTCGTGCTCGCAGAATCGCGCCCTGATCCGGATCAATTACCCAAGGAAAAAAATCCATGAAGGGCGACCCCCAAGTCATCGACCATCTGCAGGCGCAGCTGAAGAACGAACTCACCGCCATCAACCAGTACTTCCTGCACTACCGCATGCTCAAGCACTGGGGCCTGGACAAGCTGGCGAAGAAGGAATACGAGGAGTCGATCGGCGAGATGAAGCACGCCGACTGGCTCATGGACCGCATCTTCATGCTCGACGGCCTGCCCAACCTGCAGGACCTGGCCAAGCTCAACGTCGGCGAAGACGTGCCCGAGCTCCTGCAGTGCGACCTGAAGGCCGAATACGGCGCGCAGGCCACCATCAAGGCCGGCATCGCGCATTGCGAATCGGTGCGCGATTACGTCTCGCGCGACCTGCTGCAGAAGATCCTCGACGACACCGAGGAGCACATCGACTTCCTCGAGACGCAGATCGATCTGGTCGACAAGGTCGGCCTGCAGAACTACCTGCAGTCGCAGATGGGCGAAGTGAGCTGAGAGCGCCCCTGCGCCGCCGTCGTGCGGCGCTCCGTGAATACGAGGCCCTGCGGGGCCTCGTTTGCGTTCGGGCGCATCCGGTCTGCTTTACCGAAACTTCACCGCTCCCAAAACCATAGCTGCACGTGCAGCCTGGACGGGCGCCAACGCTACTTCTGACAATGCATCGGCACCGCGACAAATGACAGCGATTCTCATTTGTATCGTTAGAATGCGGCGCGCCGATGTCAGCCCCTTCCACCGCCCCCCGCCGCGCCTACTGGCTCAAGACCCTGCACGAATGGCACTGGGTCAGTTCCGCCCTGTGCCTGGTCGGCATGCTGCTGTTCAGCATCACCGGCATCACGCTCAACCACGCCGGCCAGATCGAAGCCAAACCCGCCGTCACGCAGCGCACCGCCACGCTGGAGCCCGCCCTGCGCGCGCAACTCGAGAAGATGCAGCCCGAGGTGCAGCAGGCCCACAAGGGCAAGGCCCCGCTGCCGGTCGAGCTTCAGCGCTGGGCCAGCCGGCAGTGGCAGATCGACACGGCCGACCGTGACGCGGAGTGGTCCGAGGACGAGGTCTATGTCTCGCTCCCGCGGCCCGGCGGCGATGCCTGGATGCGCGTCAACCTCGGCGACGGCGCTGCCGAGTACGAACTGACCGACCGCGGCTGGATCTCCTACCTCAACGACCTGCACAAGGGCCGCAACACCGGCGCGGCCTGGCGCTGGTTCATCGACATCTTCGCGGCCGCCGCGCTCGTGTTCTCGGCCACCGGGTTGCTGATCCTCAAGATGCACGCCGGCAACCGCCCCTTCACCTGGCCAATGGTCGGCATGGGCCTGCTGGTGCCGCTGCTGCTGGCACTCCTGCTCATCCACTGAGCTCCCGCTTTTCATCTTTCCATCGCATTCCGCAAAGGACTTTCCGTGCAGTTTCGCTATCCCCTCGCCCCCATCGCGCTGTCGGCGCTGTTCGCCGGCCCGGCCGTCGCCGCCGGCCTGGGCGTCAACATCGAGATTCCCCGGCTGAACGTCTCGGAGTACCACCGGCCCTACGTGGCGGCCTGGGTCGAGCGCGCCGACAACTCGATGGCGACCACGCTCGCGGTCTGGTACGACGTGCGCACCAAGACCAACAACCCCGAGGGCGAAGGCACCAAGTGGCTGAAGGACCTGCGGCAGTGGTGGCGCCGCGGCGGCCGTGAACTGGCGGTGCCGATCGATGGCGTGACCGGCGCGACCAAGCCCGCCGGCAAACATGCGCTGAGCTTCACCGAAGGCAGCAAGCCGCTCGCACAGCTGGCTCCCGGCAGCTACAAGCTGGTGGTCGAGGCCGCACGCGAAGTCGGCGGCCGCGAGGTCGTCTCGGTGCCCTTCCAATGGCCGCCCGCCAAGGCCGACAGCGCCATGGCCACCGGCAAGGAAGAGCTCGGCGAAGTCAAGGTCGACTTCAAGCCCTGACAGTCCCATCCAGACCCTCCCCCCCTTTCACTTCCGGAGCCCTTGCCATGAAGCCGATCCTGCGCACCGCCGCCGTCGCCACGACCGCCCTGCTGGCCACCCTCGCCGCCCAGGCGCACAACGCCTGGCTGCTGCCCTCGACCACCGTGCTGTCCAAGCCCGACCGCGTGACCGTCGACGCTGCCATCTCCAACGACCTGTTCGTGGCCAACCACGCGGCGATGAACCTCGACAACCTGCAGATCACCGCGCCCGACGGTGCCGCGTTGAAGGCCGAATCGCAGGCCAAGCTCAAGCAGCGCAGCGTGTTCGATGTCGAGCTGCCGCAGCCGGGCACCTACCGCATCGCCGTGGTCAACAGTGGCGTGTTCGCGAGCTGGAAGGACAAGGCCACCGGCCAGCCCAAGCGCGCGCGCGGCACGGCGGAAAGCATCGGCGCCCAGATTCCCGCCGACGCCACCGACGTCAACGTCACCCAGTCGGTCGGCCGCAACGAGACCTTCGTCACCGTCGGCAAGCCTTCCGCGCTCAAGCCGGTCGGCGTGGGCCTGGAACTGGTGGCCGCCGGCAGCCCGACCGACAACGTGAAAGGCGAGAAGTCGACCTTCACGCTACTGCTCGACGGCCAGCCTGCGAAGGACCTGGAAGTCGGCATCACGGCCGGCGGCACCGTGTACCGCGACAAGCTCGAGGAACTCAAGCTCAAGACCGACGACAAAGGCCAGTTCAGCGTGACTTGGCCCGCCGCCGGCATGTACTGGCTGGAGGCAAGCACTCGCGACACGAAGACCACGCTGCCGCAGGCCAAGGAACGGCGCGTGAGCTATTCGGCCACGCTGGAAGTCGCGCCATAAGCTGCTCCGGCGTCCCTTCCTTCGCAACGCGCGTCTCGGGCTACCGCCTGCCCGACGCGCCGCGCGCCGCCGATCCGGCCCGCCTGCAGCAGCTCGCGGGCGAGACGATGGGCACCACCTGGTCGCTGCGCGTCGACAACCCGCGCATGCTGCCGCTCGATGTGCTGCGGCAGGCCGTGCAGTCGGCGCTGGACGAGGTGGTGGCGCAGATGAGCCACTGGGATGCGGATTCGGCGCTGGGCCGCTTCAACCGCGCGCCGGCTGGCAGCACGCACACCTTGCCAGAGGCGTTCAACACGGTGCTGGCCCGCGCCCTGCATTGGGCCGACGCCAGCGACGGTGCGCTCGATCCGGGCATGGGTCCGCTGGTGGCGCTGTGGGGCTTCGGCCCCGACGCGGCGGCCGACAGCGCCCTGCCACCCGACACTGCTGCGCTGGCCGCTGCCCGCGCACGCTGCGGCTGGCAGCGCATGGCACACGACGCGGCCGGCCGCACGCTGGTGCAGCCCGGCGGCCTGTCGCTGGACCTGTCGGGCATCGCCAAGGGTTACGGCGTCGACGCCGGCGTGGCCGCGTTGCAGCGCCTGGGCCTGAGCGACTTCCTGTTCGAGGTGGGCGGCGAGCTGCGTGGCGTCGGGCGGCGTCCGGGCGGCCTGCCGTGGCAGGTGCAGGTCGATCCCGGTGCCGGTCCCGGCCTGCGCATCGCGCTGGCCGGCCGTGCGGTCGCCACCTCCGGCGATCGTTGGCATGTGCACGAGCAGGCCGGGCGGCGCTGGTCGCACACGATCGATCCGCGCACCGGCGAGCCGGTCGCCCATCCGCTGTCCTCCGTCACCGTGCTGCACGAGCACTGCATGGACGCGGATGCGCTGGCGACGGTGCTCACGGTGCTGGGCGTCGAGGACGGACTGGCCTTCGCTGATCGGCACGGCGTGGCCGCCCTGCTCGCGCGACGCGAGCCCGATGGCACGCTGGCCCTGCATCCCAGCGCCGCCTGGCCGGCACAGGCGGTGGCCTGATGCAGCCGCTGCAATTTCAAGCCAAATCGGCCTCCAGCCCCCGTGGGACGGGCGCGAGCAGCTATGAAATCAATAGCATTCTTCGGAGTGCCGTGTGTTGAGTGAACCGCTTCGCTGGGCCGCCGCCGGCGCCTCCGTGGCAGCTTACAGCGCGCTGTGCGCCGGCATCTGGTGGCGCGAGCGCAAACGCGCCGCCGCAGCGGCCGCCGATGCCGCCGCGCTGGCCGGCGAAGGCGATGCGGTGCTGATGGTCCATGCCAGCCAGACCGGCCAGGCCGAAGCGCTCGCGTGGGACAGCGCCCGCTGGCTGCACGCCGGCGGCACGCCCGTGCGCGTGGTGGCGCTCAACGCGCTCGATGCGACGACGCTCGGCCAGGCGCGGCGGGCCTGCTTCATCGCCAGCACCTACGGCGAAGGCGATGCGCCCGACGGCGCGAGCGTGTTCGTCGAGCGGCTGATGGAAGGGCCCGCGCCACCGTCGCTGAAGCAACTCTCGTACGCCGTGCTGGCGCTGGGCGACCGCGAGTACGCCAACTTCTGCGGCTTCGGCCGGCGCCTCGACGACTGGCTGCAGGCCCAGGGCGCGCAGCCGGCCTTCCCGCGCATCGACGTCGACAACGGCGCCCCCGGCGCGCTGGCGGAATGGCGCCGCCGGCTGCGGCCGGAGGCCAGCGAGCAGGACTTGGCCGACGCCATGCCGACCGCGGATTTCGCGCCGTGGCGCCTCGTGGCGCGCGAGCACCTGAACCCCGGCAGCGAAGGCGGACCGGTGTTTCTGCTGGGCTTCATGCCGCCGCCCGGCCCCGATCCGGTGTGGGAGGCCGGCGACCTGGTGCAGGTCGCCGTGGCCGCGGACCCCGGCCGACCGCGTGACTACTCGATCGCGTCCACGGTGGACGATGGCGAACTGCAGCTCATCGTCCGCCAGGAGCGCCACCCTGACGGCAGCCTGGGCACGGCATCGGGCCTGCTGACCTCCACCCTCGCCCTGGGCGACACGGTGGCGATGCGGCTGAAGCCGCATCCCGGCTTCCGGCTCTCGGGCAACGAGGAGCGGCCCCTCATCCTGATCGGCAACGGCACCGGCCTGGCAGGCCTGCGTGCCCACCTGCGCGCACGCATGGCCGCCGGGAAGAAGCCGAACTGGCTGGTCTTCGGCGAACGGCGCGCGGCGCACGATTTCCTGTGCCGTGCCGAACTCGAGGCCTGGCGCGCGGACGGCACCCTGGCACGGCTGGACATGGTCTTCTCGCGCGACGCCGAAGCGGCGCAGGGCGAACGCCTGTACGTGCAGCACCGCCTGCTGCAGCAGGCCGACGAGGTGGCCGCCTGGGTCGACCGCGGTGCGGCCCTCTACGTGTGCGGCAGCCTGCAGGGCATGGCCGCGGGCGTGGACGGTGCACTGCGACAGGTCCTGGGCCCCGATCGCCTGGCCGCACTGATGGCCGAGGGCCGCTACCGGCGCGACGTCTATTGACGCCGGTCGAACCCATCGACGTCGAAGCCCACGACACTCTTCCCCTCGGCGCGCCACCGGCCGCCCCGTTGACCTGCAAGGAGCCTCCCCATGATGCTGCACGTGCCCGAAGTGCTGACCCGTGACGAAGTGCGCGCGCTGCGCACCGCCCTCGACCAGGCCGACTGGGTAGACGGCAAGGCCACCGTCGGCGAACAGGGCGCGCGGGTCAAGCAGAACCGGCAGATCGCCGAGTTGTCGCCGCTCGGCCGCCAGTGGGGCGACCGGATCCTGAAAGTGCTGCTGCAGCACCCGCAGTTTTTCTCGGCCGCGCTGCCCTTCCGCTTCGTGCCGCCGCTGTTCAACCGCTACGAGGGCGGCGAGCACTACGGCCTGCATGTGGACGGCAGCATCCGCAACGTGCCCGGCACCAACTACCAGCTGCGCACCGACGTGTCGTGCACGCTCTTCCTGTGCGACCCGGAGGACTACGACGGCGGCGAGCTGGAGGTGGTCGACACCTACGGCTCGCACGAGGTCAAGCTGCCCGCGGGCGACCTGATCCTCTACCCCTCCAGCAGCCTGCACCGCGTGCATCCGGTGACGCGCGGGGCGCGGGTCTGCTCCTTCTTCTGGGTCCAGAGCATGGTGCGCGACGACGCGCGGCGCTCCATGCTGTACGAGCTCGACCAGACCCTGCAGCGCCTGCGCAACCGGCTGGGCGAGACCGACGAGACCGTCGCGCTGACCGGCCACTACCACAACCTCCTGCGCATGTGGTCCGAGGTGTGAGGCGTTCCGAACGCCTGGGTGATAGCGATTGCAAATGCGATAGATTCGTATTTATAATCATTGCATCGTCCAACAGCCAGCCAACTGCTGCCCACCATGATCGTCTGCGTGTGTCGTCGAGTCTCCGATCGCGAAATCGCACGGCACGCGCGCGCGGGCATGACCTTCGACGAAGTTCAGTTCGAACTCGGCGTCGCCACCCAGTGTGGGCGGTGCGAAGGTTGTGCACGCGACGTGGTGGCGCAATGCAGCGCATCGCACCCGGTCGCGGCGCTCAGCTGCGATTTCGAGCCACGAGCGATCCAGCTTGCCACCGCCATCACGGAGAGCAACGCATGGAATTCGTCTCGGCCATCGCCGGCAGCCTGATCTTCGTGGCAGGCTCTGCCTGGTGGATATTTCGTAAATAGCGCGCTGCGGCCTGCGCCGCGCCCCACGCGCATGCGCGCGTGGCGGCCTGACCTTGGTGGATCGTGTCCAGTCGTTTCTCGTCTTCCCCCCCCTCCTCGCCCCTCGGCCTGTCGCGTACCGCGGTGATCGCGGGCGGTGTCATCCTGTTCCACGCAGCGGCGCTGTGGGCGCTGCAAAGCGGCCTCCTGCGCAAGGCGGCCGAAGTGGTCGTGCCGGTGGAACTGCTGGCGCAGATCATCGAGCCGCCCCGCCCCGCACCCCCGCCGCCCCCTCCCCCACCGCCGCCCGCACCGCCGAAGAAGGAGGTGGTCAAGCCGCCGCCGCGGCCGCAGGCCGTGCGCGAGACGCGGCCGATGCCGCCGCCGCCCAATGCGCCGACGGGCGTGGTGGAGCCGCCGCCGCCGGCCCCGCCCG
>NZ_CABFMN010000149.1 GCF_901875635.1 Xylophilus ampelinus | reverse complement strand
AAGTGGCAGATCCCCGACGACGTGGTGTTCGTCGAGGCGATTCCGCTGGGCGCCACCGGAAAGATCCTCAAGACCAAACTGCGCGAACAGCTCAAGGATTACCGGCTGCCGTCGGCTGCACGGCGCGGAGATTCCTGCAGTAAATGAGCGTCGCCTTGGTGCGACGCTCAGAGTGCGTACCGTAGTCCGCCGGATCCGGGCCCAGTTGTTCGACCCAGTGGTCGAGTCTGGCGTACTGGCGGGCGCCAAGATGAGGCGAGCGATGCAGCCTGCCGGGAAATAGAAAGTCTTCCGACTTCAGACCTGCTGCCTTGATCCATCTCTGGAGCGCTTCGCGTGTGGCGGCAGTGATCTCGAACTGCACAGGACGCTGCGTTTTGTGCTGCATGACGATGGCACGCCAAGCGACTTGGTCGCCGAGCAGACGTCGCGCACCCTGAGCGCCACGAGGTCACATCCACGCAGCTTGCTGTCGATCCCGAGGTTGAACAGCGCGAGCTCTCGTACTCGACGCTCCATCTGAAGGCGCACGCGCAGCGCCCAGATATCTTTGGGCTTGAGCGGTGCCTTCTGACCGACGATCTTGCCTTGTTCCAGGGTTCGCGCTTCAGAACTGGGGCAGCAGCTTCCATGATGGTCTCCCATCGAGTGAATGGGTCGTGAAGATGCTCTTTTCCATTGCGGGTGTCCACGAGTGACCACGTGGGCCGCATCATGTCTTGAGAGGCGCTGAGCGTCCGCTGTTGGTCGAAGCTGTCGTTCGTGGTCGGACCGGTGAGCGACGGTTATCAGTCTTCTAGCGTCATCCGCCTCACCCATCCGCATCCAAATTCCACGACCGGTGGTCGGCCGCAATCACCCGCCGCCACGCAATCTGCGGTGCTCGAACGGACGCGCACACGGGCCCGCCGTCTTTCATCGCCCCCACGATCTGCGCCTGCACCGCGGCCTGCGCATCGCCTGAAGCGCCTTCCACCAGCGCGCGCGGGATGCCCACCAGGCTGATCTTCGCCCGGCGTGCCCAGGGCGTCCCGACCTGGCCCGCGTAGGTGCCCGAGTTCAGGTACACGAAACGCTCGCTGGGCCGGCCTTGCGCAAATGGGCCCCCGAAGTTGATCGCGCCATCGGCGAGCGGCGGCCCCAGCGTCACGGTGATCGCGAAAGACACCGCCTGGTCGGCAGCCATGAAAGGCGGCACGAGTTCATCGCGCCCGCGCTGCACGGCGAATACCACCCCCGGTGGCGGCCCCAACAACGTGAGGACGACATGGAGGAAGGACGTGTGGTCGCGCGACATGGCGCGAGTCTATGCAGTCGTACAACGCCGCCGTCGGCACCACCCCGCTCATCCCGCGTTGTTAGCATGCCCCGAACCGACCGCCCACGAACGCCAAGCTGCATGTCCCTCACGTCCCGCCCCCAACCCGACGCCACCCCACCCACGCTTTGCGCTTCGTGCGCCGCCATCCAGCAGAACTGGCGCCGCGCTCCCGGTCATGCCGAGCTCGTCCAGACGTCCAGCCGCAAGGTCGAGCGCAGCGACGGCCAGAGCGGCGGGCACACCGTAACCATCACCCGCTACGTCTGCGACGCGTGTGGAACGCGATGGGACTACGCGAACGACAAGACGAACCAGCATGCGGGCTGGTCGCTGGCCAGGCCCTGACGGCGCCCCCGGGGTTCGTCGCTATCTTTTTCATAGCTACTCGCGCCCGCCCCACGGGCGTTAGCGGCATGTTTGGCTTGAAATTCAGCCGGGGCATGATGCGCCACCGCTCGCGCGCCTGGGGCCAAACACTGATGCTGGCGCTCTGACCTCGTCGCCGTGCGCGCGATCGATCACCTCACGTTCATGTCCTTCAGCGTCGGCCCCGCTCCTTCGAGCAGCGCCAGCCAGGCGCGGAACATCGCAGCACACGTTCCGGGATCGATGTCCCGCAAGTCCAGCCGCGCACCCGGCGAGAAGCTGCGGAAGATCGCCTCGGTGTCGGCGTTCCACTGCAGGTGCGCCATGCGCCACCCGCCGAACATCGTTGCAGCGCGCTGCCTCCTCGACGAGTGCGGCGATGTCGACACCTGCAGCCCTTCGACTGGCGGAGATCAAACGTTCAAGAACCAAGGGAAGCTTTCGCAGATGAATGGGTTCAGCCCGTCGCCATCCGGGTTTCGCCCCCTTCGCGCACCCGGCAGCGCCGAAGGCGAGGGCAATACCAAAGTCTAGTGCGCGGGATCGGGCGCAGGAACGCCGCCGGTCTGCGGCGGGATCGGGGTTCTCAAGCGTTGTCGGCCGCGGCTGGTGGCGCGCGCGGTGCATCCGCAGATCGGTGGTCCTTCCGACCCTCAGGCGCAAGCCGTTCCTACACCCCGCCGGACGCGCTTGCGTGAGCTTCGGCTCCCGAGCAGGTGCGAAGCAACGTACCCATCGTGATGATGAACGGGCCGTTGTGCATCGCAATCACAGCCTCCATCCACCCATGAAAGCGCCCGACGACACCAATCTGCCGCACGGCCTGCAAGAGGCCCACCTGCGGGCAAAGTGGTACGACCGCCATGCGAGTCCGCTGTCGGTCATCGCCCTGGGCCTGTTGATGGTGGTGGCGCTGTCGGGTTGGTTGGGGCGTGGGGGCCTGGACAGCCACTCGGCCGAAGGGCCTGCTGCGGCCATGAGGGTGGAGATGCCGACCGTGATCCGCACTGGCGACTTCTTCGAGATGCTCGTGCACGTCCACGCCAAGCAGGACATCCGGCGCCTGGAATTGGAGATCGAGCCCACGCTGTGGCGCAACATCACCGTGAACGGCATGGTGCCCACGCCCGCCAAGGAGTCGGGCGAAGACAACCAATTCAGCTTCCAGTTCGGGCCGCTGCGGCCGGGCCAGGACACGCTGATCAAGGTCTCCGCGCAGATCAATCCGCGGCTGTTCGGCAGCGTGGAAGGAGACATCCGGCTCAAGGACGGGGGGCAGCCCCTGGCCGCCATGCATCGCTCGATGAAGGTGCTCTTCTGATGGAAATCGTCATGCGCGCCACCGTCATGTTCGCGATCGTCTACCTGCTGGTGCGGGTACTGGGCAAGCGCGAGCTGGGGCAGATGACGCCCTTCGAGTTCATCGTCATGGTCGTGATCGGCGACCTGATCCAGCAGGGCATCACCCAGAACGACTTCAGCATCACCGGCGCCACGCTCGCCATTTGCACCTTCGCGTTCTGGGGGCTGGTGCTGAGCTGGTTTTCTTACCTGTCGCCACGTGCTGCCCGCCTGCTGGAAGGGGAGCCGCGCGTCATCGTGCGCCATGGCGAGGTCCTGCCACACAGTCTGAAGCGAGACCGCCTGACGATCGGGGAGATTCAGTCCGAAATGCGCCTGGCCGGCATCGCACAACTGTCGGACGTCGAATGGGCCGTGCTGGAGCCGAACGGCAAGATCAGCTTCATCAAGGCGGCGGGCTCGCGCGAGCCCGCTTCGCAGCAAGATGAAGCCAGCCCGGCGTGACGGGCCCCAGGGCTATTGCAGGCTTTCGGCCCAGGCCTGTTCGAACGCATCGCAGAAGCTCTGCTGCAGCACCGACAGCGGCCGGTAGGCATTGCGCAGGATGCGAACGTCGAGCGATTCCTTGCATCGGAACGGCCGCACCACCAGGTCGCCGAACGAGTGGCCGGCGACGGCCGCCTGATCGACGATTGCAATGCCCGCACCCGCCTGGGCGAACCAGCAGGCGCTCGCGGCCGAACGCACCTCCACGTCGAGTCTGGCCGAACGCGACGCAGCCCCATAGGCACGGCGCAGGCTCTGCCCGTAGGGCGTCCCGGCCGGGGAGGAGATGACCCGTTCGCCGCTCAGGTCGCGTGCAACGATCTCGCGCTTGGCGGCCAGCCGATGGTCCTTGCGCATGGCGCAGGCAAGGCCACAGGCATAACTGCGCACCGCCGCCAGGTTGGGATGGTCGATGGGCTGCATGGCAACGCCCAGATGCGCGCTCTGGTCGAGCAGCGCCTCCACCATGATGGGCGCGATCAGGACTTCCATGCTGACCTTGACGTGCTCGTGCCGCTCGTAGAGGAGCGCGACCGCGCGCGGCACCAGGTGCGTACCCAGGCTGGCGGAGACGGCGAGTCGCAACACACCTGAACTCGGGTCGCCCAGCCCGCGCGTGACGTCGCGCACGCGCTCCACACCGCGCCAGAGCTTCTCGACCTCCTCGTACAGCTGCTGCGCCTCCGGCGTGGGCACCAGCCGCCCCTTGATGCGCTCGAAGAGCACCAGCTTGCTCTGCCGCGCGGCGTGGGCCAGCAGCTTGCTCACGGCAGGCTGCGAGACATGCAGGATTTCAGCCGCCCCGCTGATGCTGCCGGTCAGCATCACTGCCCGGAACACTTCCATGTGTCTCAGGTTCATCGTTGCACCCATTCCGTTCACATAACCAAAGGTTAAGGGACACGGTGTTCTTTTCAATTGATCGGGAGTCTTCAGCAGCGAAGAATCTCATCCGTTCGACCGCATAAGACCCAGGAGACATCCATGAACGCGACCTATCGCGCGGCGCTGCCATCGCGCCGGCTTGCCCTGCAGGCCCTCGGCCTTGCCAGCCTCGCACCGGCCTTGAATGCATGGGGGCAGAGCTACCCCGGCCGCACCGTGCACATGATCGTGCCGCAGACGGCCGGCGGCGCAGCGGATCGGTTGGCGCGCGTCCTGGCCGAGCGCCTGGAGGCGCAGTGGAAACGTTCGGTCATCGTCGAGAACCGGCCGGGCGGCGGTGTGGTGATCGGCAGCACCGCGCTGGCCCGCGCCAACGCCGACGGCCACACCATCGGGCTGCTGGGCAGTTCGCTGAGCATCAATGCCGTGCAGCGCAACGACCTGCCCTACGACGCCGCCAAGGACTTCACCCCGCTGGCGCGGCTGGGCTACTACACCACGGTCCTCGTAGGGGCGAAGTCGCTGCCTGCGAACAACGTCCAGGAACTGGTTGCGCTCGCGAAGAGCCAGCCGGGCAAGCTCTCGTTCGGGTCGAACGGCATCGGCACGGCGGCGCAGCTCGCCGGCGAGCTGCTGTGCAACGCAGCGGGCATCGATATGCTGCACGTGCCCTACAACGGAGCCGCGAAGCTGTACACCGACATGGTGGGCGGGCTGATTCCGATGGGTTTCGCGGTGGCCAGCTCGGCCGAGCCTTTCGTGAAGGCGGGGCAGTTGAAGGTGCTGGGCGTGACCAGCGCCAGGAGAAGCCCGCTCTACCCCGACTGGCCCGCCATCGCCGAGACGTACCCCGGCTACGAGGTCGTCAACTGGGCGGGGCTGTGCGGCCCCGCCGGCATTCCGACTGCGGTGGCAAGCAAGATCTCCTCGGACGTCGTGGCGCTGCTGAAGGACGAGCAGGTCGCCCGCCTGATGGCCGACATGGGGTTCGAGGTGGCGACCCAGCCGCCACAGGAATTCGGCCGTTTCATCCGCGATGAGATCCAGCGCTTCGCCAAGGTCACGCAGCCCGTGTCCGCCAAGTAGTCGCCGCGCGTCCCTCCCCTCTTCCGCAACCTTGATCCATGAGCACATTCAGCTATCAACGAAGCATCCGCGCTGGCGCCGCCTACGACCTGGTGGTGGCAGGGGGTGGCCCTGCCGGCAGCGCGGCCGCCATCTGCGCCGCGCGCCTGGGCCTGCGCACCTTGCTGGTCGAAGCCACCGGCTGCCTCGGCGGCATGGGCACCTCGGGCCTGGTCGCCTCCTTCGGCCCCGTGTCGGACGGCAACCGCATGCTGGCGGGCGGCTTCATGCGCGAGCTGCTGGAGCGCATGTGGAAGGAGAAGGCCTTCGGCCCGCAGGTGGTGCCCGAATTCCTGAATGCACAACTCAACCGGTGGGTGCCCTTCAAGCCTGAAGCCCTGAAGCGCATCCTCGATGACTTCGCGGTGCAAGCCGGCGTGGAGCTGCGCTTCTTCTCGCGCGTGGCCGACGCCGAGTTCGTGGATGGCCGAATTGCAGGGGTGATCCTGTCCAGCGTGGAGGGCTTGGAATATGTCCAGGCCAAGGCCTTCATCGACGCCACGGGCGATGCGGCACTGGCGGCCATGACCGGCGCGCCCTGCAAGGTGGTGTTGCGCGACACGGACTCTGTGGCGCCGTCCACCCTGTGTTCGCTCGTCGGCGCGATGAACTGGGACGACCCCGCCTACGGCAAGGACTGGCGCGGCGTGGACGCGATCAAGGAACGCGTTCGCAAGGAGCTCGTCCCGCAGGGCATCGAAGACGGCTTCTTCTCCCAGGAAGACCGCTTCTTTCCGGGCATGAACAAGATCGGCCCGGAAAGCGCCACGCTGAACGCCGGCCATGTGTTCGGGCTCGACCCGCTGTCGGTGCGCAGCCTGAGCGACGGCATGGTGCACGGCCGCAAGCTCGCGGTGGAGTACGCCGAATTCTACCGCCGCTATGTGCCGGGGTGCGAGGACATCGAACTGCTCACCACGGCGCCCGTGATGGGCGTGCGCGACTCGCGCCGCATCGTCGGCGAGTTCGAACTGACCATCGAGGACTTCCGCCAGCGTCGGCAGTTTCCGGACCAGATTGCCGTCTACAACCGGCCGACGGACGTGCATCCGACCAACACCTCCAAGGCGGAGTACGAACGCTTCCTGCAGGACTTCCACGGCAAGGACAACCTCGGGCACGGCGGCAGCGTCGGCATCCCGTACAGCATCCTCGTGCCGCGTGGCTCGCAGAACCTCTGGGTCGCCGGCCGCTGCCATTCGAGCGACACCAAGGTGCACGGCTCGATCCGGGCGCAGTCGGCCGCGTACATGATGGGCCAGGCGGCCGCCACCGCTGCGGCGCAGTCGCTCGCTACCGGGCAGCCCGCCTGCGACCTGGACACCGAAGACCTCGTCACGCGCCTGCGCACGGCCGGCGCCTATCTGCCCCAAGAGACCCTGTCGCGCCACATGACGCGCTGACTCCCTGCCCATTTCTGAATCGCCCCGGACCGCCAGCGATGCTCACGCTCAACGCACACCCCACGGGAAACCACTTCCTGCAGATCCCCGGCCCCAGCCCGGTGCCCGACCGGTTGCTCCGCGCCATGAGCCTGCCGACGATCGACCACCGCGGGCCCGAGTTCGCCCGCCTGGGCCGGCAGGTGATCGAGGGCATGCAGCGGATCTTCAAGACCGGGCAGCCGGTCGTCATCTACCCGGCGTCAGGCACGGGCGCGTGGGAGGCAGCGCTGTGCAACACGCTCAGCCCGGGTGACAAGGTGATGATGTACGAGACGGGGCACTTCGCGTCGCTGTGGCACCGCATGGCCACCCGCCTCGGGCTCGATGCCGAACTGGTCGCCGCGCCCCACGCCGATGCACTGCTGCCCGAGGCCGGCCACTGGCGCCATGGGGTGGATGCCGACCACATCGAGGCCCGGCTTCGCGCGGACACCCGCGGCGACATCCGCGCGGTGTGCGTGGTGCACAACGAGACCTCGACGGGCGTGACCTCCGACATCCGCGCGGTGCGCGACGCCATCGATGCCGCGGGTCATCCCGCACTGCTGATCGTGGACACCATCTCGGGCCTGGCCTGCGCCGACTACCGGCACGACGAATGGGGCGTCGACGTCACAGTAAGCGGCTCGCAGAAGGGGCTGATGCTGCCGCCGGGCATCAGCTTCAATGCACTGTCCGAAAGAGCCCTGGAGGCCGCACGACACGCCCGCCTGCCGCGTGCCTACTGGGACTGGGAAGAGATCGTGGCCATGAATGCCACCGGCTACTGGCCGTCCACGCCCAACACCAACATGCTCTACGCACTGGCCGAGGCCATCGAGATGCTGGAGGCCGAGGGCCTGGCGCGCGTGTTCGCGCGCCATCAGCGGTGGGCCGCCGGCGTGCGCGCAGCCGTCGACGCCTGGGGACTCCCCATCCAGTGCGCCGATGCGCGCTGCCACTCGCCAGTGCTGACCGGCGTGATCACGCCGCCGGGTGTCGATGCGGACGCGCTGCGCCGCGTGATCCATGCCCGCTTCGACCTGTCGCTGGGCACGGGCCTGGGCAAGCTCAAGGGCCGCATGTTCCGCATGGGGCATCTGGGCAACAGCAACGACCTCACCCTGATCGCGATGATCGCCGGGGTGGAGATGGGGCTTCGGCTGCAAGGCGTTGCACTGTCGGGCAGCGGCGTGGAGGCCGCCATGCGCTTTTTCGGCGACGCGCTGTGAAGGACGGCCGCCCAGGCGATCAGGCGAGCCGCCGCCACGCCGGCTTGCCCGACGCACGCGGCACCAGCACCGGGTCGTAGCGCCCCGGCGTGCGCGACATGCGCACCTGCTCGGTCACGCCCTGGTAGGCGCCCAGGCCGGTCTCGGCGTGAAACACCTCGGGGTCGAGGTACGCGTGCGCGGGGCTGCTGTTGGCGGTGGCGTGCGCGTACCCCTTGTCGAACAGCCCCAGCGTGTAGAGCCACAGCGACAGCCGCGTGAGCGACACGTGCACGCGCCAGCTGCCGCCCTCCTTCGCCCGACGCATCAGCGCGGCAACGATGCCGGTGGTGAGCAGCCAGGCGCCCAGGTAGTCGTTGACGACCATGATGCTCGGCAGCTTGGGCGCCTGGGGCGTGCCTTCGAGCGTCATCACGCCGGTGACACAGCCGGCCGTCTGGTCGAAGCCGGGGCGGTCGGCCCACGGGCCGGTCTGGCCGTGCAGGCTGACGGTCGCGTGCACGATGCCGGGCCGCACGGCGGCGGCCTGCTCGGGCGAGAGGCCATGGCGGTCCAGGAAGCCATGGCGCCGGTTGGCATAGAAAACGTCGGCGCCAGCCAGCAGCTGCCGCATGCGCGCGTGACCCTCGTGGCCGGCTACGTCGAGCAGCGCGGAGCGCACGCCGACGTTGGCGGTGGCGTACAGCAGATCGCTCTCGAAGTCGCTCGGGCGCCAGATGTTGAGCACGTCGGCACCGTGCAGCGCCAACGCACGGCCTGTGCCGGCGCCGGCGATCACGCGCGCCATGCCGAGCGCGCGGATCCCGCTCAGGGGCAGCGCCGGGTTGGGCGTGAAGGGCTGCGGCGGCGCGTCGCCGATGCGCTCGATCTCGATCAGCGGCAGATCGCGCAGTGCTTCGGTGTAGGCCGCCTCGGCCATGAACTCTTCGACGGAGCGCAGCATGGGCATGACGACGCCGGCGCGCGCGCAGGCCTCTTCGAGCTCGGCGGCCTTCCAGCCACGGATGGCCTGCGCGACGGCCTGTTCGCTGTCGCTGCAGCCCAGCTGGCGCAGCGCCGAAGACTTAAGCCGCGGGTACAGGTTGAGCGGCATCACCCAGCGGCCGTCGCCCGCCTCGTAGAACTTGAGGGTGAAGGGCGAGTCCGGGTCGGCCGTGTTGCGTGGCGGGTGGCCGTTGAGCCGTTCCCACTTGCGGTCGTAGAAAGGGCACAGGCGATGCGGCGCGCGGTGCAGGTCGACGGCGATGTCCTGCCCGGCTCCGCCGCGTGCCTGCCACAACGCTGCCATGGCCACCGACTTTGCCGCCAGGCCGATGCCAGCCGCCGAGGCGATGCGGAACACGCTGGGCAGGATGGGGTCGCGGCCGAGGAACTCGATGCGGCCGCCGCTGTCCTCGGGGGCCAGGCCCACGCCGTGCAGCACGCTGCGCAGGTGGGTGTGCGGGTCGAAGCCCTCGGCGTGCGAGGCCGGGGACGCGAGGGCGTGGAGGATGGCGTCGGTGGTGGGGTGGGCAGCGGTCATACGGTGGCTCTTTCCATTCAAGAAGCCGTTTGGGCTGAGCCTGTCGAGGTCTGGCGCAGGGCTTCGACAGGCTCAGCCCGAACGGTTTGGGGGGCTCAGCCCCGAACGGATGGGGGGCTCAGCCCGAACGGTTAGGGGACTCAGCCCAGACGGATGGTGGGCCGCATGGGCTGCCAGCGCACACGGGGGCCCGTCAGTCCTTGGCCTTGGCCCGGGTCTGCAGGATCGCAATCTGCCTTGCATCGCGCGCGCCTTCGAGCTCGGCGCGGCTGTGCCGGCCATACGACGCGTCGGCCTGCTCGAAGAGCAACTTCGTCGTCGCCTCGTCGAAGCGCACCTCGCGCTGCATCGAGGCCCAGCGCTTTTCCATGCCGGGGCCGAACTGCTGCACGAAGCTGCGCAGGCCGCCATCGCCGCCGCCCAGGTGGAAGGACGCGAAAGGCCCGTCGACCGCCCAGCGCAGGCCCACGGAGTTCGTCACGATGTCGTCGAGTTCGTCGATGCTGACGACGCCCGCCGACACCAGCGCCACGCACTCGCGGAAGATGGCCGACTGCAGGCGGTTGGCGACGAAGCCGCTGACCTCCTTGCGCAGCACCTTGGGCACCTTGCCCACGGCACGATAGAAGGCCACGGCCTCGCCGACCGCCGCGGCAGACGTCGCCTCGCCCGGCACCACCTCGACCAGCGGGATGATGTGCGGCGGGTTGAAGGGGTGGCCGATCAGCAGGCGCTGCGGCGTGTTCATCTCGCGCGCCTGCTCGGTGGCGGGCAAGGCAGAGCTGGACGAGAGGAACAGCGCCCTCGCAGGCGCGGCCTCTTCGATGCGCCGCCACAGGCCGCGCTTGAAGTCGATGCGCTCGGGGCCGTTCTCCTGCACCAGGTCGACACCGGCGACGGCGCGCTCCAGCTCGGGCTCGAAGCGCAGGCGCCCGCCGAAGTCGGCTGTGGCCAGCGGCGCGCCCAGTCGTGCCAGTGTCGGCATGGCACGCGCCACGTAGTCGCGCACCTCGGCCTCGACGCCTTCGCGCGGATCGCTCACCACCACCGTGAGCCCATGCGCAAGAAACACCGCCACCCACGACGCGCCGATGACACCGGCCCCCACGACCGCCACCGTGCGGTAGCGCTGCAGCACATGCTTGTCGTCTTCGCTCATGATCGGTTCGCCAGGTAGTCGTGCACCACGGTCGGTGGCGTGAGGGACAGGTCCGCCAGGATGTGGCTCGCCGCCACGATCTCGCGCACCGGGAAGTCGGCCATCGGCGCGAGCACATGCTCGAAGAGCTGCAGCCGCGCCGGGCCCTTGAAGGCGAACTTGATCTCGATGTCCTGGATCTGGGCGCGCACGAGTTCGCAGATGCGCATCTGCCGGTCGTAGCCTCGCATGAGCTTGAGCATGAAAGTCGGCACGCAGATCTCGGCCTTCGCGTCCTCCACGCTCAGCGGCTGGTGCTTGTAGCCCATGGTGGCCTGCGCGATGCGCAGGCTGCCGTAGTCGAGCGTGCCGACCAGCGTGTCGGAGTCGACGTAGAGTTTCGGCGCGCCGAGCTTCTTGGGGAAGGCGCTCACCTCACGTCCGCTGGCGATGGCCGGGTGGTTGTCCACGTACATCGCGTGCAGGTACTCGCCTTTCTCCTGGCCCAACCGCACGACGACGGCCTGCCCGCATTCGGTGTAGTTGCCCAGGCCCGTGGTGTCGGGCATGCGCATGACCTCGAAGCGCACCAGCGGATCCTCGATCTCCAGCGGCTCGGGCACCACCTTGCGCAGCGCCTCGGGGTCGGTGCGGTAGGTGATGTTGAGGTATTCGCGGTTGTGGAAGCGGTAGGGCCCGCGCGGGAAGGCCGGTGCGCCCAGCGGCGTGCTGACCTGCTTGAACAGTTCGTCGATCTTCATGGTCCGGCGGTGCCTTGTTGTCTCCTGTCGTATGCGGGATTCTGCGAGTGCCACGGGGCCAGGCGACAGGTTTTCGGCGGCTAAGATGGGGTGAGTTCCGGACAGCCGCCTGCGCCGCAGCGCCCTGCCCGCTGCACCTTTCCCGTCGCCACGCCTTGGACCGCGCCACACCAACCATGCAGGGTGTTCCCGATTCCGTGACCCGCAGCGCGTCGCCGCTCCCGCTGGCCGACGAGCGCGTCTATCCCCCCTACAAGATCGCCACGCTGGTCGAGACGCTCGCCGAGTCGGGCGTGGGCGCCGAGGCAGCACTCGCCCGCACGGGCCTGCAGGCCGGCGAGCTGCACAGCACCACGCTGCGCACCTCGATCCGCCAGTTCCTCACCGTGTGCCGCAACGGCATGGCGGCCACGGCCGACCCCGAGCTGCCTTTTCGCGCGGGCGCGCGCATGCGGGTGTCCAGCTACGGCATGTACGGCTACGCACTGCTGTGCTGCGGCACGCTGCGCGAGGTGACGCAGATGGCGACGCGCTTCCACCGCCTGGCCACGCCCACCGTGTCACTGCAGTTCCGCGAGGAAGCCGAGGCCGGCCGCAGCGAAGGCGTTTGGCGTTTCGACGAGGTGTCGGGCCTGGACGTGGACGATCCGTTGTACCGCTTCCTGGTCGAATTCCAGTTCGGCATCCACCAGACGCTGGCGCGCGACATGCTCGGCCCCGACTTCGCGCTGAGCCGGCTGCGCATGCGCTTCCCCAGGCCGGCGCACCATGCGCTGTACCGCCGCCACTTCGGCGTCGACGGCGACTTCGAGCAGCCCTGCAACGAGCTGCGCTACCCGGCCACCGAACTCGACCGCCCCGCGGCGTACCGCAACCCGATCACGGTGGCGATGGCGACCGAGGTGTGCGAACGCCTGCTGGTCGAGGCCAAGACCGCCAGCGGCGTGACGCGGCGCGTCTACAACCTGCTGATGGAGACGCCCGGCCAGTTCGACGACATGGAGGCGCTGGCGCACAAGCTCAACACCAGTTCGCGCACGCTGCGCCGGCACCTCACGCAGCAGGGCACGTCGTACAAGGAGATCCTGGACGACGTGCGCAGCCACCTGGCCAAGGAATACCTGCGCAACACGCGCATGAGCATCGACGACATCGCGGGCACGCTGGGCTTCAGCGATGCGGCCAACTTCCGCCACGCCTTCCGGCGCTGGACGCAGCGCAGCCCGAGCGACTTCCGCAGGTAGGGGCCGCAGCCCCGTGTTTTCCCGGGGGCCGCTGGCCGGTGGGCACCGGTTTGTGACCGCGCTTCGTCTTGGTCGGCCGGAGCCCCGCCTGAACAATGGCCGCTCGCACCCTCGGCTGCGGCAAGCAGCCATCGACTCAGGAGACACCCCCGTGAAGCGTTCCACCTTCATCGCCGCCGGCGCGCTCGGCGCCGCCGGCCTGCTCGCCTTCGGTCCCGCCCAGGCCGCCGGCTACCCCGACCGACCGATCCGCATGGTCGTGCCCTACGCGGCGGGCGGCGGCGTCGACGCCATCGCGCGCCAGGTCGGCCGCAAGCTCGGCGATGCGCTCGGTCAGCAGGTGGTCATCGACAACAAGCCGGGCGCGGGCGCCATCATCGGCCTCGACGCGGTGGCCAAGGCCGCGCCCGACGGCTACACGATTCTCTTCACCGCGGGCTCGTCGATGAACGTCAACCCGCACGTCTACAAGAAGCTGCCCTACAACCCGGCCAAGGACTTCCAGCCGGTCGCGCAGGCGGGCAACACGCCCTTGCTGCTGCTGGTCAACGCCACCAACCCGTCGAAGAGCCTGGCCGAGTTCAACGCCGCCGCCAAGGCCAAGCCCGGCAGCGCGAGCTTCGGCTCCTACGGCAACGCGACCACCGGCCACCTGATGGGCGTGGCCTATGCCAAGGACGCGAAGATCGAGCTGCTGCACGTGCCCTTCAAGGGCGCGGCACCGGCGCTGACCGACTTGATGGCCGGGCAGATCACGGCGGTGATCGCCGACCTCGGTTCCTCGGCCGGCCTCATCAAGGGCGGCAAGGTGCGCGCGCTCGCGCAGACCGGTGCCAGGCGCAACCCCGCCCTGCCCGAGGTGCCCACCTTCACCGAGGCGGGCTTTCCGGGCATGGCCGGCATGACCGGCTGGCTCGGCATCTTCGCGCCGGCCAAGGCGCCCAAGGAGGCGGTCGACAAGCTCGCGTCCACCTTGAACAAGGTGCTGCAGGAAGCCGACCTGAAGGCCAGCATGGCCGAGCTGGGCTACGAGGCCACGGGCCTGGCCGGCGCGAAGTTCGACGAGCTGGTGCGCGCCGACACCGAGCGCTGGGGCAAGGTCGTGAAGGACATGGGCGGCATCACGCTGGACTGAAGAGCAAAGCTGTCACACATCGCCCGGCGCCCGCTTGCGGGGCGCTTTGCGAGGCGCCTCCGGACCGTCGGGCCGGGGCCCTTTTGCTACGAAATTGATAGCTTCTCGCGCCCGCCCCACGGGCGCTGCAGGCCAATTTGGCTTGAAATCTAACGAAAGAAGGTGCGCTGCGCTTCCAGCGGCGCATAGGCCACCGCGATCTGCTCACGCAGCTGTGTGGCCGGCTGCGCCCAGGGCTTTGCGAGCACGAACCAGCCGTCAAGCCCCGCCGGCACGAAAGCGCCCAGCACGCGGTTGCGCGAGCGCTCCAGCCACTCGCCGGCCATCAGCCCGCCAGTCACCCATTGCGGCACCCAGGGGCCCAGCAACGCAGGTGTGCGCGCGGTGGCGCCCAGCTCGAGCGTGCAGTCGGGCTGCACCATGACGCTGCGCTGGAGAGCCGCCGCGAGCGCGTCGCCGATGCGGTCGAGCGCATCGCGCGCGGCGCGCAACACGGCGTCGAAGTTGAGGAAGCCGTGGAACTGGCCGGCGTAGTGCAGCAGTTGCACGGGCACGCCGTCGGCGCGCAGACGCGCGGCGTAGGCCAGGCCGTCGTCGCGGATCGGGTCGAAGCCGGCCGTCAGCACCAGCGCGGGGGGCAGCCCGGCGAGGCTCGGCGCCAGGGCCGGCGACAGGCGCGGGTCGTCCAGGTCGTGCGGATGCGTGGCGACCTGTGCGTCGAACCAGCGGATGGATTCCTCCGTGAGCAGGAAACCCTCTGCGTTCTGCGCGCGCGAGGGGTACGCATCACGCAGGTTGGTGGCGGGGTAGACCAGCACCTGCAGACGCGGCGGCGCCTCATCGGCGCGCTCGGCGAGGCGCTGGGCCAGCGCGGCCGCGATGTTGCCGCCGGCCGAATCGCCGCCCAGCGCAATGCGGTCGGCGTCGAGGCCCAGCCGCACCGCGTGTGCACGCAGCCAGTCGAGCGCGGCCAGCGCATCGTCGCGGCCGGCGTGCAGGTCGTGCTCGGGCGCGAGCCGATAGCGCACCGTGGCGACGACGGCGCCGCTGCGTTCGGCGATGTGGCGGCAGATCGCATCGGCCGTGGCCAGGTTGCCGACCGTGAAGCCGCCGCCGTGCAGCCACAGGAAGAGCGGCCGGACCGCACCCGCTTCTGCCGCCGCTGGGCGGAACAGCCGCAGCGCCAGCGTGCCGCCAGGGCCGGGAACGCGGTGGTTGTCCACCCGCGGCAGCGGCACGCGCCGCGCCATGAGCGTGGACATCAGGTGCCAGCGCCGCCGCATCGCGGCCACGCCCGGCACCTGGCCGGCCGAGCGGCGCGCGACGAGGTTCAGGCTGCGCAGCAGCACCTGGGCCTCGGGGTCGGGCTTCGGTGCGCGCAGCGTGCGCGGCAATCCCGGACCGGCGGGCAACGTGCGCACGGAGGTCACAACGAAGACACCAGGTGGCCACCGTCGACCGCGATGACCGAGCCGGTCATCCACGAGGACGCCTCGGTGGCCAGCAGCAGCCAGGCGCCGTCGAGTTCCTCGGCCTTGCCGAGCCGGCGCATGGGCACGCGCTTGATCATGGCCTGCCCCGCCTCGGTGGCGAAGTAGGCATCGTTGATGTCGGTGAGGATGTAGCCCGGCGCGATCGCGTTCACGCGGATGCCGTAGCGCGCCCATTCGAGCGCCAGGCCCTTGGTCATCTGGATCACGGCGGCCTTGGTGGCCGCATACGGCACCACATGGTGCATGACGCGCTCGCCCAGGATGGAGGCGATGTTGATGATGGCGCCGCCCCGTTTCGCGTCGCGCCAGCGCCGCGCGGCCTCGGTGGCGGTGAGCCACACGCCGCGCAGGTTGATCTGGATGGTGCTGTCGAAGTCGGCCGGACTCATGTCGATGGCGGCGCCGTCGCCGCCGACGCCGGCGTTGTTGACCACCACGTCGACCGGGCCGCCGTCGGCATCGATGGCCTCGAAGCCGGCGCGGATGGCGGTGTCGTCGCCGACGTCCATCTCGAGCACCAGCACGCCCGCGGCGCCCAGCGCCTTCAGTTCGGTGGCCAGCGCCTCGAGCTTTGCCTTGCGCCGCGCCGCGATCACGACGCGCGCGCCGTTGCGTGCCGCCAGCCGTGCGAAGTGCGCGCCCAGCCCGCTCGATGCGCCCGTGACGAGCACGCCCTTGCCCTTGAGCATTGCGCCCAGATCCATGCTGTTGTCTCCTTGGAATCGTTGTCGAATGCGGGGCCGGACAGCCGGACGCAGAGGACGCGAAGATTTCGTAGAGGACGCAGAAGAACAGCCTTGAAGATTTGTTCTTCCTTTTGCATCCTCTGCGCGATTTTTGTGTCCTCTGCGTCCGGCTGTCCGCCCCAGTGTCAGCCCGTACCCACGCCGTACGCCTCGAGACGCGCCGCCACCTCGGCCACGTGGTGGCTCAGCACCACCACGTCGTGCGTGCTGCCGTCGCGGCCGCGCACATGGCCCGCCAGCAGCGCCTCGGGCCGGAAGCCCAGGCTCTCGAACATGGCGATGGCGCTGGTCTGGTCGGTGGTCATCTGCGCCGTGAGCTTCTCCAGGCCCAGCGCGAGGGCCTGCGCGAAGCAGTCCTGGATCAGCTGCCGACCCAGGCCCAGGCCGCGCGCGGCCGGCCCCACCACCACGCGCAGCTCGCCCACGTGCGGCGACCACGACAGGTCGTCGTGGATCAACGCAGTGCAGCCGGCGATCTGCCCGTCGAGGCGGGCCACGAGGCTGGGCATGCGCCGGCGCTCCACCGCCTCGCGCAGCCAGGCCTTGATCACGCGCGGCTGGCTGATGTCGCGGTAGGTGAAGAGCAGGTCGTGCGGCGGCAGTGCCTGCGCGAAGGCGAGCAGCGCGGCCTCGTCGCCGGCGCGCAGTTCGTCGATCGCCACGGCCTTGCCGTCGAGAGTCAGTAACCGCGGGTATTGGCGCGCGGGGTCTTGCGGGGTCGTCATACCGATCGTTCTCCGAGCCATTGGTCGAGCTTGGGCCACATGCGCTTGACGGCATTGGGCCCGGCCACGAGGCTGACGTGCCCGCCCTTGAGCATCACCTCTTCCTTGTCGGTGGAGCCGACCTGTTCCATCAGCGGATGGGCGGCGGCATAGGGCACGATGTGGTCGTGCTCGGCCACCACCGACAGCAGCGGCACGCGGACGCGGCCGAGGTCGACAGTCCTGCCGCCGATCTTCAGCGTGCCCTTGTGGAGTGCGTTCTCCCACATCAGCAGCTCGGTGGTCTGCTTGAAGTAGGCGCCGGCCAGCGGCAGCGTCTCGGTGCCCCAGCGGTCCATCATGCGGTACTGCCTGACGTACTCGTCGTTCCACATGTTGTCCCACAGGCGCAGCGCGCCGCTCACGCGGCCGGTGGGGCGCAGCGCGTCGAAGCCGCCCGTGATGACCTGCGCCGGCACGATGCCGTTGGCATCGACGATTCGGTCGACGTTGAAGTGCTTGCGGTCCGACCAGGCCTGGAACAGCGCCATCTGGCTGAAGTCGACGGGCGTGGTGAAGCACACCAGGTTGGCCAGCGGCCCGTCGGCATGCAACGCGGCGTAGATGAGCGACAGCACGCCGCCGAAGCAATAGCCGACGATGTTCACGTCCTGCTCGCCCGAGCGCTCCTGCACCCGCCGCACGCACTCGGGGATGAAGCGCTGCGTGTAGTCCTCCAGCCGCAGGCCGGCCTCGTCGGCGCGCGGCGGATTCCAGTCCATCACGTAGACGTCGTAGCCCCGCTGCAGCAGGTGCTCGACCAGGCTCTGCCCGGGTGCGAGGTCGAAGATGTAGGCCCGGTTGGTGGTGGCCATCACCAGCAGCAGCGGCACGCGGTAGATCTCATCGGCCATCGGCCGGTAGTGGTAGAGGCTGAGCGTGCCTTCGCTGTGCACCAGCTCCTTCGGCGTGGTGCCCACGGCGGCAGCGCCGGCGCCGAGGTAGTTCACGCCCTTGATGCTGCGCTGCACCGCGTGGTCGATCTCGCCACGCACGCGGGCGACCCAGTCGAGATCGGGCGCGGCGGGCTTCTCCGCCCGGGTCTTCGTTTCGGTGGCCATGTTCAGCGGCCCTTGCGTGCGGGCGGGCGGCGGGTGGCGGCCGGCTCTTTCGCGGCCGGGCGGCGGCGCGCGGGGGGCGCCACAGCGGCTTCTGCCGGGGCCGCTTCGGGCG
>NZ_CABFMN010000148.1 GCF_901875635.1 Xylophilus ampelinus | reverse complement strand
ATCGAGGCGCTGGTGGATCGCGTCGCGCGGGCGAGCTTTGGCACCCTCGTGGTAACGGTGGACAGCGCGGTGCGCGGGAACGTCGAGAACTATCGCCGCGCGGGTTTCACTAGGGCGTGTTAACACAAACCGCGGAGGCCATCAGCCACCAGCACAAAGCTGAGGAAGCCGAGGAACATCACGTCAAGCTTTTCAAACCGAGAGAAGATCCGGCGGTAGCCCTTGAGCCGCCGGAACAACCTTTCGACCTCGTTGCGGCGCTTGTACATCTCGCGGTCGTACTCCCATGGATCGAGGCGCGTCTTCATTGGGGGTACGACGGGAATGAATCCCAAGTCGAGCGCCAGTTGACGCGTCTCATTGCCCTCGTAGGCGCGGTCCATGAGCAGATGCACGGGTTGGTTCGTCGGCCCCAGGGCCCGGAGCAAACGCCGCCCCTCAGGCGCGTCGTGCGCCTGACCAGGCGACAGGCAGAACGTCACGGCCGTTCGAGCATCCGCGGCAACCATATGAACCTTGGTGTTCCATCCACCTCTGGACTTGCCGATGGATTGCGGTCCGTTTTTTTTAAGGCACCAGTGCCGTCGGGATGTACCTTGATGCTCGTGCTGTCGAGCGACACCGCCTCGATCCTGATTCGCACGACCTGCTCGCGCTGGAGTTCTTCGAACATCTTGTCGAGCACGCCGGCCTTCGCCCATCGACGCATGCGGGTGTAGATCGTGTGCCAGTTGCCGAATCGCTTGGGCAAACCGCGCCACTTGCATCCGTGCTCTGCCACGTACAGCATGGCATTGACTACCTGCAGATTGGTCATGCTTACGTTGCCTCGCTGCAGAGGCAGACAGTGCTCGACGCGTGCGAACTGCTCGGGGGTGATCTCCATGCCGAGCAGTATCAAGCATGATGGCGGGCATTGCAATTAGTGTTAACAGGCCCTAGTCGCTTGAGTGCGCGGCTCAGGGTCATACCGTTTCTGCTCGCGGCGAAGATTGAATTCGCGGCTCAGGTTGCGACGCGCCGGCCAGGGCCGCGACGATGGGACAACCGCCGGCGGGCGCGGATTGCTCGCAGCAGTCGACCAAGCCTTCCAGGGCATTGGCCATCGCTTGCAGGTGGGCCACTCGCTGGCCAATCTCCTGCACGCGACGCTGCGCAACGGCACGAATGCGTTGCTTGTCGGGCTCTGAACTCAGCGATGCCAGCTCGGCCACGTCGTCGAGCGTGAAGCCGAGTTCCTGTGCGCGCTTGATGAAGTGTAGGCGCTGGATATCCGAGGGTGAGTACTCGCGAAAGGAGGTGCCATGCGCGCGCCCAGGCTGTTCCAAGAGGCCGCGGCGCTGGTAGTAGCGCACCGCCTCCACGCCGATGCCTGCGGCTTCGGCGAGTTTGGCGATCGTGAAGGCGTGAGTGGGCACGTAGAACTCAGTTGTGCAAAACGGAGTTTAGGTTGAAAAGTGCCTACATGCAAATATTCCGGGCGGAGTTGAAGCAGGTCCTCGCGCACCGATGGCTCCACGCGCGCGGGCCAACGCAGCCGCCCCAGGGGGTGACTTTAGGCTACGACGACGCAGCGCCCTGCAATCAACCGCTCCAAGGTGGGTGGGGGCGCTCTATCGGTGAATATCACATCGACATCTTCAAGAGCACTCAGTTCAAGAATTGCCGCGCGGGAGAAGCTGCCGAAGTCTGCTGCAAGCCAAACTGCCCGCGAGTGTGCAATGATCATGCGAGTCAGGCGGACCTCTTCACTGTTGCGCCCCCGCGGTGTGCCTTCGTTTTCGATGCCGAAGGTGCCGATGACACAAACATCGACCTTGAACTGACCGATGAAGTCGATGGCAGCGCTGCCCACGATCGCACCGTCCTCACCCCTGACTGCACCCGGCGTCACAATCAGCTCGCAGTCCGCGTTGCATGAAAGTGTGCTCGCAGCGTGGAGGTTGTTCGTGATCACGCGCAGACCCCTGTGCTGCACCAACTCTTGTGCGATCGAGATGACCATTGGTGCATGGCTCAGGAAGAGCGAACAGCCGTTCTGCACGGCAATGGCGACGGCCCGGGCAATGCGGCGACGCGCATCGCTGAGATTTATGGGCATGCGTTGATCAATGTTTCCAGTGTCTGAAGTCGGCAAGCGCACGCCACCATGAAAGCGCACAAGTTGTCCTTCGGCTTCGAGCACGTGCACGTCGTGTCGAACGGTCTGTTCGGTCACTGCGAAGCGCTGGGCCAACGCGTGGTTGCTCAGAGGCCCATTTCGCTTCAGAGCGTCAAGGATGCGCAACTGTCTTGGCGATAGTCCTGTCATGACGCTGCCTTCATCCACCTCTTGTGAGGCATGAAGCTGGCCAATGTTGCGACCTCGGGCAAAGCCGTTCGAACGGTTCATCTCTCTTTGTGGGCAGGAGAGCGCAGGTGGTCCCTTTCGGAAGCAAATGTTGAGATAAGCAGGCTCGCTACTCCTGAGCAGATCGCGATATCGGCAACATTGAAGGCGGGCCAATGCCAGCCTGCCACATGGAAATCCAGGAAGTCCGTCACGCGGCCATAGACCCAGCGGTCTACCGCATTGCCAACAGCGCCGCCGAGCACAAGACCGTATGCGAGGCCCTCCAGACGCTTCACGCGCGTAGTGAGCAGCCAGACAAGGACAACCGACACCACGACTGCGACGCCGATCAAGATATATCTCGACCAGCTCCCAGCATCGGAAAACATGCTGAACGCTGCACCTGAGTTGCGCGCCGATACCAGATTGAAGAAGCTGGCGAGCGGGACAACCGCGCCCTGCGGAAGCTCCAAACGAATCCAATGGTTGGTCAGAAAATCTGCGAAGACGACGGCAGCTGCCAGCGCCCACCATGGCAAACCGGTTCGTACGCGGCCCGCCGAAGCTTGTTGCCCGCCGGTCATTTCGTGGCTCGGAGCCTGGACCGGCCGGAAAGACGCAGGGCGAGCGCATGCGACGCCGATCGGACCATGGGAATTCGTTGGGTGAGGTCATTTGCCGCCACGAAGCAGGCGAGGCCAACCATCCAGCCGCCTACCACGTCGGCGGGGAAGTGCGCGCCCAGCGCGATGCGCGAATAGCCGACCCCCAACAGGCCCAGCAGCAACATGACACGACCAGGCGCAGAGACAATTGGCCACATGGCGGTGGCCACCAGCATGGCATAGACCGAGTGACCGCTGGGAAAGCCATGCGTGGGCTCCTCCTGCGCCAGCACATGGGCGGCTTGACCGAGGACGGTGCCGGGTCGCGGGAGATCCAGTCCCCATTTGAGAGCACTGGCGATGGCGAATGCCGACAGGAAAGCCCAGCCAAAGAGAATGGCCCGATCGATGATCCTTGCCCCGTACTCAACATCGGCGCAGCTTCGCCCCCAGAGCAGAAGCGCGGCCACCACCAAGGGCGCCCCCCAGTAGTTCCCAAGCGCGCTGCCCACCCGCACCAGGCCTTCTAGGCTCGCCGGCATCGCGGCGTTGATGCCTTCGAACAGCCTCTGGTTGAGTCCCAGCCAGTCGTAGGCCAGCAGCTTCAGGTTCATGCCGGCTTCAGAACCTGCGCGGCCGCGGGCTCCGGCATTTTGGTGGCGCCCAGCAATCGCAGCCCGTTGAACACGACGAGCAGGCTCGCGCCCATGTCGGCGAACACCGCCATCCACATGGTCGCGTGGCCGCTGAACGTCAGTGCGATAAAGACGGCCTTGATGCCCAATGCCAGCACGATGTTCTGTGTCAGCACGTTCGCGGTGGTCTTGGACAAGCGAATGAAGGTCGGAATCTTGCGCAGATCGTCATCCATCAAGGCCACGTCGGCCGTTTCGATGGCGGTGTCGGTCCCCGCTGCACCCATGGCAAAACCGATGTCGGCGCGTGCAAGCGCCGGCGAGTCGTTGATGCCATCGCCCACCATGCCGACTTGACCTTCGCGGCCGACCAGTTCCTCGATGGTCTTGAGCTTGTCTTCCGGCAACTGGTCCCCGCGGGCTTCGGCGATGCCGACCTGCGCGGCGATTGCCTGCGCCGTGTGCTGGTTATCCCCGGTCAGCATCAGCGTGCGAATGCCCTGCGCCTGCAGGTCGGCGATCGCCTGGCGGCTTGTTTCCTTCACGGTATCGGCGACCGCGAAGACACCCAGGACATCGGCGTCATCCATCAGCAGCACGGCGGTCTTGCCTTGGCGTTCCAACGCCTGCAGCTGCGATTGCAGCGGTGCCTCGCTCAGGCCGCGCTCCTGGGCCAGCCGATGATTGCCCATATGCAGCATCCGACCTTGCACCGATCCGCGCACGCCACGACCCGGCAGTGCGGCGAAGGCCTCGACTTCTTGCAGCACGACGCCGTCGCGCAGAGCCTTGCGCGCGATGGCTTGAGACACCGGGTGATCCGAACGCGAGGCCAGGCTGGCCGCCCAGGCTGCCACCGTGCGCCCATCGCCATTGAGGGCCACGAAATCGGTCTGTTCGGGCTTGCCGTGGGTGAGTGTCCCGGTCTTATCCAGCGCGAGGACCTTGAGCTTGCGGCCACCCTCCAGGTACACACCGCCTTTGATCAGGATGCCTCGGCGCGCCGCCGCAGCCAGGCCGCTGACGATCGTCACCGGCGTGGAGATCACCAGCGCGCACGGGCAGGCGATCACCAACAGCACCAGGGCCTTGTAGATCCAATCCATCCAGTCGGCGCCGATGGCCAAGGGCGGGATCACAGCGACGAGCGAGGCAAGGCCGAATACGGCTGGCGTGTAGACGCGCGCGAACTGATCGACGAAGCGCTGCGTCGGTGCCCGGCTGCCTTGCGCAGACTCGACGGCATGGATGATGCGCGCCAGTGTTGAGTCATTCGCGGCGGCCGTGACCTTGTACTCGAACGAGCCCGTTTCGTTGATCGTGCCGGCGAAAACCTGATCTCCCTCGGCCTTCTCCACGGGAAGGCTTTCTCCGGTGATAGGTGCCTGGTTGATGGCCGAGCGCCCCGAGGCGATCACCCCATCGAGCGCGATGCGCTCGCCGGGCCGAACACGCACCAGAGCCTGCAGCGGCACATCCTTGGCAGGCAAGTCTTTCCAAGACCCGTCGGCTTGACGGACAGTCGCTGTCGCGGGAGCGAGGTCCATCAGGCCACGGATGGCATTGCGTGCCCGGTCCAGCGACTTGGCCTCGATCAGTTCGGCCAGCGCAAACAGGAACATGACCATCGCAGCCTCCGGCCAGTGGCCGATCGCCATGCCGCCGGTGACCGCAATGGACATCAGGGCGTTCATGTTGAGGTTGCGGTTCTTCAAGGCGATCCAGCCCTTCTTGTAGGTGCTCAATCCTCCAGTGAAGATTGAGACCAGCGCGAGCGCTACAACCGCCCAGTGGTTTCCGTTGTTGATCCAAAAGACGACTTCGGCCAGTACCGCGGCGACGCCGGACACCGCCATCGGAACCCAGTTGGTCCTTTGCTCCGCGGCCTGGGTGTCGAGCGGCTCATCCGTCGTGCGCACCACCGTCTCGAAGCCCAATGATTCGATGGCCTGCACGGCCGCTCCGATGGCCTGCGGCGTGTGCTTGACCGTGAGCGTGCGCTGCATCAGGTTGAACTGAAGATCACCAACCCCGGGCATTCCCTGCAGCTTGCCCCGAATCAATCCCTCCTCAGTCGGGCAATCCATCTTCGCGATATGCAGAACCGTCGTGGCCCCCTGCGCATCTTGGCGTTCGGCCTTCATGCCGATGGACGTCAACGCCTTCTCGATGGGCTCGGTCGTGGGCAAAGTGTGGCTGACCGAAAGCACGCGCTGCATGAGGTTGAAGTCCAAGGCATGAATGCCGCTCATCTTGCCCAACCGATCTCTGATCAGCGCTTCTTCCGTGGGGCAATCCATGTTCTCGATGCGATAGGCCACTTTGGAGGTGCGCGCATCGAGATTCGGCGCCGCCTCAGGCGTAGCGGCCGGCGGAGCATCGACCGGAGCAACGGGAGGCTTCGAGTCAGGCGTGTGCCGGCCCTCTTCTTCGACGCTGGCCTTCATGCCGATCGAGGCCAGGATGGACTCCATCTCGGCCCGGACCGGTTCGGCATGCGTCACGGCCAAGGTGCGTCGATGCAGGTCGAACTGCAGGTCCTGCACGCCCTTGAGCTCTTGCAGGTGCGAGCGAATGAGCTTTTCCTCGCTCGGGCAGTCCATGTTCTCGATGCGGTAGAGGGTGTGGACTGTATCGTCAGCGCGCCGAGCGTGCATACCGACCGAGCGCAGGCACGCCTCGAGCATGTCTGTCGAGGCCAGCCCGTGGAAGACGGTCAGCGTCCGATGGGGCAGGTCGAATTCAAGCCTCTCCAGCCCGGCGACGCCTTCGAGCGTGCGGCGAACGAGGGCTTCCTCGTTGCGGCAATCCATGTTGTCGATATGAAAGATCGTTTTCTGCGGTGAAGGGCCCTGACGACGCGCGTTCATGCCGACCTCCGAGAGAGCCTGGTCGATCGGATCAAGGCAGGCCAAGTCGTGGGTGACCTTCAGAGTCCGCCCCGGAAGATCGAAGGCGAGCCCGTGCACCCCGGCCACCTCCGCAAGTCGATTGCGAATGACCCGTTCTTCGCTTGGGCAGTCCATGTTGTCGATGCGGTAGACCGCTTCACGTGAGCTGCGACCCGCGGCTTCAGCGGAAGATTTGGCGCCGCACCCGCACTGGGTGTCCGTGTCCTTGTTCATTTCGATTCCTCGGTTGCGCATGCGGGTTTCCCGCCAAATTCAATTGGACAACCTCTAGTTGATGTAGAGTCAAGTGCTACCTGGGAAATTGACATGATGCGTATCGGTGAACTCGCAAAACGTGCCGATTGCCTCGTGCAGACGGTCCGCTTCTACGAAGGTGAGGGCCTTTTGCTCCAGCCTGCGCGTAGCGAAGGCAACTTCCGCCTCTATGACGACAGTCATTTGGAGCGTTTGTTGTTCATCCGCAGGTGCCGGGCCAAGGACATGACGCTGGATGAAATACGGCAACTGCTCAGTTTCCGTGATCGTCCCGAACGAGACTGCGGCGAGGTCAACGAGTTGGTGGATGCCCATATTGCGCAGGTGCGCGCCAAAATCCGTGACCTGCAGGAGTTGAAACGGCAGCTCTCGGAGTTGCGCCACTCTTGCGCTTCGAGTCGCTCAGCGAAGGATTGCGGCATCCTCAACGGCTTGGCGCAGCGGCAGTCGGCCTGAAACTGCTCCTCGCGCTGGCGGGAAATCTTCGGCGCGGTGCCCTGCGGCGGCAACCTCCCGCCCGGCACAACTTGTCGGGGGCGTGCCCCTGAACCTTCTCAACAGGCACGGCGCCGGCGCAACGATGCACCGTTCAGCTCTAAAATGAGAATACTTCATATTCTCACTACAACAACGTGATCGTCCTCCGCTTCTTCCGCAATCGGGTATTGGTGCTGGCGTCGCTGCTGGCCATGGCATGTTGGCCGTCCTGGGGTGCCGACGCGCCGGCGACCGACAAGGCCAGGCAAATTTGGCAACTGCTCGACTATGTGGCTGTGGATTACGAAGGCGCTGTGCGTGACGGGAAGGTCGAGAGCGCAGCCGAATACGAGGAGATGAAGGAATTCGTGGCGACCGCCGCGCAGCAGCTGGAGGGCCTTCCCAACACTGAGGCGCTTACGGAGCTTCGACGCCAGGCGGCCACGTTGAGCCAACTCGTGGCGCAGAAGTCCGACGCCAAAACGGTCTCCGAGGCCGCCCATGGCCTGGCTGCGGCACTGGCCAGGGCGTACCCCTTTCCGCTGTCGCCTGCGAAGGCCCCGGATCTCGTACGCGGAGCGGCCCTGTTCAAGTCCACCTGCGCAGCGTGCCATGGCGAGCACGGCGCCGGCGATGGGCCGCTGGCCTCGCGCCTTGATCCGCATCCCACCGATTTCTTGGACCGGGAGCGCGCCCGCAACCGATCGCCGCTCGCGCTCTACCAGGTCATCAGCCAGGGTGTTCAGGGCACCGCCATGGCCAGCTTCAAGGACAGCCTGTCGGATGACGACCGGTGGGCGCTGGCGTTCTTCGTCGGCGGTTTGTCGTACTCCGACGCCGATCGCGCGGCGGGTGCGGCACGCTGGAAGGAGGACCGACGCACCAGGGAGTCCGTGAGCGGGCTCGACGCAGTGACCCAGCTTTCCGAAAGCGGGCTTGCCAACAAGGTTGACCCAAAGACCGCCGCATCTGTGATCGCCTTCCTGCGGTCGCGCCCGGACGAGGCGGCCGCTTCGCAGCAGGGCATCGCTGCGACCAAGGAGCGGCTCGCCCAGAGCCGGGCTGCGTTCATGCAGGGCGATCGCGAGCGGGCAAGCAAGCTCGCGCTGTCCGCGTACCTGGACGGCTTCGAGCCGCTCGAGCCAGCGCTGCGTGCCCGTAACTCGGCCCTGCTCACCCGGGTCGAATCGGCCATGGGTGCCTACCGGGCGGCCATTGGCACCGGTGATCGGGCCAAGGTGGAAAGCGCTGAGCAGGCGCTGCAGTCACTGCTGGAGCTCGCGCAATCCGATCTGGAGCCCAGAGATGACGACGCACTCACCACGTTCCTCGCCGCGCTGACGATTCTGTTGCGCGAAGGTCTGGAGGCCCTGCTGGTGGTTGTTGCGATGATCGCGTTCCTGCGCAAGGCCGAGCGCCCGGAAGTTCTGCAGTATGTGCACGCCGGATGGATTCTGGCACTCGCCGCCGGCGGCTTGACGTGGTTTGCTGCGACCTACCTCGTGAGTGTCAGTGGCGCAAGCCGCGAACTCACCGAGGGGTTTTCTTCACTTTTCGCGGCGGTCGTGCTGTTGGGCGTGGGCATGTGGATGCATCGCAAGAGCGTTGCCGGACGGTGGCAGGCCTACCTCAAGGAAAAACTATCGAATGCGCTCAACCAGCGGACCGCGGCCTGGTTCCTTTTCTCGCTGGCGTTCATCGCTGTTTATCGGGAAGTCTTCGAAACCGTGTTGTTCTTCGCCGCACTCTGGAACGAAGGCAATGGCCTGCCGCTGCTGGCCGGTCTGGCGGCGGGGTCAGCATCGCTCGGGATCGTTGCATGGGTGCTGCTTCGCACCAGCGCGCGACTGCCCATTGGCCAGTTTTTCGCGGCCAGTTCCCTTCTGGTGGCCTTGCTGGCGGTCGTGTTGGCCGGCAAGGGGGTGGCTGGACTTCAAGAGGCGGGCCTTCTGGATGTGACCCCGGCGGCGATTCCACGTATCGAGCTGCTTGGAATCTATCCGTCCTGGCAGACCCTATCCGCCCAACTGGCGGTTGTGCTCATTGCAGTCACGGGTTTCGTCGCCAATCTGCGGCCGGGCAAGATCGAGCGACGCGGGTGACGTCGACGGCCTTTGCCTACGGGACAGTCGTGCAGTCGCACGGGCCGGTCGCCAGCCTCAACTGGCCCCCCATGACCATGAAGTTCCTGGCAAGGATGAGGCCCTGTGGGGCAAGCTGGGCGAAGGCAAAGCAGGGCGACGTCGAGCTTGCCCAGGACGGCAAGGACTGTGTGGTCACGAAGGTGAAGTGAACGTTCCGACGCGAGCGAGCCCGATCAGCTCGTGTCTCGCGCGGAAACGGTGCGGCGAGCCGTCTGTGACGCTTCCCTCAAGATCTCACGTCCACCGTTGGCCGCAATCGCGGCAACGACGACACCCAGGATCAGGTCCGGGATATTCGATCCCAGCCACATCACCAGCACGCCCGACAGAACGATGGCGCCATTCACGATGGAGTCGTTGCTGGTAAAGATGGCCGAGGCCTTGAAATTCACGTCCTCCCCGCGATGCCGCCGCAGCAGCTTGAGGCACACCACGTTCAGAGCTGCATTCACCGCCGCCATTGCCATCATCGCTGGGCCCACAGGCTCTTCGCCGCCCGCGAAGCGGCGCAGCACTTCCACGAGCAACAGCACCGCAAGCCCAATGAGCAAGAACCCCGACAGGCGCGCCGCGCGCACCTTGACCATGGCTGCCCGCCCGATGGCAAAGAGGCTCACCGCGTAGACCGACGCATCGGCCAGGTTGTCCAGGCCGGCGCCCATCAGGGCGGTGGAGGCAGCCCAGACACCGAGACCGATGCCGGCAGCCGACTGCCCCAGGTTGATCAGCAACACCGTACGCAGAATCTTGCGGTCGGCCGCGTTGCTTGCGTCGAGGCCGCCAAGCTCGTCGTCTTCGTCAGTATCAGCCATGACGCTTACGACGCCACGGCCGGGCGGAGTACCGGCGGCCGGTTGGTCGTCGGAGAGGATTCCGATGTTGGAATGGCCGCGAGGGCCGCGCGCAGCTCCCTTGAGCTCAGGATCTCCGAAAGCACCCGCGGCGCGGCGTTGTGGGTGTAGATCACATAGAGCGGTACGCCGTTGCGACCGAGCGCCGCCAGTGCGTCGGTGATCGCCGGGTCGCGCAACGTCCAATCGGCGCGCAGCAGGGCGACGTCCCGGGCGGCGAGATCGGCCAGCACCGCCGGATCCTGCAGCACCGTCTTCTTGTTGTACTGGCAAGTGACGCACCATGCCGCGGTGAAATCGACGAACACCGGTCGCCCGCTGGCCAGCAGTTGCTCCACGCGGCCCGGCTCCCAGGCTTGCCAGGCGCCGTCCTTTGCCGCAACAGCGCGATCCGGCCGACCGCTGCCGATCTGCCCCGCCAGCAGCCAGGCGAATCCCAACGACGAGGCCAACGCGATCGCGCCCACAACCAGCCGCGCGTGCCCCGATAGACCGAAAGCCCAGGCCAGCATGCCCGTGGCGACCAGAAGCGCCAGCAGCGCGCCGACTGGATCAATCCCGCTTTGCTGCCCCAGCACCCACAAGAGCCACGCCACCGACGCGAACATCGGGTAGGCCATCAGTTTGCGCAAGACCACCATCCAATCGCCGGGAGGCGGCAGCACGCGCGCAACGGCCGGCGCCCAACTGGCCACCAGGTACGGCAAAGCCATGCCCAGACCCAGCGTCGAAAAGATCAGCACTGCCTGCGCGGGCGGTAGCCCGATCGCGAATCCCAGAGCTGCGCCCATGAACGGAGCGGTGCACGGAGACGCCACCACTACCGCCAGCACACCGGACAGGAACGAGTTCAGCACGGGATGGCAGCTCTGCAGCGACGCCATGCGAGTTGGAACGATCTGGCGGAACTCGAAGACGCCTGCCAGGTTCAGGCCGATCAGGGTGAACAACACGGCCAGAGCTGCGACCATTCCAGGCATCTGCAACTGGAACCCCCAGCCGAGTTGCTGGCCGGCACCGCGCAGGACGACGACCAGCAGTCCGAGGGCCGCAAAGGAAGCGACGACGCCGATGGAGTAGGCGGCCCCATCGATGCGTCGCGCCTTCTGGTCGCCCGCATGCTGGGCAAATCCGACCACCTTGATCGCCAAGACGGGAAAGACGCAGGGCATCAGGTTCAGGATCAATCCGCCAAGCATCGCGCCCAGCAAGGCGGCCGCCAACGTCAGCCCGGCACCAGACTGCGGCGCGGCCGCGTTGGCACGCAGCGCTTCCTGCAAAGCCGGCGAAAGCGCTGCCGGAGCCGGCGCCGCGGGCCATGCCCCTTGGACTTGGGCGTCGATGCTCCAGCCCATGCTTCCCTGCGTCAGCACGATCGGCATAACCTGGGGACTCTGAACGCGGTGTGGCGACAGCGGCACCGTCGCAGTCCACAGCTCACCCTGCCACGCCTGCTTCCACGGGGCCGAGGTCTCGATCACTTCCGCGGTTTCCGGAAAGAACTCCAGTTGTTTGCCCCTGAGATCCGCCGGCAGGCCGTCGACCCGCAGGCGCAACGCAGTACCCTCGATCGTGACGGTGGCCTGTCCCGCCAGCGGCTTGGGTTGCGCCGCAAAACTCGCCTGGAACGCAGGCCCGTGCAGTGCCGTCGCGCTCCTGGAGGGAACCGCAAGGGCGAACTCGCCTTCTTCGGGGATGCACTCCTTTCGGCATACCAGCCACTGCGCCTTGAGCTTGACCTCAAGTGCGTTGGCCAAAAGCGATGGCTTGAATTCCGGCGCGATCGTCAACGGCACCGGCAGCAGCACCGTGTGCTCGTAGCCATAGTTGATCAGCGTGCCGATGGGATACTTGCGCGGCATCGGCCATGCGATCTCGCCGGCCGTGACACCGACGGGCAGTTGCCACTCCAGCTTGGTGGGGAGCCCGGAATCGCCGGAATTCTTCCAATACGAGTGCCACTCGGGCTGGTGCGCCAGCTGCAGGCCGACCCAGACGGTCTTGCCCGGCTCGACGCCCTCGGGCGCATGGGCCAGCAGTTCGGCGCGGGTGCGCTCGGTCACCACCACACTCTTGACGCCGGCTTGGGACGCTGCCGCACCGCCCCACAGAAGGATCAGAAGCGGAAGGACTCTGGCGCAAAAGGAAGCAAGACGCGTGAACATGTAAGGGCTGCGGCATGCGGTTGAAAGGAGGCACCGCCCGGCCCGGACTATAGGTGCCGTTCCAGGCATGGATAGCCGGCATCCTTGGCCTGTCCGGGGTCTCTGCACAGCCCGGTTGACTCTACTGCAGCTAGAGAGTTTCCAATCTTGGCCGGACCTTTGCCAGGATTGAAAAATGAGCAAAAGAGAACTGTCGTTCATTGACGCGGCCATACGATACGGCAGCTATCCGCTGGTCCTGGGTGCCACCGCCGTGGTGCTCTTCGTCGGCTTGGCCGCAGGGTGGCCCTATTTTCCTGCCGTCCCGCTCACGGTTGCCGCCGCGCTCGCCTCGGTCGCGTTGCTCGAGCGGCGTCTGCCTTTCCACGCGGCTTGGCGCCGCGACCATCGGGACAGCGTGTGCGACGCGATCCACGCCGTCGTGAACCTCGTCGTTCTCCTTGCCGTACATGGCGTGGTCGCTGCCCTGGCACCCTTGGGGTCCGCAGGGACCTTGTGGCCTGATCAGTGGCCGCTTTGGGCACAGGCCCTCGCCGTCGGCGCCGTGCTGGATCTCAGTCTCTACAGCGTCCATTGGCTGAGTCACCGCGTGACCTGGCTGTGGCGGTTCCACGCGATCCACCACAGCTCGGAGCGCCTCTACTGGCTCAACGGGGAGCGCCGGCATCCCCTGCATGCGGGGATGATGGCTGCGCCCGGCTTGGTCGCCGTTGTGCTCATGGGGGCGCCGGCTCTGGCCATTGGGGCCTGGCTCGGCTTGCTCGCGGTGCACCTCGCGTTCCAGCATTCCAACCTAGACTACCGAATCGGGCCCCTGCGCTTCGTGATCGGTGCCGCCGAGGTCCATCGCTGGCACCACAAGCGCGAGTACGAAGACGCGCAAGTCAACTTCGGCGAGTTCTGGATGGTGTGGGATCACCTGTTCGGGACCTTTCGGCTGCCCGTGCACAAGCTGGGCGCGAACGAGGTGGGTCTGAAGGAGACAAACTTCCCAATGAAGTACGGCGCGCAGCTGGCGTACCCGTTCCGCACGGCTGCGGCGGGGGGCACCTCCTCGGGTTCGTACGCGCTTGCGCGCGCGGCGTTCCTGAGGGAGACCGCTTTGGCGGCTTCGTTCGAGGCCGAGGGCAATCCAAAGGCGGCGTGGCGCGCCCACGAGCTCGGCCACATCTTGGCGCAGCCGTACATCAGCTTGCACCTGCCCAGCCACGCAGCCATGCTGGGTCTGGCCTGGCGCAGCCGCAATCCCGCCGAAGTTGTTGCCCAGATCGTCCGTCTTGCACTCGTTCCTGTGGGGCATGCCCTGGGGCGCACGCCGCCTCAGAACGTCGGAACGGGCCGATTCGGCGTCATGGAGCACGGTGCATGGCCATCGGAACTGGACCCGCTTACTTTCCAGCGCCGATAACATCGTCGGCCCATGATAGAAGACCAGAGTCGCTTCGCCGCCGAGCTGGGCGTCGCCCCGCAATTCGATGCATCGGCGGAGATCGCGCGACGCGCGAAATTCCTCGCGGAGTACACGCGTGCGGTCTCCGCGAAATTCCTTGTACTGGAGATCAGCGGTGGCGTCGGTTGCAGGCGCGACGCATGGGCTGGTCGTCGGCACCGACCACGCCGCGGGAGCGGCCATTGGTTTCTTGTCCAAGTTTGGCGACGGCCGGTTCGACCTGAGCCCGCTGGGCAGACAGACCGATCGGGCGCATACGGGCCTTGGCGCTGGTGCTTGGGGGTGATCAGCAGTCTGGCGCATAAGGTCCGACCGCCGCCGGTCGAGCCGGAGCCGGAGCTGGAAGTTCCCGAACTTGAGAAGAAGTAGATGAACCATTTCCCTCGCCAAGCCCTGTGGCATTTGCTCGCGACGGCCGTATTCGCCGGTGACCAGGCCGCCAAGAGCTACATCGACATGACGACCCCGTTGGGGTGGTCACACGAGGTGACGTCGTTCTTCAACCTGGTGCACGTTCTCAATCCCGGCGCCGCCTTCAGCTTTCTCGCCGGCGCGGGGGGCTGGCAGCGATGGTTCTTCCTCGCGATCGCCCTCGCAATTTCGGCATGGCTGGTCTGGATGCTGGCGCGGCCGCTGCGGCGGATGGAGGGTCTTGCCTACAGCCTCATCCTGGGCGGCGCGTTGGGCAATGCTTTCGACCGCGCTGTCCGCGGGCAGGTCATCGACTACCTCGACTTCCACCTGCGCGGATGGCACTGGCCGGCGTTCAACCTCGCCGACATGGCGATCGTGGGTGGGGCGATCGCGCTGGTCGTGCTGTCACTGCTAAGCGTGGACAAGCGCACTGCGGCAAAAGAGTCCCGGTGAGCAGGAGCGACCTGTGGACTTGGCACACAACATCGATCTGAAAAAAGAGGTCCGCGGCATTCGCGCGGCCGCCGGCAAGGCGCTGGCGCTCTGCGCTGCCTGCTTCGCGGCGGGCTACCTGGTGCTTCCGAAGTACTTGTTCTTTCCGACGACGACGTTCGACGCCCTGGTCTTCACCCTGCGCATCGACCTCTTCATATTGCTGTGGGTTGTGGTGGCGGTCGGGGTCGTTTCCCATGCCAGAAGGCAATCGACTGCCGACATCCGCGGCGCGGCTTTTGGCGTGCCCAGCGAGTCCATCAAGGTCAAGATCGCCTTCCTGCAGAACACGCTCGAACAGGCCTTTATCGCGATCGGCTCGCATCTCGTGTTCAGCACCTTGTTGGCCGGTCCACCCTTGTCGCTCATCATTGTGGCAACGGCGCTGTTCGCGATCGGCCGCTTCACGTTCTACCGCGGGTATCCCCAGGGTGCGGCGGCGCGGGCGTTCGGCATGGTCGCGACAGTCATCCCCACCATGACCATCCTGGCCCTCAGCCTGGTAGCGCTGGCCAGAACCAGGTTCGCGCCATGAGGGGCGAGACATCGATAGGTGTGAGCCGTGAGTAAGTGCCTTTCGCCTGGAGCACACATGCCGAACTCCCGCAATCTTCTCGCCGTGATCGCAGTTGTACTGACACTCGCAGGCTGCCTCTCGTCGGCCGCCCCCCAGAGCTCGTTCACGCTGCTAGACGGCTCGTCCCGGACCACCGCCGACCTCAAAGGCAAAGTGGCGTTGATCAACTTCTGGGCCACCAGCTGCACCACGTGCGTGGCGGAGATGCCCATGCTGGTGGCCACCTACGAGAAGTTCCGCGGGCGCGGCTACGAAACCATCGCCGTGGCCATGAGCTACGACCCGCCGACCTACGTTGTCAACTTCGCGCAAACGCGCAAGCTGCCGTTCCCGGTCGCCATCGACAATACCGGCGCAGTGGCCAGGGCGTGGGGCGATGTCAAGGTCACCCCCACAACCTTCCTCGTGAACAAGCGAGGAGAGGTCGTCAAGCGCTTCGTGGGAAAGCCGGACTTCGCCGAACTTCATCAACTCATCGACCGGCTGCTCTCCGAAAGCTGAGCGGGCGTCTTTTTTTTCCACTTTCATCATGATCAATAGACGCGTTTTCTGCAGCCTTACGCTCCCCTCTACCCTTGCCGCGTATACCGCCGTGCGCGCCCAGGAGCAGTTCGTCCCGGGCAAGCACTACCTGGAGATTTCTCCGCGGCAACCGACCAAGGACCCAAAGCAAGTCGAGGTGCTGGAGTTCTTCGCCTACAGCTGCTCTCACTGCAATTCGTTCGAGCCTGCGCTGGAGGCTTGGCTGAAGAAGTTGCCGCGGGACGTCCTGTTCCGCCGCATCCCGGTTGCCTTTCGCGAGGACGTGGTGATCCATCAGCAGCTCTACTTCGCCTTGGAGGCGCTGGGCCTTGTCGAGCAGTTGCATGGGAAGGTGTTCCACGCTATCCACGCTGAGAGACAACGCCTGGCAACTGCCGCGGACATCGCCGCCTTCGCCGCAAGGAACGGCGCCGATGGCAAGCGCCTCGTGGAGACCATGGGCTCCTTCGGAGTCGCCGGCAAGGTCAGACAGGCAACGGCCTTGGCCGCCGGCTACAAGATCGATGGCACGCCTTCCCTTGGCGTGGACGGCAGGTGGCTCACCTCGGGCTCTCTGACGGGCTCTAACCCGCGCTCGCTGCTTGTCGCCGAACACTTGATAGCAGTGGCCAAGAAGGGGCCATGATCGTCGGCTTCCCCTATTTCGGCACTCGTGCTCCGCTCGGATTCAGACAGGAAGACCCAGAGACCCAGACGCTCGCCCTGACCTTCACCGGCGCCGGCCAGGTGGTCGACTTCTCACAAGCGGCGCAGCGGCCGCGTCTGTGGCAGCAGCAAGTCGCCATATACAAGCCGCGCCAGCTGGAAGTGGGGAAGGTCCGGACGATCCGCACAATCGGAATGGACGCAGCCGCCGAAAAGCCGAAGACGCTAGGCGTCGGGCGAGTTCACCTATGCGAAACATGTCGATCTCCAGAAGCTTGACTCTACACCGACTGGAAGTTGTGAAATTGGCATCCGCGGGACAGTCCCGCTTCGAACGAGTGCAGATGACCGATGACCGCCGCGACCCCATCGTCCCTTCCCGAACTCAGTCGCGCCGCGACATCCCGTCGTGTGCATCTGTCGTTGGCACATCTAACGCGAGTTCAGCATTCAAGCAGGTCCTTGTCTGGGATGCTCCTACGCGTGTCATTCATTGGCTCATGGTCACCTGCTTAGCGGGCGCTTATGCAACGGCCGGGCAGGACGACTGGCAAAGGCTTCATGAAACGCTGGGTGAAACGATGGCCGGCCTCGTCGTGTTCCGCATCGCCTGGGGCTTCGCAGGTTCCCACCATGCGCGCTTCTCCAGCTTCGTCAAAGGCCCCCGGGCCGTCATGCGCTGCCTGCGAGACCTGCCGCGAGGTTGGGCGAAACGGCACCTCGGGCATAGCCCCGCGGGCGCCGTCCTGATCATCGCCATGATCTTGCTGGCGCTGCTCGCCGCTGCCTCCGGCTGGGCGAGCGAGCGCAGCCCGACCATCCCCTGGCTGCGCGGACTACATGGAGGCTCCGCCCACGCGATGCTCACGGTCGCCAGCCTGTATATCGTGGCTGTATTGGCTGGCAACTGGCGGGCAGGCGAGAAGCTGCTGCGACCGATGATCAGCGGAACCAAGTGGGGCGTGGCCGGCGAGGAGATCCGCAGCGGATACCGCGGCATCGCTTGGCTCGTCCTGGCGGCTGTGCTTGGCTTCTGGTGGTACCAGTGGTGATCCGGTGATGTCCCCGAGCAATCTGCCCCGGTGACGACTGGCGCGCCTGTTGGCTTGAACACAGTCCCTGTCGAACCTCTCCCTTGAGATGAGCACTCTTCTTGCGGAAATCGGTCACAGCAGCGGCCTGGACCTGTCGATTGCGCGCCGCACTACGCAGCTCATCGCATGATCGAGATCACGTGCTCCACCTCTCTTGGCAGGCTCGCCATCCTGCGGGATCGCCCTGCGAACGTCAGGGAGAACATTTGAACGACAACCGGATTTCCGGCCCGGAGCGCCACGTCCTATGCATGAAGTGGGGTAGCAAATACGGTCCCGAGTACGTTAACCGACTCCATGCCATGGTGCGGCGCCACCTGCGCAGCGCCTTCCGCTTCGTCTGCCTGACGGACGACCCGCGCGGCATTAGTCCTGACGTGCATTGCCTGCCCATCCCTTCGCTCGACCTGCCGCCCGGCATTCCCGAGCGCGGCTGGACCAAGCTGGTGACCTTCAGCGCTGACCTCCACGGGCTGCACGGCACGGCGCTCTTCCTTGACCTCGACGTGGTGATCGTCGGCAGCCTGGATGCATTCTTCGAGTATCCCGGCGAATTCCTGATCATCCACGACTACAAGCGCCCGTGGCGGGTCACGGGCAACTCGTCGGTCTACCGCTTCGAGCTCGGCTCGCACCCTGACGTGCTTGCACATTTTCGCGCGCACAACGCCCAGGTGCGCGCAGACTTCCGCAACGAGCAGGCCTACCTGTCGGACTTCATGCACCGCCAGGGCCGCCTCGCCTACTGGCCGGCCGGCTGGTGCCCGAGCTTCAAGTACCACAGCATCCCCGCCTGGCCTAGCAACTATTGGCGGGTGCCCTTTGTGCCGGATGGCGCACGCATCGTGATCTTCCACGGCGAATGCAACCCGCCCGATGCGCTCGCCGGGCGCCGCAACCGGCGCTGGCGCTTCATACGACCGGCGGGATGGGTGGCCGAGCACTGGCGAGAATGAGCCAGCAGACCATTCATTGACAACAGCGGGGTGGAGCATGGGCCAACCTCAGCAATTGGACTGGCCGCTTTCTTTGAGGATCCTTTGGATCTATTTAGTCTTCCTGGCGATCTTTGCTGCCGGTTTGGTCCTAGTGCGCTGGTGGCGGAACCACCACGCCTCGCCTCCAAAGACCACAGCGCAGCGGACATACTCCCGCCAGCTCGCGCATCGCATGAAAAAAGGGCCCCGTACCAAGTCCAAGACGAAGTCTTCACGAAAAATCGATAACGACAAGAGACGCTGATGACCAGAAGTCGAGTGGAGCAACGATGGCGAAACGGAGCCCCATCTGGCTCCGGGGCCCCTCGGTCACGATGACCGAAATGGCCGGTCGCAATCGCCGAAATACGCATGGCGGCCCCCTGGTGTGACGCGACTCACCTTCGAGATGAAAGCGCTGGTAGTGTTGGCGCCGACCGGAAATTGAGCCAGTTATGCGGGTAGTACCGAAGTAAAAGTGAGCCAGGTGTTCAACCTACC
>NZ_CABFMN010000147.1 GCF_901875635.1 Xylophilus ampelinus | reverse complement strand
GCGGCGCCACCGGCGCCTGGATCAGCGTCTCGCACCGGGCGCACACCCACTTGCCGCGAACATGGCGCTCCACCGTGAACACGCCGGGCTGGTAGTCGAGCTTCTCTGCGACGTCCTCGCCGATGCGCTTGAGCGCACAGCCGCACGCGCAGGTGACGCTGTGCGGCTCGTGGCGGATCTCCCTGCGAGGCAGGTGGGGAGGAAGTGCCTGACGCTTGGGCTGCTGCTTGTCTTGGGGGGCGGCCTTGGCCGGTGTGAGCTGCTCCAACTCCAGCTCCATCGCCGCCAAGTCTGCGTCCAGGGTGTCTTCCAGCAGATTCCTTTGTTCGGCGGAGAAGGCTTCCGACTTGGAGGCGAACTTCAGCCGCTTGAGCACGGCCATCTCGTGCGTGAGCTTGTCGATGGTGGCCTGCTTGAACGCGATCTCGCGGTCGCGCCGATCGATCTCCAGCTCACCAGCTTCCACTCGGCCCATGAGCGACTGCACCATCTCGCGCAATTGCTGCGCTTCCAAGTGGTCGAAGGGGGTAGCCGTGTTGCTCACGGAAGGCGATGATGCTCCAGGAGACCTGGGTGAGCATCAGCAACTTCGGCAATTGCTCTATATCACGCGGATCACGCCAGCCTCGCCGATACGCTGCCACGGCAGGCCCAGTACCAGGGCGTCGAACTGGGAGCGGCTCAGACTGAGCGTAGGAGCGGCGTCATGGGGCCATTGGAACTTGCCTTGGTTCAGTCGCCTGGCTGCCAACCAGATTCCTATACCGTCATGCACCAGCACCTTCATTTTGTTGGCGCGGCGGTTGGCGAACAAGTAGGCGTGGTGGGGCCTGGCGGCGCCAAAGACGTGCACGACGCGCGCCAGCGCCGCTTCGGTTCCCGATCGCATGTCCAACGGTTCGACGGCCAGCCAGAGGGCCTCGACTTTGATCACCGCAGCAGATCTCGCAGCCAACCCCCGCACTCGCTGACCAGCGCGGCTGGCCAGGTCATCACGACGTGCACGGCACCGCAGCGCACCTCGATGCGGATGTCGCCAGGAGGCGCAGGCGCCTCAGCCGGAGCGGGCAAGTGCACGGGCACAAATCCGCTGACCGCCGGGCCTGGTGTGACACCGGGCAGTGCCTTCGGCGCATCGACTGGCTCGGGCCTGCGCGGCTGGATCTCTGCGTCACGCACCCAGCGACGCAACAGGTTCGCATTGATACCGAGAGACATCGCCACAGCCGCCATCGACATGCCCGGCTGCGCAGCCAGCGCAACGGCGTTGGCTTTGAACTCGTCGCTGTGCAGGCGGCGGCGCCGCCCATCACCTGTGTGATGAGGAGAGATAGTGTTCACGTATCCACCAAGTCTTAGTGGACACGAGCATCCTTTGCTCTTAACGCCAATTCAAGATGGGTTCGCGGGACGCTTACCGAACTGTTTTGCGTGACCGATGCCCAGGTGGCGGGGCCGTCTTCGAATGCGCACGCCGTCATTTTCTGTGCCGGGGCGCCTGGGCTACGGGAAACTACGAGATCACCTCGGAGATGACGCCGGGCTACGAAATGAGCGTGGCCGCCGCGGACATGCTGGTGAGCAAGCTCAGCGGCGATGCGCCGCGCGAACGCGTGCGCGACCTGGGCTCCGCTGACCATACGCGACTTCCTATGGAGCTTCCTCGGCAAGAGCGTCTCAGACGCAATGCGTGCCTCTGCCGTCCGGCCAGCGCCTCTGTGCGGCGACCGCAGCGCTCCTTCCAGGGGCCGACAGCCGGTCGTGGCTGCATCGCTTCACCGCGCCAGCCCCGCTGGGCCGAGACGCTCAGGGCCCGCGAGGTGCATCCAGAACCGCTGCATACAGCGGCGGACGGCGGTCGTGCAGCACGTGATTGAACGAGTTCAGCGTGCGTAGCCGGCGGGCCTTGGAGAGATCGAGGTCAGCCAGCAGCATTTCCTCCGCGTCCGAGGATGCTGGGCCAGCCACTGGCCAACCATCAGGCCCGACGATCAAACTGCTGCCTAAAAACCGCTGACCGCGTTCAACACCGATGCGGTCGGCAGCGGCGACGAAGAGCGCGTTAGTGTGCGCTCCGCCCATCGCCAGCAGATTGGCCATCATCGGCAAATTGCCGGGTTGACCGCGCATCGGCACCCAGTTGGTCGGCACGCACAGCAGGTCGGCGCCGCCGATCGCCGCCATGCGGTAGATCTCGCTGAACCACATGTCATAGCAGATGGCGCAGGCGAAGCGCCCACCCTCGATCTCGAACACCGGCATGCCCAGGTCGCCGGGTTCGAAGAACAGGTTCTCGGCGTCCCACAGGTGGTTCTTGCGATAGGTGCCCAGATGGCCCGCGGGACCGAGCACCGCGGCCGCGTTGTAGAGCCGTTCGCCGACGCGCTCGGCGATGCCGGCGACGACGACCACGCCATGCCTGGCCGCGGCGCTCATCCAGGCCCGGCAACTGGGACCGTCGGGCACGGGCTCGGCGGCCTCGACGGCCTCGGCGCGCGACTGGAACACGTAGCCCGTGTTGCACAGCTCGGGCAGCACCACGAGCCGTGCGCCTGCGGCTGCGGCATCGGCGATGCCCTGCAGGCTGCGCGCCAGGTTGTCGGCCTTGCGGCCGATGCGCGGATCCATCTGCAGGCAGGCGACGCGCAGCCTGGTCGCGCTCTGGCCTGGGCTCATGGGCGGGTTCCTTTCGTCCGGCTCACGGTGGACCTCAAACGCCCAACTGCGCGGCGACCTGGTCCACGACCTGGGGCGAATCGACCTGGCCTTGGCCGACGATCTCGCCGCGCTTCAGCAGCAGGTAGCGGTCGGCCATCGCCAGCGCGAAGCCGACGTTCTGCTCGACGACCAGCATGGCGGTGCCCGACTGCTCCCTTTCGGCCTTCAGCACCGCGGCCAGGCGCTCGATGACCGAGGGCTGCAGGCCCTCGGAAATCTCGTCGACCAGGATCAGCCTGGGCGCGCCGAGCAGCGCCCGCGCGATCAGCAGCATCTTCTGTTCGCCGCCCGAGAGCGTGCCGGCGCGCTGCTTCAGGCGCGTGGCCAGCACCGGGAAGACGTCGGCGATCCGTGCGAAACAACGCGTGAACGAGCCGGCCTCGCGCAGGCCCAGCCGCAGGTTCTGCTCCACGCTCAGATCCTGGAACAGCGCCTTCTCCTGGGGCGCATAGGCCAGCGGGCGCCGCGCCACCTGGTACGCGGGCAACTGGCTCACCGTCTCGCCGAACAGCGAGACCGTGCCATCGCGCGCCGCGAGCAGGCCCATGACCGTATTCAGCAGCGTGCTCTTGCCCACGCCGTTCTTGCCGAGCAGCGCAACGATCTCCCCCGGCTGCACCGAGAAGCTCAGGCCGTGCAGCACCATCGCACTGCCGTAGCCGGCGGTGAGTCCGCTCACTTCGAGTGCCGCGCTCATCCGTGGGCTCCGGGCGCCGAGGCGCCGGCATAGACCTCGCGGACGAGGTCGGAATTGACGACTTCCTCGACGCTGCCGTCGAGCACGATCTGCCCCTGGTGCAGCACGATGATCCGCGTGCTGATCTCCTGCACGAAGTCGAGGTCGTGCTCGACCAGCACCACGCACAGCGTGTGGCTGTGCGTCAGGTCGAGCAGGATGCGGCCGATCAGCGTGCGTTCCGCCTTGGTCAGGCCGGCCGTGGGCTCGTCGAGCAGCAGCACGCTGGGCTCGAGCGCCAGCACCATCGCGAGTTCGAGCGCCTGCTTCATGCCGTGCGAGAGGTCGCGCGAGGCGACGTGTAGTTGCCGGTCCAGGCCGGTGGCGCGCATCACTTCGAGCGCGGCCGTCGGCAGTGCGAGTGCGTGCTCGCGGCGCCACAGCGATGGCCGCTCCAACCGGGTCCGGGCGACACGCATCGATTGCGCGACCGTCAGCGAGTCGAAGACGTTCGCGTTCTGGAACTTGCGCCCGGCGCCCAGCGCGACGCAGGCGGCCGGCGATGAACGGCGGATGTCGTGGTCATTGAGCCGCACTGTTCCCGAGCTGCGCTCCGCGCCATCGGCGATGCAGCGCATCAGCGTGGTCTTGCCGGCGCCGTTGGGGCCGATCAGGCTCAGCAGTTCGTTCGGCCGCACCGCGAAGTCGATGCCGCGAAGCACCTGCAGGCTGCCGAAGCGCTTGTGCACGTCCTCCACGCTGAGCGCGAGGCGGCCGGCGGAGGCCAGTCCGACCAGCGGCCGGGGGTCGGCGGATTGCAGTTCCACTTCGGCGGCGGGCGCCGCCGAAGCCGGCGCGTCACGTCGCCACGCGCGCCTGACGACGCTCGCCAGCGCGGGCAACAGGCCTTGCGGGAGCGCGACGATGACGACCACGAAGGCCAGCCCGCTCAGCAGCTTCCAGAGGAAGGGCAGGCTGCCGCTCAGGTACGAGGTGCTGGTGTCGAGCAGCAGCGTGCCGATGAGCGGCCCGATCAGCGTGCCGCGCCCCCCGAGGGCGACCCACATCAGCAGTTCGGTGCCGAAGGCGAATCCCGCGTACTCCGGCGCGACCACCATCTGCACGCAGGCGAAGAGGAAGCCGGCGCAGGAGGCGATCGCGCCGCAGGCCATCATCAGCAGGATCTTGACGCGCGAGACGTTGATGCCCAGGTACTCGCAGCGCTGCTCGTTGTCGCGGATCGCCTCCAGGATGCGCCCGCCGTCGCTGCGCAGGAAGAGCCACGCGCCGGCCGTGGTGGCGATCAGGAAGACGCCGGCGATGCGAAACCAGGCTTCGAGCGACAAGTCGAAGCTCTCGAAGCCCGAGAGTCCGCTGCTCGATCCCGTGAAGTTTCCGCCGGAATACAGCAGTTGGCTGACCACGATCGGCAGGACCAGCGTGATGACCGAGCCGTAGAGCGGCGAGGCGCCCGGATGGAAGGCGAACCAGCCGACCAGGAGCGCGAGCAGTATTGCGCCGACGATGGCGATGCCGAAGGCGATCAAGGCCAGGCCGGGACCGAAGCCGGCGTGCGTGAAGACGAGGGCGGCCGCGTACGCGCCGAAGCCGAAGAAGGCCGACTGGCCGAAGGTCAGGATGCCGGTGAAGCCCCAGAGGATGTCGACCGTGATCGCGACGGCGGCATAGAGGAAGGCCCGGATCAGCGTGTTGACGAGGTAGGTCGGCAGCACCTCGGGTGCCACGAGCATCAGCGCGAGCCCCGCGAGCGCCAGACCTGCAGGCAGGGCCAGCCGGCGCGAGCGCGACCCGCTGGCGGCCGTGGGTGCGTTCGAAGTCAGTTCAGCCACGGGCGAAGCCCTCCGGGCGGACGCGCAGGATCACCGCGGCGAGCACCACGATCGTCAGCCCGCCGAGGATCGGGTTGGCCCAGGTGCTGACCAGCACCTGGGCGCTGCCGAGCACGAGGCACGCGATGCCCAGGCTGACGAGCGACACGCCCGAGACCATCACGATCATGAAGGCGTTGACCAGCCAGGGCACGCCCATGTTGGGGTCGACGCTGGACAGCGGCGTGATCAGCGCTCCCGCCAGCCCCGCGAGCCCGGCGCCGAGCGAGAAGGTGGCCAGGCGCACCAGCCCGGTGTGGATGCCCAGCGCGCGCGCCAGGTCCTCGTTCATGATGACCGCGCGCGTCACCAGTCCCAGGCGCGAGCCGTTCATCATCCAGCCGAGCAGGGCGATCACCGCCAGCGAGAGCGGAATGACGAGCAGCCGGTAGCTCGAGTACGAGGTGCCGAGGAAATCGACGGCACCGGTCAGGGGGCTCTGCACGAACTGCACGCCGCGGTCGAAGACCAGCGTGATGCACTGGCCGATCACGATCGCCAGCCCCCAGGTCGCGAGGATCGCGTCCAGCGGGCGCTTGTACAGCGGCTTCATCACCAGCCGCTCGACGACCGCGCCGCAGACCGCGCCTATCGCGAATGCGACGGGCAGCGACCACCACGGATTCCAGCCGAGGTGGGTGACGAGCAGCGCGGCGTAGCCGCCGACCGTGAGGAAGGCGCCGTGCGCGAAGTTGATGATCTTCATCACGCCGAAGACGATCAGAAGCCCGGCCGCCACGCCGTACAGGATGGCGGCCGTGGTCAGCATGTCCAGCACTAGGGTCATGGGGACGGGTTCTCTGCAGTCCGGACGTCAGGCCGTCACTTGAGGTTCGGGCACTGCGCGCCGGGGTCGACGCCCTCGAAGGTCTCGAGGATCTTCACGCTGCCGTCGGCCTGCACCTGGCCCAGGTACATGTTGAGCGCGGCGTGGTGCTGCTTGTCCATCTTGATGGCGCCGCGCGGGCCGTTGAACGAGACCTCGCCCAGCGCCTTCAGCACCTTGTCGGTGTCCAGCGAGCCGGCCTTGTCGGCCGCCAGCTTGTAGGCCCAGACGGCCTCGTACTGCGGCACCGAGAGGTCGTTCGGCGTCTTCATCTCGGCGCCGAAGCGCTTGCCCATCGCCGCCAGGAATTCCTTGTTTCTGGGCGTGTCGATGCTGGTGTAGTACGAGCCGGCCGTGTAGACGTCCTTGCCGTCGCTGCCCATGCTTTTGGCCGTGCCCTCGTCGACGGCGAGGTTGCCGAAGGGAATGGTCACGCCCGCGGCGCGCAACTGCTTGGTCAGCGTCACGTTGGGCGCGCCGCCCGCGGTGGAACTGATCAGCGCGTCGGCGCCCGAGGCCTTCAGCTTGCTGACGATGGCGGTCCAGTCCGACCCGTCCATCGGCAGGTATTCCTCGCCGACGACCTTCTGCCCCTTCGCGAGGATGTACTTGCGCGTGAACTCGAGCATGCCGCGGCCGAAGGCGTAGTCGCTGCCGACCAGGAAATAGCTCTTGGTGTTCAGCTTCGAGCCGAAGTAGTCGACCACCGAGGCGACCTGCTGCTCGGGCACCCAGGCGTTGATGAACATGTTCCTGTTGCAAGAGCGCCCTTCGTAGAACGAGGTGTAGATGAAGGGCTTCCTGGCGCGCGTCACGATGGGCAGCGCGGCATTGCGCGCGGCGCTCGTTTCCATCGAGATGACGGCGTCGACCTTCTTCTGGAACAGCAGCGAGTCGTAGGCTTTCTGCGCGCCGGCGGCGCCGCTGCCATCGTCGGCGACCTCGAGCACGACCTTGCGGCCGAGGATGCCGCCGGCCGCATTGATCTCATCGATCGCCAACTGCGTGGCCTGCACCACGGAGGGAGCGACGACGCTGTTGGCGCCGCTCAGGCCGACAGCGGTGCCGATGATGACGGGTGGCTTGCCCTGTGCCGCGGCGAACTGAGTGCCGAGCAGGGCGACAAGGGCGGCAAGCATGGTTGCGAAGAGACGATTCGAGGTGCGCATGGAGATCCTCATCAGGATTTGGAAATCGAAAAACAAAAAAGCCTTCGTCCCGCCGTGAGGCGTATGAACGAAGGCTTCCTAGCCAACTGATTCCGCGGCAGCCCTGCCGCAGTGCATGACCGCGCCAGTAAAACTAGCGCTTGCGTAGCCCCAGCACGTTCCGTGCCAAAGGCTTGGCCGATACGGCTGACGTGGTGGATGCCAGCGGGCCGCTGTCGAACACGCGGTGCGCCGTGATGATGGAGCGCGCGACGGCACCCATGCCGAGGCGCTGCGCCGTGGCCTGACTGCGGATCAATTGGTAGGCGGCATCCTCGCCGAGATGCTTGAGTTCCATCAGGATGCGCGTTGCACGCTCGATCTCGCGCCGGCTGCGCAACGTTTCTTCGAGCTTGGCCACTTTGGCGAGCAGTCGGGACTGGTAGCCGTGTGAAGAGCGCGCTATCAGCAGGCTGGAGACGATGCCTGAAGGACGGATGGGCTTGGCAATGAAGCTGTGCGCGCCCGATTCGAGCAGGCCCTTGACTGCGCTCGGGCTCTCGTAGTCGACGATGGCCACCAGCGCCGGTGCAGGCTCGGCCAGGCGTGGCAGGGGCACGCGCGGGCCCTCCGGCGTGATGGCGAAGAACACCACGTTGGTCGACGCGGCCAAGGTCGATGGCGGCGGCCAGAGCAGATCGGCCTGGCAGCCGACGCGCTTGAGGTGGCGCAGTAACTCGTCCATCTCGCGGTCCATGGGGTGCAGTACTGTCACCTTCAGGCCGCGCAGGTCGCGGATGGGGTCGATGCTCATGAGATGCCTTCCTTCTCCGCCTCTGCCAAGTCGGCCCATTCGGCGTCGGCCAGCGTCTCTGCGCCGCCGTAGTTCACGAGCCAGGGGTCGGGCTGGGCCGCCTCGCGAGCCTGCCAGACGATGTCGAACTCGTCGCATCCGTTCCAGCGGCCAATGCGCGGCGTCATCCAGGTATGGTTGTTGTCGGCGTCGACCACGATCTCGCCCTGCGGCGCTTCGAATCGCCGTCCGCACGCCGCGGCGATGATGGCTTGCGCATCCATCTCCCCGGCTTCTTCCAGCGCGAGAGCGAACAGATGCACCGTGCTGTAGGCGGCTGCGGCAATCTGCGAAACCGGTGCACATGCACCAAAACTGCGCCTGAAGTCGGCCACGAATCGCCGACTTGGTGCGGTCGCCAGGCTGCTGAAGAACGGGGCCGAGGTGATGTGTCCAGCCGCCGGCGGTTTGGGCAGCGCCAGCATCTCGGCTTCGGTGATGTTGTGGCTGGCGACGGGAAATGCGCCGTCGACGCCCGCATCGGCGCAGGCCTGCAGCAGCTCGCAGATGGACTGACCGACCAGCGCATTGAACAGGATGTCGGGATTGAGTGCGGCCACGCGCTCGACCAGTTGTGCCATCCGGGCCGCGCCGGCCTGCAGCGGCAGGTAGATTTCGTCGAGCACCTGCCCGCCCTGGCGCTCGACCAGGTCCCGCATGACCCGGTTGGATTCGCGCGGATAGATGTAGTCGCTGCCGACGAGCACGAAGCGGCGTGCGCCGCCGCGCAGCAGGTGGCGCGCGAGCGGCAGTGTGTTCTGGTTGGTGGCAGCGCCGGCGTAGAGCACGTTGGGCGAATACTCGAAACCTTCATAGAGGTCCGGATACAGGAGCAAGCCGTTGCGGCGCTCAATAGTGGGCAGGACCGCCTTGCGGCTGAGCGAGGTGCAGCAGCCGATCACCACGTCGACGCCGTCGTCGGCGAACAGGCGGTCGACATACTGGCGATAGCGGCCGAGATCGGATTCGGTGTCGTAGATCCTGGCGGCGAGCGGCCGGCCGAGCACGCCGCCACGGGCGTTGATCTCTTCCAGCGCCAGCGTGATGCCCTGCACATGCTGCCTGGACGAGATGGCCGTGTGCCCGGTGAGCGAGTAGAGGACGCCCAGTGTCCAGGGATCGGTGTCACGCATCATGTCTGGCGGGGGAGCAAAAAGCCGGCCATGCTTCAGATCAAGCGCACTCGCCGAAAGTCCTGCCAGCACTGGTTGACGATCGTCAGGCCCGCGACCCTGGGGGAACTCGCGATCATGCCTCTGGCCGAGGTGAGCAGTGGCAGGATGGGCAACGTCTCCATGACGCGCGCATCCGCCGCGCGGTAGAGAGCCGTGCGATCCTGCTGCGACAAGGCGCCGCGCGCCCGGTCCAGCAGCGCGTCGAGGACCGCGTCCTGGTTGTAGCCGGCGTTGAAGCCGCGCGGCGACGTGTTCCTGCCGTGCAGCACCTGCGACAGCCACAGGTCGCAGGACATGGCCCAACTCATCTCGCTGAACGAGACGCCGGCCGGCGCCCCTTCGCGCCACTGGTTGCAATAGCCGACCCAGTCCGGATGCAGCGTGACTTCCAGACGGATGCCGACCTGGGACAGGTCCCTGGCCAGGCGCCGGTAGATCGCGCCGGGGTCGAGTTGCGCCGAGCCGGCCTGCGCCCCGACGACGTGCAGGGTCATGCCTTCTGCGGCGCCGGCCTGTGCCAGCAGCGCGCGGGCGCGGTCGGGGTCATGGGGATAGCGCTCGGGCGCCTTCGGGTCGTGCGCCGGCGCACCGGGGGGAATGGCCGTGGCGGCGGGCAGGGCGGCGCCCGGAAACAGGTCGTCGCACAGTGCCTTGCGGTCGATGGCGTGGGCAACGGCCTGCCGCACGCGCACGTCGGCCACGCGCGGGTCACGCAGGTTGAAGACCAGGTACCAGAGGTAGGGCGGCGAGAACGCGGGAACGTCGAAGCCGCGCGCCAGCAGGTCCTGCAGATCCGCGCCTTCCAGGCTGTATGCCAGGTGGACCCTGCCGTCGACCAGGGCCCGCACCCGGTCATCGAGCGCCGGGAACGGCAGGAACTGGATGCCGTCGATGGTCGGCGGACCGTCCCAGTAGGCGTCGTTGCGCAGCAACTCCACTGCCGATCCTCCATCGGTCTCGAAGCGGCGGTGCAAGCGGAAGGCACCCGTGCCCGGGGCGCGGTCCGCACAGCCGTCGGGACCGAATTCGCGGATGGCGGCCGGGCTGATCATTGCCTGTGCGCCGGGTGCGTCTTCCTGCGTCATGTAGCGAAGGAACTCTGGGAACGGCTCGCTCAGCCGGAATGCCACCGTCATCTCGTCGAGCGCGCGAACGTGCTCGATCAGGCCCGCCCCCTCGCGGTTGAAGTCGGCCACCGCCTCGGAGAAGTGCGCCGAGTCGGGCATGCACATGCGGTGGTAGTTGAGCACGACGGCGTCGGCGTCCAGCGGCGCGCCGTCGTGGAAGCGCACGCCGCGGCGCAGGCGAAACACGAAGTCGCGGGCATCGGGCGATTGCTGCACGGCTTCTGCCAGCCGCGGCACGACACGGGTCGGCGCGTCGGCAGGTACGGGGCGGGTATGGAAATCGTCCTCCATCAGGCTTTCGTGGGTCTGCTGCACGACGCGGCCCGTGTTCCAGCCGCCGAACGAACGGGGCGGGTCGATGTCGTCCACTGCCCAGTCCAGGGCCACGCGCAATATCCGGTCTTGCTGCATCGATGAAGAGTCCTTGAAGGGGGTCGGGTCAACTGGCGAACAGGCGCGCGTCGTCGCGCGCATGCCGCATGGCGGCGATCTCCAGCCCGGCGGCTGCACCGGACGCCATGTCTTCCTCGCCGGTTTGCAGAGCGATGCGTGTGGCGGCCACGATCTCGGGGGACAGGGCTGCCAGCATCGATTGGCTGGCCGTGGCGGGCAAGACGTCCAGCCGGACGGCGGCCGACAGGATCATGGCCGCCACGCCGCGCATCTCGGACAGCACGGCGTGCGCACGCGGGATGCCCGCGGCGGCGGAGACGGCGCCTGAGACGACGGCCAGGTGGCCGGGCGTCTTCCTGGCAGCGACCTCGGCGGCATAGTCGGCCAGCACCGCCTGCCCGCCGAAGGTGGCAGCCAACGCGGCCAGCCGGCTCCCGCAGCGGCGCGACGCGGCCTGCGCCGACGGCGTCTGTTTCAGCGGGTCCAGCCGCGCGTCCACGCGCCTGAGGGCCAGCGCATCGCCGGCTTGCAGCGCATCGTGCGCCAGCGCGGTGGCGGCGCCGTCTGCACGTGCCGTCCCGTGCAGCAGCGCGGACACGATCATTTCTCTGAGCGATGCCTGCGTCTGCACGCGGCCGTCGCGAAACAGCCGCTCCAGGCCCATCGCGTGCGCGTGGCGGCCGATCGGCAGGGCGGAGTCCGACAACTGCATCAGCGCGAGCCAAGGGCCGGCCGTTGCATCGTCAATCGAGCTGGCCATGCCCATGGTGCTCATGGTGACGGGGCGGGTGCTCGTGCGCCGCACCGCCGCAGGTGGGCGGCGCACCGGCGGCGAATGGCCTGTCCTCGAAACGCAGGACCAGGCCGGCCAATCCGAGCGCCAGCACCGGCCGCGAAGTCAGTTCCGGCGTATCGGTCACGGGCACGACGATCTCGCCGCCGTCCAGTTCCGAGGGACTGTGCCGATTGCCCAGCGCATGGCCGATGCGGAACACGGCGGTCGGCGTCATGTTCGCGAGCGCGATCACCATGACGGGTTCGGGGGGGCGAACGACGACCAGGACGCGCCGGCCGTCGTCATGCAGGACGGCCCCATCGAAGAGCCAGCTCTGCTTCGGCAGATCGAGCGCGATGTCGCTGCCTCGTTCGCTGCGCATGCGCATGCGGCGGCGGCCCGCGTCGGCCGCGGGTACCAGGATCCGTTCGGTTGGCCGGCCGGAGAAGGGCGGCGCATCGGCGTGGCCCAGGATGCCGTTTACGATCAGCAGGGGAGGGGTTTGGAGGTGCATAGCAGTCACTTTCGGAGTCGAGGGGCTGGGCGGCCCCGCATGCAGCGGCGCGCGGCGTCCCAGGCCAGGTGCATCGCCTGGCGCAGCGCGGGGGCCTCGCCGGCCAGGACGCGGGCGACCGCGCCATGCCCGGACGCCAGCGGGGATGCGCCGCCATAGACGCCCGGCAAGGCGGCCAACTCGGCGTTCATGCGGTCGGCCAGTTCTTCGTGGCATCCGTCCTGCGTCAACGCGAACAGGGTGCCGACATATCCTTCCGACCCCAGGCTGCCCTCCAGCGATGGATCGGCTTCGCCAGGGCGGAAGGTGGCGGCGTCGTGAAGGATCGGGCGCCCCTCCAGATCGACATGCAGGCGCAGCGAGACGGCCTGGTAGGCGTGCCGCTCCCCCCTGGCCACACGGCCAGGCGCCAGGGTCTCGGCCAAGATGGCGCTGGCACCGGCTGCCAGTTCGATCGCGGTGTGCTGCCGATGCAGCGCACGCGGGTGCGGGATCAGCATGTCGGGCATGGATTCGAAGAAGGCTCCCTCCGCGACCGACACCCGGACGGTCTGCACGGACAGCACGTCGCCCTGCAGGCGGGTGGCCGAGGGGGTGGACAGGCACAGGCCGGCGCCGGTCTCCAGCGCTACGTCGACGTGCAGGCGATCGCCGCCGAAGACCGAGCCCGCCGCATTTTGGACATAGATCAATGCGCCCGGTCCGGCATCGAGGGGCAGTACGGCCGTGGTGGTCAACGGATAGCGCTGCCGCCGCGCCACCAGCCGTGTGCGGCCCTGGCCGTCGCATGCCAGGCGCAGATGCAGCAGGCCGTCGGTCATCCGCGCCCATGCCCGAACAGCGCCGAGCGCACGATCTCGTCGAACACCGCCCGCACGCCGTCGCCGCGGCGCAGGTCCGTAAACAGCGAAGGGCGGGCCGGGCGCGCCGTGGCCACGTCGGCGCGGATGCGTGCCAGATCCGCATCCACGTGCGGCGCCAGGTCGATCTTGTTGACCACCAGCAGGTCGGCGCGCAGCACGCCCAGCCCGCGCTTGCGTGGAATGTCGTCGCCCCCCGCCACGTCGATGACGAAGGCCCACCAATCGACCAGTTCACTGGAGAAGGTGGCCGCCAGGTTATCGCCGCCGCTTTCGATCAGGATGACGTCGGGCTGGAAGCGCCGCTCCAGCCATTCGGCGGCCTCGATGTTGACGGAAGGGTCTTCGCGGATGGCGGTGTGCGGGCACGCCCCGCTTTCGACGCCCAGCACGCGCTCGGGGTCGATCAGCCCGGAGCGGCGCACGCGATCCGCATCCTCGCGCGTCACCAGGTCGTTGGTGATGACCGCCGTCGAGATGCCTTCGGCGGCAAAGACCGGCAGCAGCCGTTCGACCAGCCGCGTCTTGCCGCTGCCCACCGGACCGCCGATGCCCAGGCGTACGAGTGTCATCGCTGCCTCTCCTTCACTTCAGCATGTAGGAGGCGCCCAGCGCCACCCGCGCGGACGGTGCGCTGTCCAGCGCCTGGCCGTCGAGGTAGACGCGGAAGGTCTCCGGATCCACCGTGATGTCGGCCACGGTGTCGTTGAACAGCATGTCGCGCTTGGTCCGTTGGCGCGTGTCGGCCACCGCCACCAGCGCAGCCTTGAGGTCCAGGCGCCGGCCGAGGTCGGCTGCCATGGAGGGCGGTGCCACGAAGCGCACGCCCAGCGCCTGCGGCGCGCGGCCGAAGCAGCCCCACATAGGGCGGTAGCGCAGGGGTTCGCAACTCATCAGAGAGGCATTGGCCTCGCCCAGCGGCGCCCATACTGGGAAGCCCGACTTCATGACCATCTCGGGCTTGATGCCGAAGCTGTCCGGGCGCCAGAAGACCAGGTCGGCCAGCTTGCCCGGCTCGATGGAGCCGACCTCGTGGTCGATCCCGAACATCCGTGCTGGGTTGATCGTGTACTTGGCGATGTAGCGCAGGATGCGGAAGTTGTCGGCGCCGCTACCGCGGTCCTCGGGCAGGCTGCCTCGTAGGTCGCGCATGTGCTCGGCCAGTTGCCAACACCTGGCGATGGTTTCCCCGATGCGCCCCATGCCCTGGCTGTCCGAGCCGATGGCACTGATCGCACCCAGGTCATGCAGCACGTCCTCGGCGCCGATGGTCTCGCGGCGGATGCGGCTTTCGGCGAAGGCCACGTCCTCCGGCAGGCGCGGATTCAGATGGTGGCTGGTCATCGCCATGTCGAAGTGTTCGTCGAAGGTGTTGATCGTGAAAGGGTTGGTGGGGTTGGTAGAGGAGGGCAGCACGTTGGCCCGGCTGCAGATGCGGATGATGTCGGGTGCATGGCCGCCGCCCGCGCCTTCCACGTGATAGGCGTGGATGCAGCGATCGCCGATCGCGCGCAGCGTGTGTTCGATGAAGCCGGATTCGTTCAAGGTGTCCGTGTGCAACTGGATCTGCCCGCCACCGACTTCGGCGGCCTTCAGCGCGGCGTCGATCACGGCGGCGCTGGCTCCCCAGTCTTCGTGGACCTTGAGGCCGGCCGCGCCGGACGCCAGTTGCTCCAGCAGGGGCTCCACGGCATGCGATGCGGCCTTGGCGATGAAGCCGAAATTCACGGGGAAAGCCTCGGCCGCCTGCAACATCAGGCCGAGATTCGTGGTGCCGGTCGAGGCGATGGGGACGGTCGTGGGGCCGAGCCCGCCGCCCATCAGTGTGGTGATGCCTGCCGACAGGGCTTCGTCCACCTGGCCCGGATCGATGAAGTGAACGTGGCAATCGATGCCCCCGGTCGTCACGATCAGGCCTTCGGCCGCCCGGATGTCCGTGTTCACGCCCACGATGAGTCCGGGCGTGACGCCGTCCATGATGTTGGGATCGCCCGCCTTGCCGATGCCGACGACGCGCCCGTGCTTGATGCCGATGTCCGCCTTGACGATGCCCGCCACCGCGTCGACGATGAGTGCGTTGGTGACGACGAGGTCGAGCGTGCCGTCGGCCGCGGTAAGTGCGCCGTCGCAGCCCGTGCCGGCACGCAGGGTCTTGCCGGCGCCGAACACGAGTTCGTCTCCGCCCGAGCAGAAGTCGCGCTCGACGCGCACCCACAGGCCGGTGTCGCCCAGGCGGACGCGATCCCCTGCTGTGGGGCCATAGAGCTGGACATAGCGCGCGCGTTCGATGCTGAAAGCCATCGGCTAGTCCTGCAGGAACACGGCGAGCCGCGACATGGCGGCCCGGCGCACAGCGGGATCGTCGAGCGCCCCATTGACCAGGCCCGCCAGGCCGAATACGATACGCGCCCCGCCGATGGCCACCAGATCGACGTCGCGCGCGTCGCCGGGCTCGAAACGCAGGGTGGTCGCCGAAGGGATGTCGAGCCGAAAGCCGTATGCGGCGGCCCGGTCGAACTGCAGCGCCGGATTGACTTCGAAGAAGTGATAGTGCGAGCCGACCTGGATCGGGCGATCGCCCGTGCTTTTAACGCGCAGGAGCAGCGTAGGACGGTGTTGATTGACGACGATGGGTTCGTCTTCCAGACGCCAACGTGGCTGGACGCAGGTGGCTGTCGCACCGTCCGTCCCCTTCGAAGTCTTGCCGGGCCCGATGGGATCATGGACACAGACCAGCTTCTGCCCGTCCGGAAAGAAGGCCTCGACCATGACGACCTCGATGCGCGCGGCGACGCCCGGCATGAGGTCGTCGTCGGTGAGCAACGCACTGGCCATCGCGACCATGTCGGCGACCGTGCTACCTTGGCGCGCGCCTTCGCAGATGGCATCCGCGATCAGGGCTCGCGCTTCGGGCTCGGACAGCAGCAGGCCCTGATCGTGGCGGGCACGAGACAAGCTCGCTGCCTGATGGAGCAACAGGCGATCGATTTCGCGTGGAAGGAGGCGCATAAAAAAGACAAAAAAAATCCTTCGTCCCGCCGTCAGGCGATGGAACGAAGGCTGCATAGCCAACGGAATTGCGGCAGCCCTGCCGCAGTGCAGTGAATAGTGCGCCCGCTTAGACGTGCGCCCCTGGCAATCTAGCATGTTCCGGGCCAGGAGGTGATCGCATTGCCATTTTGGAGACTTCCTGCCGTTGCCGGTGGAACCTAGATCAATTGCTCGATCGGACATGACGATGCGCAGGTGACGCCGCCAGCCCGAAGCCTTGGAGTTGTGACGAGCCTGCTACGACACCGCCATAGCTTGCAGGTAGGCGGCACCTGCGGCGGTCAGAACTGGCCTGGCTGGACCCGACGCTGAATGTGTTCGCCAGCAACAGTAGTGCAGTCCCCCGAAGCTCCGCGCAGGCGACACCTGTCCACTGGCCGGCGGGCGCAGAAGACCAAGACGTTTTCGCCGGCGATGCAAGCTAGTGCTGTTGACCAATGAGGGCCGGCAAGACCAAAACGCCGTGGGCATCTTGCGTGCGGCCTACCTGCCACCTGCCCTGGCACGCACTGTTGATCGATCGCTCACTTCGCCTTGCTCAGACAACGTCACCGCACCATGGCCTACCTGATTCCCGGCCGGGTCCGCTTGGCGTGAGATCGCGCCCTGCGCAAGAATCCGGGGAATGGCACTCTCTGATATCCCTCACGCTGACCGGATCCGCACTGAAGCGGCGGCCGGCTTCCTGCAGGTGCGCGGCGCGCGCGAGCACAATCTCAAGGACGTGGACGTCGACATCCCACGCAACGCACTAGTGGTGTTCTCGGGCGTCTCCGGCTCCGGCAAGTCCTCGCTCGCCTTCGGCACCATCTATGCCGAGGCCCAGCGGCGCTACTTCGAGTCGGTGGCCCCTTATGCACGGCGCCTAATCGACCAGGCCGGCGTGCCCGACGTCGATGCGATCGGCGGCCTGCCGCCGGCGGTGGCATTGCAGCAGCAGCGCGGCGCCAGCAACACGCGTTCTTCGGTGGGCAGCGTGACCACGCTGTCCAGCCTCGTGCGGATGATGTACTCGCGCGCCGGCGCCTATCCGGCCCACCAGCCGATGCTGTACGCCGAGGACTTCTCGCCCAACACGCCGCAGGGGGCGTGCCCCACCTGCCACGGCCTGGGCCACGTGTACGAGGTGACCGAGGCCATCATGGTGCCCGATGCTTGCCTGAGCATCCGCGAGCGGGCGATCGCCTCGTGGCCTCCCGCCTGGCAGGGGCAGAACCTGCGCGACATCCTGGTCAGCATGGGCTACGACGTCGACCGGCCGTGGAAGGACCTGCCGAAGAAGGACCGCGACTGGATCCTGTTCACCGAGGACACCCCCACTGTGCCGGTGTACGCGGGATTCACGCCCGCCGAGACCCGCGCGGCGCTCAAGCGCAATGTGGAGCCGAGCTACATGGGCACCTTCACCGGCGCCCGGCGCTACGTGCTGCACACCTTCGCCAACACCCAGAGCGCGTTGATGAGAAAGCGCGTGTCCCGCTTCATGCAAGGCAGGCCGTGCCCCACCTGCCACGGCAAGCGGCTCAAGCCCGAGGCGCTGTCGGTCACCTTCGCCGGGATGGACATCGGCGAATTCATGCAGATGCCGCTTGACCGGCTGGCGGCTCTGCTCGAACCCATCGCCCAGGGCGACTTCCGTGCCCATGCGGCGGGCGCGGGCACCGACCGGGAAGCGACCCGGCGCGACCGCGCCGAGCGCGCGGCCTCCGGCCGTGCCGTCCATGCAGTGTCGCCCGACGTGCGCCGTACCTCCGCGCTGTCGGAAGAAAAGCGCCTCGCCGCGCAGCGCTTGGCCGGCGGCGTGGTGGCACGCCTGCGCCAGCTGCGCGGGCTGGGCCTGGGCTACCTGACGCTGGACCGGGCTACGCCGACGCTGTCGGCCGGCGAACTGCAGCGCCTGCGGCTGGCCACGCAGTTGAGTTCCCTGCTGTTCGGCGTCGTGTACGTGCTCGACGAACCCTCGGCGGGCCTGCACCCGGCCGACAGCCAAGCTCTGTACGACGCGCTCGACCGGCTGCGCGACGCGGGCAACTCGGTGTTCGTGGTGGAGCACGACCTGGACCTGATGCGCCGCGCGCAATGGCTGGTGGACGTGGGTCCGGATGCCGGCGAACAGGGCGGGCACGTGCTCTACAGCGGCGAGCCGGGCGGCCTGCGCCAGGTCGCCGAGTCGCGCACCGCCCGCTACCTCTTCGACGAGATCCCCGCGCCGCGCAGCCGGGGACGCGAAGCCGCCGGCTGGCTGGCGCTGCAGGGCATCCACCGCCACAATCTGCGCGGCGTGGATGCGCGCATTCCGCTGGGCGTGCTGACGGCCGTCACCGGCATCTCCGGCTCGGGCAAGTCCAGCCTCGTCGCGCAGGCGCTGCCGGAGCTGGTGCTGCTGCACCTGGGCCATGAGCCCGAGGACGACGCGGCCGAAGGCGACACTGGCGAGGGGCCGGCGGTGATTGAGGCCACCGGCGGCCGCCTGGCGGGCGACGTGGACGCCGTGCAGCGCCTCGTGCAGGTGGACCAGAAGCCTATCGGGCGCACGCCGCGCTCGAACCTGGCCACCTACACGGGCCTCTTCGACCACGTGCGCAAGCTGTTCGCCGCCACCCCCGATGCGCGGCGCCGCCGCTTCGACGCCGGGCGCTTCTCGTTCAACGTGGCCAAGGGCCGCTGCGAGACCTGCGAGGGCGAGGGCTTCGTCAGCGTGGAGCTGCTGTTCATGCCCAGCGTGTTCGCGCCGTGCCCAGCGTGCCACGGCGCACGCTACAACGAGGCTACGCTGAAGGTGCAATGGAACGGCCGCAACATCGCCGAGGTGCTGCGCATGACCGTGGACGAAGCCCGTGACTTCTTCGCGGCCGAGGACGCGGTGGCGCGGCCGCTGCAACTGCTGCGCGAGATCGGGCTGGGCTACCTGCGCCTGGGCCAGCCGGCCACCGAACTGTCGGGCGGCGAGGCGCAGCGCATCAAGCTGGCCAACGAGCTGCAGCGCAGCCAGCGCGGCCGCAGCCTGTACGTGCTCGACGAGCCGACCACCGGCCTCCATGCGGCGGATGCCGACAGGCTGCTGGTGCAGTTGCAGCGTCTGGTCGATGCCGGCAACACCGTGGTGATGATCGAGCACGACATGCGCGCGGTGGCCCAGGCCGACTGGGTGATCGACGTGGGGCCGGGTGCGGGCAACGCTGGTGGCCGCATCGTGGTGGCCGGACCCCCTCGGCAGGTGGCCCACACGCCGGGCGGCCACACGGCGTCGTTTCTTGCGCAGGAGTTGGAACGGGGCTAGTGTCCTGTGTCCCGCTGATACGTGAGCAAAGTCGATGCAGCTTCTCGAGGATCGAATCTGCGGCGGAGGTCCA
>NZ_CABFMN010000146.1 GCF_901875635.1 Xylophilus ampelinus | reverse complement strand
ATCGATAGCAGACCGGGCGGCGCAGGCGCCACCCCGCCTGCCGCCGACGCACCCCCACACGCCGCCAGCGCCACCGCGGCGCACGGCGGCGACGTGCTGTGGCTCTCGCCCGCCGCGTGGGCCCAGGTGCGCGCGCGCATCCTCGACGCGCTCGACCGCCACCACGCCCGCGCGCCCGACGAGCCCGGCCTCAACAGCGCGCGCCTGCAGCGCATGGCCTTTCCCGCGCAGTCGGCGGCTGGCGGCGGCGCCGGGCCGGCCGGTGCGCGCCTGCCCGGCTGGCCCGCGTGGATCGAGGGGCTCATCGCCGAAGGCAGCATCGTGCGCAGCGGCCAATGGCTGCACCTGCCCGGCCACAGCGTCAGCCTGAGCGACGACGAAAGCGCGATGGCCGCGCAGCTCATGCCCCTGCTGCTCGCGGGCGGCAACGACCCGCCCTGGGTGCGCGACCTCGCCAAGGCCATCGGCGCGCGCGAAGACACCGTGCGCGACCTGCTGCGCAAGCAGGCGCGGCTGGGCGCGCTGTACCAGGTGGTGAAGGACCTGTTCTACCCCGCCGAGCGCGTCGCCGAACTGGCCGCCACCTTCGCGGCCCTGAGCGCCGCATCGCTCGCGGCGCCTCAGGCCCGGGGCGCACTCTCTGCGGCCACTCCCGCCCCCGATGACCCCCCACCGTTCGGGCTGAGCCTGTCGAAGCCGTCCCCCCAAGCCGCGCTGCGCACCGCCCGCCTTCCCCCAGGCGCCGTCGAGGCCCGCGACTTCCGCGACGCCGTGCAACTCGGCCGCAAGCGCGCCATCCAGATCCTCGAGTTCTTCGACCGCGTGGGCTACACCCGCCGCGTGGGCGACGCGCACCTTCTGCGTCCGCAGGCGCGGTGGACCTCGGAGGGCGTCGCCACCGGCGACTCCTAGAATCCGGCCTCGTCCCCCGCGTGGGCCCCGCAGCGCCCGGCTGCAGGGGACTGCCGGCTTCGCCAGCCCGCTGGTGCCCCGCGTTCGCGCTTGTTGCTCGCGCTAGTTTCTTTCCCCCTGCGATGGCTGGCCCCAATCCCGGCACCGATCACATTTCCCTGGCCTACCGCCCCGACATCGACGGCCTGCGCGCCATCGCCGTGCTGTCGGTCGTCTGCTATCACGCCTTTCCCGTGCTCATGCCGGGGGGCTTCATCGGCGTCGACATCTTCTTCGTCATCTCGGGTTACCTGATCACGTCGATCGTGCTGGGCGACATCGGGCGTGGCGGCTTCCGTTATGCCGACTTCTACGCGCGCCGGGTCAAGCGGCTCTTTCCGGCCTTGCTCACCGTCATGCTTGCCACGCTGGCCGCGGGCTGGTGGCTGCTGTGGCCCGGCGAGTTCCGCGCGCTGGGCAAGCATCTGGCCGCGGGCGCGGGCTTTCTCGCCAACATCGCCTACTACGGCGAGGCCGGCTACTTCGACGCCAACGCCGAAACCAAGCCGCTGCTGCACCTGTGGTCGCTCGCCGTCGAAGAGCAGTTCTACATCGTGTGGCCCGTGCTGCTCATGCTGGCTGCGCGTTGGCATCGGCGCGCGCTCGCGGTGCTGGTCGGCGTGGCCGCGCTGTCGTTCATCGTCAACGTGGCAGGCGTCCACCGCGCCCCGTCGGCCACCTTCTACCTGCCGTTCTCGCGCTTCTGGGAGCTGGCTGCCGGCGGCGTGCTGGCCTGCATGCGCGTGCGTGCGGCACGGCAGGCCGTGGCGGGCGCGCCGCGCGTGCCGGGCCGCCTGCGCGCGGCATGGCAACGCCTCACGCGGGGCGGCCAGCTGGCGTCGATCGTCGGCGCGGGTTTTCTGCTGCTCGGCTTCGCCAAGCTGACGCCGCTGAAGGCCTTTCCGGGCTGGTGGGCCCTGGCGCCGGTGCTCGGCGCCACGCTGCTCATCGCGGCCGGGCCAGGCGCTTTGGTCAACCGCCGCCTGTTGTCCTTGGCGCCGATGGTGTGGGTCGGCCGCATCAGCTACCCGTTGTACCTGTGGCACTGGCCGCTGCTGGCCTTTGCGCACATCGCCGGCTCGCGCGTGCCGCCCGACAGCGTGCGTGCCGCCTGCGTGGCCGCCGCCGTGCTGCTGGCCTGGCTGACTTGGCGCGTCGTCGAGAACCGCGGCCGGCGCAGCCACCTGGGCCCGCGCGCCACCCTGGGCCTGAGTGCGGGCATGGTGCTCGTGCTGCTGGCCGGCCTGGCGATGTGGCGCGGCCTGCCGCATCCGCGCCATGCGGGCCCCCTCATCGACGAGATCAGCCGCGCGTCGGCCGACTTCCACTACACCGCCGGCCTGGCCCCGACCACCTTCGCCGGGCAAGCCGCCACCGAGGCCGGGCGCGCGCCGCGGCGCGTCGTCCTCTTCGGCGACAGCCATGCCGAGCAGTACGCGGCACGGCTCGCAGGGCTGGCAGCCGAACGCGGCGCCGATGCCGTCAACCACACCGTGGTCGCCATCGAGGGCGCCTGCCCGCCCGTGCCGGGCATCATCAACCCGCGCAATCCCCGCTGCGACGGATGGCGTGCCGCCACCCTGCAGACCCTGCTGGCCGACCCGCCCGACACCTTGATCGTCAGCGCCTGCTGGAACTGCTACTTCGTCGAGCTGGCCAAGCCGCGCACCGGCGTCCTGGGCGAAGTCAACTACCAGTACCGCGACCCGCTCACACAGCAGCTGTACGAGTTCCGCGACGGCGACGGATCGCAGCGCGCGCTCGCGGGCCTGGTCGCCCTCGTCAGGGCCCTGTCGCAGCGCACGCGCGTGGTCGTGGTCCTCGGCACGCCCGTGTCCGACGGGCTCGACCCCGCGCTGTTGATCGACCGCCTGGGCGACCGCGCCGGCACCGTGCCCACCCCGTTCATCGACCAGCCCGACGACCAGAAGCGCTTCACCCAGCGCATGGCCGCGCTCATGACCGAGGCGGGCGCCTTCGTGGTCGACCCCACCGCCACGCTGTGCCCCGAGGGCCGCTGCCGGCGCACGCTGGACGACGGCACCCCCATCTGGCGCGACGAAGGCCACCTGCGCGCCAGCCATGTGCGCATCAGCATCGCCTACCTCGATGGGCTGCTGCTGGCCGCGCCGCGCTGAAGGTGCCCGACGCGCCCGAATACCCGCTGCGGCGTGCAGGGACCCCAAAGAGGTAGGGCGCAGGCCTGCCCCCTAGAATCGCGCCGCCTCGCCCGATCGGGCACGGCCCGACTCAGGGCTCCCGCGGAACTGGCTCCGCCAGGCCGCTGGGAGCGCCCCCTTCGCGCAGAGGAAGGGGGAGCCGCGAAGCGGCATGGGGGTTGAATTTTGTTCTGGAAGGCAAACGCACCCGGTGGTGCGCCCGGGCTTCAAACCCGGTAGGGGGCGCCAGCCGCTTCCTGGTCGGTTCGACTCCGGCTGCTTTCCGCCCCATGAGGGCGGGAACGCAAGGCGAAGGACGACTTGCCGAGGGTGCTCTTCGGCGGCTTCAGCGGGGCTCGACCGGGCCGATCGTCACCACCCGCCCCGTGTGGCAGGCTTGCGCCATCGCCAAGGCCACCTCCAGCGAGCGCACGCCATCGAGGCCATCGGCCGTCGGCCGCCCGCGTCCCTCGAGTGCCTCGCAGAAGCGCCGCACGCCGCGCACGTAGAGCGATTCCTGTTCGACCGGCAGCATTTCCTCGCCCGCGGCTGTGCGCAGCAACACTTCGCCCGCAGCCCGCGTGGTCATCGAATCACTGGCCACGACAGAGCCGGCGTCGCCATGGATCTCGATCCCGGTGGGCGCATGGCGCACCGTGTAGGCGGCATGGATCTGCGCCAGCACGCCGTCGCTCATGCGCAGCACGGCCATGACGCCGTCCTCGACGCCGTTCTTCGACAGCGGGCCTCGCTGGCTCATGCCGATGGCCTCGACCGGTTCGCTGCCGAGGATGAAGCGCAACGCATCGGCATCGTGTGTGCCGATGTCCAGGATCACGCCGCCGCCCGCACCGGGGCGGTCGACGCGCCAGCCCTGCACCTGCTCGCGCAGCCAGATGGCGTGGAGGATGCGCGCGAACAGCGGCTTGCCGATGCGGCCGGCCTGCACCACCTCGCGCACCTTGCGGTGGGTGGCGGCGTTGCGCAGGTGGTGGTTGGTCGCGAAGAGCACGCCGGCCTGGCGCGCCGCATCGGCCATGCGTCGCGCGTCTTCGACCGACAGGGCCAGCGGCTTCTCGCACAGCACCGCCTTGCCGGCCGCGATGGCGGCCAGCGCCTGCGCCAGGTGCTGGTCGTTGGTGCTGCTGATGTAGACCACCTGCACGGCCGGGTCGGCCAGCAGCGCATCGACGCTGCCGTAGCCCTTGGCGATGCCGTTCTCCTGGGCGAAGCGCTGCGCGCGCGGGGCGTCGCCGCTGGCGACGGCCACCACCTCGTGGCCCGGCTGGGCGCGCACGGCGCCGACCATGTGTTCGCGCGCGATGGTGCTGGCGCCGATGAAGCCCCAGCCGGTGCTGCGGGAGGTGTTGCTCATGGGTCGGTTCCTGTTCTGGTCAGGCACGCAGCATCTTGCCGGGATTCATGATGCCCTTCGGATCGAGCGCGCGCTTGATCGCTTGCATCAGTTCCACGCCTTCTGGATGTTCGGCCTCCAGCTGGTGGATGCGATGCAGGCCGATGCCATGTTCGCCGGTGCAGGTGCCGCCCAGGCGGATGGCACGCATCGCCACGCGCTCGGCCAGCGCCTCGGCGCGCGAGTGCTCGTCCTCGCTCTTCGGGTCGAAGACGATGCCCAGGTGGAAGTTGCCGTCGCCCACATGACCGACCAGCGGCGCGATCAGTCCGCTCGCGGCCACATCGGCCCTGGTCTCCTCGATGCATTGCACCAGCATCGCGATCGGCACGCAGGCGTCGGTGCCGATCATGCGGCAGCCGGGGCGGAGGGCCAGGTTCGCATAGGTCACGTCGTGCCGCGCCTTCCACAGCCTGCTGCGGTCCTCGGGCCGTTCGGCCCAACGGAAGCCGCGGCCTCCGGCATCCCCGGCGATCTGCTCCAGCGTCTCGATCTGCTCGCGCACGGCGGCCGGGCCACCGTGGAATTCGATGAAGAGCGTGGGCAGCGGCTCGAAGCCTTCGAGCCTGGAGTAGGCGACGCAGGCGGCCATCTGCACGTCGTCGAGCAGCTCGATGCGCGCCACCGGGATGCCGACCTGCAGGGTCGCGATCACCGTCTGCACGGCCGACGACAGGTCGTCGAACTGGCACACCGCCGCCTGCACTGTCTCGGGCAGGCCCCACAGGCGCAGCTGCACCTCGGTGACGATGCCCAGCACGCCTTCGCTGCCGACGAAGAGCCGCGTGAGGTCCAGCCCTGCGGCCGTCTTGCGCGCCCGCGTGCCGGTGCGCACGATGCGGCCGTCGGCCATCACCACCGTCAGGCCCAGCACGGCGTCTCGCATCGTGCCGTAGCGCACCGCTGCGGTGCCCGAGGCGCGCGTGCAGGCCATGCCGCCCAGGCTGGCATTGGCGCCCGGGTCGATCGGGAAGAACAGGCCCTGGTCGCGCACCGCCGCATTGAGCTGCAGGCGCGTGACGCCCGTCTGTACCCGGCAGTCGAGGCTGTCGGCGCTCACGTCGAGGATGCGGTCCATCTTCGACAGGTCGACGCTCAGGCCGCCCTGCACCGCGGCCACGTGTGCCTCCAGCGAGGTGCCGGTGCCGAAGGGCACGATCGGGATGGCGGCTTCGTTGCACGCGCGCAGCACGAAGGCGACCTCGTCGTTGTCGAGCGGGAAGACCACCGCATCGGGCAGGCTGCTGATCGGCACGCCTTCGCCGCCGCCGCCATGCTGTTCAAGGACGGCCGCAGCGGTGGAGACGCGATCGCCGAGGCGCTCGCGCAGCAGGGGCAGCAGCGCTTCCACGCGCTGCGAGACGAGGCCACGGTCGACGTCGGTCATCGTGTGATCCAGGATCCAGGCGGACACTGCGCAGCCGCAGGAGCAGCACGCGGCGAACGAGGCTGGTGCGCTGCCATGGTCATGCGCCCAGGTAGGTCTGGCGCACGTAGTCGTCGTGCATCAACTGCGCGGCCGGCCCTTCCAGGGCCACTGCGCCGTTCTCCAGCACATAGCCGTGGTCGGAGATGCCGAGCGCCGCATAGGCGTTCTGCTCCACGATCAGCACGGTGCGGCCGGTCTGCGCGATGCGCCGGATGTCGGCGAACATCTCGGTCGTGAGCTTGGGCGAGATGCCCATCGACGGCTCATCCAGCAGCAGCAGCGACGGATTCGACATCAGCCCACGGCCGATGGCCAGCATCTGCTGCTCGCCGCCCGAGAGCACGCCGCCCATCATGTGCGCCTTCTTCTTCAGCACCGGGAAGAGCGTGTAGACCTCGTCCAGCGTGCGCGCGACGGCGGCGGCGTCCTTGCGGCGCACGTAGGCGCCGACCTCCAGGTTCTCCAGCACCGTGAGCGTGCCGAAGATGCGCCGCCGCTGCGGCACGCAGGCCACGCCGGCGGCGATGATCTGCTCGGTGCCCAGGCCGACGAGGGAGCGCCCGTCGAGCTCGACCGCGCCCGAGCTCGCGCGCAGCCGGCCCATCACGAGGTTGAGCGTGGTCGACTTGCCGGCGCCGTTGGCACCGATCAGCGACACCACCTTGCCGCGCGGCACCCGCACGCTCACGCCGAACAGGATCTGCGCCTTGCCATAGAAGGCATCGGCCTGGCGGATGTCGAGCACCGGCGGCGCGGTGTCGGCGCCCTGCCGGGTCGGCGCCATCGGTTCGGCGATCCCGCTCATCAGAAGCGGACCGTGGTCTTCACCACCGGTTGACCCTTCTGGATCTCGATGATGTTGATCTGGTTGTTGCAGTCGCCGTTGGGCATGCACTTGTAGTCGGCCAGCACGCCCTTGTGGGTGAGCGTGGTGAAGGCCTCGCGAATCCTGGCCGGCTCGGTCGACTTGGCCTGGTTGATCGCCTTGGCCAGCAGCCAGGTGGCATCGTAGTAGGTGGCGGCATAGAGCTCGGTCTCGGTCTTGGTGCGGGCCTCGTACTTCTTGACGAACTCCTGCACGCGCGGGTCGGGGTTGCTCGGCACGAAGTCGCTGGAGCTCAGGGCGCCCTCGCCCGCATCGGCGGCGAGCTTCACGAACACCGGCTGGCTCAGCGAAGTGCTGCCCGCGAACTTCATGTTCAAACCCAACTGCTTGGCCTGGCGCACGATCAGCGCAGCCTCGTTGTCGTGGGTCCACATGATGACCATCTGCGCGCCGGCATCGCGCAGGCGGCCCAGCTGCGCTGAGAAGTCCTTGTCCTCGGGGTTGTGCGACACCACGGCGACCGGCTTCAGGCCCGCGGCCTCGATCTGCTCGATCACGCGCACCGCGCCGGCCTTGCCGAAGTCGTCGTTGATCGACAGCACGCCGATCTTGTCGAGCTTGAGGTGGGCACGCGCGTATTCGACCAGCGCCTTGGCATTGAGGTTGTCGTTGGCGCGGTTGCGGATCACCGTCTTGCAGCCGGCCGCGGTGACGGGCACGCCGCTGGCACCGGTGACCGACACGGCGTTGTCGCAGTAGATCTTCTGCGTGGCCAGTTGCGCCACCGAGAAGTGCGGCCCGACGAAGGCCGTCACCTTGTGCACCTTGATCAGCTTGTTGATCGCGTTGATGGCCACGTTGGGGTTGTCGGCCTGGTCGTCTTCGAAGACCACTTTGAGCGGCTTGCCGAGCACGCCCCCGTCCTTGTTGATTTCGTCCACGGCCAGTTCCACGCCCTGCCTGAAGTAGCGGCCGAGGTTGGCGCGCGGGCCGGTCAGCGGCGCGGCGGCGCCGATGGTGACCGTCTCCTGCGCGGCGGCGGGCGCGACCAGCGAGAAGGCGCCGGCCAGGGTGAGCGTGGCCGACAGGCAGGACAGCAAGGGGCGTTGCACGAATCTCATTCTCTTGTCTCCAGGTTGTGGTCGATGCCCTTGCGGGCCTCGGGATGGGTGAAGGGGTTCGCCTCAGGCAGTGCGGATGCGCGGCACGGCCGCATGGGCAGGGGCTGTGGCCTCGGCCGAGGCGTGGGCCGCCGCGGCGGGGGAGGCGTCGTAGCCGGCCCGCTCGCCGAGGTAGGCCTCGATCACCTGCGGGTCGGCCTGGATCTCGGTCGGCGTGCCCTCGGCGATCTTCTCGCCCATGTTGAGCACCACCACACGGTCGCACATCGCCATCACCAGCTTGATGCGGTGCTCGACCACCAGCACGGTCGTGCCCTGGGCGCGCAGCTTCTGCAGGATGTCGGCCAGCTCCATGATCAGGCCGCCGCGCAGGCCGGCGGCCGGCTCGTCGAGCAGCAGCAGGCGCGGCTGGGTGACCATCGCGCGCGCGAGTTCGACCATGCGGCTCTGCCCGAACGACAGGTCACCGGCGCGCCGCGTGGCGAGGAAGGCGATGCCCATCGAGTCCAGCGCGCGTCCGGCGGCGTCGCGGGCGGCGGCCTCCGGGTCGGCGGGCGGTGCCTCGCCGTCGGGCGTGCGCCAGGCCAGCATGACGTTCTCGAGCACCGTCATGGACTCCCACAGCCGCACGTTCTGGAAGATGCGCGACACGCCGCGGGCATGGATGTCCCAGGCCGGCAGGGCCGTGATGTCCTCGCCGCCGAGCTCGATGCGGCCCTCGTCGGCCCGCACGATGCCCGCGCAGGTGTTGATGAAGGTGCTCTTGCCTGAGCCGTTGGGTCCGATCACGCCGAGGATCTCGCCCTGGCGCACGTCGAAGCCCACCTTCTGCAAGGCGTAGACGCCGCCGAAGTGCTTGGAGACATCGCGCACGCGCATCAGCACCGGCGCATCGGCACCGGGCGGCGGCGGACGCGAGGCGGCCGCGGCCTGCGCGGCCTCGTCCTTCGGGATGGCCAGCACCGTGCCCGACTGGCGGCCGTGCTCGGTGCGCGGCAGCCAGGGCGCGAGCAGCCAGTCGCCCACGATGCCCAGGCCGCGCGGCGCCACCAGCAGCACCACGACCACGCCCAGGCCGAACGCAGCCATGTAGTACAGCTGCAGGTCGCGCAGTGCCTCGGGCAGGATCGTGACCACGGCCGCGCCCAGCACGGTGCCGCCGATGGAGCCGAGGCCGCCGATCACGGTCATCAGCAGGAGCTTGACGCTCTCGACGATGACGAAGTTGTTGGGCGAGATGAATCCGTTGGTCAGCACGTACAGGCCACCGGCCAGCGCGCCGAACACGCTGCACAGCACGAAGGCGCGGATCTTGGTGCTGCGCGAGTTGACGCCCATCGATTCGGCGGCCAGCTCGTCGTCGCGCACCGCGCGCATCTGGCGGCCCATGCGGCGCCCGTAGATGCGCAGCGCCAGCGCGTAGACGGCGACCATCACCAGCAGCAGCGGCAGGTACAGCTGCGCATCGGTGTCCGGCCCCCACGAGGCGAAGATCGTCGGCGCGGGCACGTCGCGCAGGCCCATCGGGCCGCCCGTGACCTGGTCTTCGTTCAGCACCACCTGGCGGAAGATCTCATTGAGCGCGAGCGTGACGATGGCCAGGTAGTGGCCCTTGATGCGCATCGCCAGCAGGCCCATCGCGACGCCGATCAGCGCGGCGACCGCCACGGCACCGGGGAGTGCGATCCACCACGGCAGCGCCAGCCGCGCGACCGCCAGACCGGTGGCATAGGCGCCCACGCCCATCAGCGCGGCCTGGCCCAGCACGATCTGACCGGTCATGCCGGTGGCGATGTTCAGGCCCAGCGCCGCGATCGACGCGATCCAGGTCAGGTTGAGGATGTGCAGCCAATAGGTGTTGATGCCACCCACCCAGGGCAGCACCGCGAAGCCGGCGAGGATGGCCAGCAGCAGGAGCTTGCGCGCGAACATGTTCATCGCGTTTCCTTCAGGCCCGGTCCGCCGTGCGCTCGGGCAGCAGGCCCTCGGGCCGCACGGCCAGGAAGAGCAGCAGCAGCACGAAGGCGATGGCCTCCTTGTACGTGGAGGAGATCCAGTAGGCGCCCAGGTTCTCGCTCACGCCCAGCAGCAGGCCGCCGACGATGGCGCCGGGGATGCTGCCGAAGCCGCCGATGATCATCGCGACGAAGCCCTTGAGCCCCACCATGCCGCCCATCTCGGTGGTCACGAAGAAGAGCGGTGCGAGCAGGATGCCCGCCAGCGCAGCCAGCACGCTCGAATACGCAAAGGTGCCGGCCAGCACCTTCTGCACCGGGATGCCCATGAGCGCGGCGGTGTCGCGGTCGACGGCCACGGCGCGCATCATCTTGCCGACCATCGTGCGGCGCAGGACGATCTGCTGCAGCACGGTCAACACCAGCACCACGCCCAGGATCATCAGGTGCTGCCATCCGACGGTGATGCCCAGCAGCGCGATGCCGCCGTTGCCCAGCGGGCTGGGGTACATCAGCGGTTCGGGCCCGTAGATGATGTGCGCCATCTCCTTGAGGAAGATGCCGAAGCCCACCGTGGCGATGATCGACACCAGTGGCCTTTGCGACTGCAGGCGCGCGAACACCACGCGTGAGAACACCGCGCCCAGGATCGCCATCACCACCGCCGCCGAGAGCGCCGCCACCACGAACGGAAAGCCCAGTGCCGTGATGAAGGTGGCGACGAAGATGTACGCGGAGAAGGTGACGAACTCGCCGGCCGCGAAGTTGACGATGGCCATCGTTCGCCACACAAAGGCGTACCCCAGAGCGATCAGGGCGTAGATGGCGCCCATAGCCAGCCCGCTGATGACGATCTGGCCAGTCATGTCGAGCCGCTCCGTCCGATGATGCGTTCGGTCATTGCTTCCTTTTCCTGAGAGATGAGCTCGCCATCGCCCTGGCCCTGCCGTGGGCCTGGGCGGCATGGCCACATGGGGTGCAAGTCGGGAGCGCGAGAACTACTTCTTCGCGCCGAGTTGGTCGATCAACTGCTTGAAAAGCGCTGTGTCGCTGGATATCTGCCGCCTGAAGGTTTCGCCGTCGGCCACGGCGTAACCCAGGCTCTGGCGCTCCATCGATTCCTTCACGGAGGGGTCGTTGGCCGCCTGGGTGGATGCCGCCGTCAGCTTTGCCACGATCTCGGGTGGCGTGCCCTTGGGCACAGCGATCCCCCGCCAGGTGCCCATGGTCAGATCCACCTTGCGCTCCTTGAGCGTAGGAACCTGCTCGAACATCCCCGGCATGCGCTGGTCGGCCAGGACGGCCAGCGGGCGGACCTTCCTGCCTGTCACGTAGGTGGCCACCTCCGACGGCGAGGACATCACCGCATCGATGTGGCCGCCGAGCAGCGCCACGATTGCGGGCGCATTGCCCTGGAACGGCGCATGGGTGAAGGTGGTGCCGAGCTTCTGCTGGAGGGCCAGCGCCGCCAGATGAGAGACCCCGCCCGTGCCGGCATTGCCGAAAGTCATGGGTTCGGATCGCTTCTTCACGGCATTCACCAGATCCTCGATCGTCTTCAGCGGCGAGTCGGCGCTGACGCTGAGCACAAGTGGATCGGCGTTGAGGCGGACGATGGGCGTGAAGTCGTCCGTTGTGAACTTGGCCACGCCCATATGAGGCAGGATGGCCATTTCCACCGAGATCATTCCGATCTTGTAGCCGTCCGGCCGGCTCGCGGCGACTTCGCCGAAGCCGATCGCGCCGCTTGCGCCTGGCTTGTTGATCACCGTGATCGGCTGCGGAAAGTGCTTCTTCATCGCATCGGCGAAGACGCGTGCCAGCGCGTCGGTCCCTCCGCCAGCCCCAAAGGGAACCACCAGCTCCATGGGGCGGTTGGGATAGTCGGTAGCGCCTTGAGCCATGGCTTTGAGGGGCAGCACCGGCAAGGCGATGCAGGCGCTCGCGAGTGCGAGTCGATGGATGAGGCGGCGATTGTTCGTCTTCATTTGTCTCTTCTTTGTGGGATGGATATGCAGGGGGCGTTGCAAGCGACCGGTTCAGAGGGCCTGGGCCATCCGCAGGATGGCCACCATGCCCGGATCGTCCAGGCCGATGCTCTTGTCGGCAAACATGCGAGCGCGGCCGATCTTGTTGGGTTTGTCGCGAAAGTCATCGATCGACTGCTGCACCGCGTCGAGGGCGATGGCGCGGCCATTCGCATCGGGTGCTGCGTGCTTCAGTGCACGGCGGACGGCATCCAGCGCGTCGAGCATCGTCTTGTCGCCCAGCGAGGCACCTCCGCGTGCGCAGAGGTTCTGCACACTCACTTCGATCAGCTCGACGACGTCATGGCGGCTCAATACCTGCCGTGGCGGAGTCCACTTGGCGGCGCCCAGAAAGGCGACCGCCAGCAGGGTGCCGAAGCTCGAGCCCGAAGCCTTGGCGCAGGCCTGCGCCGCGCTTCTGAAGATGCCGTCCAGCGTGTCGGGCATCGCAGGCAAGACGGCCTGCACGTTGGCTGCGCACTTTTCCAGCGTGGCGCCTAGATCGCCGTCACCGAGCCGGCCGTCGAGCGCGTTCAGCTCGGGCGCGGCGCGGGTCATGGCCTCGGCCCAGCGCTGCAGGGCGGACTTGAGTTCGGTCGCGTTCATGCTCAGACCTTCCAGAACGGACAGTCGGCCGGGGCCTTGAGCAAGGCCTCGAGCTCGTCGTCCAGCGGCATCAGCGAGAGCGAGGCGCCGGCCATCTCCATCGAAGTGGCGTAGCGACCGACCAGGGGCATCACCAGCGTGACGCCGAGGTCGCCCAGGCGCCGGGCAATGTGGCGGTACAAGATGTACAGCTCCTCGGCCGGCGTGGCGCCGAGGCTGTTGACCAGGATGGCCATGCGGGTGCCGCGCACGGCGTTGAGCTCGGGCAGCAGGCGGTCAAGCATCTCGTCGGCCAGCGCGTCGGCCGTTCTGAGCTTGCCGCGCCAGATGCCGGGCTCGCCATGGATGCCCATTCCGAACTCGACCTCGTCGTCGGCGATCTCGAACGTGGCCTTGCCCGACTCGGGCACGATGCAGGGCGTGAGCGCCACGCCGATCGAGCGCACCGCATCGGCCGCCTTCTTCGCGGCGGCCGTGACCTCGGCCAGGCTGCCGCCGGCGGCAGCACGGGCACCGGCCACCTTGTAGACCAGCACCAGGCCGGCCACGCCGCGGCGCTTCTCGCGCTGCTCGGGCGGCGCGCTGGCCACGTCGTCGGCCACCCGCAGCGCGGCGATGTCCTTGCCTTCGAGTTCCAGGAATTCCTGGGCCATGTCGAAGTTCATGCGGTCGCCGCCGTAGTTGCCATAGAGCGCCAGCACGCCGGCACCGCCATCGCACTGCGCCATGGCCAGCTGGCAATCGGCCACGCGCGGGCCGGCGAACACGTTGCCGACGGCGCAGCCGTCGAGCAGGCCTTTGCCCACGTAGCCCAGGAACACCGGCAGGTGCCCCGAGCCGCCACCCGTGACGATGCCGACCTTGCCCGGGACCGGGCCACCGGCGCGCACGATGACGCGGCGGTCGTCACCGAGCAGGCGATAGGCCTCGGGATGCGCGGCGCAGAGGCCTTCGAGCATCTCGTCGACATAGGCCGCGGGGGCGTTGAGGATCTTCTTCAAGCGTCGTCTCCAGGGGTCTCGCGGGCCGGGGCGTCGCGCCCCAGCGTTCTTCTTCGGCTGGCCGGGCACGTCGGCCGGCCGCGGCTCGTCAGCCCAGCAGGGGCTGCAGGTTCTTCTTGATGAGCGCCTTCTGCTCGTCGCTCACGCGCATCATCGGAGCGCGGGGCTCGAACATCGACACGCCTTGCAGGTGCTGGATGTACTTCACGCAGGCCGGCAGGTTGTCGTGGTTCAGGCTGTTCCACAGCGCGTTGAGCTTGAAGTGGAGTTCCCTGGCGGTCTGGTGATCACCCGCCTCGACGCACTTCTGCAGCTTGACGATCACGCCGGGCACGGCGCTGGTGAGCGCGGTGATGGCGCCGTGCATGCCCAGGCAGAAGCCGGGGTACAGCAGCGCGTCGACGCCGGACAGCACCAGGTTGTCGGGCTTGCAGCGCAGCAGCAGGTCGGACACCGACTTCAGGTCGCCGCCGCTTTGCTTCATGCCGACCACGCCCGGCACCTCGTCCATGATCCGCAGCATCAGGTCGATGCTGAGGTAGTTCCAGGGGATCACGTTGTAGATCAGGATCGGGATGCCGGTGGCGTCGTGGATGGCGCGAAAGTGCTCGACCGTGGCGTCGGCATCGGGCTTGAACAGGTAGTGCACGGGCGTGACCTGCAGCGCCTCGATGTTCAGGCCCTTCAGGCGGTTGGTGCGCACGATGGCGTCGCGCGTGCTCTGGACGATGAGGCCGGCGACGAAAGGCACTCGGTTGTTGGTGGCCTCGTAGGCCTCGCGCATGACGGCTTCGTATTCGGCATCGGTCAGCGTGTGGCCTTCGCCGGTGCTGCCGCCGGCCACGACCGCGCGGGCGCCCGCGCCGATGATGAAGTCGATCTGCTCCTTCAGGCCGCCCTTGACCAGGTCACCCTTGGCATCGAAGGGCATGGTGATGGGAGGCAGCACGCCCGTCAGCTTCTGACGCAGCGAGGAAGAGGTGGAAGAGGTCACTGGGAATCCTTTGAATGGCTGGGACGGAGGCGGCGACCAGGCCGGGCCTGGGCTCCGGGGGGCTGCACGACGCGAAGACGGTGGCGACCGGAACTGCGTTGTCACTCGATTCGTTCCGGAATCCGGTACAACGTTCCGTAATTGTGCCGCGCCCATCCACGGATTCGTACTGGGGAATATCCCGAGTCGACGCGTCCCATGGCTTGCGCCAAAGGGCGTGGCACAAGGGGGCGCGGGATGGTTGGCCTGGAAAGGCCTTTGGGGGAGCCGAACGCTCAGGCGGCTTCGACGAAGCCCAGATGCCTGGAAATGGAATCCGCGGTTTGAATCACCAGGCCGGACAGCTGGTGGGTGCGCTCGTCGGTGATGCGATCGGCCGAGCCGGTGACGCTGACGGCCGCGAACACCTGGCCGCCTGAATTGCGGATGGGGGCGGCCACGCAGCGCACCCAGATCTGGTGTTCGGAGTTGTCGATGGAGTACCCGCGCTCGCGGACGGCGGCCAGATCGGCGCGCAAGGCCTCCCCGGTCGTCAGCGTGTGCGCAGTGAAGGGCCGCAAGCCCGCCGCCACGATGCGGTCGATCACCTCGGCGCCCTGGAAGGCCAGCACCGCCTTGCCGACGCTGGTGCAGTAGGCCGGCGCCGATTCGGTGCCGCTCAGATTGCGGCTGGATGCGCGCTCCTGCGGCTCCTCTCGCTCGACGACGACCACGTTGTAGCCGTCGAAGACACCCAGGTGCACCGTCTCGCCCACCAGGCGAGAGAGCCGGTCCATGAAAGGCTTGGCCTCGCGCATCAGGTCCATGTTGGCCAGCGCCAGACTGCCCAGTTCGAAGAGCCGCAGGCCCAGGCTGTAAAGGCCGCTGCGGGCCTCCTGCTGAATGAAGCCAATCTCGCGCAGGGCGGTCAACATGCGGTGTGTGGTGGCGCGCGGCAGCCCGGCGTTCTGGGCCACCTGGGCCAGGCTCAAGGCGCGGTCGACCGTGCTGAAGCTGCCGAGGATGTCTGCCATCTTGCCGAAGGATTGAATGCGGTTCTTGTCATCCGGGGAGGCAATTTTCTTGGTGTCGCTCGTCATGTTATGTTCGGCTTCTTCGGGCCCAGTGGCGCTGACGGCACTATAAAACGTCCGGATTCCGGAATCAAGATCACGAACTGCTTTTCCAACGCCGAACAGTTCCACGTCTATCCAGTCTCCCTGAGCAGGCTTCGTTTCAATGGCAAAGCGTTGCACCCGTGCGGCATAGCAGGGCGTTGGCCGCGGCGACTGCGCCGTCTGCACCTGCTCTGGCAGGGAAACTCCCAGCCACCCCAGTGCCATCGAAGTCCGCGACTTCCGCGACGCCGTGCGACTCGGTCGCGAGCGCGCCATCCAAATCCTCCAGTTCTTCGACCGCGACTACACCCGCCGCGCCCGAATACCCGCTGGGGCGCGGAGGGACCCCAGAGCGAGGACATGAGGCCCGCCCCCTAGAAGCGCGCCGCCTTTCTCCTCTGGCTCCCTCTCCCTCCGGGAAAGGGTTGGGTGAGGGCAGTGACCGCGCAGCGCCACGCAGTCACGAATGAATGAACGCTCGACCGAGCGTTCACATGGAAGGCAAACGCACCCGGTGGTGCGCCCGGGCTTCAAACCCGGTTGGGGGGCGCCAGCCGCTTCCTGGTCGGTTCGACTCCGGCTGCTTTCCGCCAGATTCGACGTATCTACGTATCAGGCTACCCGTGCGAACGGATTTGAATTCTTAATGTTGTAGTGCAGAAATTGTCCTTTAGACGGAGCTTGAAGCAACTGGTCGAAAAGCTCCTGTGAGACGTTGTAGTACTGATAAACCGCGCCTTGCTTGAACTCCACTTCGAGCGTCTGCGACGGCTCGTCGTATCCGATGGACACAATGGTTGATGACGGTACAAAATCCCTATTCATGCTGTCCTCCGTCGATGAATTTGTCGTCAATGGCTCTGCGTTCAATCGCTACGTCGCGTGCTACAGCTAAGGTACGCTGAGCACGCCACGAAGCCATAACCCGGTCATAGCCCTCCGCGACTCGTTTTGTCGCCCAAGCACTTGCAACCTGTGGATCTGAGCTTTGCGGCCTGTGTTCTGGCCGGGGCAACGTAACGCGACACCTGACAGGCAGTCGCGCTGCTTCTCCCGCAATGATTGCTTCGCCAGTCCTCAGCACGGGAAGTAAGTCCACTAGACCTCCCAGGTTGTCAGGAAGGGCCCCCTTGACTCGCGATCTATCTTCCGGGTTCGAGAGCCGTAGCGCGATGACGGTACCGCATTGAGAAAGAATTGTTTCGTCTACCTCGGCAGGGCGTTGAGAAACGACCATTGCTCCGATGCCATACTTACGACCCTCTTTAGCGATTCGCTTGACGATTGCTGCGGCTGCCTCGTTGTCTTTTCCCCCAGCAAGGTACCGGTGTGCTTCCTCCATTACCACAAGCAGTGGCCTATTAACTCCGCCTTCTGATTTTTCCCGTCCCCAGTACAGCGCTTCGTAGACTATTCTGAGAATAGAGGCGACAAGCATTGGCAATGCAGAGCTTGGCACGCCCGACAGGTCGAGGATTGTGACCGGCTGTTCATGGCCCAACCATAGCGCAAGTAGTTCATCCAAGTCTTTGTCCACCGTCCCGTCGGGCTTCGGTCCCCAAGGGCCGGGATGCAGAAGAAAGTCAAATCGTCGATCCAGAAGGCGCGACCGTAGCAGATTCAATGGGCGCCGGATCCCTTTGGCCGCTTGATTTAGAAAGGGCCCAGCGGACCCGAGAGCTGCTATGGTGTATCGAGGAGGAAGTAGCTTTTCTGGATCGCCTTGCTGCTCCAGCGCTGGCTCATCGCGATCTTTCCCTCTGAACGTCTTCGTCTCGAAGTCGATCAGCTCGTACCAACATTGTTTGAGGCTGAAAGGTACAGGACTATCTACCGTTAATGACGTGGCGTCTAAACCCGCGAGCGGTCGGTCCTCAAGGGATTTGTACTTCAGCTCCTGAATCTTGTCGGTGAAGGCGATCTCATGGTTGTCGCTTAAAGCGCCGGCAACAAAAGCCAGCAAGTCTTGTGTTTGAAGTGCCCAAAAAGGTACGTGAAGTGGCCGCTGGCCGGGTGTCGGTGTTGCACTAAAGACTCGTGAAAAGTCCGCGAGCGCTGATGTGTACTCACCGTGAAGATCGAGGAGTAATACCCGCGCTGCCGGTGCACCGCCGACGAGATTCGGACGAGCGATCGAGCGCAGCAAGCTCGCTACTGTTGTAGATTTTCCAGATCCGGTGGAGCCGAGAACGGCACTGTGTCGTGTTACTAGTGCATCAAGCGACAGCTTTACGGGAATATTTTCTGAACTTGACAGTGATCCGATCTTGATTTGATCTTGACCGTCAGTGCCATAGATTCTCTTCAAATCGCTTTCTGTGACTATGTGTACCGCATCGTTTATGGAGGGAAGCTGGCTAAGCCCGCGCTCAAAGCTGTCTCCAATTGCCTCTCCTGCCAACTCTATGCGCATCCACTTTCCGTTAGCGCCGGCGTCCTTTGCTGAGAATGTCCGCTCATTCGAGGCGCCTACTTCTGCGACGATGCCGTACAAGTCCTGATAGCCCTGGGGAATGCGCACAAAACTGCCAACCTGAGCTACCCGATACATGTGCCCTTTGATGAGCGCAATTCCCGAAGACAATGAAGCACCTAAACTAACCGTGACCGTCGGACCAGCAACTGACGCCACGACCCCAAGAAAAGTTGGGTCCTGAGGATTCATTGCGGTGTTTCCTGCGGTACAGCTGTCGCGACGGCTACAGCAACTGCAGCGGGAGCCGGTTCGGATTGCGTGGGCCTGCTCAGTTCGGTAGCTTGTGCTAGCGCGCAGAACCTCGTGAACAGCGCGAAGTCACCGAGCAAAAATGAGCTCGGCTGGTTAGGCCATCTCGCACCCCAGAAAGTGGCGCGGATCTCTTCCCAGTTCTTCGGTGGATCGCCAGGTTTCCACTCCCCACTCACGCCTCCAATTACTGCGCCGTCCGATGCGTACACAGACAAGTTTGGTCGGTCATATGCCAGCTTGCAAGCAGGACCTTCTGCTGCGAGATTTTGATATTGGAAGGCCAAAACTGATGCGTTGGCGTTCATCGCCAAGGACTCGTCGAGCACCGCACAGATGTGAGCGTCCCTGAAAGAAAATCCTGTGGTGAGAAGTAGTGTGTCTGGCGATAGAAGGAATTGTCGGAGCCTCTCGAAAAGTGCTGAATAGGGTTGCTTTTGGGTCAATTCATACTTCAAATGGTCTGGATAGACAAGCTGTGCTGCCGTACGTCCCCTGCCGCGCACTACAGACTGTCCCTCTAATGCCCAACCTAGAGATCCGTGAAGCTTCCAGAGCCTCGACCACCGTGGAGGCAAGTCGTCACTCGCCACGCTGACTGGGTCAAAAAAAGGTGCGTTCCCGCCAGTGAACCCGTCGAAGTACGATGCGCGCGCTCGTTCAAAGCCTTCCTCGAAGAGCAGGTCGTAGTTAGTTGTGAAGATTTCTACTGCATGCGATCGCATGGTGCCGCTAATCCAAGAGACAAGCTCTACATACGGATTGCGCTCGGCTGGGAGAGACGCTCCGACCACTTCTCCAATTTTTCTGCAAATTTCTGCGCCAAGCGAAAGATATCCATGCGAATCTAAACCATGAACTTTCGCCGGCCCAAGTGCTTGTTGTAGTAGACGGACTCGGGTGAGGATCGTCTCAATGTTGGCTCCAGCCCCCAGATCGGCACGGATGGCATCGGCGGCGAGCTTTTGATCTGGGGCTAAACCTTCAATCGCTTGTTTCGTTAGATCTTCAACTCCGGGCATCAATGACTTACCGCTCGGGCTAAGCTTGCCCGTGCTATCAACACGGATGGACATTGGAGCGCCGGCTCCCACAAGGGCGATGTCCCGAGATCTGCTGAACGCGTGAATTGAAGGTGGCGGTTCCTTTCGCCCGCATGGAATCATGCGGGTG
>NZ_CABFMN010000145.1 GCF_901875635.1 Xylophilus ampelinus | reverse complement strand
CGCGCGCTCCGGCCCGCAAGACCGCCGCCCGCAAGACCGCCACGACACGCGGTGCGCGCGCCGCCGTTACCGAAACGCCGCCCCCGAGCGCCGCCGCACAGGCCGTGCTCGACGCCGCCCCTGCGCTGCGCGGCGGCGCCGAGCTCGCGCTCAACGACGTGGTGCAGGCGCTGCGCGCCGCCAAGCTGCTGGGCAAGCACGCCAGCTCGCTCAAGTTCTTCGAGCGCCTGCAGGGCGAGTTCGTGCTGCTGCAGCACCCGGACCGCATCCGCTGGTCCGGCGCCGGGCCGGCCTGAGCCCTCCGCGGTGACGCTGCCGCCCATCGACTGGACGCTGCCCGGCCTCGCGCCGTGGGGCGCAGCCGGCGAGCCGGCATGGCAGGCGGCGCAGGGCACGTCGGTGGCCGAGGCGCTGGATGGGCTGGCGCCCGCGGCCGGCCCCCGTTTTGTCCCCCAGGCCGAACTGACCCCGGACGAGGCCTACGAAGCCTTCATCTTCCGCACCGGCCGCGTGCCCACGCGCGACAACGCCCACGACTTCTTCAACGGGCTGGTGTGGCTGGCCTTTCCGCAGGCCAAGCGGCAGCTCAACCGCCTGCAGGCGGCCGAGATCGCCCGCCTGGGCATCGGCGCCACGCGCGGGCCGCTGCGTGATGCGCTGACGCTCTTCGACGAGAACGGCGCCGTGCTCGATGCGCCACCGGCCTTGTGGGACGCACTGCTGGCCCGCGACTGGCGACGGCTCTTCGTCGAGCAGCGCGGGCTCTGGGCGCAGGCGCGCCTGCACGTGTTCGGCCATGCGCTGATGGAGAAGATCGTGGCCGGCCACAAGGCGGCCACCGCGCACGTGCTGTGTGCACGCGGTGCCCGACCGTCCATCGCGGCCGACGATGCCGCGATCGCGCAGGCCCTCGACGCTGCGCATCTGGCTGCCAAGCCCTTCACGCCGCTTCCCGTCTTCGGCATTCCCGGTTGGCACGCGGGGAATTGCGAACCTTCCTTTTATGATGACCGCGGGGTTTTCCGACCCCGGCGGGCGGCCACAACGAGCAACCACAGCGACGCCCGGACACGCCGCACGGCTTGAAGCGGGCCGCCTGGCCCCCAAATGTGCAGCGTTCTTTCCTCCCACGGAGAAATCAACTTGAAGCGCATTTTTCTGTTCGTCCTGACCAACGTGCTGGTGGTCGCCGTGCTGGGCGTGGTCGCCAGCCTGCTCGGCGTGAACCGCTACCTCACGTCCAACGGGCTCAACCTCGGCGCGCTGCTGGGCTTCGCGCTGGTGATGGGCTTCGGCGGCGCCATCATCTCGCTGCTCATCTCCAAGCCGATGGCCAAGATGAGCGCGGGCGTGCGCATCATCAACGAGCCGCAGTCGCCCGACGAGGCCTGGATCGTGCAGACGGTGCGCAAGTTCGCCGACCAGTCCGGCATCGGCATGCCCGAGGTCGGCATCTTCGAGGGCGAGCCCAACGCCTTCGCCACCGGTGCGTTCAAGAACTCGTCGCTGGTGGCCGTGTCCACCGGCCTGCTGCAGAACATGACGCGCGACGAGGTCGAGGCCGTGATCGGCCACGAGGTCGCGCACGTGGCCAACGGCGACATGGTGACGATGACCCTGATCCAGGGCGTGATGAACACCTTCGTCGTGTTCCTCTCGCGCGTGATCGGCTACGTGGTCGACGGCTTCCTGCGCCGCGGCGACGACCGCAGCTCGGGCCCCGGCATCGGCTACATGGTCACGACGCTGGTGCTGGACATCGTGCTGGGCTTCGCCGCCGCCATCGTCGTGGCCTGGTTCTCGCGCCAGCGCGAGTTCCGCGCCGACGCCGGCGCCGCCCAGCTCATGGGCCGCAAGCAGCCGATGATCAACGCACTGGCCCGCCTGGGCGGCCTGCCCGCCGGCGAGCTGCCCAAGGCCGTGGAAGCCATGGGCATCACGGGCGCGATGGGCAAGCTGTTCGCCACGCACCCGCCGATCGAGGAACGCATCGCCGCACTGCAGAACGCGCAGCGCTGAGGGCGCGTCCGGCGCCTGCATCCGCGGCGTCGGCCTCGAAGCAAAGCCCCGCATTCGCGGGCTTTTTTCATGGGTCGGTTGACTATGAATTTCATAGTGCCTGACGCCCGTCGGACGGGCGTCAGAGCCCTATTTTCTTTACGGATTTGCTCAGACGAATCTGAGCATTCCCGCGCCGTTCAGGCCGGCGCCTGGGCCTTCTTCGCCTGGGCCAGCAGCCGCTTGGTCTCGCCCAGGTTCATGCCGTACATCTCGGCGAAGGCTTCCACCGTGGACTGGCCGCTGGCCTCGAAGGCCCGCAGCAGCGCCTCGCGCTTGGCGGCCCGGCGCCCGCGCTCGGCGAATGCCTCGTCCAGCAGCGCCAGCGCCTGCGGCTGCGACACGCGCACCTGCTCGGTGTAGGCCTCGCGTTCCAGGCCCGAGGCGTCGATGGCGTCGACCAGGCGGGCGATCAGCTGCGGCCGCAGGTCCTCCTGCGTGCGCGACTGGCGGCGGCGGTACAGCTCGACGATGGCGTGGTGCACATGCTCCGGCGCCACGGGCTCGACCACCTCGCCCGCCAGGTTGTGGCGCGGGTGGCGCGCCGCGATCGCTTCGAGGTAGCGGCCCGAGCGGGCGTGCAGGCCCATCGCGATCTTGAGCTCCTCCTTCGGCAGTTCTTCCGGATGCCGTTCGAGCAGCGCCTCGTAGATGCCGCGTTGCAGCGGCAGGAAGCGCGCGCCGAACAGCTGCGGGTACAGCGTGGCCAGCTTCTCCAGCAGCGGGTGCACCTGGCGCTCGCGGCGTGGTGCCGCCGCAGCCGGTGCCGATGCGCGCACGGCGGTCGGTGCGGCCGCATCGCGCGCCTCGGCGCGGCCGCGGTTGCGGCCGCCGCGGCGGCGCTTGCGCGAGGGGCTTTCAGTGCCCGTGTCGGCACCGGCATCTGGCTGGATCGGGCGGTCGCCGCGGGTGGCCGCGGGGGCGTCGGCCGTGGCGTGCGTGGTGGGCGTGGTGGGCGGTGCCGCCGTCTCGGGGCGGTCTTCGGGAGTCACGTCGTGGTCGGTCATGTCGGTCGATCTACGGGATGAAAAGGGCGGCGCGCTGCGTGTCAGCGCGGCCGGTACATGCGAAAGCGGGCTTCCGGCGTGATCGTGAAATAGTCGGCCGGGCCGCCGGCGCGCAGGATGGGCTCGGCGGCGGCGGTGTCGTAGATGCCGTCCTTGAGCAGCCGGCGCGCGATGTGCACGCCGACGACTTCGCCCAGCACCAGCCAGGTGTCGACCGGGATGCCGTCCACGCCCTGCAGGCGCAGCACCTGCGTGAGCTTGCATTCGAAGGACACGGGGCTCTCGGCCACACGAGGAACGGCGATGCGGCGCGAGGGCGCGGGCGTGAGCCCGGCGAGCGCGAACTCGTCCACCTCGGGCGGCACGGCGGCGCAGCTGGCGTTCATCGCCTCGGCCAGCGGGCGCGTCGCCAGGTTCCAGCCGAACTCGCCCGTGGCCTCGATGTTGCGCAGCGTGTCCTTGGCGCCGATGCTCGCGAAGCCGACGATCGGTGGCGTGTAGTTGAAGGCGTTGAAGAAGCTGTAGGGCGCGAGGTTGAGCCGGCCCGCGCCATCGTGCGACGAGATCCAGCCGATCGGCCGCGGTCCGACCATCGCGTTGAACGGGTCGTGCGGCAGGCCGTGGCCCTTGGCCGGCTCGTAGAAGTGGATGTCGGTGTCGATCATGGTTGCAGGGCTCCGTCCTTGCGCGATGCCAGGCTGCGCGCGATCAGCAGGCGGAAGGGCAGCAGCATGCACACGCCTACCGCCAGCTTCACGCCCAGGTCGCCCAGCGCCCAGGTGAGCCACGGCCCGCCCGTGCCGGCGAAGCCGATGCCCCAGAACACCGCGCTGTCCAGCAGCGCCGCCGCCACGGTGGCCACCAGCGGCGCTCGCCACCAGGTGCCGCGCCGCAGGCGGTCGAAGACGCCGATGTCGAGCAACTGCGAGGCGATGAAGGCCGTGCCGGACGCGAGCGCGATACGCATCGGCGCCAGCCACAGCGAAGCCGCCACCGCCACCGCGAAGCCCACCCAGGCCACGCGCCGCGCCAGCCGCGGGCCGAAGCGGCGGTTGACCAGCTCGCTCACCAGGAACGCGGCCGGGTAGGTGAATGCGCCCCAGGTGAGCCAGTCGTTGATGGCGTACTGGACCAGGATGTTGGAGGCCAGTACGACGACGGCCATGGCCGCCACGGCCAGCATGAAGCCGCGCGCACGGGTCATGCCGGCACCCGCTGCGTTTCGTGGGCAGCAGCGATGGCGCGCGCCACCGCTTCGGCCACCTTGATGCCGTCCACGCCCGCGGACAGGATGCCGCCAGCGTAGCCCGCGCCTTCGCCCGCCGGGTACAGGCCGCCGATGCCGGGGCACTGCAGGGTGTCGGCATCGCGCGCGATGCGGATGGGCGAGGAGGTGCGGGTCTCCACGCCGGTCAGCACGGCATCGTGACGGTCGAAGCCGGGGATCTTCTTGCCGAAGGCGGGAAAGGCCTCGCGCATCGCCTCGATCGCGTAGGCGGGCAGGGCGCCGTGCAGGTCGGTGAGGCGCACGCCGGGCTTGTAGCTCGGCTGCACCTCGCCGAAGTCCGTCGACGGCCGGCCGGCGACGAAGTCGCCCACCAGCTGGCCCGGCGCGCAGTAGTCGCTGCCGCCGAGCACGAAGGCGTTCGACTCCAGCCGCCGCTGCAGCTCGATGCCGGCCAGTGGGTGCGGCTTGCCTTGGGCCTGCTCGAGCAGCTCGGGCGGCAGGTCGAGGTGCCGGTAGTCGGTCGGGTAGTCGTCGGGCGTGATGCCGACCACGATGCCCGCGTTGGCGTTGCGCTCGGCGCGCGAGTATTGGCTCATGCCGTTGGTCACGACGCGGTTCGGCTCGCTGGTGGCGGCCACCACGGTGCCGCCAGGGCACATGCAGAAGCTGTAGACCGAGCGGCCGTTGCTCGCGTGGTGCACCAGCCGGTATTCGGCCGCGCCCAGCGCAGGGTGGCCCGCATGGCGGCCCCAGCGTGCGCGGTCGATCAGGCCCTGCGGATGCTCGGCGCGGAAGCCGATGGAGAAGGGCTTGGCCTCGATGGGCGCGCCTCGGCGCCAGAGCATGGCAAAGGAATCGCGCGCGCTGTGGCCCAGCGCCATCACCACGTGATCGCTGCGCAGCGCGTGCACCTGGCCGCTCGCCTGGTCGAGCACGGTGAGGCCACGGATGCGGCCGTCCTCGACCTGGATGTCGGTCACCTTGTGCTGGAAGCGGATCTCGCCGCCCAGCGCCAGGATCTCGGCGCGCATGGCCTCGACCATCTTCACCAGCCGGAAGGTGCCGATGTGCGGGTGCGCCTCCCACAGGATCTCCTCCGGCGCGCCGGCCTTCACGAACTCGTGCAGCACCTTGCGCGACAGGAAGCGCGGGTCCTTGATCTGGCTGTAGAGCTTGCCGTCAGAAAAAGTGCCGGCGCCGCCCTCGCCGAACTGCACGTTCGATTCCGGGTGCAGTTCCTTGCGGCGCCACAGGCCCCAGGTGTCCTGCGTGCGTTCGCGCACCGCCTTGCCGCGTTCCAGCACGATGGGCCGGAAGCCCATCTGCGCCAGCAGCAGGGCGACGAAGAGGCCGCAGGGGCCGAAGCCCACCACCACCGGGCGCGGCGCGCCATCGCCGGCATGCACCGGCGGGCGCCAGGCCATGTCGGGCGCGGGCTGGATGTGCGGATTCCCGGCATGGCGGGTCAGCAGCGCGGCCTCGCCGGCCGGGTCGGCGAGTGCGGCGTCGACGATGTAGACCGTCCGCAACTCGGCCTTGCGGGCGTCGAAGCTGCGCTTGTAGACGGTGTGGGCGGCGACTTCGGCCTGCGCCACGCCCAGCGTCTGGGCGACGAGGGCGGGCAGCGCTTCGGGCGCGTGGTCGAGCGGGAGCTTGAGTTCGGAGATGCGGATCATGGCGCGCGGCCCGTGGTGATCGGGCAGGGGGCGGCGAATGGGCGATTGTCGCCGACGCACTCGGGCCCCGCTGGCACCGGGCCCGGTCGCCCGGAAGCCGTTCGCACCGGGCTTGTCGAAGTGCTGTCCGGGGCTTCGGCAGGCTCAGCCTGAACGGACCCTTCGAACCGAGCGTCATCCGGCATCAGTCGGCTTCGTCATGTATGTGCCGCGCCATGCGCCGCTGCGCCTTCACCCATTGCTTGAGGTACGCCGGGTCGTCCAGCAGGCGCGCCTCGCGCTGCATCTCGCGGATTCCGTTGGTCAGCTTGGCCTGCTCCACGCGCAGGTGCTCGCCCAAGGTGCCGGGCTTGAGGCGCCCGTGCGGATTCAGGTGATGGCGGGCCTTGAAATCCGCCTCCAGCTCGCGCACCTCGCGCTGCAGCGCCGCGAGCTGGTCGGCCAGCAGGCGGTTGTAGGCGGCCAGCCGCTCGGCAGGCAGGTCGCCGGCCTGCGCGGCGCGGCGCGTGTCGGCCTCGGCGATGGACTGCTGCAACTGCAGCAGGTCGGTGAGGCGCTGCGCGGCGTAGGCCTCATTCACGTGCTGCATCAGCACCGTTTTGCGCTGACGCTCCTCGGGATCGGGTTCGCGGTCGGGATGCAGCGCGCTCACGAGCTGGCGGTACACCGCACGCAGCGACTGCGCCGCTTCCAACGCTTCGGGCGCCCGTTGCTTCTTGCGGGCCGCGGTCTCGCGGCGGTGTGCGGCGCGCTGGGCCGCGCGCGCGGCTTCGGCGGCCTCGCGCTCGGCCTCCAGGCGCCGCAGCAGGGCCTCCGGATCGTCCGTGGCCGCCGGCGCTTCGGGCAATTCGGGCTCGTCCGCGTAGCGGGCGCGCAGGCTGTGCAGGGCCGCGCGTCGCTCGGCATCGTCTTCGCCGAGCAGCAGGCTGTCGGCGATCTCGACGATGAGCTCGTGCAGCGCGCGCGCATCGGTGCGGCCCAGGCGCAGTCCGCCCGAGGCGGCATGGTCCAGCCGATCCAGCAGGTCGATGTGCAGGCCGCGGTACTGCGTCAGCAGCGGCAGCACCTCGCGGGCGTAGCGCTGCTCGTAGGCGTCGATGGCCGCCTGCCATTCGGCCAGCAGCGCGCGCTGGACGTCGATGCGGCGGTGGAGCGTGTCGAAGGCCTGTTGCTCGGGACTGGAAGGCGGCGCATCGGCCGCGAGGGCCTGCAGCCGCCGGGAAGGCGCAGTGGACATGGTGCGGGCGATTGTCGAAGCGCCGGCCGATCTGCACCCGCGGACGTGATTGCTACGAAATCGATAGCTGCATCCGCTTGCAGGACGGGTGCTGCAGCCCGATTTCGTTCGAATTCCGGCGCTCAGGCCGGCAGGAAGCCATCGATCGACAGGTAGCGCTCGCCCGTGTCGTAGTTGAAGCCCAGCACCACCGCATCGGCCGGTAGCTCGGGCAGCTTCTGCGCGATGGCGGCCAGCGTGGCGCCGGAGGAGATGCCGACCAGCATGCCTTCCTCGCGCGCGCAGCGGCGGGCCATCTCGCGCGCCGGTTCGGCGTCGACCTGGATGATGCCGTCGAGCAGGTCGGTCTTCAGGATCTGCGGCACGAAGCCGGCGCCGATGCCCTGGATCGGATGCGGCGCCGGGCTGCCGCCCGAGAGCACGGGCGAGGCGACCGGCTCGACAGCGAACACCTTGAGCTGGGGCCACTTCTTCTTGAGCACCTGCGCGCAGCCTGTGATGTGGCCGCCGGTGCCCACGCCGGTGATGAGCACGTCCACGCCCTCTGGGAAATCGGCCGCGATCTCCTCGGCCGTGGTGCGCACGTGCACGTCGACGTTGGCCGGGTTGTTGAACTGCTGCGGCATCCATGCGCCGGGCGTGCTGGCGACCAGCTCCTCGGCACGCGCGATGGCGCCTTTCATGCCCTTTTCCTTGGGCGTGAGGTCGAAGCTGGCGCCGTAGGCCAGCATCAGCCGGCGGCGTTCGATGGACATCGACTCGGGCATCACCAGCACCAGCCTGTAGCCCTTGACGGCCGCCGCCATCGCCAGCCCGATGCCGGTGTTGCCGCTGGTCGGTTCGATGATGGTGCCGCCGGGCTTCAGGGCGCCGGACTTCTCGGCGTCCTCGATCATGGCCAGGCCGATGCGGTCCTTGATCGAGCCGCCGGGGTTGCTGCGCTCGGACTTGATCCACACCTGCTGCGTCGCGTTGCCGAACAGGCGCTGGATGCGGATGTGCGGCGTGCGGCCGATGGTGTCGAGGATGGTGTTGGCTTTCATGCGAGGTCTCCTTGAGGGGCGTGGGACGGCGGGTGAGCCGGCCATTGTGGCGATAATCGGGGCGTGAAGCACGCCAGGCCGCCGCTGGTGCAAGTCTCGAAAGAGCGCACTGGAGGAACGTCCGGACTGCACAGGACAGCGCAGGAGCTAACGGCTCTCCACCGCGAGGTGAGGATCAGAGCAACAGAGACGAGTCGGTGAGGGGGCGACCCCGATCCGGGTGAAACGGGCAATCTCTGCGCGCAGCAACACCAAGTAGGCCAGTATCGAGGTGGTTCCGCTGAGCTGGCGGGTAGGTGGCACCGAGCCGTGTGGGCGACCCACGGCCCAGATGAATGGCGGTCACGCGGCGGCATCCGCAAGGGTGTCGCCGTGCACAGAATCCGGCGTATCGGCGCGCTTCACACTTTTCTTTCCGCTCCCGGTCCGGCCCGGGCAGCCTCGGGATCCAGATCGTCACGATCGTGACGAATTCAGCCGCAACGCCCGCCATACGGGCGCTGCGGCCCGATTGCACTTTTTGATTCCAGCGCGAAATCAGAAGCGCTCGTGCACCCGCAGGCAGCGCCACTGCCCCGGCGCCAGGCCGGCCAGCGGCAGGCGGCCGATGCGAAGGCGCTTGAGCGATTCGGGCGCCAGGCCGACGGCCCGGCACAGGGCGCCGATCTGGCCCGGTTCGGGGCCGTGCATCACCACGCGCAAGCCCGTGCGCTCGGGGCTCTGGCGGTTGATGCTGGCGCGTGCCGGGCGCAGCTGCTGGAGCATGGCCGCCTCGACGGGGCCGGCCACGTCGATCGAGAACTCGTGCTCCACCAGCGGTGCGTCGTCGTGCAGGCGGCGCGCCACGCCCGCCACCTGGGTGAAGACGACGAGGCCGCTTTCCCCGGGCGCGAGGGGCGCGACGCAGCGCTGCCCCATGAACAGGCCCGGCAGGGCCGGCCGGCCGTGCAGCGCATCGTCGGCGTCGCGCCGCAGCTGTGCCCAGAAGCCGCTGGCCTGGCAATCCAGCCCGGCCGGCTTGTGCACCACCAGCGTGGCGGGTGGCAACGCCTGCGGGCGCGCTCCGGCCGTCACCGCCACGCGCTGTTCGGGCAGCACCCGTTGCTGCGGCAGCGTGGCGGCCAGCCCGTCGACGGTGACGGCGCCCTGCGCGATGAGCTGCTCGGCCTCGCGGCGCGAGCACGACAGCTGCGCGGCGACGCGCTTGGACAGGCGCTCGCCGGCGTGGGCCGCGTCGTCGTCGGCGCTCACAGGCGGGTCGGCAGCGTGGCGGGCTGCGAGGGCAGCACGGCCGGCTGCGAGGCGAGTTCGCGGATGCGCTCCACATGCGCCTGCAGCGAGCGGGCCGCGACGGGCCACAGGTGCCTGGGCGTGTCGGCGTAGGCGATGGGCAGCCAGTCGTCGATGGTGCCCAGCGGCACGCGGCGCATGGCCGAGGCGATCTTGGCTTCGCGCTGCAGCCGGTGCGACTTCAGCTTGGCGATGGCGCCGCGCGCAAAGCCCAGCACATGGCCGTGCGCGGGCAGGATGAACTCGGCGCGCAGTTCGATGCAGGCCTCGTCGAGCACGTCCAGCGAGTCGAGGTACTCGGTCATGTTGCCGTCGGGCGGGTCGATCACCGTGGTGCTGCCGTTGAGGATGTGGTCGCCCGAGAAGAGCAGGCCGTCTTCCTCCAGCACCAGGCACAGGTGGTTGGCGGCGTGCCCCGGCGTGTGGATGACGCGCAGTGTGTGCGTCACGCGCCGGCCGGAGCCGTCTTCCAGCAGGCGGCCGTGGAGTTCGAGCCGCTCGAGGTGGTGCAGTGCGCGGTCGGGCGTGAAGCGTGCCGTGTGCCGCGCCGTCGGCGCCGAGGGCAGTCCGAGGATGGGCGGGTTGGTGTCCTTGCACAGCGCCTGCAGCGGCATGGCTCCGGGCGCGTGGTCGGCATGCGAATGGGTGCAGACGATGGCGCGGATGTTGCCGTGGGTGGCGCGCCAGAGGCGGCCGACGTGGTCGAAGTCGTTCGGGCCGGGGTCGATGACGACGTAGCCGCTGTCGGCGTCGCCCACGATGTAGCTGTTGGTGCCCGGGCCGGTCATGGCGCTGGGGTTGGGGGCCGTCAGGCGCATCACGTTGCGCAGCAGCGGCACGGGGTGCTCGGTCTGCCAGTCGAGCGTGTGCAGCATCTGGCCGTCCGGGCAGGTCAGCGCCAGTTCGCCATATGGGGCCTCGTGCTCCATGTAGCGCTCTTCCTTGCCGGCGAGGAAGCCGCCGCGCGGGCAGCTGCTCCACAGCGGCTTCTCGCGCGCGCAGGCGGCCAGCACGGTGTCGACGGTCTCGAAGGCGGCCAGCCGCCGCAGGGTGCGGATGGTCGGGAAGATCATCGAGAAGCTGCCCGCCTCGTGCCGCTGGAGCGCCTGCGCCGGGTTGACCCAGCAGGGCTCGAACTGCTCGGTCTCGTCGGCGACCGGCTCCTGCCCCTCGGGCATGCGGGCGACCAGGAACAGCACGTCGAAGCGCTTGGGCAGGTCGCGGTCGGTCACCCAGTGGCAGAAGGTGAAGAGCCGGTCGGTCGACAACCGCAGCCCGAGCGCCGCGCACTGGGCCTGGAACGCGCCGTCGGCCGTGGCATGTCGGTCCATCGCGGCGATCTCGGCGGCCGAGATCGGGCGGCCGTCCGCATGCTCGGCCAGCAGCACGCCCAGCTCCTCGAAGCTTTCGCGCACCGCGGCGACGGCGTAGTCGAGCTGGGCGCGGCTCTGGGTGCGGCGGCGCAGGGCGATGCGGCGCGCCTCGCTGTCGGCCTCGTCCACGCGGCCGCCGGGAAAGACGTAGGCACCCGGCGCGAAGCTCGCGTAGTCGGAGCGCCGGGTCATCAGCACCTCCAGGCCCTCGGGGCTGTCGCGCAGCAGCAGGACGGTGGCGGCCGGCCGCACGGGCACGGGCTCGCGCGCGGCATGCAGCTGCTGGGTGGGTCGGACCATCTGCGCATTATTCCGCAGGCGCCGGGACGGGCGCGTGTCAGCACGCGGTCAGGGCCTGGCGCAGCCGCGGCCCTCCTTCAGCGCCTGTGCGCGCACGCCGGTGTCCGGGTGGCTGCTGAGCCAGTCGGCCGCCGGGCGGGTGCGGGCGCCGTCGGCTTTCTGCGGCGCCGCACCGTTCTTCGATGCGGGCGCTTCGTCCTTGCCGCCGGTGGGAGGTCCGTCGATGTGCATCAACAGGTCGGCCATCGGCGCGACCGGCAGCCCGGCGCGCTGCATCAGCAGCACGGCGAAGCAGTCGGCCTCGCGCTCGTGGCTGCGGCGGTAGGCCAGGCCGGTGAGCACCGTGCTCGCCATCGACACCACGCTCGACACGTCGCCCAGTGCCAGCCCCAGGCCGACGTTCAGCACGCCTTGCTCGACCACCAGCCGCGTGCCGTGGCGGTGCGCCACATGGCCCATCTCGTGCGCGAGTACGCCGACCAGGGCGTCATCCGAAAGGCCCGCCTTGGCGGCCTCGTTGACCAGCGCGTCGGTCACCACGACCTGCCCGCCGGGCAGCGCGAACGCGTTGGCCGGCATGCCGGAGCGAAACGCGAGCGCGAAGCGTGGCGCGTAGCTGCGGTAGCGGTGCAGGGACGACGCTTCGCCCGTGCCGAGTTGCGCGGCCAGTGCGTCGAAGCGCGCGCGCAGCGCGGCCTGGCGCTCGGCGGGCAGCCTGCTGGGCTTCAGGAAGCCGTCGTCCAGCTCGCGCATCGCCTCCTGGCTGATCGACTGCTCCCAGCCCAGCGGCACGAAGCGCGTGAGCTGGGTGGCGGCCCAGGGCGTGCCGTAGCGGTAGAACAGGGCCAGCCCGAGCACGGCCGCCAGCAGCACGCCGGCGAAGACGCGCCAGCGCGTCTGCATGCGCTGGGCCAGGCCCGGACGCGCGCCCGCGGCCTCCAGCGCGGCATGCCACTGCGCGCCGTCGTCGATCTCCAGGCTGCCGGCCTGGCGCAGGTCGACCACCACGGTGCGCTGGGCGCGGCTGGGGCGCCAGGCCTCGGGCCACTCGACCTCGTCGTGCGCCAAGGGCGGCGGTACGGCCGTTCCGGGCGTGAGCGGGTGCAGCCGCAGGCCGGGGCCGCGCGCCCCGGGCTCCAGACCCACCAGGACCGGCTGCGGCTGGCTGCTGCGGCCGTCGTACCAGCGGGCACGCAGGAGGGCGGGGGTCGATTCGGGCATGCGCGACGGTTCAGAAAAGAGTCAAGACTTCCAAAGTGCAATCGGCCGCTGGCGCCGACAGCGCGGGCGCTGCGCCCAAATTGGTAACGAACGTGACGATCTCATGGTACGCAGCTCGGTCGGCGAGCGCAGCGACTTGGGGGGTGTCACCCAATCACATCGATGCCCAGCGCGTCGGCCACGGCGTCGCCGAAACCGTCCTTCTGCTGCGCCTCGAGCGTGCCGACCAGCCGGTCGAGCCCACCCTTGACGTGCAGCGTGACCGACTCGGTCTTCATCTTGTACTCGGCCACCCGCGCGAAGGGGCGGTAGAAGCCGGCCGTGATCATGTTGAGCAGGATGTTGCGAATGCGCAGCCAGACGAAGCCGGCGGTGCGCAGGTCGGTCTTGAAGCGCGCCATGTCGCTCACGCCGATGTTGTTCCACATCAGCTGGAACATGCGCGCCTCGCGATACGCCATGGCGGGCGAGGCGGCGAAGAACATCGCCATGATCAGCACGAACACCGCCACGATCGCGATCACGATGAAGGTGGCACTGCCGCGCTGCGCGCCCATTGCCGCCAGGCCGCCCGACACCAGCGCAGCGACGCCGACCAGGGCCGCGATCGCCATGCCGATGCCCAGCAGCGTGGCCACGAAGAAGCCGATGCTGGCGCCCCAGATGCGCACGAAGTCGCCGAACACCGGCTTCCAGCGGCCGGTCTGCCCGCCGACGGCGGCGCGCATCACCAACAGGCGCTTGTAGTTGAACTCCAGGCGGATGAGGCACAGCAGGCTGAGCACCACCGCCGCCAGGGCGACGGCGGCCATGGGCCAGGTGGGGCGTGGGAAGGACGGCGCCTTGGCCCGGGTGGGCGCGCTGTCCTCCTCTTCCTCGGCGTCCATGTCGGGGTCGGCCTCGGCGGCAGCGGTGGCGGCTTCGTTCTCGCGCGCAGGCGCCGCGGCGTGCACCGGCGCCGACAGCGTGGCTGGCCCCTGCACCGACGACGTGCCGGCCTTCGGCGCGTCGGGCGCCATGCGCGAGATCGCGAAGCCTGCCACCAGCCACACCGCGGCCAGCGCGAACACCGGCCAGCTCGCGCGGTACACCTCGCCCCAGCCAGCCGTGAAGCGCAGGCGCAGGCCGCGCCAGCGGGTGTGGCCCAGCCGGAAGCGCATCGCGCTGCCCCAGAGGAAGGGCGCCAACACAGCGCCGCCGGTCACGATGGCGAAGTAGACGATGTGCTGGCCCGTGTTGGAGGCCACGTTCAGCGCGATGTAGAAGGCCGCCAGCAGCAGGAAGCCGAACACCATGCCGCGGATGCCGGCGGTGAATTCGAGCGGGCTGTCGGCCACCAGCGTATGGCCGTAGAAGTACTTGATGGTGCGGCGCCGCGCCCAGGGCGTGAAGAGCCCGAGCGTCACGATGGTGAGCAGCAGGTTGACGATCCAGACGCCGAAGTACACGCCGCCGTCGCCGGTGAAGGCCAGCGGCCACGCCTCGATGTCGCGCCGGGCCTGCCCGCCGGACGGCGGTGTCTCGGGCGGCCCGGGTGGTTCGCGGTCGAATTGCGAAAGGTCCGGCGCGAAATCCGGGTGCTGGAATGTCGGTTCTGGCATGCGGCCCCTTCTCCATTTTTTCTCCTCGAGGGCCGCGAAAGTGTAGTGGCGCGGCCTGCCTCCGGCACCCACGGTTCGAATGAAAAATGCCCGGAACGCCCGCGGAGCAAGCGCCGTCAGCTATCGATTCAGGAGCGCCGCGAGGCCGCGCGGCTCAGTCAGCCGGTGCGCATCCCCCGGCGAGCGCGTCGTCGATCGCGCGGCGTACCGCATCCAGCAGCAGCGGCTTGCGCAGCACCACCGCACCTGGCCACAGCAGGGGCAGCAACCGGCCGACGTCGGCATAGCCGGTCAGGATGACCACGGGCAGCCCCGGGCGCAGGCGCCGCAGTTCACCGGCCAGCGCGGCGCCGTTCATGCCCACCATGCCGAAATCGGCCAGCACGATGTCGGGCGCCGAGGCGGCGACCGCCGCCAGCGCCTGGGCGCCCGCCGATGCGACGCTCACGCGGTAGCCGGCTTCGGCCAGCAGGGCGCCGAGCGAGTCGCGCACGTGGCCGTCGTCGTCGACGAGCAGCACGTGCGCATCCGCGCGTGCGGGCGTGGGGCCGCAGGGAGCGGGCGTGCCGACGGCTTCGGGAGGTGCCGCCGCGCTGTCGACCTCGCGCAGCCACAGCGTGACGGTCGTTCCCTGGCCGGGCGCGCTCGTGATGCGCGCGGTGCCGCCCGCGCGCACTGCGAAGCCGCGCACCTGCGCCAGCCCCAGGCCGGTGCCCTGCGCCTCGCCCTTGGTGGTGAAGAAGGGTTCGAATGCGCGCGCCGCCACGTCCGGCGCCATGCCGGGGCCGTCGTCCTCGAGGGTGAGCACCAGGTAGGCGCCATCGGGCAGCTCGGCGTCGCCGTGGACCGAGGCGCGCCGGGAACCGATGCGCAGCGCGCCGACGCCGTGCTGCGCATCGCGTGCGTTGATCGCCAGGTTGAGGATGGCCGCTTCGAGCTGGGTCGGGTCGGCGAGGGTCAGCACCTCGGTGTCCTGCAGCCGGAACTGCAGCTGCATCTCGGGCCCGACGGCGCGGCGCAGCAGTTCGCGCATCTGCGCCACGCGCGCGGCGGCGGCCATGGGGCGGTACTCGGGCACCTGGTCGCGCGAGAAGTTCAGCAGCTGGCGCGTCAGGTCCGCGGCACTGCGCACGGCGTCCAGGCCGCCTTGCGCGCGGCGGCGCACGACGTTCGGCTGGTCGGCCTTGCGCTCGATGAGCTGCAGGTTGCCGCTCACCGCCTGGAGCAGGTTGTTGAAGTCGTGCGCGATGCCGCTGGTGAGCTGGCCAACCGCCGCCAGGCGCTGGCGCTTGCGCAGCAGGGCGTTGTCGTCGTCGGCGCCGGTCAGGGCGTCGGTCACCTCCTGGCGCAGTGCGGCGGCCTGGCGGTCCTTGCTGCGGTTGGCGGCGCGCAACTGCAGCAGCACGGCGGTCTGCCGGGCCAGTGCCTGCAGCGCCGCGGCCTGGCCGGCCGAGAGCTCGCGCGGCTCGCGGTCGATCACGCAGACCGTGCCGAGCGCATCGCCGGCGGGCGTGACGATGGGCGCGCCCGCATAGAAGCGGATGCGGGGCTCGCCCTGCACCAGGGGGTTGTCGGTGAAGCGGGGGTCCAGCACCGCGTCGTGCACCTGCATGACGGTGTCGGGGGCCAGGATGGCATGGGCGCAGAAGGCATCGCTGCGCGGCGTTTCGGTGGCGTCCAGGCCGACGCGGGCCTTGAACCACTGGCGCTCGGCATCGATCAGCGACACCAGCGCAATCGGGGTTCCGCACAGCTGCGAGGCCAGCAGCACCACATCGTCGAACACGGCTTCGGCGCCGGTGTCGAGGACCTGGAGTTCGTCGAGGGCCGCCAGGCGGCGGTCTTCGTCGGGTGGCAAGGGGGCGCCGCGCCTGCTCATGCGTCGCGGCCCGTGCGCCCCAGCCGGCCCTGCATGGGGCTACGGGTCGGGGACTGTGTTGGCACGGACATGGTCGCGTGGATTCTAGGCAGCCGGGGTCTGCGGGCCCGTCGGACAATTCCTCCCGATGACAGCCTGAACGCCGGCTGAACGCGCCATGCCACCTGCCGCGGCGGCGGCCTACCGGCACCTTCCGACGCGCGGTGGCACGATGTGGCACCACCACCGTCGACCGCCATGCTCATCAACTGCGCCGCCTACCGCGAGGGCCGCAAGCTCGCCGACATCGGGCTCGCCGATATCCCTCAGCACCTGTCCGACCCCGGCACCTTCGTCTGGGTCGCGCTGCACGACGCGAGCGACGAGGAACTGGCGACGCTGCAGAGCACCTTCGACCTGCACCCGCTGGCGGTGGAGGACGTGCAGCGCGGCCAGCAGCGGCCCAAGGTGGAGGAGTACGGCGAGTCGCTCTTCGTCGTCATGCACCTGCTCGACATCGAAGGCGAGGGTGAGGCCGAGCACCGGCGCATCCGCGTGGGCGAGGTCGACGTCTTCGCGGGCCGCAACTACGTCGTCTCGGTGCGCAACCGCAGCGACCAGAGCCTGGCCCGCGTGCGCGAACGCTGCGAGCGCGAGCCCGAGCTGCTGAAGAACGGCCCCGGCTTCGTGCTCTATGCGCTGATGGACGAGGTGGTGGACCGCTACTTCCCCGTCATCGAGCACCTCGAGGACGAGCTCGAGGCGATCGAGAAGCAGATCCTCACCGAGAAGGCCGGGCGCGAGAACATCCAGCGCCTGTACGGCCTGAAGCGCCGGCTGCGCGTGCTCAAGCACGCGGTGGCGCCGCTGCTGGAGGCCGCGGGGCGGCTGTACGGCGGCCGGGTGCCGCCGCTGTGCCTGGGCACGCAGGACTACTTCCGCGACGTGATCGACCACCTGGCGCGCATCAACGCCTCGGTCGATGCCATCCGCGACACCGTCGGCGTGGCGATCCAGGTCAACCTGTCGCTGGTCACCATCGCGGACAGCGAGGTGACCAAGCGGCTGGCGGCCTGGGCGGCGATCTTCGCGGTATGCACCGCCTTCGTCGGCGTGTGGGGGATGAACTTCGAGTTCATGCCCGAGCTGAAGTGGCGCTACGGCTACCCGGTGGCGCTGGGGGTGATCGTGGGGGTGTGCGGCCACCTGTACTGGCGCTTCCGCAAGGCCGGATGGGTGTGAGAAGTGCGAGTGAAACTTCAGAGTGAAAAGTGCCTGCAACGCCCGTCCTGCGGGCGCGAGCAGCTATCGAATCAGGAGCAAATGTCGCAGCGCGCCGTGAGGACGGCGGCCCTGCGCCATGACCCGGGCGCAGACCACCAACGACCCTCCCACGCATGACCCTCGCTCCTCCCCCCGCGCTGCTCCTGCGCGACGTCCGCCCCTTCGGTGCAGCCGCGGTCGACGTCCTCGTGCAGGGCGAGCGCATCGCCGCCATCGGCGCCGGCCTGCCGATGCCGCCCGGCGCGTTGATGGAGGAGGGCGGCGGCGCCCTGCTGCTGCCCGGCCTGGTCGAGGGCCACACGCACCTCGACAAGACGCTGTGGGGCCTGCCCTGGTACCGCAACGAGGTCGGCACGCGCCTGGTCGACCGCATCGACAACGAGCGCGCATTCCGGCATGCGAGCAGCCACGATGCGGCAGCGCAGTCGCTGGCCCTGGCACGGGCCTTTCTCGCGAACGGCACCACGCGCATCCGCACCCACGTCGACATCGACACGCAGGCCGGCCTCAAGCACCTGGACGGCGTGCTGCGCACGCGCGACGCCATGGCGCCGTGGCAGCAGATCCAGACCGTGGCCTTCCCGCAGTCGGGCCTGCTCCTGCGGCCCGGCACGGCCGAGCTGCTGGATGCCGCGCTGGCCGCCGGCGCCGACGTGCTGGGCGGGCTGGACCCCTGCGCCATCGACGGCGACCCGGTGCGCTCGCTCGACGTGCTCTTCGGCATCGCCGCCAGGCACGGCAAGCCGCTGGACATCCACCTGCACGAGCCGGGCGCGATGGGCGCCTTCTCGCTCGGCCTGATCCTGGACCGCACCGAGGCGCTGGGCCTGCAGGGCCGCGTGGCGATCAGCCATGGCTTCTGCCTGGGCGACCTGCCGCCGGCGGAGTGCAACGCGCTGCTGGCGCGCATGGCCGCGCTGGGCGTGGTGCTGGTCACCAGTGCGCCGCCCTCGCGCAGCGTTCCGCCGCTCGTGGCCTGCCGCGCGGCAGGTGTCACGGTGCTGGGCGGCAATGACGGCATCCGCGACACCTGGACGCCCTACGGCACACCCGACATGCTGGAGCGCGCCATGCTCATCGGCCTGCGCTACAACCTGCGCCGCGACGACGAGATCGACATCGCGCTGGACTGCGTGACGCGCGCCGCCGCCCTGGGCTGCGGTTTCGCCGACCACGGCCTCGTGCCCGGCAGCCGCGCCGAACTCGTGCTGGTCGATGCGCAGAGCGTCGCGCACGCCGTCGTCGCCCGGCCGCCGCGCCGGCTGGTCGTGGCGGGCGGCGCGGTCGTGGCGCGCGAGGGCGCGCTGCTGCCCGGCCTGCCGGGCGCACCTGCCCACGGGGCTGCCTGACCCACCCACGAGCCGCCGCGAACGGGCGCCTGCCGCTCCGGGTGCGGGCGCCGTGGCCGGCGCCAGCGCCGACTGTTTGACTTGCGTCAAGCGGCGTGGCCGCACGTGCGCGGAGACTGTCCGTGCGGCAACCCGCATTCGCCAACGAAAGGAACCGTCCGGATGGCCACGCACATCGTCGATCTTTCGGCGCGCCCCGAGGTGCTTCGAAACAACTCCTTCAGCGGCGAACGGCTGGAGGAAGCGCAGGGGAGCAAAGCGGGCGGGCGCGCGTCATGACGCTGCGCCACCTCCTCGTCCAGGCCGACAACTCGGCACCGTGCAGCACCCGCGTGCGGACGGCCCGCGCGATCGCCGAACGCTTCGGCGCCACGGCGGTCGGGCTGCCCTGCATGACCACGGCCCTGATGCAGTACCCGTACTCGCTGGTGGCGCTCGGCGACGCCTTGTCGGTCCTCCAGGATGCCGACCGGGAGGCGGCAGAGAGGGCGCGCCGGACCTTCGAGGAGGCGGCTGCGGGCGCCGGCTGCATGGCCTGGGAGCACCTGGTGGGGCAGGGCCCGTGGGGATTCATCCGGCGGGCGTTCTATGCCGACCTCCTGGTCCTCGGGCAACCCGATCCCGACGAAGCCCTGGACGGCCGCCTGCCTGCCGATTTCGTCAGCAGCGTCCTGATGGAAAGCGGCAGGCCGGCGCTCGTCCTCCCCTATGTGGCCGGCCCGCTGCCCGACATCGGCCGGACCGTGCTGGTGGCATGGAAGCAGACCGCCGAGGCCGCCCGCGCGCTGGCGGCCGCCTGGCCCTGGCTGGCCGGCGCGGCGGCGGTCCACGTCGTGAGCTATGGCGACGGTGCGGCACATTCGCTCGCTCGCGTGCAGGCGCTCATGGCCGCCCATGGCGTGCCGGCCACGGTCCATGACGGGGGCCTCGACGAGGCTGGCGCCGGCGAACGCCTCCTTTCGCTGGCGTCCGACCTGGGCGCGGGCCTGCTGGTGATGGGCTGCTATGGCCACAGCAGGGCGCGGGAATGGCTGCTCGGCGGCGTGACGCGCACCTTGCTCGCGTCCACGACCGTGCCCCTGCTCATGGCGAGCTGAGGGCCTGCGGCTCGCGCGCCTGCCCGCGGAGGCCGCGGCAGCGCGCTTCAGCGGCGACGCGTGCGGGCCAGGTGGTTTCGCTTCGAGCCCGCCGCCAGCAGCAACCCCAGCACCTGCGCAAGCACATCGGTTTCCCGCGGCGAGTCCGGACGCCACAGGGCCGTCGCGTGCGCGGCAGTGGGTGAAGGGGTCGCCGGTCGTCCGCTTCCGCTCCGGACGGCATGCACAGCATCGCGACCTGCACCGGGCAGCGGACCGCGGGGCTCGCGGCGACGATCCACGATCAGTTCCGTCGGCAACGTCGGCGCGGCAGTCGAATCCGGCGGGCTCATCGCGGAGCGTCCTTGGCGGCGGGCGGGCTGGCGCCGTCCTGCGGCGCGGCTGTTCGCGCCGCCGCCCGGTCCAGGGCGCGCGCGGCGGAGGCCGCGGCCTGCTCGGCCCGCTGCAGGGA
>NZ_CABFMN010000144.1 GCF_901875635.1 Xylophilus ampelinus | reverse complement strand
GCCTCGGCCGCGGCGCGGAAGGGGCCGGCCTGCCAGGCGTGGGGCGTTCCCGCGGCGATCGCCTCGACCCACTGGGCGAAATCGCGAAGCGCGTTGCCGGTGGCGGCCAGCAGCGCCGGTGTGGCGGGCTGCTGGTCGGCCAGCCAGGTGTTGAGCACCTGCTCGAAGGACCAGGCGGCCTCGCCGAAGTCCATCAGCCCTACCATGCGCGAGCTGCCCTTGAGCGTGTGGAAGGCGCGGCGCAGCACGGTGAGCTCACCCACGTCGTCGGGCTGCACGCCCAGCGCCGACACGGCCGCCAGGCCGTTGTGCAGCACCTCGCGCGCTTCGTCGAGGAAGATGTTCTGGAGGTCGTCTTCCTCCAGTTCGGTGACCTCGGTGTCGGGCAGCGCCTCCAGGGGCGCCGGCCCCGTGATCTTGCGCGTCCAGCTGTCGGCGGCTCGGCTGAACTCCTCCAGCGGCGAGGCCGGCTTGACGGACTTCGCGGGCGCAGCCAGCGCCGCCAGCCTGGCGGCGATCTGGGCATCCACCGCCTCGACGCTGAGCACGGTGTCGGTAAGCGGCACGGGGCCCGAGGACGCGGCGGCCACGCCGTCGGCCCCCAGCCCGTGGATGGGGGTGCTGTCGTCGACCTGCCGGCCCATCAGCGGCTTGAGCTCGCCGGCTTCGGCATCGAACACGAACAGCCGCTTGGCCAGCGCGGGCTGGTAGCCCAGCATGTCGATGAGGAAGCCCAGCGCGCCCAGGTTGTTGCCCAGGGAATCGAAGTCGCGGCTCTCGTCGGCACTGTCGTTGGCCGTGAGATGGTCGACGTTCTCGCGCATGCGCTGCACGGTCTGTGCTGCCTGCTCCAGGCCCAGCACCGAGAACACGCCACGCATCTGCAGCAGCTGGCTGGGCACCGTGCGCAGCAGGCCCTTTTCCGTGGGCCGGCGGAAGAACTGGTCCAGCGATTTCTCGAGCTCGGACAGATGCGCGCGCAGCTCGTCGACCACGGTGCCCATGGTCTGGCGATCGCTCACGCGGCGGTAGAGCTCCTCCATCCAGGGTTCGAGCGGCTCCGACTTGCCGCCTTCGCGCGCGCGTTCGATGCGGCCGGCGAGCTGGACTGTGCGCGCGGTGAGCTGCCGGTCCTGGGGATCGAGGTCCTCGAAGGCCGCCTCCAGGTACAGCACCGAGGTCGCGACTTCCATTGCGAGTTCGGTCGACGGCGCGTGGCCGGAGCGCACCGACGCGTCGACCGCGTGGTTGAGCGCCTGCACCATGGGCGCGCTGGCCGGGTGCAGCCTGCCGAGCGATTCGCCGAGTTGGGCGAAGGTGTCGGCCACCTGCCGCACGCGCGTGATGTCGCCGCCAGACAGCGCCGACCACATTTCCTTGGCGGTCTCGATGCGCTTGCGCGCCTGCGCCAGCACGACGGGATCGAAGCGGCCGAACTGCGGCGTCGCATAGTCCACGTGCTCGAGGTTGGAGACGCCCCAGGCCACGCGCACGGCGCGCAGCAGCGGCGCCTCCTCGCGCGGGGTGGGCACGGCCTGTGCGCAGAAGAAGAGCAGGTCCTGCCCCAGCCGGTCGGACACCGCGGCATCGCCACGTGCGAGCGTGGTGTATTGCAGCAGCACGCGCGACGCGGCGCGTTTCACATACACGTCGGGTGGCAGCAGCGACAGCGACAGCGCCTCGAAGAAGCCGGCCGCCAGCATCCAGAAACTGGCCACCTTGGGCTGTGGCACACCGAGCCCCAGGCCCACGCACAACGCACACAGGCGGCGCGCCGCCTGGTCATCGCCGCTCTTGACCACCTTGAGCACGTCGCGGTCCAGGTGCGCCCGCACGGCGGGGTCGTAGACCATGGTGCGGTAGGCACCCGGGCGCGGCACCTCGGCCCACACCCACGGATAGATCCACAGGTCTGCGGGATGCACCCGCTCGTTGCCCACCAGCTCCAGCACGTCGCGGTACTGAGGGAACAGCGCGACCGGCGACACCGGCTTGCCCGCCAGCACGGCCTGCAGGAAATCGGTGACCGCGAAGCCGGCCTGCTCGATCTTCTGCACCGTGGGCTCGGTGCAGCGCGAGGGCTCGTCGATGAAGCTCTGCGCTGCGAATTCCATCGCGCCGAGCACCATGGCCGGCGCTGGGTGGCCCACCAGGCGCAGGGCCCCCACGGCCTGGTGCAACTGCTGGCGCGCCATGCGCAGCAGGCCCGTGTCCAGCTCGGGCACCTGGCCGTGCTCGCGGGCATGGCGACGCAGGGACTTGCTCGCGCCTTCGAGCGATTTCTGGATCTCGCCGATGACCCAGGCCAGCGGCCCGAGGTCTTCCGAGGCGGGCGCGTTGCCCGCGACCGGGGCGGTGACAGGGGGGCGGATCGACACGTTGGACTCGGCGGACGTTCTTAGGCGATCTTGAACCGCGACACGGACTGGCGCAATTCCTCGGCCATGTGCGAGAGCTCCCGCACCTGCTTGGCGGTGGCACGTGTGCCCTCACCGGTCTGCTCGGTCACGGCGAAGATGTGCTGGATGTTGGCCGCCACCACGTTGGCCGACTCGGCCTCGCGCGATGCCGATTGCGAGATCTGCTCGATCAGGTCGGCCAGGCGGCGCGACACGCGGTCGATCTCCGACAGCGCCGTGCCGGCGTTGTCGGACAGCTTGGCCCCTTCGACCACGCCCTGCGTGGATCGCTCCATGGCGCCCACCGCATCCTGCGTGTCGGTCTGAATCGCCTTCACCAGCGCCGAGATCTGGCGCGTGGCGTCGGCCGAGCGTTCGGCCAGCCGCTGCACTTCTTCCGCCACCACCGAGAAGCCGCGGCCAGCCTCGCCCGCGGATGCGGCCTGGATGGCGGCGTTCAGTGCCAGCACGTTGGTCTGCTCCGTGATGTCCGAGATCAGTTCGGTGATTTCGCCGATCTCCTGCGAGGACTCACCCAGGCGCTTGATCCGCTTGGAGGTTTCCTGGATCTGGTCGCGGATGGAGTTCATGCCGCCGATGGCGTTCTGCACCGCGTGCAGGCCCGACTCCGCAGCCTGCAGCGACTGGCGCGCCACTGAGGCCGATTCCTGCGCCTGGGAGGACACGCCGTTGATGCGCTCGGCCATCGTCAGCACCGATTGGCCGGTCTCGCGGATCTCGCGCAGCTGTTCGGTCGAGGCGGCCAGCAGTTCGGTCGAGGTGCTTTCCACCTGCGAGGTGGTGTGCGCCACGCGGGTGGCCGTGTTCTGCACGTTGCCCACCAGCAGGCGCAGTTCTTCCACCGTGTAGTTCACCGAGTCGGCGATGGCGCCGGTGATGTCCTCCGTCACCGTCGCCTCATGCGTCAGGTCGCCTTCGGCCACCGTCTGCAGCTCGTTCATCAGGCGAAGAATGGCGGCCTGGTTGGCGGTGTTGATGCGGTTGGCTTCCTCGCTGGCACGCTCGGCTTCGAGTCGCTCCTGCTCGGCGGCAGCTGCGCGCACACGCCCTTCGCGCACCTGCACGAAACCGATGGCGGCGGCCAGGCCCAGCGCGGCGAGCGACAGCAGCACCAGCAGGGCCAGCGTGCCGGCCCCCAGGCCGGTTCGCTCGGACAGCTGGGTCTGCAGCGTGCCCAGGGCGAGGCGCAGCGGCTCGCTGTCGGCCAGGATGGTGGCCTGCGCTTCGCGCGCCGCCACCAGGCCCTGCAGGTTGCCCAGGATGGCACCGGCCTGCGTGCGGGTCTGTTCGTAGGTCTTGAGGATCGCGTCGAGCTGCTCGCGGGTCTGGGCGTCGCGCGTGCCGGGCAGGCGTTGCTGCGAATTGCCGTCCAGCAGGCCCTTGGCGATTTCCTGGAAGCTGTTGAGGTCCTTGCCGAGCAGGAACACGGCGTCGGGGCTCACGCCTTCGACGGTGAGGAACTCGTTGGCGGACTTGCCGATGCGCTGCGTCAGCATCACGAGCTGGCCGGCGGCGGAGATCTCCGGCACCGAGGCGTTCTGTTGCATCTTGAGCGATGCGATCGTCTCGGTCATTTCCAGCAGCTCGGACGACTGGCGGTTGATGGTGCGCAGCGCCGTGCCCACCTGCGTCAGGATCTGCTTCTGCGCCAGCACGACCTTGGCGCTGGCGTCCGCGCGCTTGACCAGCGGCTGGATCTTCTCGAGTTCGGCGTCGTACTGCGTGCCCACGCGTTCGAGCTGCAGGGCGTCGTCGCCGTTGGCCAGGCCGTTGACACGGCGCGTGAGGTCGTCCGCGCTGTCCTTGACTTCGTCGAAGGCCGGCGCACTGCCCACCAGCGCCTGCGAGATCGACTTGGCCAGGCGCTGCGACTGCATCAGCGACTGGCCGGTGGCGGCCACCTGCTGGGCGAGACGCTCGGAACGAAGGATGGCAGAGCCGGCGACCAGCAGCAGCAACAGCACGGTCACTGCCAGCAGCACGGCCAGCAGGCGCTGCTGGCGGGCCGGCGTGGCGCGCTTGTCGGCGGGAGCCGGCTCGGCGGCGGCCGCAGCCACGGGCTCGATCGGCGGCGGCTCGGCGGGCTCGTCGACATGGCGGCTGGGCACGAAATCCGGCGGTACCTCGAAGGCGCTGGCGGCGGGCTCGGCAGCAGGCGGCGTTTCGCGCGGGATGTACACGGTCCGTTCCTCGGGCGGCTGCACGGTCTCGGGGTTGTCGAGCACCAGCGAAGCGGTGCTGTCCACCCGCACGGTCACGCTGTCATCGCGGGCGGGCAGCAGCTTCTTGAACTTGTCGGCGATCGAGTTCACGGTCGGTCCTTCGGGATGTATGCGGGGCGCCGGCTCAGGCGCCGATGCTCAGGAATTCGGGTTGCTGCGACAGCGACTGGAGATTGATCTCCTGCCAGCGCTGGCCTGCGGCGTCGATGTAGGTGTGGCCCTGCCAGGCGGGGGCATCGGCCGCGGGCGCCTGCGAACTCCTGAAGGCCTCGATGCCGCGCAGGCCGACCAGCCGGTCGATCAGCAGGGCGCAGTTGACGTCCAGCGCTTCGTTCAGCGCGACCAGCCGCGACTGGGCGCGTGCCGATTCGGTACTGGCCGGCGACGGCCGCTCGCCGCTGGCGAAGGCCGACAACTGCACCACGCCATAGAGGCCACCGCGCAGGTTGGCCACGCCGAGGAACCACGGCAGGGTGTAGGGCACGGGCTGAGGAGCGGTCCAGGGAAAGATCTCGCCGGCCTGGCCCAGGGGAAACAGGTACTTCGCCTCGCCCGCCTCGACGGCGAGCCAGGAAGCCGACACGCCCGAGGTGCGCGCAGCCTGCAGACGGCCCGCGAGCCGGGACTGGAACTCGCGGAGGGCTTCGCGGGTGGCCATGGACGCGTCGCGCGGGCGCTCAGTTCAGCGCCTGGATCTTGGCCAGGAGCTCGGCCGGCTGCACGGGCTTGACGATGTAGTCACGCGCACCCTGGCGCATGCCCCAGACGCGGTCGGTCTCCTGGTTCTTGCTCGTGCACAGGATGATCGGCACCTGCGCGAACTCGGGGCTGCGTGCGAGTGCACGCGTGAGCTGGAAGCCGTTCTGGCCGGGCATCACCACGTCCATCAGGATGAGGTCGGGGCGGTCGGCCTCGAGCCGGCGCATGGCATCGTCCGCGTTTTCGGCCGTCTGCACGGCAAAGCCGTTCTTCTGCAGCAGATCGGTGAGGAACATCAGTTCCGTCTTCGAGTCGTCGACGACGAGCACTTTGCGGATGGTCATTTAGGCTTCCTGTTGGACGGCGCCGAACTGCTGCACGGCCTGCAGCAGCTGTTCTTTGGTGAAGGGCTTGGTGAGGTAGTCCTGCGAGCCGACCATGCGGCCGCGGGCCTTGTCGAACACGCCGTCCTTGGACGACAGCATGACGACGGGAACGTGGGTGAAATGCGCGTTGCGCTTGATGATGGCGCAGGTCTGGTAGCCATCGAGCCGCGGCATCAGGATGTCGCAGAAGATCAGATGCGGCTTGTGGTCATTGACCTTGGACAGCGCGTCGTAGCCGTCCTCGGCCAGCAGCACCTCGTGACCGCCCTGCTTCAAAAAGATCTCGGCGCTGCGCCGGATGGTGTTGCTGTCGTCGATGACCAGCACCTTGAAACCTGACCCGTTCGTGCTCATGGCACCAACTCCTCATCGATCACCACCTGGCGGGCCGTCGCGCCAACACGGCGCGCGAGGCCCGGCCTTGTGCCATGCTGTCAGATCTCGACCATCTCGAAGTCTTCCTTGCGCGCACCGCACTCGGGGCAGGTCCAGTTCATGGGCACCTGATCCCAAGGGGTTCCAGGCGCAATACCATCCTCCGGCACGCCTGCCGCTTCGTCGTAGATCCACCCGCAAATCAGGCACATCCAGGTTTTCGTGTTCATCGCAGCTTACGAGCCTTGTACATAGAATGCAACGATTGTATCCAGACGTCTCAAGCAATCCTGCCGAAGTCGTCTCAGAAACGCCACCATCCGGGGTTCATCCGGGCCGAATGAATACGCACTTACTACCGCCCGAGGACCCGCCGGAGGCGGACGATGTTAACGGGGCGCCGGACGAGGACCCCACGGCCGACACCGAGGACGATGGTCGGCCACCCTGTGTCCTGGTGTTCAACGCCAGCGACCCGAGCGGCGCCGGCGGGCTGGGGGCCGATGCCCTGGCGATCTCATCAGTGGGCGCCCACATGCTGGGCGTGGTGACGGGCGCGTATGCCCGCGACACGGCCGAAGTCTTCGACCACTTCGCCTTCGACGAGGAGCATGTCGCCGAGCAGGCGCGCGCCATCCTGGAGGACGTGCCTGCCCAGGTCATCAAGGTTGGCTTCGCCGGCTCGCCCGACAACCTGAGCCGCATCGCCGAAACCGCCTCCGACTACCCCGAAGTGCCCGTGGTGGCCTACATGCCCAACCTGTCGTGGTGGAACGACCAGGACATCGAGAGCTACCTCGATGCCTTCCAGGAACTGGTGCTGCCGCAGACCGCGGTGCTGGTGGGCAACCACAGCACGCTGTGGCGCTGGCTGCTGCCCGACTGGTCGGGCGACAAGCCGCCCGGACCACGCGACATCGCGAAGGCGGCCGGGGAGCTGGGCGTGCCCTACACGCTGGTCACCGGCATCGTCCGGCCCGACCCCTTCATCGACAACGTGCTGGCGTCACCGCAGGCCGTGCTGGCCAGCGAGAAGTACGAGCGGCTCGAGGCCGTCTTCGCCGGCGCCGGCGAGACGCTGTCGGCCGCGTTGGCCGCCCTCCTGGCCACCGGCGCCGACCTCACGGCCGCCACCACCGAAGCGCTCGCCTACATGGACCGCTGCCTCGACGCGGGCTTCCGCCCCGGCATGGGCCACGTGCTGCCCGACCGCCTCTTCTGGGCCCAGCCCGAGGACGAGGGCGACGACGAAGGCCCGGCCGACACGGACTTCGCCCTGCCGGCCCACGACACCCGCCATTGACCGCTGCCGGCGACCGCCGCCGGCCGCCCGCTCCATTCCTGCCTCCGATGACCTCCCCCGACACCAACCTCCAGCTCTTCGACCGCGCCCGCGCCGTCATTCCCGGCGGCGTGAACTCGCCCGTGCGCGCCTTCAAGGCCGTGGGCGGCACGCCGCGCTTCATCGCCCGCGCCCAGGGTGCCTACATGTGGGACGCGGCGGGCCGGCGCTACATCGACTACATCGGCTCCTGGGGGCCGATGATCCTTGGCCACGGCCATCCGGCCGTGATCGACGCGGTGCAGCGCGCCGTGACCGAGGGCCTGTCCTTCGGCGCACCGACCGAGCGCGAGATCGAACTGGCCGAGGCCATCCTCGCGCTCGTGCCCTCGATGGAGATGGTGCGCCTGGTCAGTTCGGGCACCGAAGCCGCGATGAGCGCCCTGCGCCTCGCGCGAGGTGCCACCGGCCGCAAGCACATCGTGAAGTTCGAGGGCTGCTACCACGGCCATGCCGACGCCCTGCTGGTCAAGGCCGGCTCGGGGCTGGCCACCTTCGGCAACCCGACCTCCGCCGGCGTGCCGCCCGAGGTCGTGCAGCACACCCTCGTGCTCGAATACAACAACCTGCAGCAACTGGAAGAAGCCTTCGCGCTGCACGGCCACGACATCGCCTGCCTGATGATCGAGGCCATCGCCGGGAACATGAACTTCGTGCGCGCCACGCCCGAATTCGCGCGCCGCTGCCGCGAGCTGTGCACGCAGCACGGCGCGCTGCTGGTCTTCGACGAGGTGATGACGGGCTTCCGGGTCGGCCTTCGCGGCGCCCAGGGCGTGCTGGGCATCACGCCCGACCTCACCGTGCTGGGCAAGGTCATCGGCGGCGGCATGCCGCTGGCGGCCTTCGGCGGGCCGCGCGCCATCATGGAACAGCTGGCGCCGATGGGCCCGGTCTACCAGGCCGGCACGCTCTCGGGCAACCCCGTGGCCACGGCCTGCGGCCTCGCAACACTGAAGGAGATCGCCAAGCCCGGCTTCTACGAGGCGCTCGCAACGAAGACTCGAACCCTGGTCGACGGCCTCAAGGCTGCCGCGGCCGCCGAAGGCATGCCCTTCAGCGCCGACTGCGAAGGCGGCATGTTCGGCTTCTTCCTCCTGCCCGAGCTGCCGCAGAACTACACGGCAGTCATGAAGAGCGACAACGCGCGCTTCAACGCCCTCTTCCACGGCCTGCTCGACCGCGGCGTGTACATCGCCCCCGCCCTCTACGAAGCCGGCTTCGTCAGCAGCGCCCACACAGACGCCGACATCGACGCCACCGTCGCCGCCGCGCGCGACATCTTCAAGACGCTACAAAAACAATAGCTGCCTACGCCCGCCCCACGGGCGCTGCAGCCATTTTTCGCTCAAAGAAACCGGCGCCGCGCCAAAAGTTCGCCGAGCGGCGTAGCGAGCGGCGCCAAGTCGCGCCGAGGACCGGAGCCGTACTCCGGTACGGCGAGGACCGCAGGTGCGAGATGGCGCCGCGCAGTAGCCGAGCGGCGAACTTTTCAGTGGCGGAAGTGGCGGACGCCGGTGAACACCATGGCAACGCCGCGCTCATCCGCCGCATCGATCACTTCCTGATCGCGCATCGACCCACCCGGCTGGATGACGCTGGTCGCGCCGTGGTCGATCACCACGTCCAGCCCGTCGCGGAACGGGAAGAACGCATCGCTCGCCACCGCCGTGCCCTGCAGCGACAGCTTCGCATGCTCGGCCTTGATGCTGGCGATGCGCGCCGAGTCGAGCCGGCTCATCTGCCCAGCACCCACGCCCATCGTCATGCCGTTGGCGCAGAAGACGATCGCGTTGCTCTTGACGTACTGCGCCACCTTCCACGCGAACATCAGGTCGTCGAGCTGCTGCGGCGTCGGCTGCTTCTTCGTCACCACCTTGAGCTGGTCCGGCGTGAGCACATGGTTGTCGGCGGTCTGGATCAGCAGGCCCGAGCCCACACGCTTCACGTCCATCATGTTGCGGCCGTTGTCCCAGTCGGTCGCGCCGCCTTTGGGCAGGTCGATCTGCAGGATGCGCACGTTCTGCTTGGCCTTGGTGGCCTGGAACACGGCCAGCGCCTCGGGGCTGTAGCCGGGCGCCATCAGCACCTCGACGAACTGCTTGTTGATCTCCTGCGCCGCGGCCAGGTCCACCGGCCGGTTGAAGGCGATGATGCCGCCGAAGGCCGAGGTCGGGTCGGTCTTGAAGGCCTTGCCGTACGCGTCGAGCGCGTCCTTGCCCACCGCGACGCCGCAGGGGTTGGCGTGCTTGACGATCACGCAAGCCGGCGCGTCGAAGCTCTTCACGCATTCCCACGCCGCATCGGCATCTGCGATGTTGTTGTACGACAGCTCCTTACCCTGCAGTTGCTTCGCCGTGACCAGCGAGCCCGGCGCCGGGTGCAGGTCACGGTACAGCGCCGCCTGCTGGTGCGCGTTCTCGCCGTAGCGCAGGTCCTGCAGCTTGACGAAGCGGCCGTTGCTCTGCCCCGGGAAGAGCGAGCGCACCGGCGCCGGCTGGCCCTGGCTGGCCTCGAAGTCGACCGCCGAGAGGAAGTCGCTGATCGCGCCGTCGTAGTCGGCGATGCGGTTGAAGGCGGCGACCGAAAAGCCGAACTTGGTCTTGTCGCTGATCCTTCCGTTGGCCTTCAGCTCCTCGAGCGCGACGGCGTACTGGGACGCATCGGTCAGCACCGCGACGTCCTTCCAGTTCTTGGCCGCACTGCGCACCATCGCCGGGCCGCCGATGTCGATGTTCTCGATCGCGTCTTCCAGCGTGCAGCCGGGCTTGGCGACCGTGGCCTCGAAGGGGTAGAGATTCACCACCAGCAGGTCGATGGTGTCGATGCCGTGCTGTTCGATGGCCGCCACATGCGCCGGCAGGTCGCGCCGCGCCAGCAGGCCGCCGTGGATCTTGGGGTGCAGCGTCTTCACGCGGCCGTCCAGCATCTCGGGGAAGCCCGTGTGGTCGGCCACTTCGGTGACGGGCAGGCCCGCGTCGGCCAGCAGCTTGGCGGTGCCGCCGGTGGACAGCAGTTTCACGCCCAGGTCGTGGAGCGCTTTCGCGAAGTCGAGGATGCCGGTCTTGTCGGAGACGGAAAGGAGGGCTTGCATGGATTGCTTCGGAATTGAAATACGGGGGCGGACTGCCGAACGCGAAGGGCGCGAAGGACGCGAAAAACTCAAAGAAAGACTTTCGCGTCCTTCGCGAAGTTTTTGTCTTTCTTTCGCGTATGGATGTCCGGCTTCAGGCTTACTTGATGATCCGGTGCTCGACCAGTTTCTTGCGCAGGGTGTTGCGGTTCAGGCCCAGCCACTGCGCGGCGCGCGACTGGTTGCCTTCGGCACGCAGCATCACGACTTCCAGCAGCGGTTTCTCGACCACGGTGACGATCATCTCGTACATGCCGTCGGGCTCGGTGCCTCGCAGGTCGCGAAAGTAGCCCTCCAGGCTGGTGCGCACGCACTCCTCGATCTGTTTCTTGCTCATCTTCTTCGTTCTTGCAGTTCTGTCGGGTGTCCCGTCGACTGCAGCCGGGCCCGAAGGCCACGCGGGTCAGGCCGCGCTGCTGCAGTTCTCCTCGAGTTCATCTTTGTTGTCGTCTTCCCTGGATTCGTCACCGGCCGTGTCGGCCTGCACCGGCAGGCGCTCCATGCGCTCGCCCAGCACGTCGAAGAAGGCGGCCACCGCCTCCCACTGCGCCTCGCAGTCCTCGATGCGGTTCATCGCCTCGCGGAAGGCCTCGCCGCCGGGCAGGGCCCGCACGTACCAGCCGATGTGCTTGCGTGCCGTGCGCACGCCGCTGTAGTCGCCATACAGCGCGTAGTGCTCGCGCAGGTGGTCGAGCAGCAGGCGACGCACCTCGGCCACCAGCGGCGGCGCCATGTGTTCGCCCGTCGCGAGGAAATGCCCGATCTCGCGGAAGATCCACGGCCGGCCCTGCGCCGCGCGGCCGACCATGATCGCGTCGGCGCCCGTTGCGGCCAGCACCTCGCGCGCCTTCTCGGGGCTGGTCACGTCGCCGTTGGCCACCACCGGGATGCGCACCGCGGCCTTGACGGCGGCGATGGTGTCGTATTCCGCTTGTCCCTTGTAGCCCTGCTCGCGCGTGCGGCCGTGCACGGTGAGCATCTGCACGCCGGCGGCCTCGAAGTCGCGCGCCAGCTTCACGGCGTTGCGGTGGTCGTGGCTCCAGCCCGTGCGCATCTTGAGCGTCACCGGCACGCCGTGCGGCGCCGCGGCATCGACCACGGCCTGCGCGATCTCGAGGGCCAGCGGCTCGTCGCGCATCAGGGCCGAACCCGCCCACTTGTTGCAGACCTTCTTGGCCGGGCAGCCCATGTTGATGTCGATGATCTGCGCGCCGCGGTCGATGTTGTACTGCGCGGCCTCGGCCATCATGGCCGCATCGGTGCCGGCGATCTGTACCGCTATGGGGCCCGGTTCGCCCTCGTGGTTGGCCCGCCGCGAGGTCTTGAGCGAACCCCACAGTTCCTTGCGCGAGGTCACCATCTCGCTCACCGCGTACCCCGCACCCAGCCGCCGGCACAGCATGCGGAACGGGCGGTCGGTGACGCCCGCCATGGGCGCGACGAACAGCCGGTTGTCCAGCGCGATGGAACCGATCTGCATGGGGAGGGCGAGGGGTGGAGAAACGAAGACGCCGGCACCGCGAGGTGGCAGCGTCTGCTGAAAAATGAGGCATCGATTGTAGCCAGCGGCCATTTCGGACACTGAAACGATTGGTACCCGCCGGCCCCCGGGGATGCACGGATTCCTCCCGCAGCGCGGCACCGTTTCCGACGCGGGCGGCGCCAGGACGATTCCTATACTCCCGCACCCATGCAAGCCTGGCTCGACTCACTCCTGGCGCTTCTCGCGCTGCCGCAGTTCGGCCTGTCGACGCTGTTCATCGTCGCGTTCATCTCGGCCACGCTGCTGCCGCTGGGCTCGGAGCCGGCGCTGTTCGGCCTGCTCAAGCTCAACCCCGACATGTTCTGGCCCGCGATCCTCGTCGCGACCGCGGGCAACACCCTGGGCGGCGCGGTCGACTGGTGGCTGGGCTACGGCGCGCACAAGGTGGCCGACAAGTACGCGCATTCGAAGCACCACATGCGCGTGCTCGCGTGGCTGGAGAAGCTCGGCCCCAAGGCCTGCCTGTTGAGCTGGCTGCCGGTGGTGGGCGATCCGCTGTGCGCAGTGGCCGGCTGGTTGCGGCTGTCGTTCTGGCCCTGCCTGGTGTACATGGCGATCGGCAAGTTCGCGCGCTACATCTGCATGACGGTGGCGCTGCTGTACCTGTGGCCGGACAAATGATCGAACGCAGCGCGTCGCTATCGAAACCATAGCTGCTCGCGCCCGTCCGGCGGGCGCCGCGGCCCGATTTGGCTTGAAGAATCAGCTCAGCAGCTCGTACGGGCCGCCGCGTTCCAGCGCACGCTGGTAAGCCGGACGCGCATGGATGCGCGCCAGCCAGGCCATCAGGCGCGGACGCTTTTCGTTCAACCCCGCGCGCGCCTGCGCCGCCTCGATCGGAAAGCTCATCTGGATGTCGGCGGCCGTGAACTCGTCGCCGGCGAACCATGCGCTCTTGCCCAACTCGCCTTCCATGAAGTTCAGGTGGTTCGAGATCTGCGGCTGGATGAAGCTGGCCTTGGCCTTGGCGGCGATGCCGCGCGCGATGGGCTTGGCGAAGAAGGGCATCTTCGCCTTCTCGATCTGGTCGAACACCAGTTTGAGCAGCAGGGGCGGCATGGCCGAGCCTTCGGCGTAATGCAGCCAGTAGCGATAGCGCACCGCCTCCGGCGAGCCGACCGGCGGCGCCAGGCGGCCGTTGCCGTAGCGCTCGGTCAGCGTCTCCAGGATGGCGCCCGACTCCGCAAGCACCAAGCCGTCCACCGTCACCACCGGCGACTTGCCCAGCGGATGCACCTGCCGCAGCTCGGGCGGCGCCAGCATGGTCTGCGCGTTGCGCTGGTAGTGGACGATCTCGTAGGGCAGCTCCAGCTCTTCGAGGAGCCACAGCACGCGCTGCGAACGGGAGTTGTTGAGGTGGTGGACGGTGAGCATGGTGGCGCGCAGCGAGCGTTCAGCTGCTGAAGAGGAAGTTCATCACGTCGCCATCCTTGACGACATAGTCCTTGCCTTCGGCGCGCATCTTGCCCGCGTCCTTCGCGCCCTGCTCGCCCCTGAAGGCGATGTAGTCGTCGAAGGCAATGGTCTGGGCGCGGATGTAGCCCTTCTCGAAATCGGTGTGGATCACGCCGGCGGCCTGCGGGCCGGTGTCGCCGGTGTGGATGGTCCAGGCGCGCACTTCCTTCACGCCGGCCGTGAAGTAGGTCTGCAGGCCGAGCAGCTTGTAGGCGGCGCGGATCAGGCGGTTCAGCCCCGGCTCGTCCTGGCCGAGTTCCTTGAGGAATTCGAGCCGGTCGGCATCGTCCATCTCCGACAGCTCGGCCTCGATCTTGGCGCAGATGGCCACCACGGGGGCGTTCTGCCTGGCGGCGTACTCGCGCAGGCGGTCGAGGTAGGGGTTGTTCTCGAAGCCGTCTTCGCTCACGTTGCCCACGAACATCGCGGGCTTGGCGGTGATGAGGGTGAAAGACTTCACCAGCGGCTGCTCTTCCTTGGTGAACTCCAGCGCCCGCACCGGGACGTTGTCGTTCAGCGCCTTCTGGCAGCGCTCCAGCAGGCCGACGAGCTTCTGCGCGTCCTTGTCGCCGGAGCGCGCCACCTTGGTGTGGCGGTGCAGCGCCTTCTCGACGGTGCCCAGGTCGGCCAGGCAGAGCTCGGTCTGGATCACCTCGATGTCGGAGATCGGGTCGACGCGGCCGGCGACGTGGATCACGTTGTCGTCATCGAAGCAGCGCACCACGTTCACCGTGGCGTCGGTCTCGCGGATGTGCGCCAGGAATTTGTTGCCCAGGCCCTCGCCCGTGCTCGCGCCAGCCACCAGGCCGGCGATGTCGACGAACTCCACGATGGCCGGGACGATGCGCTCGGGCTGGACGATTTCGGCCAGTTGCGCGAGCCGCGGGTCGGGCACCTCCACCACGCCCACGTTGGGCTCGATGGTGCAGAAGGGGTAGTTCTCGGCCGCGATGCCAGCCTTGGTCAGCGCGTTGAAGAGGGTGGACTTGCCGACGTTGGGCAGGCCGACGATGCCGCACTTGAGGCTCATGGCGGGGCTTTCAGGGTGTCTTGGAGGAAACGCGCGATTTTACGAGGCAGCCCCTTGCACTCATTCGAAGCGGTAGTTCGCCCCCACCGCCTGGCCGACCTTGAGCACCTGTTCCACGCCCTCGCGCACGATCAGGTTCATGCCGAAGGTGATCGCGCCATCGACGCGCGGGTCGGCGCGGTAGCTGCGCAGTGTGTCGCCGACCTCGGGGCTGCTCGTCGCCGTCGCCGGGTCGATGTCGGGGATGGGGCAGCGCGTGCAGGGCTTGACCGGCTGCAGCTGCGCCTGGCCCTCGGCGGTGGCGATGTGCAGCATCTCGACGCGGTCCTCGTCGTGCGCCTCGAGGCCGGCCAGCACGATGTTGGGGCGGAAGCGCTCGATGCCCACGGCCGCATGGCCGCCGGCGGCGAGGCGCTCGTTGAGTTCGGCCATCGAGCCTTCGCTGGCCACCAGCAGCGCATAGCCGTCGGCGAACTGCACCTCGGCCTCGACGCCGCCGGTCCACTGCAGGCTCGACAGGCGCTTGTGCTCGGGGTCGAAGCGCGCCAGCCGATACCGACGGCCCCCAGACGCGGCGCTGCGCGCCGCATCGTCCCCCGAGGGGACCGAGGATTCTTGGGGACGGTCCGGCGAATCCTCGCGCGGCTTGCCGGGCTCCGAGAGGAAATCGCTGAACCACTGCGCCGCGATGTCGCCCATGTCGTAGGCGGCGACGGTGTCCTTCCAGACCTTCGCCTGCACAGGCGCCTCGACCCGGTCGTAGGCGATGTGCAGCGCCAGCATGCCGGGCGCACGCAGCACCATCTCGAACTGCTTGAGTTGCGGACGGATGAGCGCCATGCGCGGCAGTTCGCGCTGGCTGACGAACTCGCCCGCCTCGTCGACCACCATCCACGCGCGGTCGAATTCCAGCCCGGTCTCGGTGAGCAGCGCCTCGGGCACCTCGACGCCGGCACACGATTTGACGGGGTAGACGAAGAGGCGGGCGATGGTGCCCTGGACGTCGAAGTCGGGCGGGGTGGGCGGCTGGGTCATGGGGCAAGCGGCGACCGGCGCGCGGGCGCCGGCAGGGTGGTCGACAGGGGTGCGAATTCTCGCGCACGCGCTCGCGATGCACGGGTGTGGCGCGCATGTGCAGGTTTCAAGCCAAAAAGGCCTGCAACGGCCGCCCCATCTGCGCAAGCAGCTATCTTTTTCATAGCGATGGGAACAACCCGCCGGTGCGCGCCCGCCGCGGCACCCCTCCCTACAATGCCGCGATGGCTCTTCCCCCCGAGGTTTGCATTCGCGGCGCCGGCATCGTCGGCCGCACGCTGGCACTGCTGCTGGCGCGCGAACGCGTGCGCGTGGCGCTGGTTGCGCCGGCCGAGACGGCATCGCGCGAGGACGTTCGCGCCTATGCGCTCAATGCCGCATCGAAGGCACTGCTCGAATCGCTGCGTGCCTGGCCCGATGCGGCCCACGCCACGCCGGTGCGCGAGATGCTGGTGCACGGCGACGAAGGCGGGCGCGTGCACTTCCATGCGCGCCAGCATGCCGTCGACGCGCTGGCATGGATCGTCGACGTGCCCGCACTCGAACGCCAGCTGGCCGACGCGGTGCGCTTCGCGCCGCAGGTCGAGGTGGTGAGCGCGCCGGTGAAGGCACCGCTCACCGTGGTGTGCGAAGGCAAGGCCAGCGCCACGCGCGAGCTGCTGGGCGTGCACTACGAGGTGGCGCGCTACCCGCAGCACGCGATCGCGGCGCGGCTTCAGGCCGAGCGCCCCCACGACGACACCGCGCGCCAGTGGTTCAACGACAAGGGCGAGGTGCTGGCGCTGCTGCCGCTGGGCGGGCCCGGCAGCCGCGCCCTGGCGCTGGTGTGGTCGGTCGACCAGTTCCGCGCCCCGGCGCTGCTGGCGCAGGACGCCGACGCCTTCTGCGCCGGCGTGCGCGAGGCCTGCAACGACGCACTGGGTGCCTTCACGCTCACCAGCGAGCGCGCCGCCTGGCCGCTGCAGCGCGCCACGGCCGACCGCTGGATCGGCCGCTTCACGACCGACGACGGCAAGGACGGCGGCGCCTGGGCGCTGGCCGGCGACGCCGCCCACACCGTGCATCCGCTGGCCGGGCAGGGCCTGAACCTGGGCCTGGCCGACGCCGCCGGTCTGGCCGACGTCCTCAAGCAGCGCGAGTACTGGCGCAGCGTGGGTGACACGCGCCTGCTGCGCCGCTACGAACGCGCACGCCGCGCCGACGTGCTGGCCATGGGCCTGGCCACCGACGGCCTGCAGCAACTGTTCGCCCACGCCATGGACCCGCTGCCGCAACTGCGGAACTGGGGCATGCGCGGCTTCGACCGCACCCGCCTGTTCAAGAACTGGATCGCCCGCCAGGCCATGGGACTGGCCTGATCCGCGCATTTGTTCCACCCGGCCCGCTGAACCTTTGGCGCTTCGCGCACACGAACCCCGCACCATGACCTTCCTGCCCACGCTGCGCCGCCTGGCCGCCCCCGCACTCGCCGCCCTCGCCCTGTCTGCCGCCTTCGGCGCGAATGCCGGCGAGGCCGAGATCCGCAAGAGCCTCGCGGCCATCCCGCAGCTGGCCAAGATCGACGAGGTGCGCAAGTCGCCCATGCCCGGGATCTGGGAGGTGCGGGTGGGCTTCGACCTGTACTACACCGACGATCAAGGCAGCTACCTGATGCAGGGCCAGCTCATCGACGTCAAGGCAAAGAAGAACCTGACCGAGGAGCGCGTCGACAAGCTCAGCCAGGTCGCCTTCGACCAACTGCCCGTGAAGGACGCCTTCAAGATCGTGCGCGGCAACGGCAAGCGCAAGCTGGCCGTCTTCGAAGACCCGAACTGCGGCTATTGCAAGCACTTCGAGGCCGACCTGCGCAACGTCGACAACGTGACGGTCTACCTCTTCCTGTACCCGGTGCTCGGGCCGGATTCGGTCGTCAAGTCGCGCGACATCTGGTGCAGCAAGGACAAGGGCAAGACCTGGACCGACTGGATGGTCGGCGGCGTCAAGCCCGCGAGCGGTGACTGCGACGTCGCGGCCCTGAAGCGCAACGTGGAGTTCGGCCGCAAGTACAACATCACCGGCACGCCGACGCTGATCTTCGCCGACGGCAGCCGTGCGCCCGGCGCGATCCCGGCCGCGCAGGTCGAGAAGATGCTGGCGGCGTCGAACTGATGGCGGCGCGCGCTCCCGCGAAGCCGAAGGCGGCAACGGCGGCGGTGCACTACCACGTCCGCTGCGCCGACCTGCACGCCCACCTCTACGACATCACCCTCGAGATCGAAGCGCCGCAGGCATTGCAGCGCGTGTCGCTGCCGGTGTGGATCCCCGGCAGCTACCTGGTGCGCGAATTCGCCAAGAACCTGCAGGGCCTGCGCGCGACCCAGGGCCGCCGCAAGCTGCAGGTCGTGCAGCAGAACAAGGCGGCCTGGCAGATCGACTGCGAGGCCGGCCGTCCCCTGACGCTGCACTACCAGGTCTGCGCCTACGACCATTCGGTGCGCACCGCCTGGCTCGACGCCGACCGCGGCTTCTTAAACGGCACCAGCGTGTGCCTGCGCGTCGACGGCCAGACCGAGCTCGGCTGCACGATGCAGATCGATGCGCCCTCGGGCACCGCCGCGCCCTGGTCCTGCGCCACCGCGCTGCGCCCGGTGAAGGTCGACCGCCGCGGCTTCGGCCTCTACCGTGCCGACGGCTACGACGAGCTGGCCGACAGCCCGGTCGAGATGGGCGACTTCTGGAGCGCCGAGTTCGACGTGCTGGGCGTGCCGCACCGCTTCGTGGTCGCCGGCACCACGCCGGCTTTCGACGGCGAGCGCCTGGTGGCCGACACCCGCGCCATCTGCGAGACCCAGATGCGCTTCTGGCACGGCGACAAGGCACGCGCCGGCGCGCGCGACGCCGCCCTGCGTCCGCCACACGACCGCTACGTGTTCATGCTCAACGCCGTGGGCGACAGCTACGGCGGGCTGGAGCACCGCCACTCGACTGCGCTGATCTGCAACCGCAGCGACCTGCCCCAGCGCGGCGTGCCCAAGGCCGGCGAGGGCTACACCACCTTGCTGGGCCTGATCAGCCACGAGTACTTCCACACCTGGAACGTCAAGCGCCTGCGGCCGGCGGAATTCGCGCGCTACGACTATGGCCAGGAGAACTACACGCGCCTGCTTTGGTTCTTCGAGGGTTTCACCAGCTACTACGACGACGTGCTGCTGCGCCGCGCCGGCGGCATCGACGACGCCACCTACGTCAGGCTGCTGAACAAGACGGCCAACCAGGTGCTGCAGACGCCAGGGCGCTTCGTGCAGTCGGTGGCCGACGCGAGCTTCGACGCCTGGGTGAAGTACTACCGCCCCGACGAGCAGATGCCCAACGCCACGGTGAGCTACTACACCAAAGGCGCGCTGGTCGCGCTGTGCCTGGACCTCACGCTGCGCGACGAAGGCCACGGCACGCTGGACGATGTGATGCGGCTGCTGTGGGAGCGCTCTGCCGGCGGCCCCGTCACCGAAGGCGATATCGCTGCGGCGCTCGAGACGGTGGGCCGCCGCTCCTATGCGCCCGAACTGGCGAAGTGGGTCCACGGCACCGACGAACTGCCGCTCAAGAACTTGCTCGAGGCCCACGGCGTGGCCGTGCTCGACGAGCCCGCGCAGCGCGCGCAGGCGCTGGGCCTGCGCGTGGCCGAGACCGGCGGCAGCGTGCAGGTCAAGGTCGTGCTGCGCGGCAGCGCGGCCGAGCAGGCCGGCTTCTCGGCCAACGACGAGTGGCTGGCGGTCGAACTGCCGTCCGCGCGCGGACGCGCCGCCTCGGCCTGGCGCATCGCCAAGCTCGACGAACTGCCGCTGTACCTGGGCGACGCGAAGCAGTGCACGGCCCTCGTGGCGCGCGACCGCCGCCTGCTGCGCCTGCCGCTGCGCCTGCCCACGGGCGAAACCACGCTGCGCCTGGCGCCGCAGGACGCGCCGCGGCTGCGGGCGTGGCTCGGCGGGCGCTGAGCGCGCCACCCGACGCGCTCTCTTTTTGATAGCTGCCTGCGCCCGTCCCACGGGCTTCAGCGGCCGATTTCTTCCTAATCCGAAGCCGCCGCGCGGCGCATGAAGTGCAGCGGCTGCGTCGCCTCCTGCCCGACCAGCACGCAGGGCTTGCCGGTGCGGCGGCAGTGGTCCTGCACCCGCCAGACCGCGCCGTGGCTCAGGCAGCCGGTCTGGCAGATCACCAGGTCGGCCGCGCGCAGGCTGGCGTCGAGCAACGCCTGGTCGGACTCTTCCAGGACATCGCCCGCGTGGTGCAGGTAGTGCCCGCCGGCGATCTCCACCAGCTGCCGCGCCAGCCCGGAGGCGCCGCCCGCCTCGCCCACGCAGAGCACCGCCTTGCGCCGCAGGTCGCTGCCCAGGACCCCGGCCGCAGGCTGCGGCACGGCCATGCGGCGGCGGCCCGCCTGCAGCAACCCCAGGAGCCGCCTGGACAGCGTCAGGCCCGCGGCCGCATGCGGGCTCAATGCGTCGCGCACCATCGCCGCAGCGGAGTCGCGCAGCACCAGCGCGCCGCGCAGGCGCACGACCTGCGCCTCCAGCTGGGCGATGCGGGCGGCCTGCGCGGCCAGCAGGCGCGAGCAGCGCTCCTGCGCGCGGGCGTAAGCCCGCAGCACCACGGTGTGTTCTTGCATCGGCGGCTCCATGTCGAGGGCATTCTAGATACGAACAATTCTCAACTGAACGCAGCCACGCGGCGAGGAGGGTCTGGGTATAGTGAACCGGCGCGGCCTGCTGCTGCCCCCTTTTTCCTCTTCACCCTCCCCGGAGACACCATGAGCTACGAGAACATCGAAGTGCGCACCGAGGCCGGCAAGGTCGGCATCGTGACGCTCAACCGCCCCAAGGCCCTGAACGCGCTGAACGATGCGCTCATGACCGAACTGGGCTCGGCGCTGAAGGCCTTCGATGCCGACGAGGCCATCGGCTGCGTCATCGTCACCGGCAGCGAACGCGCCTTCGCCGCCGGCGCCGACATCGGCGCCATGGCCAAGTACAGCTTCGTCGATGCGTACAAGGGCGACTACATCACGCGCAACTGGGAAACCATCCGCAGCATCCGCAAGCCGGTGATCGCCGCGGTGAGCGGCTTCGCGCTGGGCGGCGGTTGCGAGCTCGCGATGATGTGCGACTTCATCATCGCGGCCGACAACGCGAAGTTCGGCCAGCCCGAGATCAAGCTGGGGGTGATCCCCGGCGCCGGCGGCACGCAGCGCCTGCCGCGCGCGGTGGGCAAGAGCAAGGCCATGGACATGGCACTCACGGGCCGCATGATGGACGCCGCCGAGGCCGAGCGCGCCGGCCTGGTCAGCCGCGTCGTGCCCTACGACAAGCTGATGGACGAGGCACTGGGCGCCGCGCTGCAGATCGCCGACTTCTCGCAGATCGCCGTGATGGCGGCCAAGGAGTCGGTCAACCGCGCCTTCGAGAGCGGCCTGTCGGACGGCGTGATGTTCGAGCGCCGGCTGTTCCATGCCCTGTTCGCCACCGCCGACCAGAAGGAAGGCATGGACGCCTTCGTCGCCAAGCGCAAGGCCGAGTTCAAGCACCAGTGAGCACGCGGGGCGGTGCAGCCCGGCATCTTCTTTTCATAAGCAAAAAGGGCTTGCAGCGCCCGCCCCATCTGCGCGAGCCGCTATCGATTCGATAGCGGCTCGCTGCTTTTTTGGGGCGGCAGGTCAGCGTTCGGCCAGGGCGCGCTGCAGCGCGTCGAGCACCGCCGCCGGCGGTTCGGCGGCCACGGGCGGCGCCGCCCCTTCGCGCCAGCGCAGCGTGCGGCCCGGCGCGGCCGGCACCTCGAGCACGCCCAGCGCGGCACCACGCGCGCCCTCCAGCACGATGCGCCAGCCCGACGCGGGCGCCTCGGCGGCCGCAATGCCGCTCCCTGAAGGAACGGCCGCCTCGACCAGCGCGCCCAACTGCGCTGCCTCGGCCCGCGCGAGGAGGCGCGACTGGCCGCTGGCGTCGACGATGCGCAGATGCGTCCACCCGCGCCAGGCGCCCGGATGCGCTGCTGGCGCCAACGAGCGGCGTGCCAGTGCGACGGGCGGTGCCGCGGCTTCGCGCGCGGGCGCCGGTGCCAGGTCGGCCAGCGGCGGCGGGCGTGGGGGCGCCATCGGCGATACCGCCTCGCTCGCGC
>NZ_CABFMN010000143.1 GCF_901875635.1 Xylophilus ampelinus | reverse complement strand
GCTGCCCCACCAGCCGGCGGGCCGGGGCGCGGTCGCCGGCGGCGCGCTGCGCTGTCGCGCCAGCGCCTCGCGCTGCTGCTCGGCGTCGACCAGGTTGCGGATGCGGGTCCAGACGGCCGGGTCGGGTGCGATCGGCGTCTCGAGCTCGGTCAGGCTGGCCAGCCGGTCCTGCCACAGCAGGGCGGAGGCGCGCACGGCGGCCTGCTCGCGGGCGAGTGATTCGAAGCGGCGCCGGGCGCCGCCGCGCAGGGTGCCCAGCGCATGGGCGGCCGAGAGCAGGGCCAGCAGGCGGGGGCGGGCGGCGAGGTTCATTGCAGGGCCCTCACGCGAAGCGTTCCATGCAGCCGCGCAGCTTGTCCAGTCCGCGGCGGATCCAGGTCTTGACGGTGCCCAGCGGCAGCTTCAGTTGCTCGGCCAGCTCGCCATGGCTCAGCTCGCGCAGGTAGGCCAGGCTCAGCACCTCGCGCTGCTTGTGCTCCAGCTGTTCCAGGCACTGGTGCAGCGCCCAGGCCTGCTCGCTGGCGTCGGCCAGGTCCATCGGGCCGGGCGCGTCTGCCGGCAGGGTGTCGGCCAGCACCTCGTCGAATTCCTGGGTCAGGCCGGCGCGGTCGGCCGTCTGGCGGCGCAGCTGGTCCAGGCCCCGGCTGCGCACGATCAGGCCCATCCAGGCCAGCGGCGGGCTGAGCGAGGCGCGGTAGTCGGGCGCCGAGCGCCAGATGGTCAGGAAGGCCTCCTGCAGCACGTCCTCGGCCACCTCCCGCCGCCGGACGACGCGCATCGCCAGGCCGAACAGGCGCGACGAGGTGCGTTCGTACAGCTGTTGCAGGGCATGGGTGTCGCGCTGCCCCACGCGATCGAGCAGGGCGGTGAGTTCGGCATCCGGTGACGACAGGGGCATCGGCGGATTCTGGGGGGAAACGGCGCATCCCGTTCATACGGCCGTACGGGCGCGGCGGATTCGCCGACGCCGCCTCGCTGCCGAAACTGACCGGAAGCTGAATCCGAATGGCCCAGCCTCGCGTACCGGGAGGGCAGGCAGGCGTTGTGCGCCCGTCCGCGACCCCCCATCCAACCTCCGATCTCAGAAAAAGGAACCAGCCATGCACCTTCGCTCCACCCTCGCCCTGGTCGCCGCCGCGGCGCTCACCGCCTGTGGCGGCATGTCCAAGTCGCCGATGGCGCCGTTCTCGCAGGCCGCGCTGCCCGACGCCGTGAAGGTGCCGGCCGGCCATCGCGTCGCCATGGAAACCGTGGGCGCCGGCTCGATCACCTACGAATGCCGCGTCAAGGCCAACATGCCGGGCCAGTACGAGTGGTTCTTCGTCGGCCCCGACGCGAAGCTGATGGACCGGGCCGGCAAGCAGGTGGGCAAGTACTACGGGCCGCCCGCCACCTGGGAAAGCATGGACGGCTCCAAGCTCACCGCCACGCAGGTCGCCGTGGCGCCCAACGGCACCGGCAACATCCCGCACCAGCTCGTGAAGGCCAACCCGGCCATGGGCAGCGGCTCGATGCAGGGCGTCAGCTACATCCAGCGCGTGGCCACGCAGGGCGGCGTCGCGCCGGCCGCCGCCTGCGCCGGCGGCAACATGGGCCAGAAGCAGGTGGTGCAGTACCAGGCCGACTACATCTTCTACAAGCCGGCGATGTAAGCGCGCCACAGCCGGATCGCTATCGTTTTCATAGCTATCTTCGCAAGAACGACGGGCCTCAGGGCCCGTTTTTCTTTGGGATTCCGGTCGCCGACGCATCGGCATGCGAAACAATATGAAACCTATACTCATCGCCCAAGACAGCTGAGGAACTGGCCCTGCGGCACGCACCGCCGGCCAGTGTGGTTTGGAGAAGAGGGCGCATCGCCAGGAGAGTCCGCATGTCCACCGTGAGCCGCGACGACGATGACGAAAGCCTGCCGGCGCCCGCACCCTTCTGGCACCGGCTCAACACCTTCTTCGGCTTCCCGCTGCAGATGCGGCCGCTGTTCTACGCGGCCTTGCTGGCGGCCAGCAGCCTGTTGGTGTTTCCGCTCGGCCGGGCCATCAGCCTGCCGCTGGCCGGCGTGGTGGTGGTCATCGGCCTGCTGCTGGCCATCAGCCGCTACGGCTTCAAGGTGATGGCGCTGGGCGCGCACGGCATGTTCCGCTCGGCGGACTACCCGCACCGCATGGAGGAGGACGTCACGGCGCTGCCGTGGAAGCTGTTCTTCGTGCTGCTGGCCCAGGGCTTCGTCGCGGCCCTCGTGCAGCGCATGTTCGGCGAGGCGCTGGGCCTGGTGGCGACCGGCGTGGTGTCGCTGGTGATGCCGGCCACCATGATCGTGCTGCTGCTGTCGGGCAGCGGCTTCGCGGCGCTGAATCCGGCGCGGCTGTGGGACACGATGGCGGTGGTCGGCTGGCCTTACCTGCTGCTCTTCTTCTTCCTGTACCTGCTCAACGGCGGCATGGGCGTGGGGGCGGTGTTCGTCATCACGAAGATCGGCAGTACCGTCGCGCTGCCGCTGCTGACCTTCGTGGTGGTGTACTTCAGCTGGGTGATGTTCAGCCTGCTGGGCTACGTGATCTACCAGCACCACCGGGCCTTCGGCGTCGAACTGCTGCCGGGCGGAGAGGCCGACGCCGGGCGCCCGCAGCTCACGCCCGAGCAGCACATGGAGCGCGAGGCCGACAAGGAAGTCTCTCGCTTGGTGGCCGCGGGCGACATCACCGCCGCGCTGGGCGCCGCCTACGAGGCACAGCGCACCGACCCGCACTCGCTGCCCGCGCAGCGCCGCTACCACCGCGTGCTGCTGTTGGCCGACAAGACGCCCACCCTGCTCGATCATGGCCGGCGCTTCATCGAGCAACTGGTGTCGCAGGGCCAGACCTCGGAGGCGCTGCGCGTCTACCAGGCCTGCCGCGGCAAGGACGAGGCCTTCGTGCCCGAGGGCAGCGCCAGCACCTTCGCGCTGGCGCGCCACGCCTGGCAGGGCGGCGACGCCAAGGAGGCACTGCGCCTGGTCAACGGCTTCGACCGCCGCTTCAAGGGCGATGCGCTGGTGCCGCAGGTCTATGAGCTGGCCGCGCGCGCGCTGGCCCAGGGCCTGGGCCGGCCCAAGATGGCGCTGCCGATCCTGCAGCAGTTGGAGCGCAAGTTCCCCGACAGCGAGCAGACGCGCGAGGTGCAATGGCTGCTGCGCGACGTCGTCGTCAGCGCATCGCCCCCCGGTCCCGCTGCGCCTGCGCAGGCCTGACCGCGGCTCAGGCGCGCCGCAATGCCTGGCGCAGCGCGCGTGCGAAACGCAGCGCCGCCACAGCGCCGACGTTGAAGCGGGCCCAGCGCGAGGGTGCCGAATCGACGGTGAAGATGCGGCCCGGCGCCAGCACGATGTTCTACGCCAGCAGCTCCTGCGCGAAGGCCATCGAATCCTCCACGCCGGGCAGCGCGGCCCACAGGTAGAGCGACTGGGCGTTGCGCGCATAGATCTCGGCACCCACCGAATCGAACAGCCGCATCGCCCCGGCGGTGGCCTCCTCGAGCCGGGCGCGCAGCCGCGTGAGGTGGCGCTGGTAGTGGCCCTCGGCGAGCATCACGTCCACGGTGCGCTCGCAGTACTCGGAGCTGCTCACGTGCAGCAGTGCCTTCAGGTCGGCCAGGTCGCTGGCCAGGTCGGCGCCGCAGGCGATGAAGCCCACGCGCAGCGCGGCCGAGAAGGACTTGGAGAAGCTGCCGATGTAGATCGTGCGCTCCAGCTGGTCCAGCGCCGCCAGGCGCGTGGATGCCATCGGCTTGAAGTCGGCCAGCGGGTCGTCCTCGACGATCAGCAGGTTGTACTTCTGCGCCAGCTGCAGCACCTTGAAGGCCTTGGCGGCCGACAGGTCCGAGCCGGTCGGGTTGTGCGCCACCGACTGCGTGAAGAACAGGCGCGGCCGATGCACGATCAGCAACTGCTCCAGCGCCTCCAGGTCGGGCCCGTCGGGGCCGCGGGGCACGCCGAACACTTCGGCGCTCGCGACTTTGAGCTTGCCGAACAGCGGGTAGTAGCCGGGGTCGTCCACCAGCACCTTGCCGCCGGGCGGCACGAAGTAGCGGATGACCAGGTCCATCGCCTCGTTCGCGCCCTGCGTCAGCACCACCTGTGCGGGTTCGGCGCCGACGCCGATGTCGGCCAGCTTGCGCACGATGTGCTCGCGCAGTGGCGCATAGCCATAGCGGCTGCCGTAGCGGAAAAGGGCGCCCAGGCCGGTGCGCACGACCTTGTGGTGGAACTTGTCCAGCCGCACGTCGGCCAGCCACTCGACGGGCGGATAGCCGTCGCCCACGGCCAGCGCGTCGGGCCGTGTCTTGAGCTGCTCGCGCATCAGCCACACGATGTCCATCGCGCGCCCCAGGCTGCCGCGCTCTTCCTCGGCCGGCGCGGGCGGCGCCGCGCGCTCCAGCACGTAGTAGCCGGAGCCGCGGCGCGGCTCGACCAGCCCGCGAGCCACCAGCAGCTCGAAGGCCGCGACCACCGTGTTCTTCGCGTAGCGGTGCAGCTCCGCCAGCTCGCGCAGCGAGGGCAGCTTGTCGCCCGCACGGTATGCACCGTCGGCGATCTGCCGCTCGATGGTGTCGGCCAGCCGGACGGTACGCGAGGCCGGTCGGGCCGAGGGGGCAGGGCGTGGCGCTTCTGTCATGGTTTTCACTATGACACAGCGGAGCGAAACCGCAGGTCACGGGCGGAACTGTCCCCGCCAACTGTACCTATGAGGACTGGTACAGGGCGCCTACAGTCGCGGCCGTTCCAACCCGATTGCCCAAGAGAGAGTGACTGCCATGGCCGATTCGCGCCTGCCCAATTTCCGCGCCCTCACGCCCGCCCAGCGCCTGGACCACATCGCCGACGCCGTGGCGCTCACCGCCGAAGAAAAGGCCCTGCTCGCCCAGCCCGGCGCGCTGCCGGTGGCGCGTGCCGACGGCATGATCGAGAACGTCGTCGGCACCTTCGAGCTGCCCTTCGGCGTGGCCGGCAACTTCCAGGTCAACGGCCGTGACGTGCTCGTGCCGATGGCGGTGGAAGAGCCTTCCATCGTGGCGGCTGCCTCCTTCATGGCCAAGCTGGCCCGCGAGGGTGGCGGCTTCGAGACTTCCAGCACCGGCCCCATCATGCGGGCCCAGGTGCAGGTGCTCGGCGTGACCGACCCCTACGGCGCGCGCATCGCGCTGCTCAAGCACCGCGAGGAGATCCTGTCGGTGGCCAACAGCCGCGACAAGGTGCTCATCGGCCTGGGCGGCGGCTGCCGCGACATCGAGGTCCACGTCTTCCCCGACACGCCGCGCGGCGCGATGGTGGTGATGCACCTGATCGTGGACGTGCGCGACGCCATGGGTGCCAACACCGTCAACACCATGGCCGAGTCGGTCTCGCCGCTGGTGGAGAAGCTCACGGGGGGGCAGGTGCGCCTGCGCATCCTGTCGAACCTGGCCGACCTGCGCCTGGCACGCGCCCGCGTGCTCCTGACGCCCGGGACGCTCAAGACCAAGGAGCGCAGCGGCGAGGAGATCGTCGAGGGTGTGCTCGATGCCTACACCTTCGCGGCCGTGGACCCCTACCGCGCGGCGACGCACAACAAGGGGATCATGAACGGCATCGACCCGGTGATCGTGGCCACGGGCAACGACTGGCGCGCGGTCGAGGCCGGCGCCCACGCCTGGGCCTGCCGCAGCGGCCGCTACACCTCGCTCACCACCTGGGAGAAGGACACGGCCGGCGCGCTGGTCGGCACGATCGAGATGCCGATGCCCGTGGGCCTGGTCGGCGGCGCCACCAAGACGCACCCGCTGGCCCAGCTGTCCCTGAAGATCATGGGCGTGAAGACCGCGCAGGAACTGGGCGAAGTGGCCGTGGCCGTGGGCCTGGCGCAGAACCTCGGCGCGCTGCGCGCGTTGGCCACCGAAGGCATCCAGCGTGGGCACATGGCGCTGCATGCCCGCAACATCGCGCTGGTGGCCGGCGCCACGGGCGACGAGATCGACGCCGTCGCCAGACAGATGGCCGCTGAGCACGACGTGCGCACCGACCGCGCCGTCGCGCTGCTGGAGGCGCTGCGCCGCCAGTGAGCGCGTGGCCGGCACGCTGCGCCGCAGCGTGCCGGCCGCATTCCCCGGGACCCGACGAGGGCGGGCCCTTCCAACCACCGGAGACAGCACCATGAGAAGTGACTCTGCATCGCCGCCTCGGCAACTCGTCGAGGTCTGGGGCGACACCGCCGACACGCGGCACCTGGCCTGGGCCATCGTGATCGGCATCGGCATCAGCCTGACCGGCTTCCTGATCGCCAGCCGCATCCTCGTCGCGCATGTGAGCAGCCCCGAGCTGGCGCGTGCCTACGCCATGCTCGCCGGGCTGGCCGGCTGCGTGCTCTCGGGCGTGATCTGCGCCTTCATCTTCCAGCCCAAGCGCGACGTGGTCGAAGGCGCGGCGAGCGACCCGGCCTGGCGCGAGCAGGTGGTGGCCGAGCTGGCCGAAGAACATGGCGGCCTCGGCAACATCGCCGACCTGCCGCCCGTGGTGGTGCAGGAGATGAAGGAGCTCGAGATCTACGAGCTCTTCGCGCAGTACGACCCGTCCAAAGCAACGAACAAGAAAGCCGCGTCATGAGCGCCGAACTCCTCCATCAGATCTGGGTCGCGGGGCTCATGGGCCTCATCGGCGCCATCGTCTTCGCCGCCATCGGCCTCGTGTCGGGCACCGACGAGACGACCACGCTGGCACCGCTGACGCTGCTCGTGGTGCTGCTGGGCGTGCCGCCCGCGGGCGTGTTCACCTTCTTCCTGGCCGGCGCCGTGGCCAAGCACATGACCCACGCCGTGCCCACCGCGCTGCTGGGCATTCCCGGCGACACGCTGGCCACGCCGCTGCTGCAGGACGCCAACGCGCTGCGCAAGCTGGGCGTGCCGCACATCGCGCTGCGCAAGATGATCTCGGGCGCCATCGTGGCGGCCTTCATCGCCGTGCCGCTGGCCGTGCTGTTCGCGGTGATGCTCGCGCCCTTCGGACCCACCATCACCAAGGCCGCGCCGTGGATCTTCCTGGCCGCGGCGGTGCTGATCGCGTACTTCTCGCCCGGCCGCTGGGCGTCGGTGGCGCTGCTGCTGCCCTTCGTGGTGCTCATCATCGCGCTGCAGACGCTGACGGCGAAGTACAACGTCAAGCTCAGCGTGAGCTACTTCCTGGGCATCGCCATCGGCCCGCTGGTGGCGGACCTGTTCTCGGTCATCTCGCCGGCCGACCGCGGCCGCATGAAGCGCGACCAGCCGCGCACCTTCCAGCTCGCGCCGGACGTCAAGGGCTGGTCGGGCTACTTCCCCAACCCGCTGAAGGTGCTGGACCGCAAGCAGACGCAGTGGACGCTGGCGACGGCGACCATCTCGAGCGCGACCTTCGTGTTCAGCCCGGTCGCCATGACCGTGGTGCTGGGCGAACTGGTCGGCTCGCGCATCAAGCATGCCTACCACCGCCTCACCACGGTGCTGGCCGCGCGCAACGGCGTGACCGAGGCGACTTACATCGCCGAGGCGCTGATTCCGCTGATCGCCTTCGGCCTGCCGCTCAGCCCGGTGGCCGCGGGGCCGGCTGCGCCGCTGTTCAACGCGCCGCCGCGCTTCACGGTGGATGCGGCCACGGGCCAGACGCACAACCTGCACAACCTGCTGAACCACTGGGAGTTCCTCGGCTATGGCATGCTGGCCGTGCTGCTGGCGGCGGTGGTGTCGTACCCCTTCGCGATGAACTTCGCGCGCCGCGCGGCGCTCTTCGTGTCGCGCAAGGTGAGCCACGAAGCCATCATCGCCACCTTCATCGGCCTGATCTTCGTCATCAGCGTGTGGGAAGGGCAGTTCCTCGGCCTGCTGGTCATCATGACCATGGGCCTGGTCGGCGGGCTGCTGTCGCGCATCCTGGGCTTCAACACCGGCGTGCAGTTCATGGGCTACTACACGGCCGTGCTGTCGGTGCCGGCGCTGCTGAAGATCTTCGGATGAGCGCGGCGACGCAGGAGCGGGTCCGGATCGTCGAGGTCGGCCCGCGCGACGGGCTGCAGAACGAGAATCAGCCGGTCGACGTGGCGACCCGGGTGGCGCTGATCGAGCGGCTGGTGGCTGCCGGCGTCACCCACATCGAGGCGGCGTCCTTCGTGTCGCCCCGGTGGGTGCCGCAGATGGCGGGTAGCGCGGAGGTCATGGCGGCGGTGCCGCGCGCGCCCGGCGTGCACTACAGCGCGCTCACGCCGAATCTGAAAGGGCTGGAGGCCGCGCTGGCCGCCGGCTGCGAGGAGGTCGCGGTGTTCGGCGCCGCGTCCGAGGCCTTTTCGCAGAAGAACATCAACTGCTCCATTGCCGAAAGCCTGGAGCGCTTCCGCAGCGTGGCCGAGGCGGCGCTGGCGGCCGGCGTGAAGCTGCGCGGCTACGTGTCGTGCGTGCTGGGCTGCCCTTACGAAGGCGCGGTGGCGCCGGCGCAGGTGGCGCGCGTGGCGATTCAGCTGCGCGAGATGGGCTGCCACGAGATCTCGCTGGGCGACACCATCGGCCGCGGCACGCCCGACGCCGCGCGCCGCATGCTCGAGGCCTGCCTGCAGCAGATCCCGGCGTCGGCGCTGGCCGGCCACTACCACGACACCTACGGCATGGCGATCGCCAACATCGCCGCGTCGCTGGAGATGGGGCTGCGCACCTTCGACAGCTCAGTGTCGGGCCTGGGCGGCTGTCCCTATGCCGCCGGCGCGTCGGGCAACGTCGCGACCGAGGACGTCGTGTACCTGCTGAACGGCATGGGCTACGCGACGGGCATCGACCTGCCCCGACTGGCCGAGGCGGGCGCCTTCATCTCCGCCGCGCTGGGCCGCGACAGCGCGTCGCGCGTTGCCAGGGCCCTGGCCGCTGCCTGCGCCTGAACTGGGCAATCCACCGCAGGGCGCGCCCAGGTTCTCAGGGCCGGACGATCCGCTGCTGCAGAAGATCGTCGGCGGGCTGTTCGTGGCCTTCCTGGTCGGCGCCTTCTGCAGGTGCGGGCACTGCGCAGCGAGCTCGGCGCCATCCTGCCCGCGCGCGCCGCCTGAGAAGGTGTGAACGAACCCGACATGCCCGCTCGTCCCGCGCCAACGCACCCCCTAGTCTCTGCAAACGCTCGCCGTAGCCCCTGCTACGGCTGCGCTTTGCGCCTTGATGGGGCACGCTGGCGCAGCCCCCTCGGCCACGCCGGATTCATTCACACCTTCTGAGCGGGTCCGTCAGGCCTGCGCGAGCAGCCGCGTGACCGGCTCGCCCGGCGCGCGCTTCATCAGCTCGGGCAGCCAGGCACGCGCGCGCTGCCGCTCGCCGGCCTGCAGCAGGCCGGTGACGCACAGGCACAGCGTCTCGGCCAGGCGCGGATGCTCGGGCGCGGTACGCAGCAGCGCCTGGCACAGGCGTTCGGCATCGGTGAGTTCGCGTGCGCGGGTGAAGCGGCGCGCCAGGCGCACCATGTCGTCGGCCTGCAGCCGCGCGCCGGGCTTGGCGATGTCGAGGTAGATGCGGTAGCTGGCGTGCTGCAGCGCCAGCGTAGCGTCGTCCTTGCCCGGCAGCGCGAACACGAGACGGGCGCAGCGGTGGAAATCCTCGCCAGCCGGCCACAGCTTGGCGAGGTTGAACCACTGGCGCAGCGTATCGGCATCGCGGGGGCGCAGCTTCGCGGCGGCCTTCCATGCCGAGGCGGCGCGCTCGAACTGCAGTTCGCCCGTGAGCTTGCGGGCCAGCGCCACCTGGGCCGCGTGGCCGTCGTCGGCCTCGGCCGGCGCGGCGGCAGACGTGGGCGCCTCGATGCGTCGCACCGCCAGGGCCAGCCCCATCAGCGCCGCGCCCGTGAGCAGCCCGCCCAGGTGCGCCATGTAGGCGATGCCGCGGCCGCCCAGCCAGTGTTGCAGCAACTCGTTGGCGATCCAGGCCGGCAGCAGCAGCAAGGCTGGCGCGGTGACGTAGTTGAAGTAGACGAGGAACTGGTAGAAGAAGCGGATGCGCCGCATGCGGTAGAGCATCGCGTACATGCCCATCAGCGCCGACACCGCGCCCGAGGCGCCGAGCCCGAGCCCGCCCTGGCCCGCATAGGCCCAGGTAGCCATCGCCGACGCGCCGATGGCGCCCAGCAGGTAGAAGGCGAGGTAGGTCGTGCGACCCAGCGCCAGTTCGACCGAGCAGCCGAACAGGAAGAGGAAGAGCATGTTGCCCAGCAGGTGCCCGGTGCTGCCGTGCAGGAAGGCCGAGGTGAGCCAGGTGACGGGACGCCATTCGGCGCCGGGGTTGTGGTCCTGCGCCCAGCGTGCGGTGAAGGGCCTGGGCAGCATCGCGTCGTACTCGGTGCGCGCGGCCTTCCAGGCGTCGTAGCGGCGGTCGGCGGGCGTGATCACCTCGTCGGCGCGCAGCTTCGCGAGAAAGGGCGTGGCCTGGTTCATGGCCTCGGCCAGGTCGGCGTACTGCTTGCGGGCGTAGGCGCGGCGCGCCTGCTTGGCGTGCTTGGCGCCGGTTTCGTCCAGCCAGTTCAGGTACGCCGGCAGTTCGATCGCCGGCAGCGCGCTCTTCGCGTAGAAGATCGCCGCGCGTTCTTCGGCCTTGTTCTCGCTGCGCTGCGGCCCCCACCAGACGGCCATGTTCACCAGGATCAGCAGCACCGTCATCCACGGCGGGTTGCGCCAGGTGGGGCGGTTCTCCAGCGGGATGGCGTAGAACATGAGCGCGGCCGGTTGCTATTGTTTTTGTAGCTGCTGGCGCAGGCGGGGCGGGCGCTGCGGGCCGATTTTCCCTGAATCCGGGCTCCGTACGCGACGGGCGCGAAAGTCACGCGAAGGACGCAAAGAAGACATCTTCAAAAGCTTTCGCGTTCTTCGCGAAACCTTCGCGTCCTTCGCATATGGGAGTCCGCTTTTCGAGCGTTCAGCCCAGCCGCGTCCGGTGCCGCTCGATCTGCGCCTTGACCTGCGCCGGCGCCGTGCCGCCCAGCGTGTTGCGGGCGTTGAGCGAGCCGCGCAGGCTCAGCACGTCGTACACGTCCTTCTCGATGGCGGGGTTGAAGCCTTGCAGCACCGTGAGCGGCAGCTCCGACAGGTCCACGCTGTGCGAGATGGCGGCCTTCACCGCGTGAGCCACGGTTTCGTGCGCGTCGCGGAAGGGCAGGCCCTTCTTCACCAGATAGTCGGCCAGGTCGGTGGCGGTGGCATAGCCCTTGAGCGCGGCGGCCTCCATCGCCTCCTTCTTCACCGTGATGCCACCCACCATCTCCGCGAAGATGCGCAGCGTGTCCTTGAGCGTGTCGACGGTGTCGAAGAGAGGCTCCTTGTCTTCCTGGTTGTCCTTGTTGTAGGCCAGGGGCTGGCCCTTCATCAGGGTGATGAGACCCATCAGGTGGCCGACTACGCGGCCCGTCTTGCCGCGGGCCAGTTCGGGCACGTCGGGGTTCTTCTTCTGCGGCATGATCGAACTGCCGGTCGTGAAGCGGTCGGCGATCTGGATGAAGCCGAAGTTCTGGCTCATCCACAGGATCAGCTCCTCGCTGAAGCGGCTGATGTGCACCATGCACAGGCTGGCCGCGGCCGTGAACTCGATGGCGAAGTCGCGGTCGCTCACGGCGTCCAGGCTGTTCTGGCACACACCCTCCATGCCCAGCGTCGTGGCGACCATCTCGCGATCCAGCGGGTAGCTGGTGCCGGCCAGCGCGGCGGCGCCCAGCGGCAGGCGGTTGACGCGCTTGCGCACGTCGCCCAGGCGTTCGGCGTCGCGCGCGAACATCTCCACGTAGGCCAGCATGTGGTGACCGAAACTCACCGGCTGCGCCACCTGCAGGTGGGTGAAGCCGGGCAGGATGACCTCGACGTTGGCTTCGGCGATCGTGAGCAGCGCCTTCTGCAGGTCGGCGAGCAGGCCGGCGATCAGGTCGATCTCGCCGCGCAGCCACAGGCGCACGTCGGTGGCGACCTGGTCGTTGCGGCTGCGGCCAGTGTGCAGGCGCTTGCCCGCGTCGCCCACCAGCTGCGTGAGGCGCGCCTCGATGTTCAGGTGCACGTCTTCCAGCGCCAGCTTCCATTCGAAGCTGCCGGCCTCGATCTCGGCCTGGATCTGCGCCATCCCACGCTGGATATCGGCGAGGTCCTGCGCGCCGATGATCTTCTGCGCCGCCAGCATGCCGGCATGCGCCAGCGAACCCTCGATGTCGGCCTGCCACAGACGCTTGTCGAAGAACACACTCGAGGTGTAGCGCTGCACCAGCTCGCTCATCGGTTCGGAGAAGAGGGCCGACCAGGCTTCGGATTTCTTGTCGAGTTGGTTCTGGGTCATGGGCAGGGTGTGCAGGTGGGGCGGGCCGGGGGCAGGGCGGTCGGGAACAGCAGCAATAATGGCCCGCTGCCCTTCCAACGTGTCGCAAGCGATGCGCAACCCATCGATTTTATCGACGCCCCCTGGCTCGGACAGAAGTGCCCGGCCCTCCGGCGCCACGGCCTCCGGGCCGGTGGGCGCCGAAGCCACGCCCTGGGGCCCGGGCGACACGACGATGCCGGCGCCGCTGGAGCCGGCGGTGGCAGCCTCGTCCTCGTCGCCGGCCCGCGCGAAACCCCGCTTCGACGCCTGCCGCATCGGCGTGGTGCTGCGCACGGTGCTGGCGGTGGAGGCCGCGGTGGCGCTGGCCACGCTCTTCGTGGCCGCGGGCCCGGCCGACTGGCTGACGCTGGCGGCCACGGTGACCGGCGGCGCCTTGCCCGGCACGCTGCTGTGGCTGGTGCTGATCTGCGCCGTGAAGAAGCTGCTGGCGCGCTGGCCGCTGCGGGTGCAATACGCGGTGGGCGCGGCCATCGGTGCGCTGGCCGGCCTGTACGGCTGCGGCCTGCTGCGCCTGACCGGCGTGATGGTGGCGGCGCCGTGGCTGGCGAGTGGGCTGACGGGCGCGGCGTTCGCCGCCATGGTGATGGTGGCCATGGTGCTGCGCGCCAGCGGCGAGACGCCTGCCGCCACGACGGCGCGGCTGGAAGAACTGCAGCAGCGCATCCGCCCGCACTTCCTCTTCAACACGCTCAACAGCGCCATCGCCCTGGTGCGCGAGGAGCCCGCCAAGGCCGAGGCCATGCTCGAAGACCTGAGCGAGCTGTTCCGTTCGGCGCTGGCCGACCCCGACGAATCGGTGACGCTGGGCGACGAGATCGCGCTGGCGCAGCGCTACCTGGCCATCGAGCAGATCCGTTTCGGCGAGCGGCTGCGTGTGCGTTGGGCCATCGACCCGGCGGCCAACGACGCGCGCCTGCCCAAGCTGCTGCTGCAGCCTTTGGTGGAAAACGCGGTCAAGCATGGCGTGGAGCCCAGCCCGCAGGGCGCAAAGCTGCGCATCCGCACCGAGCGTCGCGGCAGCAAGGTGGTCATCGAGGTGGTCAACAGCCTGCCGCCGCTGTTGTGGGCCGACCAGCCGCTGCCACGCGGGCACGGCATCGCGCTGGCGAACGTGCGCGACCGGCTGCGCCTGCTGCACGACATGCAGGCCAGCTTTCGCGCCGGGGTCGACCAGGACCACTACCGCGTGCGCATCGACATTCCCGCTGAACCATGACGAAGAACGCTCTCGAGACACCGACCCTGGCGCCCGAGCGCCGCCCCGCCGCGCCAGCGCTGCGCACCCTGATCGTCGACGACGAGCAGCTCGCCCGTTCGCGCCTGCGCACCCTGCTGGGCGATTGCCAGTCGCCGGCGGCACTCGTCAGCGGCGAGGCGGAACACGGCGCCGAGGCGCTGCGCCTGCTGGACAGCCAACCCTTCGACGTGGTGCTGCTGGACATCCACATGCCCGGCATCGACGGCGTGGAGCTGGCGCGCGTGCTGCGCGGGCGGGCCGACCCGCTGGCGGTGGTGTTCGTCACCGCGCACGCCAACCACGCCGTGACGGCCTTCGAGCTCGACGCCGTCGACTACCTCACCAAGCCCGTGCGCGCCGAGCGGCTGCAACAGGCGTTGGCCAAGGCCGAGCGCTACCTGAAGGAGCGGCGCGCCGAACAGGCGGACGCGCCGGTCGAAAGCCTGCTCATCCAGGACCGCGGCCGGGCCGAGCGCATCCCGCTGACGGAAGTCGTGTACTTCAAGTCGGAGCTCAAGTACATCACGGTGCGTACCGCCACCCGCACGCTGATCATGGATGGCACTTTGGGCGAGCTCGAGGAGCGCTACCCCGACCGTTTCGTGCGCGCGCACCGCAATGCGCTGGTGGCGCGCACGGCCATCCGCTCGCTCGAGCGCTACGACGATGGCGAGGACGTCGAGGGCTGGGCCGTCAAGCTCGCGGGCGTGCCGGAGGTGATCGTCGTCTCGCGTCGCATGCTCACCGCGGTGCGCGAAGCGCTCAAGGCCGTGCCATGAACCCCAGCGAGCCGCCCGCGCCTCCGCTCGCCTCGCCCGAGGCCGAGCGCGAGGCGGACGAGGTGATCGCGCAGGTGGAGCGCGAGCGCGCCGCGCAGCCGCCGGGCGAGGCACCCGTGGCCACCATGCCGTCCGAACAGCCGCGCGTGCTGCTGCACATGCCGGTGGACGTGCGCAGCGCCTCGCTGGTGCTGCTGGCGGTGCTGGCCTGCGTGTTCACCCTGCGCTGGGCCGCGGCCGTGTTCGTGCCGCTGATGCTCAGCCTGATCCTCGTCTACGCCCTGTCGCCCGTCGTGAACGCGATGGTGCGCATGCACATCCCCCGCTGGCTGGCTGCCATGGTGCTGCTGTTGGGGCTGGGCGGCGGGCTGGGGTGGACGGGCTATTCGCTGTCCGACAGTGCCGGCCAGCTCATCGATTCGCTGCCGGTCGCGGCGCAGAAGCTGCGCGCTGCCATGCGGGCCAAGACCGCCAAGGCCGGGCCGCTCGACACCGTGCAGGCGGCCGCTGCCCAACTCGAGCGCGCCGCGCAGGACAACGCCGCGCCGGCGCCCGTGCAGCGCCGTGGCGTGCAGCGCGTGATCGTCGAGCGCCCGCCCTTCAACGTGCGCGACTACGTGTGGACCGGCACCGTCGGCGTGCTCGGCGCCGCCAGCCAGCTCACGCTGGTGGCCTTCCTCACCTTCTTCGCGCTGTGCGCGGGCGACACCTTCCGCCGCAAGCTGGTGAAGATGGCCGGCCCCAGCCTGCAGAAGAAACGCATCACCGTGCACGTGCTGGACGACATCACCGGCCACATCCAGCGCTACCTGCTGGTGCAGATCCTGTCGAGCGCGATCGTCGGCCTGGCGACCGGCCTGACCTTCTGGGCCATCGGGCTGCAAAACGCGGCGGTGTGGGGCATCCTGGCCGGCGTGACCAACCTCATTCCCTACGTGGGCTCGGTCATCATGCTGGCGGCGGCCGGGCTGGTGGCCTTCCTGCAGTTCAGCAGCATCGAGATGGCGCTGCTGGTGGGCGGCAGTTCGCTGCTCATCCACACGCTGGTGGGCAACCTGCTCGTGCCCTGGCTCACCAGCCGCACCTCGCGCATGAACCCGGTGGCCGTGTTCGTGGGCGTGATCTTCTGGGGCTGGCTGTGGGGCGTGTGGGGGCTGCTGCTGGGCATCCCCATCATGATGGTCGTGAAGGCCGTCTGCGACCGGGTGGAGGATCTGCAGCCCATTGGGGAGCTGCTGGGCGATTGAGCGATGGACGACGTGGGTGCGGCTAGTGCGAGCTCACGTAGTCGCCTTCGGGCTGTGCGGGCCGCGCGAAGCCCTGTTTCATGCGCTGCACTTCCGCCAGCGGCGGCAGGCCGAACACGCGCTTGAACTCGCGGCTGAACTGCGAGGCGCTTTCATAGCCCACCGCCGAGGCCGCTGCGGCGGCCGTCATCCCGCGCCGCATCATCAGGAGACGGGCCTGGTGCAGCCGAATCGACTTCAGGTACTGCATCGGTGATGCGCGCGTCACCGCCTTGAAGTGATGGTGGAAGGCTGCGGCGCCCAGGCCCGCATCGCGCGACAGCATGGCGACCGTCAGCGCGCTTGCATGGTCGCGGTGGATGCGCTGGATGGCGCGCCCGATCTGGCCGAAACGGCCCTGCGCCGCCAGGGCGGCACGCAGCGTGTCGCCCTGCTCGCCGTTCAACACGCGGAAGTAGAGCTCGCGCAGGAGGGCCGGTCCGAGCACCTGCGCTTCCAGCGGGCGGCCCATGGCCTCGAGGAAGCGCAGCACCGCGTCCGACAGGGCCTCGTCCATCGGCGAGGACAGCAGCCCCTGCGGCCGGACCTGTGCGGTGGGCGGCCGGTGTGCGGCGATCGAGGCCGCGATCTCGCTCGCCAGCGACAAGTCCAGGCGCAGGTAGATCGCCAGCAGCGGCCGCTCCGCGCTCGCCTCGGTCTGCATCGTGAAGGGCACCGGCACGGCCACCGCCAGCACCTGCTGCTCGTCGTAGACGAATTCCTCGTCGCCGAGCCAGCCGCGCTTGCGGCCCTGGCAGACGATGACGATGCCGGGTTCGTACAGCACCGGCGTGACGCCCAGGGGGCGGTTGCTGCGCAGCCAGCGCACGCCGGGCAGCGGGCTCAGGGTGTAGCCCTCGTCGACGGCCAGTGCCGAGAGCAGTTGCGCCATACGGCGTCGATGTCGCTCGTTCATCGGGAAACAGAGGAAAAGGCAATGACCGCGGAGTCTGCGCCATTTTCGCGATCCGCGGCGGTCCCTAGCATCTGCCCGCTTCATCCCTGCGGAAATCCCATGAGCGACTCCTCTCCCAAGACCTTCTTCATCACCGGCATCAGCAGTGGCTTTGGGCAAGCCCTGGCTTCGGCGGCCTTGGCGGCCGGCCACCGCGTCGTCGGCACCGCGCGAAGCAGGGAGTCCGCCTCGGCCTTCGAGGCGCTGCAGCCGGGCCGGGCCTTTGCCCGCCAGCTCGACGTCACCGACCACCCGGCGGTGCTGGCGGTGGCGCGCGAAGTCGAAGCGACGGTCGGCCCGGTGGATGTGCTGGTCAACAACGCCGGCTACGGGCACGAAGGCATCCTGGAGGAAAGCCCGCTGGAGGACATGCGGCGGCAGTTCGAGGTCAACGTGTTCGGCGCGGTGGCGGTCATCAAGGCCTTCCTGCCCTTCATGCGCGTCCGCCGCCGTGGGCGCATCCTCAACATCACCTCGATGGGCGGCTTCATCACTATGCCCGGCATCGCGTACTACTGCGGCAGCAAGTTCGCGCTCGAAGGCATTTCCGAAGCGCTGGGCAAGGAGGTCGAAGGGTTCGGCATCGATGTGACCGCGGTGGCGCCCGGGTCCTTTCGCACCGACTGGGCAGGCCGTTCGATGGTGCGCACGCCGCGCAGCATCGGCGACTACGACGCCGTGTTCGACCCGGTGCGTGCGCGGCGCCAGGCGGTCAGCGGCAGGCAACTCGGCGATCCCGCCAAGGCGGCCGCCGCGATGCTGCACATCGCCACGGCCGCGGGGAAGCCGCCCGCGCACCTCGTGCTCGGGAGCGATGCGCTGGGCCTGGTGCGCGACCACCTTGCGGACCTGCAGGCGCAGCTCACGCAGTGGGAATCGCTGACCCGCTCGACGGACGCGCCGCTGGCCTGACGCGCCCTGTGGGCGGAAGTCCCGCGGCGCGAGATGCTATGAAAAAGATAGCTGCAGACGCCCGTGGTGCGGGCGCTGCAGGCCGATTCGGCTTGAAAAAACGTACCCTCAGCCCGTGTTGCGCAGCCCCGCCGCCACGCCGTTGATCGACAGGTGGATGCCGCGCTGCACGCGGTCGCCGCCCTCGCCGGCGCGAAAGCGCCGCATCAGCTCGACCTGCAGGTGGTGCAGCGGGTCGATGTAGGGGAAGCGGTGGCGCACCGAGCGCTGCATCTCGGCGTTGCCTTCCAGCCGCTGCCTGGCGCCGGTGATGAGCGTGAGGGCGTCGGAGGTGCGGTGCCACTCGGCGTCGATCATGCCGAAGACCTTCTGGCGCAGCTTGCGGTCGGCCACCAGCTCGGCATAGCGCGTGGCCAGCTGCAGGTCGCTCTTGGCGAGCACCATGTCCATGTTCGACAGCAGCGTGCGGAAGAAGGGCCACTGCGCGTACATGCGCTGCAGCAGGGCGATGCGTTCCTTGCGTTCGGTGGCCGATGCCTTGACGTCCGCACCGTCGAGGAAGCCCGCGACGGCGCTGCCGAAGCCGTACCAGCCGTTGAGCGTGAGGCGGCACTGGCCCCAGCTGAAGCTCCAGGGCACCGCGCGCAGGTCCTCGATGTTGCGCTTGGGATTGCGCGAGGCCGGGCGCGAGCCGATGTTCAGCTCGGCGATCTCGCGGATCGGCGTGGAGCCGAAGAAGTAGTCGACGAAGCCGGGCGTCTCGTACACCAGGGCGCGGTACGCGGCCATGCTGGCGCGCGAGAGCGTCTCGGCGGTGGCGATGTAGGCGGCCGGCGCCGGTTTCGCCGGTGCGAGGAAGGTGGCTTCGAGCGTGGCGGCGACCAGCGTCTCGAGGTTGCGCCGGCCGATCTCGCGGTTGGCGTACTTGGAGCCGATGACCTCGCCCTGCTCCGTGAGGCGCAGCTGGCCGCGCACCGTGCCCGGCGGCTGCGCCAGGATGGCCTGGTAGCTCGGGCCGCCGCCGCGGCCGACGGTGCCGCCGCGGCCATGGAACATCCGCAGTCGAATCTTGTCGTCCCGGTTCGCGTTCATCTCGTCGAACAGCTTCACCAGCGCCATGCCCGCGCGGTACAGCTCCCAGTTGCTGGTGAAGATGCCGCCGTCCTTGTTGCTGTCGCTGTAGCCCAGCATCACGTCCTGCTCGGCGCCCGAGCGGCGCACCAGCGCGTCAATGCCGGGCAGGGCGTAGAAGGCCTTCACGATCGGCGCGGCGTTGCGCAGGTCCTCGATGGTCTCGAAGAGGGGGACGACGATGAGGTCGCACACCGCATCTTCGTTCAGCGTCCCGCGCATCAGGCCGACCTCCTTCTGCAGCAGCAGCGCTTCCAGCAGGTCGCTCACCGTCTCGGTGTGGCTGATGATGTAGTGGCGAATCGCGGCGCGGCCATAGCGGGCATGGGCGGTGCGGGCCTGCGAGAAGATGGCCAGCTCGCTCACGGTGAGCGGCTGGTAGGCGCCGTCGGGCACGCGCAGCGGGCGTGCGTCCTCCAGCAGCTTGACCAGCAGGATCTGCTTGGCGTCCTCGGGCAGGGCGGCGTAGTCGGGCTCGATGCGCGCGATCTTCAGCAGGTCGGCGACCACCGCCTCGTGCTTGTCGGAACTCTGGCGCAGGTCGACGGTGGCGAGGTGGAAGCCGAACACTTCCACCGCGCGCATCAGCGGACGCAGGCGCTGGTTCACCAGCGCAGCGCCGTGCTTCTCGCGCAGCGACTCTTCCAGCGTGCGCAGGTCGGCCAGAAAGGCCTCCGCGGTGGGGTAGGGGTTCTGCGGCGCGACGGCATGGCGGGCCGCCACGCCGCCGGTCAGGTCGCGCAGGGTGGCGGCCAGCCGCGCGTACACGCCCGTGAGCGCGCGGCGATAGGGCTCGTCGTGGCGGTGCTCGTTGGGGTCGGGCGAGGCCTCGGCCAGCGCCTGCATCTCGGGCGTGACGTCGACCAGTGCGGCCGACAAAGAAAGCTCGCCGCCCAGGTAGTGGACTTCGGTGAGGTAGTGGCGCAGCGCCAGTTCGCACTGGCGGCGCAGGGCGTAGTCGAGCGTCTCGGCCGTCACGTTGGGGTTGCCGTCGCGGTCGCCGCCGATCCACTGGCCCATGCGGAAGAAGGAGGCGATGTCCTCGCGGCCGAGGGCCTTCTCCAGGTCGGCGTACACGCGCGGAATCTCGCGCAGGAAGGTTGCCTCGTAGTACGAGAGCGCGTTCTCGATCTCGTCGGCCACGGTGAGCTTGGTGAAGCGCAGCAGGCGCGTCTGCCACAGCTGGGTGACGCGGGTGCGGATCTGCTCCTCGTTGTCGGCCAGCTCGCGCGGCGTGAGGGCGTCCTTCTGCCCGGCGAACATCTTCTGCCGTGCGCGGATCTCGTCGCGCGCCGCGAGCAGGGCGGCGATGCCGCGCTCGGCGTCGAGGATGCTCTTGCGCTGCACCTCCGTCGGGTGAGCGGTCAGCACCGGCGACAGGTAGCTGTGCGCCAGCGAGGCGGCCACCTGCTCGGGGCCGACGCCGGCCTTGCGGATGCGCGCCAGCGCCACGTCGAGGCTGCCTTCGATGGCATCGTCCGCCCGTTCGGCATCGGTGCGGCGGCGGATCAGGTGGCGGTCTTCCGCCAGGTTGGCCAGGTGGCTGAAGTAGGTGAAGGCGCGGATCACGCGCACCGTCTCGGCGGCCGACAGGCCCTTGAGCAGGTTCTTCAGCGCCCGGTCGGCGGAATGGTCGGCGTCGCGCCGGAAGGCGACCGACAGGGTGCGGATCTTCTCGACCAGCTCGTAGCTGTCCTTGCCTTCCTGCTCGCGGATCACGTCGCCCAGGATGCGGCCCAGCAGGCGGATGTCCTCGATCAGCGGCTGGTCCTCCGCCTGTCGCTTCGGCTGGGCCGGGGCGCTGTTCTTGTTGTTGTTCTTGCGGGCGGTGGGCATTCGACGTGGCTCCTTGAGGCTGAGGGGCAGTGGGGAAAAGACCGGGCCGGGCAGCGTTGCTGCAATGCAACATGCTAGCATCCCCGACCCCCTGAACAGCACCCGGACGGCCCCGTGACCCACATCGTGATCGCCACGCGCGAAAGCCGCCTCGCCCTCTGGCAGGCCGAGCATGTGCGTCACCTCCTGCAAGAACAGGGCCACACGGTCGAGCTGCTGGGCATGACCACCACCGGCGACCAGATCCTCGACCGCACGCTGAGCAAGGTGGGTGGCAAAGGGCTGTTCGTGAAGGAACTGGAATCGGCCCTGGAAGACGGCCGTGCCGACATCGCCGTGCACTCGCTCAAGGACGTGCCGATGGACCTGCCGCCGGGCTTCGCGCTGGCCTGCGTGCTGGAGCGCGAGGACCCGCGCGACGCCTTCGTCTCGCCACAATACGCCTCGCTCGACGCCTTGCCCCAGGGCGCCGTGGTCGGCACGTCCAGCCTGCGCCGCACGGTGCTGCTGCGCGCGTTGCGGCCGGACCTGCACATCGAGCCCCTGCGCGGCAACCTCGACACGCGCCTGCGCAAGCTCGACGAAGGCCAGTACGCGGCCATCGTGCTGGCGGCTGCGGGCCTCAGGCGGCTGGCCCTGGAGTCGCGCATCCGCCAGTGCTTCGATGCCGCGACCATGCTGCCGGCCGCCGGGCAGGGTGCGCTGGGCATCGAGGTCCGCAGCGGCCGCCCCGAGCTGACCGCCGCCCTGGCGCCCCTTGCACATCAGCCGACCTGGCTGGCCACGGCAGCCGAGCGCGCGGTGAGCCGCGCCATGGGCGGCAGCTGTTCGATGCCCTTGGCCGCGCATGCGCGGACCATGGACGGCGGCCTGCATCTGGCCGCCGCCTGGGGCGACGTCGAACAGGTGGCGCCGCTGCTGCACGCGCAGGCCGGCGCACCGGTCCGCGACCTGGCCCAGGCCGAGGCGCTGGGCACGCGGGTGGCGGCTTCGCTGCAGGCGCAGGGCGCCCGTTGAGGCGGCCATGAGCGGCACCCCGTGGCGGGTGATCGTGACCCGGCCGGTGCGCGAAGCGGCCCGGTGGGTCCAGGCCCTGAACGCCCAAGGCATCGAGGCCGTGGCCCTGCCGCTGATCGAGATCGCGCCGCTGCTCCCCGACATGCCCGCCGGCCCGCTCGATGCCCGGCCCTATGCGGCCCTGATGTTCGTGAGCGCAGCGGCCGTCGACGGATTCTTTGAACGAAATCGGGCTGCAGCGCCCGCCGGACGGGTGCCGGCAGCTATTGATTTGATAGCAAATGCGCGTTGCTGGGCCACCGGTCCGGGCACGGCGCAGGCGCTGGTGGAAGCGGGCGTGCCGACGGAGCGCATCGATGTGCCGTCGACCGCGGCGGGCCGCTTCGATTCCGAGGCGTTGTGGGCGCGGGTGCAGGGACAGTTGGCCGCGGGTGCACGCGTGCTGCGGGTGCGCGGCAGCGATGCGGCCGGGCGGCCGGCGGGGCGCGACTGGCTCGCCCGGACGCTCGAGGCGACGGGCGTGGCGGTGGACACGGCCGTCGTCTACCGG
>NZ_CABFMN010000142.1 GCF_901875635.1 Xylophilus ampelinus | reverse complement strand
AGTAAGGACCGCGAGCAGATATGGCCAAGTTCTTCATCGAAAGACCGATCTTCGCCTGGGTGATCGCCCTGTTCATCATCGTGATGGGCGCGGTGTCGATCACGCAGTTGCCGATCGCGCAGTACCCGCCCGTGGCGCCGCCCACGATCGTGGTGAACGTCGCCTACCCGGGCGCCTCGGCCCAGACGCTGGAAGACAGCGTGCTGGCCGTCATCGAGCGCGAGATGAACGGCACGCCCGGCATGATCTACATGGAGTCGGTCGCGCAGGCCGACGGCACCGGCACGCTGACCATCAGCTTCGAGACAGGCACCAACGACGACCTGGCGCAGGTGGACGTGCAGAACCGCCTCTCGCGCGCCACGCCGCGGCTGCCGTCGGTGGTGACGCAGCAGGGCGTGCGCGTGGACAAGTCCCGCAGCAACTTCCTCATGTTCGCGATGCTCGCCTCCGACAACCCGGCCTACACGCCGGTGGAGCTGGGCGACTACGCGGCCCGCTACATCCAGCCCGACCTGCAGCGCGTCAAGGGCATCGGCCAGGTGCAGCTGTTCGGCAGCGAAAGCGCGATGCGCGTGTGGATCGACCCGGACAAGCTGCGCGGCTACAACCTTTCGCCGTCGGACGTCACGGCGGCCATCCGCGCACAGAACGCTCAGGTGGCCTCGGGCACCATCGGCGACCTGCCGAATGTCACCGGCCAGAGCATCGCGGCCACGGTGGTGGTGCGCGGGCAGCTGTCCAGCGTCGAGCAGTTCGGCAACATCTCGCTGCGCACCAACACCGACGGCTCCTCCGTGCGCCTGAAGGACGTGGCCCGCATCGAACTGGGCGGCCAGAGCTACGCCACCTCGGCACGCCTGAACGGCAGCCCGGCCGTGGGCCTGGGTGTGCAGCTCGCACCGACCGGCAACGCGCTCGAATCGGCGCGCCTGGTGCGCGCCAAGATGGACGAGCTGCAGAAGTACTTCCCGCAGGGCGTGAAGTACTCCATCCCCTACGACAGCTCGCGCTTCGTGCAGATCTCGATCACCGAAGTGGTCAAGACGCTGTTCGAGGCCGTGGCGCTGGTGTTCATCGTGATGTTCCTGTTCCTGCAGAACTGGCGCTACACGATCATCCCGACCATCGTGGTGCCGATCGCGCTGCTGGGCACCTTCGCCACGCTGCTGGCGCTGGGCTTCTCCATCAACGTGCTCACCATGTTCGGCATGGTGCTGGTGATCGGCATCGTGGTGGACGACGCCATCGTGGTGGTGGAGAACGTCGAGCGCATCATGAGCGAGGAAGGCCTGCCGCCATTGCAGGCCGCACGCAAGGCGATGCAGCAGATCTCCGGCGCCATCATCGGCGTGACGGTGGTGCTGATCTCGGTGTTCGTGCCGCTGGCCTTCTTCGCCGGCTCCACCGGCAACATCTATCGCCAGTTCTCGGTGGTGATGGTGGCGTCGATCGGCTTCTCGGCCTTCATGGCGCTGTCGCTCACGCCGGCGCTGTGCGCCACGCTGCTCAAGCCGGTCGAGGCGGGACACCACGTCGAGAAGCGCGGCTTCTTCGGCTGGTTCAACCGCCGCTTCTCGCGCACGGCCAAGGGCTACGAGGGCCTGGTCTCGCGGCTGCTGCGCCGCGCCGGCCGCTACATGATCGTGTACCTGGCCATCATCGCCGCCGTGGCGCTGGTGTACACCCGCATCCCGACCGCCTTCCTTCCGCAGGAGGACCAGGGCAACATCCTGGTCAACGTGCAATTGCCCCCCGGCGCGACGCAGGAGCGCACGCTCGCGGCGATGAAGCAGGTCGAGGGCTTCATGCTCAAGCAGCCCGAGGTGCAGAGCATCGTCGGCGTGTTGGGCTTCTCCTTCTCGGGCCAGGGCCAGAATGCCGGCATCGCCTTCGTGACGCTGAAGGACTGGCACGAGCGCGAGGGCGAACAGCACTCGGCGGCGGCCCTCGCCGGCCGCGCCTTCGGCGCCCTGTCGCAGGTGCGCGATGCGTTCATCTACCCGCTGAGCCCGCCGCCGATCCCCGAGCTGGGCACCGGCAGCGGCTTCTCGTTCCGCCTGCAGGACCGCAGCGGCGCCGGCCACGATGCGCTGGTCAATGCACGCAACCAGCTGCTGGGCATGGCGATGAAGAGTCCGGTGCTGACCGGCATCCGCCCCGACGGCCTGGAAGACGCGCCGCAGCTGCAGATCGAGATCGACCGCGAGAAGGCGCAGGCGCTGGGCGTGGGCTTCGACGCCATCAACAGCGCGCTGTCGACCGCCCTCGGCTCGAGCTACGTGAACGACTTCCCGAGCCGCGGCCGCATGCAGCGCGTGGTGGTGCAGGCCGACGCGCCCGGCCGCATGCAGCCCGAAGACCTGTTGCGCATCAACGCGACCAACAGCCAGGGCCAGCCGGTGCCGCTGTCGGCCTTCGGTTCCACCAAGTGGGTCAAGGGCGCGCAGCAGACCGTGCGATACAACGGCTACCCGGCGATGCGCATCAGCGGCGAGCCGGCACCGGGCCACAGCTCGGGCGCCGCGCTGGCCGAAATGGAGAAGCTGGCAGCGCAGCTGCCGGCGGGCTTCGGCTTCGAATGGACCGGCACCTCGCGCGAGGAGAAGCTCGCCGGCTCGCAGGCCATGATCCTCTACGGCTTCGCGATCCTGGCGGTGTTCCTCTGCCTTGCCGCGCTGTACGAGAGCTGGTCGATCCCGGTGGCGGTGATCCTGGTGGTGCCGCTGGGCGTGCTGGGCGTGCTGCTCGCGACGATGCTGCGCGCCTACTCGAACGACGTGTACTTCCAGGTCGGCCTGATCACCATCATCGGCCTGTCGGCGAAGAACGCCATCCTGATCATCGAGTTCGCGAAGGACCTGCAGGCGCAGGGCAAGGGCGTCATCGAAGCCGCGCTCACCGCGGCCCACCTGCGCTTCCGCCCGATCATCATGACTTCGCTGGCCTTCGGCCTGGGCGTGGTGCCGCTGGCGATTGCCTCGGGCGCCGGCTCGGCCAGCCAGCGCGCCATCGGCACCGGCGTCATCGGCGGCATGATCACGGGCACGGCGCTGGCCGTGTTCTTCGTGCCGGTGTTCTTCGTGGTGGTGCGCAGCCTGTTCAAGGGCAGCAAGCGCCAGCAGGAACTGAACAAGAAACACGCGGAATCCGCCGGTATCCAGGAAGAGACCCGCCATGACTGAGCGACGAAACACCATGCGATTGATCCCCGTGGCCCTGGCCGCGGCCGTGCTGGCCGCCGGCTGCTCGCTGATCCCGACCTACGAACGGCCCGCGGCGCCGGTGCCCACCACTTTCCCGGGTGATCCGGCCCAGCCGCCCGGCCCGGCGGCGGCGACGCTGCCGTGGCAGGACTTCTTCACCGACCCGCGGCTGGCGGGCCTGATCGAGACCGCGCTGGCCAACAACCGCGACCTGCGGGTGACGGTGCAGAACATCGAGGTGGCCCGGGCGCAGTTCGGCATCCAGCGCGCTGCGCTCTTCCCGGCGGTCGGGCTGTCGGCCTCGGGTTCGCGCTCGAGCCCCAACCCCGTGCAGGCCTACAACCCGGACGCCGGCAGCGTGTCGCAGAGCTTCTCGGTCAACCTGGGCGTGTCGGCCTGGGAGATCGACTTCTTCGGCCGTGTGCGCAGTCTGCGCGACCAGGCGCTCGCCCAGTACCTGGCCACCGAGGAGGCCCGCAAGTCGGCGCAGATCAGCCTGATCGCCAACGTCGCGAACGGCTGGCTGACGCTGATCGCCGACGAGGAACTGCTTGCCATCACGCGCCAGACGCTGGCCACGCGCGAGGACACGCTCAAGCTGACCAAGCTGCGCTTCGACAACGGCGTGTCGTCCGAGCTGGATTTCCAGCTCGCCAACTCGCTGGCCGAAAGTGCGCGCGCCACCTACGCGCAGCAGCAGCGCCTGCGCCGGCAGGACGAGAACGCCCTCGCCCTGCTGCTGGGCGCGCCGGTGCCGGCGTCGGCGCTCGCGGGCGTCGACGGCGGCCTGGCCGCCGTCAAGCCGATGCCCGACGTGCCCGCCGGCCTGCCCTCCGACCTGCTGACCGAGCGGCCGGACATCCGCGCCGCGGAGCAGCAGCTCATCGCCGCCAACGCCAACATCGGCGCGGCGCGCGCGGCCTTCTTCCCGCGCGTGGCACTCACCACCTCCATCGGCACGCAGAGCCGCGAGTTCTCGAACCTGTTCGACAGCGGCACCAAGGCCTGGGCCTTCGCGCCGTCGATCACGCTGCCGATCTTCGATGCCGGCCGCAACCAGGCGAACCTCGACGCGGCGCGCGCCAGCCGGGAGATCGCTGTGGCGCAGTACGAAAAGTCGATCCAGAGCGCCTTCCGCGAGGTGGCCGACGCCCTGGCCGGCCGCGAGACGCTGACCGAGCAGGCGCGTGCGCTGCGCGCCACGGCCGAGGCCGAGAGCGTGCGCTTCCGGCTGTCGGACCTGCGCTACCGCAACGGCGTGGCCAGTTCGCTCGACCTGCTGGACGCGCAGCGCTCGCTGTTCTCGGCGCAGCTGTCGGCGGTGCAGGCGCAACTGCTGGAACTGCAGAACCGGGTGACGCTGTACCGCACGCTGGGCGGCGGATGGACCGAGCGCGTGCCGGCCCAGGCACCGGCCTGAGGGCGTTCCGACCGGCGGCCGCACCCCGCAACGCACCGGACAGGGGCGGCGGGGCCCCCTCCCTATAATCCGCGGTTGATCCGAAAAAGCCCCCCGATAACGAGGACGCCATGAGCGACAGCGCGCAATACCACGCAACGGAAGACGCCCACACCGGTCCGATCAAGAACCCCAAGCAGCTGCTGCTGGCGGTGTTCTTCAGTTTCATCGTTCCGATCCTCATCATCGTGGGCCTCGTTTCGTACGTGGTGTCGGGCACCAAGCCCTCCGGCGCGGCGCAGGGCGACAACATGTCGCTGTACGGCGTGTCGCAAGAGGCGCGTGAACGCGAGGTGGCCGACCGCATCAAGAAGGTGGGCACGATCGAGATCCGCGACGCCAACCGCCCCCTGGCGGCCGGCGAAGCCGTCTTCAAGGCGCAGTGCGCCGCCTGCCACGGCTCGCCCGGCATTCCCGGCGCTCCCCACTACGGCGACGCCGCCGCCTGGGGCCCGCGCATCGGCCAGGGCTACGCTACGCTGCTCGAACATGCCCTCAAGGGCAAGGGCGCCATGCCGCCGCAGGGCGGTGGCGACTTCGAAGACGCCGAGATCGGCCGCGCCGTGGTCTACATGGCCAACGCGGGCGGCGCCAAGTTCCCCGAACCGCAGCGTCCCGCCCCGGCCGGCGCAGCACCGGCCGACGGCGCCGCGGCAGCGGCACCCGCCGCTGGCGCATCGGACGCGGCAGCCGCCGCGCCGGCGGCCCCGGCGGCCAGCGCCGCCAAGTAAGGCGATCCGCACATCAGCAAGAAGCCGGCCTTCGCGCCGGCTTTTTTCATGGCTCGGCTTTCAAGCCAAATCGGGCTGTAGCGCCCGTCCTGCTTGCGCAAGCAGCTATCTTTTCGATAGCAATTGAGGGCTGGTCAAGTAACCGTAGCGCGCCGGCAGGCTGGCGGCCTGCACCGTCTCTGGCGTCCAGCGCCCTTGCTCGATGGCCTCGGCCGCGATGCCGACGTCCTGTGTGTGCACCAGCCCCAGGCCGAGCGGCGACGCCAGGTACAGCCGCCCGTCCTCGTCGAGCAGGCAGTCGGTGGGCTCCGTGTCGGCGCCGGTGTGGGCGGTGACGCGGAAGTCGTCCGCCACCCGCCAGACCAGCGGCGTCAGCTCCAGCTCCACGTACACACGCTGCGGCCCGTTCTGGAAGAACCACTGCCCCGCCTCGTCGTGCTCGTAGTTGCGGTGGATGAAGTCGATGAGCTTGTCGTGCCGCAGCAGCGAGCCCTTGGCCGCGGGGAAGGGGCCCACCGCCTGGGTGCGGTCGTCGCGCATGTACCAGTTGCCGCGCGCGTCCAGGCCCAGCCAGCCGTAGCAATGGGGCACGTTCGGCCACTTGGCCAGCGCCTGTCTGACGATGTCGTCCATGGCCGGGATTGTGCGCCGCGGGACCGGTGCCGGCTGTCGGAGGGTGCGCCTAGAGATGCGCGCGCAGCCAGCCGCCCACCGCCTCGGGCATGGTGCGCACGTGGCCGGGCGGCCGTCCCCACGGAAAGCCAACGTGCCCGCCATGCAGCGGCTGCCACAGCGTCACATGCTGGCCGACCTCGTGCGGGCCGGGCAGGCTGCTGCCGGGCACGAAGGGGTCGTTGCGCGCGTTGACCACGAGCGCCGGCACGCGGATGGCGCGCAGGTGCGGCTTGGCCGACGCACGCGCCCAGTAGTCCTCGGTGTTGCGAAAGCCGTGCAGCGGCGCGGTGAAGACATCGTCGAAGGCGTACAGGTCGCGGGCGGCGCGCAGCCGCTCGGCGTCGAACAGCCCCGGGTGCTGCGCCAGCTTGGCCAGCGCCTTGGGCTTCATGGTCGACAGGAACATGCGCGTGTAGACGAGGCGATTGAAGCCGCGCCCGATCGCCGCGCCACCGGCCGCCAGGTCCAGCGGCGCGCTGACCGAGGCGACAGCCTTGACCACAGCCGCCGCCGTGTCGCCGGCTTCCTCGGCCCAGCGCATCAACGCGTTGCCACCGAGCGAAACACCCACTGCAAGCAGGGGGCGGCCTGCGGCCTGGTCGGCCAGTCGCCGCAGGATCCAGCCCACCTCCTCGTGGTCGCCCGAGTGGTAGGCGCGCGGCGCCAGGTTGATCTCGCCGCTGCAGCCGCGGAAGTGCGGCACCGCGAAGCCCATGCCCTGCGCTGCGGCGAAGGCGGCAAAGGCCTCGGCGTAGTGGCTGTGCGAGGAGCCCTCGAGGCCGTGGAAGAGCACCAGCAGCGGCGCTGCAGACGGCGTGGCGGACCCGAGCGCGCGATCCGCAGGATCGCCCGCCCCGGCTTGGCCGGGGCCCGGCGCGAGCGCCCCCTCGGGGGGCAGCGAACCTCGCGCAGCGGGGAGCGTGGGGGCACCGACCCCGCGATCCGCAGGATCGCCCGCCCCGGCTTGGCCGGGGCCCGGCGCGAGCGCCCCCCCGGCGGGCAGCGAACCCCGCGCAGCGGGGAGCGTGGGGGCGATCGCATCCTGGAAATCGACGTCGATGAAATCGCGGTCAGGCGTGGTCCAGCGCTCGCGGCGGTAGACCGGTGGCGGCCCGTCGTGGCGGCGCGACCAGAGCGCCGGCCAGATGGTCTGGAGATTGCCGCCGGGCAGCCAGCGGGGAGAGACGTAGCGGTCCATGACAGGAACAACCGGCGCGCAACGGCGCCGGATCAGTGCAGCAGCGCCGGCACCTCGTGCGAATCGTCGGGCGCCTGCGCGGTGCCGGGGCTGGCGTGGTGGGCCACCATGCGCCAGCCCTGCGCGGTCTTGTGGTAGACGTTGGTGGCCAGCACGAAGGCGTGCTTCGGGCCTTCGGCCGTGAGCACCTCGATGCGTTCCAGCACGTTGTGCACGCTGCTGGCCAGCGAGTCGATCTTGCGCACGCGCGCCGGCTGCGCATGGATCGCCCCGCCGTCGGTGAACATCTGCTCGAAGGCGGCGCGGATGGCACCGCTGCCCACCAGGCGCGGGCCGCCGGGGTGCACGCAGAAGACCTCGTCCTCGTCGGCCCAGCAGGCCATCAGCGCATCGACGTCGCCGCGGTGCAGCGCCTCGTAGAAGGCGGCTTCGACCTCATCGGCGGTTCCCCCGAGGGCCGCGGCGCGGAGTTTGGACTTGGTGGACATGGCAGCGCGGATTGTGCCTGCTGCCCCACCTTCTCCGCCGTCAGACGGCCTTCCAGGCGTCCTTGGCGGGCACGGGGTCCGAGCCCTCGCCCTGAGTGCCGAGCAGCCATCGCTCGGCCACCGCACGGGTGTGGCCCTGCGATGCCGCCCACACCACTTCGGGTGCCGCGACGTGCACGCCGGGCGGCGCGATCTGCAGCGCCACGTCGAGCAGTTCGGCCACCTTGACGCCACGCACCGGGCGCTCGGTGCTGGGCACCATGAAGCGCGTGACCGACAGCATCCACACCGCCAGCCGCTCGAGCAGGCCGAGCTTCAGCGCGGCCGGCTTGCGTGCCGTACGCAAGATGAGCACACAGTCGAAGTCCAGCGCCGCGAGCGCGTGCTCGTCCATCGTCGCCAGGCCGTGCTTGAGGGCCTCAGGCAGGCTGCCTTGGTCGTGCGGCTGCACCACCGCCAGCGTGCGCACACCCTGCGCCTGCAGCCAGCGGGCGAGTTCGCCCAGTTGCGCGGGTGCCGGCGCCCACAGCGCGCGCTCGCGGCCGTGGTACAGGCGCGGCGGGTCGAAGGCCACCACGGCCACGTCGGCGTGCGCATGCGGCAGGGCCGGCCAGGCGCCGACCGGCTCGGCGGCCGGCACGGTGACCGATTCGACGCCGCGCAGCCCGTCGTGCATGGGCTCGCTGGCCAGCACGCGCGTGTGCGCGTAGCGGTGCGTGCCCGCCAGGCGGCGCACGAGTTCGCTGCCCAGCGCACCGGTGGCGCCGGCGATGAGCAGCGTCTGCGGCCGCGCAGTAGGACGGGCTGCCGGCCGCATGGCGGCCTGCAGTGCCTGGAGGGGTTGCACGGGATCGGAGGGCATGGACCTATGCTACCTTTGCGCTCCTTTCGAATGACCCGCAGTTGGAGGACCGAACCATGATGACGATGATCAAACGCTGGCTCCCGATGCTGATGCTCGCCGCCGTGCTCACCGGCTGCGGCTACAACGACTTCCAGCGCCTGGACGAGGCCAGCAAGTCGGCCTGGAGCGAGGTGCTCAACCAGTACCAGCGCCGCGCCGACCTGGTGCCGAACATCGTCGCCTCGGTCAAGGGCGAGGCCAACTTCGAGCAGGACACGCTGACCAAGGTGATCGAGGCGCGCGCCAAGGCCACCTCGATCCAGGTCACGCCCGAGACGCTGAACAACCCCGAGGCCTTCAACAAGTTCCAGCAGGCGCAGGGCGAGCTGTCGAGCGCCCTGTCGCGCCTGATGGTGGTGTCGGAGCGCTACCCGCAGCTGCAGGCCAACCAAGCCTTCCGCGATTTGCGCGTGACGCTGGAGGGCACCGAGAACCGCATCACGGTGGCGCGCAACCGCTACATCCAGACGGTGCAGGAGTACAACGTGCTGGCGCGCAGCTTCCCGACCAACCTCACGGCCAAGGTGATGGGCTACGACCCCAAGCCGAACTTCAGCGTGCAGAACGAGGCGGAGATCTCCAGGCCGCCCACGGTGGACTTCAGCGCACCGAAGAAGTAAGACCTTCGAGCCGAACATGGCCACAGCCCGCGTCTGGCGTGCGCTGATAGCTATTTTTTTGATAGCGATCGCCTGGGCTGGCGCCGCCGCCCAGGGCCTGCTGCCTGTGCCCACGCTCACGGCACGGGTGATCGACCAGACCGGCACGCTCACGGCCGCGCAGGTGCAGGCGCTCGATGCGAAGCTGGCCGCCTTCGAGCAGAAGAAGGGCTCGCAGATCGTCGTGCTGATGGTGCCGGGCACGGCGCCGGAAGAGATCGCGGCTTACGCCAACCGCGTGGCCAACACCTGGAAGATCGGCCGCCGCGAGGTGGGCGACGGCGTGCTGGTCATCGTCGCCAAGGACGAGCGGCGCATGCGCATCGAGGTGGCCAAGACGCTCGAGGGCGCCATTCCCGACCTGGCGGCGGCCCGCATCATCGACCAGCAGATGAAGCCGGCCTTCCGCAACAACGACTTCGCGGGCGGGCTCGACGCGGCCGTGGACCAGCTCATCGCGCGCATCGACGGCGAGGCGCTGCCCGAGGTGGCGCCGCCGGTGGGCGACGGCGACCGCGGCCTGCTCGACCTCGACTGGGAGCACCTGGCGATCTTCCTGTTCTTCTTCGTCGCCATCGGCGGGCCGATCCTGCGCACCATCGTCGGTGGCAAGCTCGGTTCCTTCGCCACCGGCGGCATCGCGGGCGTGATCGCCTTCGTGCTGACCAGCAGCCTGGTGATCGCCGGCATCGCGGGCTTCGTCGCCCTGCTGTTCACGCTGTTCTCGGGGGCGCGCATGCTGGCGCCCGGTGAACGCAGCGCCGGGTACGGCGGGGGTGGCTGGTCCGGTGGCGGAGGGGGCGGCGGCTGGTCCGGCGGCTCGTCGGGCGGCGGTGGCTTCAGCTCCGGCGGGGGCGGCGATTTCGGTGGCGGCGGCGCCTCGGGAGACTGGTGATGGCAACCCCTTCCCCGGGCCTCATGGGCCGACTCAAGCGACTGCTGCGCCACCGCTGGACCGACGACGCCACGCTGCGCCGCGCGCTGCCGCCCGAGGCGCTGGCGCGCATCGGCGAGCGCGTGACGGCGAGCGAACGCCGCCACACCGGCCAGATCCGCGTGTGCATCGAGGCCGGCCTGCCCTGGAGCTACATCCGGCGCGACGCGCCGGCGCGGCAGCGCGCCATCACGCTCTTCGGCAAGCTGCGCGTGTGGGACACGGCGCAGAACAACGGCGTGCTGATCTACCTGCTGCTGGCCGAGCATGCGATCGAGATCGTGGCCGACCGCGGAATCGACCTGCATGTGGACGCGGCGGATTGGGCGGCGATGACGAAGCGAATGGCGCAGGCCTTCCGCGAGGGCCGCTTCGAGGATGGCCTGACGCAGGCGCTGGAGGAGGTGTCGGCGTTGCTGGTCGAGCATTTCCCGGCCGAAGCCGGCACACCCGCTCGCCGCAACGAACTGCCGGATGCGCCGGTGGTGCTGCTCTGATCGCGCCTTTTGCTATCGAATCGATAGCAGCACTCGCCCGTCCGATGGGCGCGAGAAGCACTTTCGATCCGGATCTTGCTGAACCGGGCCGAGCCTTCGACTCGGCCTGCCACCGGCGAGCCGGCGATTCAGCGCCGGGTGTCCTCTTCGCCCAGGAGCTTGCGGTTCACCGCGTGCGTCGCGTCGAGCTCGCGCTGCAGCGCGCGCGTGACCTGCGACAGTGTGCGCAGCCGCCGGTTGCTCTCGCGCACGCGCTGCGCCATCGACTGCGCCACGGCCAGCAGCAGGCGTGCCGCCAGCGCGGGCTGCACTTCGACCAGGCCGCGCAGCGCGGCGCGGGACAGCGTGGCCATCTTCACGTCGGTGAGCGCGATGCAGGTGGCCGAGCGCGGCGAGCCGTCGAGCAGGCCCATCTCGCCGATCAGCTGGCCGGGGTTGAGGATGGAGATCACCACCTCCTCGCCGACCACACCCGAGGCGGTCTCGGCGCGCACCTGGCCTTCGAGCAGCAGGGCCATGTAGTCGGCATCCTCGGTCTGCCCCTCTTCCATGATGACGGTGCCGGCCTCGACCAGCATCGGGCTCATCGCGTCGATGACCAGCCTGGCCTCGTGCGCATCGAGCTCGGCCACGATGGACGAATGCATCAGCATGCGCGCGGCCTCGTCGCGCAGCGGACCGGGACGGCGCGCCGTCATGCGAGGACCTCTCGCCGGCCGTGGCTGGTCGGGCAGCTCATCGGGATACCTTCGGCTTCGCCTGCGGTGCGAGCCGGCTTCGGAGCGGCCGGGCAGGTACTCATGCCGCCAGCTCCCCGCGCGAGGGCGGCAACGCCCACACGGCCGAACCGCCCACGCCGTAGAAGCGCCGGCCCGGCGCCGCCGGCATCGCCCAGCCGCCGGTGAACTCGCCGAAGGCCGGCAGGATGGCCTGGTGCGCGTCGCTCACGAAACAGGGCATGCGCAGGCTGTCGCGGCCGCGGCCGTAGAGGCTGCAGGTCGGGTGCAGGTGGCCCGCCAGCACGAAGTGGGTGGGGTGCGTCTGCGGGTGGTGGCAGCAGGCGAAGGGGCCGAGCACGAAGGGCTCCTCGACCACGCGGATGCCCAGCGTTGCGGGCGGGTCGCCTGCGCGGCTGTCGTGGTTGCCGCGCACCAGCGTCATCGCCATCGCCGCATGGCCCGAACGCCAGGCCTGCAGCGCCGCCAGCACCTGCGCGGTGCGCGCCTGCGCCGCATGCAGGAAGTCGCCGAGGAAGACCAGGTGCGCAGGGGCGTGCGACTCGATCAGCGCGTCGAGCCGGGCCAGGTTCTCCTGCGTGGTGCCACCCGGGACCGGCTGGCCGAGTGCCCGGTAGGTGGCGGCCTTGCCGAGGTGCAGATCGGCGACGAAGAGGGCGTTCCGCGCCGGCCACCAGAGCGCGCGTTCTGGCAACAGTCGAAGATGTTCGCCGGCCCACAGGACTTCGCAGGGTGTGGGAGCGGCGGCAGAAGAAGGGAAGGAATGGGCCACGAAGCGCGCAGTTTCGCAAAAGAATCATTTCTTCGTACCTCCCTGCGAGGCGAAGTGTATAGAGCCCCCAGGTGCGGCCTGTCAGAGTGGTGGCAAGGGCCTGGACGGCGGACGCCGCCGTCGCCGCTCGCGCGGGGCGGCCGCGCCCTTGCCACCGTCTTCCGCCGTGCCGGCGCGCGCGCCGCCTGCCGCCTCCTGGCCGAAGGCCAATGTCTCGCGCACCTGCGTCGCGTCGCCGACCGGCACCGCGCCACCCGCGGCCTTCTCGAGCTGCGCCACCATCCGCGCGATGCGGTCGGCCACGCTCTCGTTGCTGAGCTTCTCCCGAAAGCGCTCGACCATCAAAGGAAAGGCGAATGGCGTCGGCCGCGCCAGCGCCTGCATCTCCAGGCGTTGGCCGGCCATGCGCGTGAGGCTGGCCGCGAGGCGCCCGATCTCGAGCTCCTGCGCGAGCAGTTCGGCCTCGGCCTGGGCCAGCAGACGATTGGCCGGGTCGTACTTGCGGAAGACCTCCCAGAACAGCGAGGACGAAGCCTGCAGCTGCCTGTTGCTGCGCCGCTCGCCAGGGTAGCCCTGGTAGATGAGGCCCGAGACGCGCGCGATCTCGCGGAAGCGCCGCTGCGCCAACTCGCTCGCGTTGAGGCTGGCAAGCACCTCGTGCAGCAGCTCGGCCGGCTCGCGCGGCGCCAGCACCTGCGGCAGCAGCGTGGGCCAGTCGAGCTCGGTGGCGCTGAGCAGCTCGAAGCCGTAGTCGTTGACGGCGATGGAGAAGGTGCGCGGCGCCTGCTGCGCGGCGCGCCAGCCCAGCAGGTTGGCCAGCCCCAAGTGCACCGAGCGCCCCGCGAAGGGGTAGAGGAAAAGGTGCCAGCCCTCCCGTGTGTGCAGGGCCTCGGCCAGCAGGGTGTCGGGCGTGGGCAGCGCCGACCAGCGCTGCTGGATCTCGAGCAGCGGTCGCACGCACTGCAGCTCGGGCGATTCCCAGCGGCCCGCGGCGGCTTCGCCCAGCTGCTGCACCACCGCGTCGGCCAGCGTCGTCGACAGCGGGAAGCGCCCGCCGTTCCAGCGCGGCACCGCCGGCCGCGCGCCGCTCGCGCGGCGCACCCAGGCCGTCATGTCGTGGATGCGCACGAGCTCCAGCATCCGGCCGCCGAAGAGGAAGCAGTCGCCCGGCTTCATGCGCGCCACGAAGCCTTCTTCCACGCTGCCGATGCGTGCGCCGCCGACGAACTGCACCGACATGCTGGCGTCGCTGACGATGGTGCCGATGTTCATGCGGTGGCGCCGTGCCAGCCGCGCATCGGGCACGCGCCACACGCCTTCGTCGTCGGGCACCACGCGCCGGTAGTCCGGGTAGGCCGCGAGCGAGGGGCCGCCCTGGCGAACGAAGTCCAGGCACCACTGCCAGTTCTCGTCGGACAGCTGGGCATAGGCCGCCGTGCGCTGCACCTCGGCCCGCAGCGCATCGGGCACGAAGCCGCCGCCCAGCGCCACCGTGACCAGGTGCTGCACCAGCACGTCCAGCGGCTGCTGCGGCGTTTGGCGCGCCTCGATGTGGCCGGCCGCGATGGCGGCCCGCGCCGCGGCGCCCTCGACCATCTCGATGCTGTGCGTGGGCACGAGCGTGATGCGCGACGGCCGCCCCGGCGCATGGCCCGAGCGCCCGGCGCGCTGCAGCAGCCGCGCCACGCCCTTGGGCGAGCCGATCTGCAGCACGCGCTCCACCGGCAGGAAGTCGACGCCCAAGTCGAGGCTGGAGGTGCAGACCACCGCGCGCAGCTCGCCCTTCTTGAGCCCCAGCTCGACCCATCCGCGCACCGCGCGGTCGAGGGAGCCGTGGTGCAGCGCGATGAGCCCCGCCCACTCGGGCTGCGCCTCCAGGATGGCCTGGTACCAGATCTCGGCCTGCGAGCGCGTGTTGGTGAAGACCAGCGTGGTGCTGCTCGAGGCGATCTCGGCCACCACATGCGGCAGCATCGTGATGCCCAGGTGGCCGCCCCAGGGAAAGCGCTCGGCGCGGCCCGGGAGCAGCGAATCGACCACGAGCTGTTTGGGCACCTGGCCCTGGACCAGCGTGCCGGGCGCATCGGGGCCGAGCAGCGTGCGCATGGCCTCTTCCAGATTGCCGAGCGTGGCGGACATGCCCCAGGTCATGAGTTGCGGGTTCCACCGACGCAGCCGCGCCAGCGCGAGCTGGATCTGCACGCCGCGCTTGTTGCCCAGGAGTTCGTGCCATTCGTCGACGACGACGAGCTTCAGGTGGCGGAAGACGACCTGGGCATCGGCCCGGGACAGCAGCAGCGACAGGCTCTCGGGCGTGGTGACGAGCGCCGTCGGCAGGCGCGCGTTCTGGGCGGCGCGCTCCCCGCTGGTGGTGTCGCCGCTGCGTGCGGCGGCGGACCAGTGCGGTGCGAGCGTCTCCAGCGGCTGCTGCAGGGCGCGCAGCGTGTCGGCGGCCAGGGCGCGCATGGGGGTGAGCCAGAGTACCGTGAGTGGGGGCGCTATGGATTTCGTAGCTGCTCGCGCCCGAGCAGCGGGCGTTGCGGGCACTTTTGGCTTGGAAGCCTTCGGGACTTGCGCCAGCGCCTGCAGGGCGCCGAGCCAGACAGCGTAGGTCTTGCCGGCGCCGGTGGTGGCGTGCAGGAGGCCGGATTCGCCGGCGGCGAGGGCGCGCCAGACCTTCTGCTGGAAGCGAAAGGGCTTCCAAGATCGAGCGGCGAACCAATCGGTAGCAGCGCGCCTCACAACCACCTCATGCCCAGTGTTGGAACGGTGTGTCGCACCGTGCCCATCTTCTTGAAGCGATGAAGGGCCAACGCATTCCCCCTAGTCGTCAACGCAATCGCGCACCCAACCACCGAAGAGGGGCCGTCAGTCGCCACGATCGCGAGGCGCGGAGCGCGTCGATCGCCAGCCTCGCCGCGTCAAGTTTCGCCCGAGTGGCGTCAAGCTGAGCCACAACTTCCCGGTAGCGAATTGAAGCCTCTGCTTCCTCCTCCCTAATCGACTGCATCAAAGCATCGCGCTTCACTCGATGCGCCTGCGGGTCGGCAAGTTCAGGCTGCGCCATCACTTGCAAGCTGGCGTGGAATTCAGTGTCGGCATCCAGAATCTCGATTGTCTTCAACGACAGCAGACCCAGGAAAACACAATCATGAATCAACAGCTCGAATGAAGAGGGCGTAAAAACCGAAACGTGAGAATCCAAGTATTCGCTTTCGCCTTCCTGCATTCTCCGCAACCAGTCCGCATACGCCTCTCTCAGATCACCCGGACCTTTCCACCCCGAAGGGCTTTCAGTGCGCAATGCCGACGTATTGGCAGTGGGCGCGTGATAAGCGAACGCGTAGCGATGGTCGAAGTAATGTGACAACGAAGGGCGATCGAGTTTGCGGTGGTAGGAATCCAGCCATTCGCCAAGGCGTGTCACGGGGCGGAAGTAGTCAAAACAAGCACGATGATCGGGAATCGCCATGGCGATCACTCCGCCCGGCTTCAGGATACGGGTGCAACCTTGTAGAAAGCGAATGGGATTCGGCAGATGTTCAAAGTTGTGCGACGACACCACATAGTCGAATTCCAGCTCAGGACATGTGGCCCGGGTGATGTTTTCGATCTCCGTCGATGAGCCGACGAGGTCCACCTCCTCGATCTGGTGAGCCAGCGCCGCAATATTGGGATCGCCGGCAGCGCGTGATCTCAACGTGGCGGTGTCAAAGACGTCCAGCGTGAGGCAATCGAACCCCTCCCGCTTCGGCGCAATCGGATTAATCCATGGTCCGATCTCTATTCCGCGGCCCCGTTGATTCACATGCTTGAGGATTTGCTTCTTTCGATTCATGGCCGTCAATATATCGGCCATGCTGCGAATTCCAGCAAGGTCTTGCACTCCGCCTCAAGAGGAATTCGAGCACTCACGCTGTCGCAAGTCTCGGATCAGGAAGCAACGCCTCCAACGTAGCCAACGTATCCGCCTCCTCCACCCCCTTGTCCTCCCTCCACCGCAACATCCGCGGAAACCGCACCGCGATCCCGCTCTTGTGCCGCGGGCTGCGCGCGATCCCCTCGAAGCCCAGTTCGAACACCAGCGTGGGCTTCACCGACCGCACCGGCCCAAAGCTCTCGATCGTCGTCTTGCGGATGACTGCATCCACGCGCGCCATCTCCGCGTCGGTCAACCCCGAGTAGGCCTTGGCGAAGGGCACCAGCTTGCGATCGGGCTGGTCAGCCGGCCCGTCCCACACCGCGAAGGTGTAGTCGCTGTACAGGCTCGCGCGCCGTCCGTGCCCGCGCTGCGCATAGATGAGCACGGCATCGACCGAGAGCGGATCGATCTTCCACTTCCACCACACCCCCACGTCCTTGGTGCGTCCCACGCCGTACTGCGCGTCGCGCCGCTTGAGCATCATGCCCTCGACGCCCAGGCTGCGCGCGGCTTCGCGCTGGCGCGCGAACTCCGTCCAGTCGGCGCCCGCGAGCATGGGGCTGGCGATGAGCTGCGGGTGCTGCACCTGCGCGACGAGGTCATCGAGCACAACACGCCGATCGGCCTGCGGCAGCGCGCGCAGGTCGCGCCCCTGCCACTCGACGATGTCGTACACCAGCAGCACCACGGGCAGTTCGCGCAGCAGCTTCGGGCCCAGGGTCTTGCGGCCGAGGCGCCTTTGCAGTTCCGCAAAGGGCTGCACGCGGTCCTCGCGCCAGACGACGATCTCGCCATCGAGCACGGTGCCGTCGGGCAACGCTTCTCCCATGGTCGCCAGCTCGGGAAAGCGTTCGGTCACGAGCTCTTCGCCGCGCGACCACAGCCACACCTGGCCCGCGCGCTTGACCAGCTGGGCGCGGATGCCGTCCCACTTCCATTCCACGAGCCAGTCGGCCGGCGGGCCGAGCAGCGCATCGAACTGCTCGACGCCGACGTTGAAAGGGTGCGCGAGGAAAAATGGGTAGGGCTGGCCGCTAGTGACGGTGTTCTGCTCGCCCTCGGTCTCGGGCGCGATGAGCGCGCCGTAGGCGGCCGCATCGGGCCGCGCGCCGATGTGCGTGTAGCCCATGAGCCGCTGCGCGACGCGCTTGGCGTCGACGGCGCTCACGGCCGCCAGCGCCTGCGTGACCTGCAGCTTCGACACGCCGACACGGAAGGCGCCGGTGATGAGCTTGAAGTACACCAGCCGCTCGTCGGGTGCGAGCTGCCGCCACTGCGCGCGCAGGCGGTCGGGCAGTTCGTCGGCCGGCGCGCCGCGAAGATCACGTAGAGGCAGCAGGTGCTGCTCGACCCACTGCGCCAGGCCCAGGTCGTGCGCCTCGGTCGGCGCGGGCAGCAGCAGCGCGATGGTCTCGGCCAGGTCGCCCACGGCCTCGTAGCTTTCGTCGAACAGCCACTCTGGCAGGCCCGCCGCCTCCTGCGCCAGCAGCCGCAGCAGCTTGACCGGCACCAGCTGCCGCGGCTTGCCGCCCGCCAGGAAGTACACCGCCCACGCCGCGTCGGGCGCGGGCGCCTCGCGCAGGTAGCGCTGCAGCGCGGCCTGCTTGGCCAGGTTGGACGTGCTGGCGTCGAGTTCGCGGTAGAGGGCGGCGAAGGCTTTCATGCGAATGCGGGGCCGGACTTCCGGACGCAGAGGACGCGAAGGTTTCGCAGAGGACGCAAAAGGGAGAAGAGAAGGAAGAACACAAGGAAGCTGTTCATGGCTGTTCCTTTTGCGTCTTCTGCGTGACTTCTGCGACCTCTGCGTCCGGAAGTCCGGCTTCTGCAGCGTCTTCGTCTCCGTACTCGGTCTTGAAGCCCTGCGCGTCGAGCCCGTTCTCGTTGAGCCATCGCACCAGCACCGCCACGCTGCCGTGCGTGACGAACACGCGCTCGGCGCCCGTGCCCGCGATGGCTTTCTGCAGCCCAGGCCAGTCGGCGTGGTCGCTCATGACGAAGCCGCGGTCGACGCCGCGGCGGCGGCGGGTGCCGCGCAGTTGCATCCAGCCCGAGGCGAAGGCGTCGGCATAGGCGCCGAAGCGCTTCATCCACGGCGTGCCCTGGGCCGAAGGCGGTGCCAGAACCAGCGCGCGCCTGAGCAATGCGGCATCGACGCACGGGTCGGTCACGCGCAGGGTCGGCGGCAACGCCACGCCCGCCGCCCGGTACACGGCATTGAGGGGCTCCACGGCGCCGTGCACGACGATGGGGCCGATGCTGGCATCGACGCCATGCAGGATGCGCTGCGCCTTGCCGAAGGCATAGCAGAAGAGCACCGACGCGCGGCCCTCCTCGGCATTGCGCCGCCACCAGGCGTCGATCTCGGCGAACAGCACCGGCTGGGTCGGCCAGCGGTAGATGGGCAGGCCGAAGGTGGATTCGGTGATGAAGGTGTCGCAGGGCACCGGCTCGAAGGGCGTGCAGGTGCCGTCGGGCTCGGTCTTGTAGTCGCCCGAGGCGACCCACACGCGGCCGGCATGTTCGAGCCGCACCTGCGCCGAGCCCAGCACATGGCCGGCCGGATGCAACGAGATGCGCACGCCGTGGTGATCGATCGCTTCGCCATAGGGCAGCGTCTGCAGCGCGATGTCGGCGCCCAGGCGCTGGCGCAGCGTGCCTTCGCTGTCGACGTGGGCCAGGTAATGGGCATGGCCCCAGCGCGCATGGTCGGAGTGGCCGTGCGTGATGACGGCGCGCTCGACCGGCTTCCAGGGGTCGATGTAGAAGTCGCCGGGCGGGCAGTACAGGCCCTCGGGACGCGCGATGACCAAGGCCTCGCCCCGGTCGCGAAGCAGTGCGGGAGCGTCTTCCGAGGGCGGAGGCGGCGGGGTCATGCGCAGGCCATGGTAGGCGGCGACCACGGCGAGCATGCTGCCGACGATGCGCGAACGCTTGTCGGCGAACACGCGCCGGGCGGCAACCCGAGGTGCGGCTGCTGGCACGATTGCTGCATTCTTCAGCAATTGTGCACAATTCAATCATCGAAGTGCACAATATGGGTGCGGCACTTCCCTGAGCAACTTCTGGCGTGCAGGCACCTCCCGTCGATTCCCCCTTGCTGGAGCCCGCCATGCACCGTTCTTCCTTCGCCCGGTCCGCCCCGACCGCCTGCCGTCTCCTGATGAGCGCCCTCCTCGGCCTCGCCGCTGTGACATCCCTGTCCGACGCGCATGCCGCGGACGGCGCCTGGCCGGACCGCCCCGTGAAGATCGTCGTGCCCTTCCCGCCGGGCGGTGCGGCGGACGTGTACGCGCGCCTGGTCGGCCAGAAATTGGCCGCAGCCACCGGCAACCGCCAGCCCATCGTGATCGACAACCGGCCCGGCGCCGGCGGCGTGATCGGCACCGACGTGGCGGCCAAGTCGCCGGCCGATGGGAGCACCTTCCTCATGGTGACCATCGGGCACGCGGTCAACCCGTTCATGTATGCCAAGCTGCCCTACGACACCAAGGCCGACTTCGTGCCGGTGGGCGTCGTGGCGCAGGTGCCGAGCGTCGTCGTCACCGGCCCGGCGCTCAAGGGCAAGACATTGAAGGACCTGCTCGACATGGCGCGCGCCAAGCCCGACGACCTGCAGTACGCCTCCTCGGGCGTGGGCACCACCAGCCATGTCGGTGCGGCGCTGATCGAGTCGATGACCGGCGTGCGCATGTCGCACGTGCCCTACAAGGGGGCCGCGCCCGCCCTGCAGGACGTGATGGCCGACCGCGTCGCGCTGTCGGTGGACATCATCACCTCGTCCCTGCCGCTGGTGACCAGCGGCAAGCTCAATGCCGTGGCCGTGACCGGCGCCAAGCGCGCGCCCAAGCTGCCCGACGTCCCCACCGTGGCCGAAGCCGGCATCCCCGGCTACGACTTCGTCGCCTGGTACATGTTGCTGGCACCCGCTCGCACGCCCAAGGCCGTGATCGAGCAGGTCAACGCCGAGTTGCGCAAGATCGCGACGGCGCCGGACTTCCGTGCACGCATCGAGGACACCGGTGGCGAGGCCGTGAGCATGACGGCAGCGCAAGCCAAGGACTACCTGGACGCCGAGTTCACGCGCTGGGCCAAGGTGGTCAAGGACCGCAACATCAAGGCCGACTGACCGACCCTTCCTTTCTCATTTCATGACCCCACCTGCCCTGCCCGCACCGCCTCGCGACTTCTCCGGCTATGCCAACCGCGCTCCCGCGGTGCGATGGCCCGGCGGCGCACGCGTGGCCGTGTCCTTCGTGCTCAATTTCGAAGAAGGCGCCGAGTTCTCGGTGGCCGACGGCGACGCGCGCAACGAGTCGGTCTACGAGGTGATCGACCCGCGCGCGGGCTGGGACCCGTGCATCGACAGCCACTTCGAGTACGGCACGCGCGCGTCCTGGTGGCGCATCGCGGAGACCTTCGACCGGCATGGCGCGCCGATGACCGTGAGCGCGTGCGGCCGCGCCGTCGAACGCAGCCCCTGGCTGGCGCAGGACGCGGTGGCCCGCGGGCACGAGCTGTCGGCGCACGGCTGGCGCTGGGAGAGCCACGCCGGGCTCGCGCCCGAGCGCGAGGGCGCCGACATGGACGCCTGCATCCGTACCTTCGAAGCCGTGTGCGGCCGCCGCCCGCTCGGCTGGCACACGCGCTCGGCGTGCACGCCGGCCACTCGGGCGCTGCTGGCGGAGCGCGGCTTCCTCTACGACAGTGACGCCTACAACGACGACCTGCCCTACTTCGTGCAGGCCGCGGGGCGCCCGCACCTGGTGCTGCCCTACGCCTTCGACACCAACGACATGCAGTTCCAGCACACCCAGCGCTTCGCCACGGCCGCGCAGTTCGCCGAGTACGTGTGCGATGCCTACGACTGGCTGCACGGCGAGGGCGAGCGGGCGCCGCGCATGATGTCGGTGGGACTGCACCTGCGCATGATCGGCCGGCCCGCACGCATGAAGGCGCTGGACCTGATCCTCGCCCACCTGGCGCGACGCGGCGGCGCCTGGGTCGCCACGCGCGAGCAGATCGCGCGCCACTGGATCGCCCATGCGCCGGCGCACGCACCGGGCTGAGTCGCCATGCGGCATGCGCGGGCGCTGCGCTAAAGTCGTCCGCATGCGCCCGCAGGAAGAAGCCATCCACCGCACCCTCGCCCAGATCCTTCTCGCGGGGCGGCTGGCGCCGGGCTCGCAGTTGGTGGAGATGCGCCTGGCGCAGATCTTCGGCGTTTCGCGCGAGCGCGTGCGCAAGGTGCTGCACCGCCTGGGCCACGAGCGGCTGCTCGATCTGGTGCCCAACCGCGGCTGCTTCGTCTCCAGCCCCTCGCTGGTGCAGGCGCGCGAGATCTACGACGCGCGCCGGGTGATCGAGGGCGGCATCGCCGGTGCGCTGGCCGGTCGGCTGGACGCCGCGCAGCTGGCGCGGCTGGAAGCGCACGCACGGCACGAGCATGAGGCCGTGCACGCTGGCGACCGCGCCACGTCGATCCGGCTTTCGGGCGAGTTCCACATGCTGCTCGCCGAGTTCACCGGCAGCCCCTTCGTGTTGCGGCAACTGCAGGAACTGGTGAGCCGCACCTCGATGCTCGTGGCCTTCTTCGAGCCGGCGAGCGCTTCGGCTTGCGGCTGCGAGGAGCACGAGGAAATCTTCACCGCGCTGCGCCTGGGCGACGCGGCGCGCGCCATGAAGGCGATGCATGTGCACCTGTCGCTCATCGAGACGCGCCTGAAGCCGCGGCCGGACGCGGCGGCAGCGATCGACGTGGAGCGTGAAGTGGAGCGGGCTTGGGCGGCCGAGCAGACGCGGGGCCGCCAGGCCGCCTGAAGACAAGCCGTGTCCACCGTCGCCGCCCGTGCGCCGCGTCCCCGTCGGCTGCTGGTGCTCAACCCCAACTGCACGGTGGCGATGACCGATGGCGTGCTCGCGCGCCTGCGGCAGCTCGCGGGCGAGCGGATCGTGCTGCGCGGCCTCACCGCGCCCGACGGCCCGCCCGTCATCGCCACGCGCGAGGCGTTCGCGGCC
>NZ_CABFMN010000141.1 GCF_901875635.1 Xylophilus ampelinus | reverse complement strand
GAGCGCGACCAGGTCGACGGCCTGTGGCGCCAGGCCGAGGCCGCGCGCCGGCAGGCCGACGCCGCCGTGGTGCAGGCGCAGGCCGGCACGCGCGCCGCGCAGCAGGACCTGCGCGCCGTGGTGGTCAACCGCGACAGCCTGGATGCCGCCGTCCAGGGCGCGCGCGCGGCCGTGCAGCTGGCCGAGATCGACCTGGACAACACCCGCATCCGGGCGCCGCGCGACGGCCGGGTGGGCGAGGTCGGCGTGAAGCTGGGCCAGTACGTCACGCCCGGCACGCAGTTGATGGCGCTGGTGCCGGCCCAGGTCTGGGTGGTGGCCAACTTCAAGGAGGGCCAGACCGCGCGCATGCGCCCCGGGCAGCCGGCGCGCCTGCGCGTGGACGGACTGGGCGACGCCGAACTGGCCGGCGAGGTGGAGCGCCTGTCGCCGGCCACCGGGGCGGAGTTCAGCGTGATCCGGCCCGACAACGCGACCGGCAACTTCACCAAGGTGCCGCAGCGCCTGCCGGTGCGCATCCGCATCGATGCGCAGGACCCGCTGGCGCAGCGGCTGCGGCCCGGCATGTCCGTGGTCGCGCGGGTCGACACGCGCGACCGCGCCCCATGAGCCCGCCGCGCCGCCGGAGCGTGCTGGCCGCGGGCCTCGCCCTGCTGGTGGCCGGCTGCGCGGGCGCGCCCCCGTTCGCGCCGCCCGCCGTGCCGGTGCCACCGCGCTGGCTGGGGCAGGACGGCGCCGCGGCCCTGTCCGCCACCTGGTGGGAATCCTTCGGCGATCCGGTGCTGTCGGCGCTGGTCGCCGAAGCGCTGCGCAGCAACCCCGACCTGCGCCAGGCCGCGGCGCGCGTGGCGGAGGCCCGTGCCATGGCGCGGGCGCAGCACGCGGCGCAGGCGCCCACGCTCGACTTCGGCGGCGGGGCCACCCGTTCGCGCTCGGTGAGCGACGTCACGCTGGAGCCCTACCGGTCCACCGGCTGGCAGGGCCAGTTCCAGGCCGCCTACGAGCTCGACCTCTGGGGCCGGCTGGACGCCCTCGACGCGGCCGCGGGCCGCAGCGCCGAAGCGGCGCAGGCCGCGCAGGACGCGATGGCGCTGAGCATGGCCGCCACCGTGGCGAGCGCGTACGTCGGCCTGCGTTCGCTCGATGCGCAGCTCGACGTCGCCCGGCGCACGCTGGAGGCACGCGCGCAGTCGCTGGCGGTGACGCAGCGGCGCGAACGGCAGGGCTGGGCGAGCGCCCTCGAAAGCGCCCAGGCCGAGGCCGAATGGCGCGCCGCCGCCGGCGCCGTGCCGCGGCTGGAACTGGCCATCGAGCAGCAGCAGCGGCAGTTGAACGTGCTGCTGGGTCGGCTGCCCGGCGCGGTGGAGCGCGGTGCGGCGCTGCTCGCGCTGCAGGTGCCCGAGGTGCCGGTCGCGGGGCTGCCCTCGCAACTGCTGCGGCGGCGCCCGGACATCGCCGGGGCCGAGTGGCAGCTCGCCGCTGCCGACGCGCAGTTCGAGGCCGCCCGCGCCCAGCTGCTGCCCAGCGTGCGCCTCGGCGCCTCCGTCGGCCGGGTCGGCGCCAGCGTGCTGCGCGACGACCCCTTCACGGTCTGGAGCCTGGGCGGCAGCGTGCTGGCGCCGCTGTTCAACGGCGGCCGGCTGCGCGCGCTGCGCGATGCGGCGGACGCGCGGCGCGCGCAGGCGCTGGCCGGCTACGAGCGCACGGTGCTGGGCGCCTTCGCCGAGGTCGAGAACCAGCTCGCCGCCGTCGATCGCCAGGGCCGGCAACTGGTGGAGGCCGAGGCGCAGCAGGCCGCGCTGGAGCGTGCGCTGGCGCTTGCCGCGCGGCGCTACCGCGAAGGCTACGTGTCGTACCTGGACGAGTTGCTGGCGCAGCGTAGCCTGTACGGCGCGCAGCAGGCCGTGGTGCAGCTGCACGCCGAGCGGTTGCAGGCCACGATCGCGCTGTACCGGGCACTTGGTGGCGGGTGGCGGCGCGACGGCGATCCGGGCGCGGGCGGCTGAGAGGGCGCAAACACAGCCATTCCGTCAAAGTGCAATCGGCCTGTAGCGCCCGTGCGGCGGGGGTTGTGCCCGAATTCGTCACATCCGTGACGATCTCAGCTGCCGGTCGATGCGTAGCGTCTGAGACCCAGGCGCCAGGCCCCGAAGGCCAGTGCCAGGAAGGCGAAGCCCGCCAGCGGCGACACCGCGCCCAGCCACGCCGGCGCGCCGAGCGGATCGGGCTTGCCCAGCACGGCGAGCACCGGGTAGTAGGCGACGCAGGCCAGGGGCACCGCGAAGGTCAGCACGCGCCGGAACCAGCGCGCGTACAGCGCCAGCGGGAACTGCGCCGCCTGCACGCCGCCGTAGGTGAGGATGTTGGCCACCTCCAGGCTCTCCACCGTCCAGAAGGACAGCGTGCCCTGCAGCACCAGGATGCCGAGGAACAGCGCCACGCCGCCGGCCAGTGCGAAGAACGCGATGGCGACGGCGCCGGGCGTCCACGCGACGCCCGCCTGCACCGTGCCGTAGGCCATGACGCCCAGGCCCTGCAGCAGGCGCCCCAACCGGCTGATGCGCACGTCGTGGCCCATGAGCTGCACCGCCAATGGCCGCGGGCGCAGCAGCAGGCGGTCGAAGGCGCCGGTGCGCAGGTACTCCGTGCCCAGCACGTCGAAGCCGCGGCCCAGCGCGTCGGCGATGGCGAACATGCAGTTCACCAGGCCGTAGAAGACCGCCACCTCGCCCAGGCGCCAGCCCTGCACCTCGCCGAAGCGGTGGAACAGCGCCCACGCCGCGATCGCCTCCACGCCCGTGGCGAGGAACTGGCCGATCGTGAGCATCAGCGCCGAGCCGGGGTAGCGCGCCTGGCCGGCGAGCGAGGCCGCGACCAGGCGGCCGAAGAGCCGCAGCGATCCCATCGCGCCGTCGTGCCTCATCCGCCCTGCACCTCGAGCCGGCGCAGGGTGCGCGCCATCGCGGCGCGGCCGGCGGCCACCAGCGCCACGGTCCAGAGCACCTGCAGCGCCAGGCCCTGGAGCGCCTGCGGGCCTGCCAGCTGGCCGAACCAGATGCGCGCCGGGATGTCGGTCACGCCCGCCAGCGGCTGCAGCAACAGCAGCGCCTGCCACGCGTCGGGCAGCAGGGCCAGCGGCAACAGGTTCCCCGAGAACACGATCACCACCGGCGCCGCCAGCGCGTTGATGCCGCGCTCGTTGAGCGAGGCGGCGGCAGCGATGTTCAGCAGCATGACCATCGAGGTCGAGAGCAGCAGGGCCAGCACGGCCGATGCCGCGAAGGCCGCGCCCGCCGCGATGCCGGCCGGCGGCTGCCAGGCCCAGTCCGCCAGGCCCGCGAGCGGCAGCAGCACGGCCGCGAAGGCCGCCATCAGCGCCACGCGCGGCAGCACCCGCGCGGCGATCCAGCCGGCCGAGCGGGCGTACCACAGCGCGTACGCGTCCACCGGCCGCAGCCGGTCGTAGGCCACGCTGCCGCTGCGCACGGCCTGCGCCACCTCGGGGTCGCTCAGCCAGGGCAGCAGCGCGAGCAGGCCCTGCGCGAGCCAGGTGTAGGTGACGGCCTGGGCCAGCGTCATCGGCGCGCCGGTGGCCTGCGCGCCCGCCACGCCGCCGTAGAAGGCCGCCAGCACCATCACCTTGATGCCGCCCCACCAGCACTGCGTGGCAAAGCCGGCCCAGGCCGCGGTGCGGTACTGCAGCATCTGCAAAAAGCGAGAGGCGAAGGCGGCGCGGTAGGGGCGCAGCCGTTGCTGCAGGCTCATCGGATCACCTCCGTGCGTCGCACTGCGGTGCGCGCCCCCGGGCGGCCGAAGGCTGCGCTTCGCTCGCCGGGAACGGCCGGGCGGGGGCTCATGCCTCGGCCGCCCCGTGCATCGCGTAGAAGCGTGCGATCACGGCCTCGATGGTCATGCCTTCGTCTTCCGCATCCGCGGGCAGGCCCTCGTCCAGCCGGCGCGCCGCCATCACCTGCGCGCGCAGGTCGTCCACCGGGCTGTCGGCCAGCACGCGGCCATGGCCGATCACGATCACGCGGCGCGCCAGGGCCTCGATGTCGTGCATGTCGTGCGTGGTCAGCAGCACCGTGGTGCCGCGCTCGCGGTTGGCGCGCTTCACGAAGTCGCGCACCGCCAGCTTGGACGGCGCATCGAGGCCGATGGTCGGCTCGTCGAGGAAGAGGATCTCCGGCTCGTGCAGCAGCGCCGCCGCGATCTCGGCGCGCATGCGCTGGCCCAGCGAGAGCTGGCGCACCGGCTGGTCGAGCAGGCGTTCCAGGTGCAGCAGCGCCACCAGTTCGTCGCGCGTGCGGGCGAAGCGCGCCGGGTCGACGCGGTAGATGTCGCGCAGCAGCGCGAAGCCGTCGGCCACCGGCAGGTCCCACCACAGCTGCGTGCGCTGGCCGAAGACGACGCCGATGCGGGCCACGTGGCGCTCGCGGTCGGCAAAGGGGTCGCGCCCGTCGACCTCCACGCGCCCGCCGTCCGGCCGCAGGATGCCCGCGAGCAGCTTGACGGTGGTCGACTTGCCGGCGCCGTTGGGGCCGATGAAGCCCAGCAGCTCGCCGCGCTCCAGCGCGAAGGACACGCCCGCCAGCGCCTCGACCGTGCGGTGGCGCGGACGCAGCAGCGCGCGCAGCGCACCGCCCACCCCCGGGTCGCGCTCGTGGATGCGGTAGGTCTTGCGCAGCTGGTCGACGACGATCTGGGGCATGGCGGGCGTGGCCGGTGCGGAAGGCTCCGGAAAAAGGGGGCGGATGCTACACGACGGCGGCCACGGGCCGCGCGCACAATCGACGCACCGCCTGCCGACCGGAGAGCCCCATGCCCCGTGCCCACGCCATCCCTCTGCCCGCCGACGTGCGGGTGGCGGCGCGCTATCCCGGTGCCTTCCTGGCCGATGCCTTTGCGATCGCGCTGCCTGCCGGTGACCCGGCCGACGCGCGCGAACTGGCCGAGCGCGCGCTGGCGCGGCAGGCGCCGTGGGTCGAGCGGCTCATGGGGCTGCGCGATGCGGTCGTCGCCCCTTTCGGCCTGAAGACCGCGAAGGCGCTGCGCGCCGACCGGCCCGAGGGCCGCGCGCGCATCGGCATCTTCCGCGTCTACGAGAGCAGCCCCGACGAGGTGGTGCTGGGCGAGGACGATGCGCACCTGGACTTCCGCCTGTCGCTGCGCCGCTCGGCCGACCAGCTGGTGGCGGTGACGGTGGTGCATTGCCACAACCTGCTGGGGCGCAGCTACATCCGTCTCATCGCGCCCTTCCACCGGGCGGTGGTGCGCTCGGCGCTGGCGCGGGCCGTGCGGCCTTGAGGCTCAGAAGATCGACAGCCCCGTGCGCTGCGCGAACAGCTCCAGCGCCCGCATGCCCAGCAGCGAGTTGCCCGTCGCGTCGAGCGCGGGCGACCACACGGCCAGGGTGAGCCGGTCGGGCACCACCGCCACGATGCCGCCGCCCACGCCGCTCTTGCACGGCAGGCCGATGTGGAAGGCGACGTCGCCGGCGGCGTCGTAGGTGCCGCAGGTCAGCATCAGCGCGTTGATGCGCCGGGCCTGCCGTTCGGTGACGACCTGTTCACCGGCGTTGCACGGATGCGCGCCGTCGCGGCACAGGTAGCCGGCGGCGCGCGCCAGCTGCAGCCCGCTCATCGACAGCGCGCACTGGTGGAAGTAGAAGTCCAGCACCGTGTCGACGTCGTGGTCCAGCTTGCCGAAGCTCTTCATGAAGTTGGCCAGCGCGTAGTTGCGGTAGCCGGTGGCCGCCTCGGACGCCGCGACTTCCTGGTCGAAGCCGACGGGTTCGCCCGCCAGGTGGCTCATGAAGGCGAGCAGCTCGTTCTTCGCGTCGGCGCCGTACAGGCCCACGATGCGGTCGGCCACCGCGATCGCGCCGGCATTGATGAAGGGGTTGCGCGGCTTGCCCTGCTCGCTCTCCAGCTGCACCAGCGAGTTGAAGGGGTTGCCGGAGGGTTCGCGGCCGATGCGGGCCCACAGCGCGTCCTCGCTCATGTGGCGCATGGCCAGCGTGAGGGTGAAGAGCTTGGAGATGCTCTGGATGGAAAAGGGCACGCGGCCGTCGCCGGCCGAGGCCTCCACGCCGTCGCAGGTGCGCAAGGCGATGCCGAAGTGCGAGCCGCTCACGCGGGCCAGGGCGGGGATGTAGCGGGCCACCGCACCCTCGCGGCCGGCCTCGCGGGCGAGGCGGTGGGCGATCTCGTCGAGCAGGGGCTGGAAGTCCATGGCTGGAAGGTCCGGTGGCTGGGGTGGGCCATTGTCTTTCAAGCCAAATCGGGCTCCACCGCCCGTCCAGTGGGCGCGAGACGCTATGAATTTCGTAGCATCAGGCGACCGCGGCCGGCCGCCGCCGGTTCACCAGCACGATGCCCAGCGCCACGCCCGTGAGCGCCAGCACCAGTTGCAGGGTCAGCGCCTCGCCCAGCAGCAGCACGCCGAAGACCAGCGCGAACAATGGCGTGAGGAAGGTGAAGGACGAGATGCGCGTGGCGGGGTAGTGCCGCAGCAGCCACATCCAGGCCAGGTAGCTGACGAAGGCGCCGATCACGGTCTGCAGCGCGATCGACAACCACGCATAGCCCGAGTACGCCAGGCCCCACGCCTCGCCCCTGGCCAGCGACAGCAGCGGCGTGATCGCGGCGGTGACGGCGATTTGATAGAACAGGGTTTTCTCGGCGCTGGCCGTCGCCAGCTTCGTGCTGCGGATCACCAGCGTGGTCAGCCCCCACAGCAAGCCGGCCAGCAACGCCAGTGCGTCGCCGAAGAGCTGCGAACGGCTGCCGTGGCCCAGGCTCTCGCTGAAGGCCACCACCACCGCCGCGAAGGCGATGGCCAGGCCCACCCACTGCACGCCGCGCAGCCGCTCCGAAGGCACGATGCGCGGCACGAGCAGCGCCACCACGAAGGGCGAGGTGTACAGGAACACCGTCAGGCGCGAGGCGCTGGTGTGCTGCAGCCCCGTGTAGATGCAGACGAACTCGCCGGCGAAGAGCAGCCCCGCGAGCAAGCCGCCGCCCAGCGTGCCGTCGCGCCCGAAGAGCGGCACGCCGCGCCATAGGCACCAGGCCCACAGCAGCAGCACCGCGCCGGCCATGCGCAGGCTGGCCTGCCACATGGGCGGCACCTCGGTCACGGTGGTCTTGATGAGGATCTGCTGCAGCCCCCAGAACGCGCAGCAGCCGATGAGGATCGCGATGGCGCGGGTGTCGAGGTGGTCGTGGCGGTCGGTCATGGAAGCGAGCAGGAACAGGAAGGCCCGCGCGCCGTGGCGTGCGCGGGCCGGCCGCGATGGTGCCGGCTGCGGCGGCATCGCGGAAGTTGCGAATTCTGAGGCCGCCGATCAGCTTTGCTGATGCGGGCTTGTCACGAGGGCGCCAGCATCGCGACGGCGAGATGCGCCTCGTGCATCGGCGCATTGCGGCGCCGCGCGGGCTACAGTGTCCGGCCTGCCTTCGACATCGACACGCCATGGACTTCTATGACCAGCTCGCGCCGCTGTACCACCTGATCTACCCCGACTGGCCGGGCAGCGTGGTGCGGCAGGGCGCCCAGCTCGATGCGGTCGTGCAGGCCGAATGGCCCGGCGCGAAGCGCGTGCTCGATGTGAGCTGCGGCATCGGCACCCAGGCACTGGGCCTGGCGCAGCGCGGCTACACCGTGCGGGCGTCGGACCTCTCGCCCGGCGCGGTGGCCCGTGCGCGGCAGGAGGCGCAGGCGCGTGGCCTGTCCATCGACATCGCGATGGGCGACATGCGCGAGGCCCATGCGCAGCACGGCAGCGGTTTCGACGTGGTGCTGTCGGCGGACAACTCGGTGCCGCATCTGCTGAGCGACGCCGACATCCTCGCGGCGCTGCGCCAGATGTGGCTCTGCCTGCGCCCCGGCGGTGGCTGCGTGCTCACGGTGCGCGACTACGCGCAGGAGCCGCGTGGACGCCACCTCGTCAAGCACTACGGCGCGAGGGTCGAGGGCCGGCACCGCCATGTGCTGTTTCAGGTGTGGGACTTCGACGGCCCCGACGCGACGCATTACGACTTCAGCTTCTTCGCGATGGAGGAAGACCTCGACACGCAGGGGGTGACCACGCGCGTCATGCGTTCGCGCTACTACGCGGTCACGACCGATCGCCTCCTGGCGCTGATGGCCGAAGCAGGCTTCGTTCGTACGCACAGGCTGGACGGCGCGTTCTACCAACCCGTGCTGGTCGGCACGCGGCTGATGGTCTGAAGCCGCTGGGCGCCCGTGCTCAGCGCGGCGCGGCGCGGCGGAACTCGTCGAGCAGTGCGCGGCGCTGGCCCAGCGCCTTCGCGATCCAGTTGCGCACGATGCCGTTGTCGGTCTTGTCGGCGGCCGACTCGAAGGCCTTGATCTCCTGCGCAAGCGATTCAAGGACCATCTCGCGCGCCCCTTGGTCGAATGCGGCGCCGCGCAGCGTCGCGAGCCGCTGCAGCTTGGCGTGCGACTCGTCGACCATGTCGAGCGGGATCTCGGTCTTCTCGCGCTTGGCGATGTCGCTCAACCCACGGTAGAGCCCGTTCGACTGCTCGCTCAGCTTCGTGCCGAGCCCGCGCATCGGCGGCGTGGAGGCCTGCTTGCGCATCAGCGCGCCAAGCTGGCGCTCGCGGATCAGGTAGCCCGCGGTGGTGCGGATGAACAGGCGGTCGCTGTCGCGCACGCCAGCGCGCAGCGTCTCGTTGCCGCGGCCCTTGTCGTCGGGCACCTGGGCGTGGGCCTCCCAGGCGGTGCCCAGGGCGGCAATGCCGAGGGCGAAGGCGACGGCGCTGATGCGCAGGCGATGCGAGAGCGTGCCCACCGCCATATGCGGAGGCGGCACCGTATTCGTTCGTGGGGATCCGGGCATCTGCGGCGACTCCTTGCCATCCATGCAACAAGGATGGCCTGCGGGATGCACATGTGGATAGGTGAAGTCGCAGCCAGACTGTCAGCGTTGTGCCCGCGCGGTGTGGGGTGCTATGGGCGGCCACGCCATATCAACAATGCGTGAATAAGTGCTCTTGATCGCGAGGCGACTGCTGCAAACGGTCATCATTTTCTACTACATTTCAGTAAAAGTAGTAACTAAGGCGTACGCCGTTCCGGCCGGCGCCTGTTGTCAGGGGGAAGAATGAGTCCGACGTCCAGCGGTGGGCGCGCGGTGGGCTTCACGTTGATCGAGGTCATGATCACGGTGGCTGTCATCGCAGTGCTCGCGGCCATCGCCTATCCGGCGTACAGCGACTACGTACATCGAGCGCGAGCCGCCGAGGCCGTCGGCCTGCTGGGCTCCATGCAGCCGAAGCTCGAACAGTTCTTCCAGGACAACCGCACGTATGCCGGTGCGTGCTTGCCCGGAACCGTCGCTCCGGTGCCGTCCACGACCAGCTTCGAATTCACCTGCACGCTTGCGTCCGCAACCTATACGGTCACCGCCAAGGGCGTGGGCTCGATGAACGGGTTCGAATACAACCTGAAGCAGGACGGCTCCCGGAACACGGTGGCCCTGGGGCAGGGTTGGGTCGGTGCTCCCGCCACGTGCTGGATCACCAGCAGGGGCGGAACGTGTTGACGCGCGGTGCAACGGCGGGCTTCTCGTTGATCGAGTTGATGATCACGGTCGCCGTCTTCGCCCTGCTGGCCGTTCTGGCTGCCCCCTCCCTGCATCTGTATTCCGAGAACGTGAAGATTCTCGTGAACGCGGAGGCCTTCTACGCCGCGGTGCAACAGGCGCGCACGGAGGCCATTCGCCGCAACACGCCCGTCGAGTTGATCCTGACATCGGCCGTCGCCTCGAGCCAGAGTGCCGACACCACGGCGCTGGCAACCAGCGGCCCGAATTGGATCGTCCGGCAACCGCCGCCAACAGCCGAGTCGAATGCATACCTGTTCATCGCGGCGAAGGACGGCGCCGAAGGCGGCGGACGCGCAAGCCAGGACACGTCGGTCCTCATCGACGCCTCGAGCGCCACCGTGCGCTTCAACCCCAATGGTGCGTTGGCCAGCGCCTCGGTTTCGGTCGATTTCTCCAGCCGGCACGCCGCATGTTCGCCAGCGGGCGGCGCCCGTTGCATGCGCGTGGTTGCCGCCGCTGGCGGACAGGTGCGGCTGTGCGATCCAGCCGTGGCCGGTGGGGGCGATACACGCGCATGCTGAAGTCCGCACACATCCGTCGACGCGAGCCTCGAGCCGCGTGGCCTTTCCGGCAGCGCGGGATCCTCTTGATCGAGGCGGCAGTGGCCATGCTGCTGTTTCTTCTGGGCATCATGGGCATGGTGGCCGTGAGCGCACGCGCGGTCACGGCGCAGTCGGATGCGCAGTACAGGACGTTGGCCGCCGCCCTGTCGAACCAGATCGCACAGCAGGCATGGCTCGCCGTGGACCGCAGCTCCGGCGACGCGACCGTACAGGATGCGGCCGTGCGGGCGGCGCTTGCGACCTTCCAGCATCAGCCGGGCGGCACGGACTGCGACCACTTCAGTGGCACGCCTTCCAGTCACGCTGCAGTGGTGAACTGGGTGGCTGCGGTGAGGAATGCAGCGAACGGCGGACTGCCCGGCACCACGGAATTCACCCAGCAGATCGTCATCGACTCCACAGCCAATGGCTACAACAAGCTGACCATCACGCTGTGCTGGAAGGCCCCGTCTGACGTCACCTACCGGCGCCACGTCTTCGCCACTTTTGTCCACTGAGGAACTGACGGGCAATGTCGTTTGGTAAGAGTCGAAAGGTGCGCCGGCATGCGGGCGTTCAGCGTGGCATGACCCTGATCGAGCTCATGGTCAGTATCGTTGTCGGCATGATCTGCGTGCTCGTCATCATGCAACTTCTGGTGGCATGGGCGGAACGCAAGCGCACGACAGCCGCAGGCAATGACGTGCAGATCAGCGGCGCATTGGGCAGTTACGCGCTCGACCGGGACATTCGCCAGGCCGGCTTCGGCTTCGGCACCGCAGACAAAGACGTGATGGGCTGCGCAGTGGCGGCGTCGAACAGCGCGTTGTCCGCGCCTGTGATCGACTTCAATTTGGTGCCAGTCGAGATCACTAAGGGTGCGGGTGCCGACCCTGACGTGATCCGGGTGCTCTACGGCAACTCGGCCTATTTCGCGTCTAGCCAGCGCTTCCAGGCATCGACGGACGACACGAAGACCCTGAAGTCACGCGAGGGCTTCCGCGTCGGCGACCGCGCCATCGTCGCCGGCAATACGCCCATGAACTGCAAGCTGGTGGAGATCACCGGATTGGCTTCCACGGACGCGTTGACGCTCGAACACAAGGCGGGCGTGACGTACACGAATTCCGCAGGCGTCAGCGCGACCGCCACCTTGAACAGCGGATCGACGGGTACGGGGGGCACGACCTTCGCAACAGGCCAGATGTTCAATCTCGGCCCCTCGCCGGTGCTGACCGTGTGGGCCGTCAATCGGGCGCGGGGCACGCTCACGCGCTACAACCGGCTGGCCCAAAATCCGAGCAGTGCCGAGGACGTCGTGGCCGACGTCGTCACGCTCAAGGCGCAGTACGGCTACGACACCTCCGGCAATGGACAGATCGAGGGCGACGAATGGGTCGACGTCCTGCCCGCGGGAGCGCAGTCGATCCGGATCCTCGCACTGCGCTTCGGGTTGCTGATGCGCAGCCGCCAGTACGAGCGCCCCCACCTCGCCGGCGGCAACGCAATCCCCATCACCACCTCGGCGCCGAAATGGGCGCAGGGAGACCAGGCGTTCGCGATGACCAATGTCGACGCCACCGCCGACATGGGATCAGCCGGGGTGAACGGCGCGCAGGCGACCAACAACTGGCGGAACTACCGCTACCGCGTCTACGACGCCGTCGTCCCACTCAAGAACATGCTGTGGGGAACCGCTGGAGCCGCGCCATGACGGTCGGGTGCTTTGGACGTGCCCGTTCGGCGCAACGTGGCATGGTGATGATCGTTGCGCTGATCGTCTTGGCCGTGATGACCCTCGCCGGGCTGCTGATGTTTCGCTCCCTGGGCACGGGCGCCGAGATCGCGGGGAACCTCGGCTTCAAGCAGAACACCACATCGCTCGGCGACCTCGGCACAGAGGCGGGACTCGCATGGGTGTACGCCCAGCGCGGCACTCCCGGCGTGCTGGACGCGGACAACGCGGCGCAAGCCTATTTCGCGTCCTGGAACGAAACCTTCAACCCCATCACTTTCGACTGGGACACCGCGAAGGAAGTGACGGCGGACGACGGCACGGGCAACCGGGTCCGTTATGTCATCCACCGGCTCTGCGCCGCCGCCGGCGCATCCACCGCGCCAGGCCAGCGTTGCTCGGTGCCGGAAGCCGCAGCCGGCCAGCTGGGCAGCGGCGGCGGGGTAGGGGGCGCCGCGGGCCCCCAGGTAGCTCGCCCGTATTACCGGATCACCGCGCGCGTCGACGGTCCCCGGGGCACGGTGAGCTACACGCAAATGATCATGCTTTGAGGGATGGTGAGATGAAGCGCTTTGGAGGATGGGTTGCCTTGGCTTTGATGGCGGCAGGGTTGTGCATGGGCCTTGCCGCTGCAGAGCGTGCACTGGCCGCGCAGACAGAGTTGTCCAATGTGCCCTTGGGCGGGGCCAGCCAGTCGCTTCCCAAGCCGAACGTGATGCTGCTGATGGACACCTCCAAGTCCATGGCCTTCACGCACATGCCCGACGAGGTCGAGTTTCCCAACGGGACGGACAACGCCCTCTATGAACTGCCGATCGGCTACCGCAGTGCCCAGTGCAATGCGCTCTACTACAACCCCAAGCGGGTCTACGAATTGCCGCGTGACGGCAGCGGGGCGCTGCAGCCGAATCCGTTGAACTTCGGCTCCGTTCGCTACAACTTCTACGACGCGAGCGACCTTTCGACGACCGACCTGTCGACCAGCTTTCGCGCTTACGACCGCAACACCCGCGTCGTGTCTCTCGCCAACGTGGCGGAAGACCGGGCCCAGCCGGCCTACTACTACGTCTACGAAGGCAGCGCATCCACGACCTACAACGCTGCGCCATGCACCGACATGGAAGGAGCGCTGTTCGCCGGCCAGGACCTGACCCAGTCCGTGCTGACGGCCAGCACCGCCGGCGGCCTCTGGCGGCGCAAGCTGGTGACCAGCACCTCCGGCACTGGCGCGGCGGGTCTGGACGAGCGCCGCAATTTCGCCATCTGGTACACCTATTACCGCACCCGCATGGCGATGCTCAAGAGCAGCATCAGCCTGGCCTTCTATCCCGTGGCCGACAACTTCCGCGTGGGCCTGGTCAGCATGAATCCCCTGGTCAACCCGACCCAGTCGGACAGCGGGGTCGATCCAGCCAAGTACCTAGCCATCAACGACTTCACAACCAACCAGAAATCCGCCTGGTACGGCAAGCTCTTCAGCCAGGTGCCGGACGGTTCGTCACCGGCGCGGGAGGGCCTGGCCCGCGTGGGCCGCCACTTCGGCGGCCGTGCGGACGGCATCAACAGCAACATGCTGCCCGACCCTGTCCAGCAAAGCTGCCAGCAGAACTTCACGATCATGACCACGGATGGTTACTGGAACACTGCGCAGGAGACGGTCGGTCCGGTGAAGCTGGACGGCACGACGCGCGTGGGCAACCAGGACGGCATGCTGACTCCCGCCACCTTGCTGGACCGCAACGATCCGACGCAGTACAGCCATCGCCCGATGTGGGACGGCTCGACGACCGGCCGGCGCACCGACACCATCACTTCCGAGATGTTTCGCCGGGAGGCATGCGACAGCGGCGAGTTCTACCGCACCACGTCGGTGGTTTTCCAGTCCACCTCGCAGCCGACGCGGCGGACACAGTCGCTGACGCGCACGACCCAGCAGGTGTTCGCGTCCACGAGCCAGACTAGCCAGTCGACCACGCAGGAGCAGAAGACCACCAGCACCGAGACGCGCGAGGTCCAGCAGACCCTGGCCAGCACGCAACAGCAGACACGCTCGACCCGGCAGGAGCTGATCACGCATGAATGGTGGGGACGCGGCACCATCAAAGCCTTCGCCACCACCACTCAGCAACTCCAGACCACCACGTACATGGAGAAGACGGTCGCTCAGATCCAGCAGCGCACCCGCACGCAGACGATGACGCAGGTGCGCAAGTGGCGCACGCAGGAACAGACCACTCGCACCAGCTCGCGAACGGAGCGGTCGAAGCAGCAGTTGCAGATGACGCAGACCTTGACCAGGCGCTCCACGACGCAGCCGCTGATCACGCGCAGCTACACGATGTTGTCCACGCGCCAGGAGCGCGAGAGCACGCGTCAGATCCTGGCCTACAACGGCACCACGGAATCGGCGACGCCGGTGGCTTCCTGCACCAACACGAGCGAGATCAGCTGCATCACGCTGACGACCGTCAACGTGCCTGTGGCCGCCTGTACCCCGCAGACCCCGGATGCGTCCAATGGCTACATGACGCGCACCTGCGATGCGGTCATCACCGGTCCTGTGGCCGTGGCGGCGTGCACACCTTCCAGCGCCAGCGCCGCCAACAACTATGTGGCGAGCACCTGCGCCACGAACGTTGTCGGGCCGCAGCCTGCGGCCAACTGCTCGGCTGCCGGTCCCTCGCTCAGCAACGGCTTCGCGACCGTGACCTGCAGCGCCAACACCACGGGGCCGACGCCGGTGGCCCCGGCGTCCAGCTGCGTTGCGGGCACGGACGCCAACTTCGTGACGACCACCTGCGACACGACCTCGACCGTGACGGCTGTGGGCGCCTGCACTGCAGGCACGGCACCGGGGACGAACGTCGTCACCACCTGCGCGACAGTCACGACCCAGGCCGCCACGGGCGTGGCGGCCTGCACGGCCGAGGCGGCCAGCAACGCCAACAACTACACCGAGACGCTGTGCACCCCGGCCACGGCGTCCGACTACACGCCGGAGGCCGGCTGCGCCTCCGCCACAGCCAGTGCGTCGAACAACTGGACCACCACCAGCTGCTCCCACGCGACGCTCAGCGGCCCCACAGCCGTCGAAGCCTGCACGGAAAGCAACGGCACGGCACCGACGTTCATCGCCACCCGGTGCACCACGGAAACCGTGGCGCCGACCACGAACGTGGCCAGTTGCACGGATGTGGCGGCGTCGGCGGCGAACAATTTCGTTGCCACCCAATGTGGTGGTGCCGCGTGGAGCAACTGGAGCAACGCATCCAGCTGTTCGGCCCAGGCTCCGGATGCTGGCAACGGCTTCCTGCAGCGCGAGTGTCAGGAACAGGTGACCTGGGGTCCCACGCCCGTGATGCCGAGCCAATGCTCGGCCGGCACCACCAGCAATGGCGTCAAGACCACCTGCGTTCAGCAGACCTTCACGGATCAACCGGTGTCTTCCTGCGTGCCCAGCACCGCAGGGCCGTCCTTCGTGAGCTGCAATACGGTGACTACGCCGGAAGTGCAGGTTGCCTCCTGCGCCCAGGGCGGCGGCGCGAATACCAACTGGGTCATTACCAGCTGCCGCTACGAGAACTCCGGCGAGACGGCGGTGCAATCGTGCAATCCCCAGAATGCTGGCCCGGGCAACGGAAACGTGCAGACCTACTGCAACTTCCATTCGGTGACCGAGGCAACCCCGCCGGGTTCGTGCACGCCCCAGACCGCGGATGCGACCAACGGCTGGGTCACGATCAAGTGTCCTGCGGCGCAGGTCACCGGGCCCACCGGCGTGCCCCTGAATAGCTGCACATCTGTAGAGGCGTCTGCCACCAATGCCTGGGTCGCCACGACCTGCGCCATGAACGGCCCCACGCCGCCCACACCCGTGCAGAGCTGTGCCTCCGGCACCGGTGCGGATTTCACGGTCACCACCTGCACCGACGGGCCCAACCGCTCGCCGGCGACTCCGGTGGTGCCGGGCAGCTGCACGCCGCAGACCGCGTCGGCAGCCAATGGGTGGACTGCCGTACTGTGCACACCGAACACGACCACGGTGGGCGTCGCTGCGGGCACCTGCTCGGCGCAAGCGGCCAACCCGGCCAACGGCTTTACCCAGGTGGCGTGCAATACCGTGACCACGGGGCCGACCTTCGTTCCCACAGGCTCGTGCACGGCCGGCACCAGTGCCGACTTCACCACCACGGCGTGCAATACGGTCACGACCGGCCCCACCCTCGTGGCCTCCTGCACGGCCGGTGTCGACGGCGAGTTCAAGTCGACCACCTGCTCGTACAACACCGTCGGGCCCGTCCAGCTGGCACCGGGCACGGCGTGCAACAACGAGGCGGCAGGCTCGGGGAACAACTTCACCTCTACCACCTGCACGACCACCGACACCACGGTGGGCGTCGCAGAGGGCTCCTGTGTGCCTTCGCCCGCGGGTGTCTTCCCTGTCGTGACCTGCGGCACGGTCACCACGGGCCCGACGCCGGTGGCGTCGTGCACGCCGGGAACCTCTGGCACCTTCGTAAGCACGACCTGCTCGACCAGCGCCGAGGGACCGGATCGGGTGTCGAGCTGCTCCGCCGTCACGCCCTCGGCATCGAACGGCTGGAGTTCGACCACCTGCGTGCCGATTCCGGGGCTGCTGAACCAGCGCCGCACGCGCACCACGACCATCACCTACGACGTCAGCGGAGACACACCCGTGGAGGCCAGCGGCCAGACCAGCGCCGACGTGATTTCGAACTGGGAGAACGCGAGCGCATGCGTTGCCAGCCCGGCACTGCCGCCGGCCGTGGACGTGTCGGGCAGCTGGAGTGCGCCCAGCATCGTCAAGGGACCGGTGACCGGCGCCGGTGCGGCGGGCAGTGTGGATTCACTGGCCGATGTGGCGCAGTACTACTACACCACCGACCTGCGCAACGCGCTGACCAACGACGTGCCGAGCATGGGCAGCGATCAGATCGAGGCCGACCGGGCTCCCTGGCAGCATATGACGACCTTCGTCGTCGGCCTGGGTGTCTCTGGCACGGTGAACTACCAAGGCGACTACAAGAGCGCCATCACCGGCGATTTCGCCCGTATCCGCAGCTACACCGGGTCGCCGCCCTACAACTGGCCCGTGTGGCCCACGGGGACCAACTTGGCACCGGCCCAATACAACGATCCGCGCTCGATCGACGATTTCTGGCACGCCGCGGTCAACGGGCGCGGCAAATACTTCAGCGCCAGCGATCCGCAGTCCGTGGTGGCTGGCCTCCAGGAAGCGCTTGCAGGCATTCAAGCCCAGGCGGGCGCGGGGGGCGGCGTCTCGACCACCAGCCAGTCGCCGATCGCAGGGGACAACCAGGCCTTCACGGCCAGCTTCACCACCCAGAAGTGGACCGGGAACGTGATTGCACGGGAAGTGGACCTCGGCACAGGCCTGCTGTCCTCGGCCGTGAAGTGGTCCGCCCAGACGTTGCTGGACGCCAAGGTCGGCACGCAGTGCGACAACCGCAAGATCTACGCGCGCAACCCGGCCACCAACGCATTGGTGGACTTCGCCTGGGACACCCGGGCATGCGATGGCGCAGGGCAGCCCACAGGCGCCGCGGGGACAGGCCTCACGGCTGCAATGCAGGCCAATTTCCAGGGCACCGTGGTCACGACCGGCCTCAGCCAGTACGCCACCATGACTGACGGATCGGGAGGCAGCGTCGATCAGCGCAACCTCGCAGCTGGAAAGGAACTGGTGAATTTCCTGCGCGGACAGCGCGCGAGGGAGGGCTACGTCACCAACTCGCAGATGTTGTACCGGGCGCGTGACCACGTGCTTGGCGACATCGTGAACTCGCAGCCTACCTACGTGAAGGGCCCGAGCCAGCTGTATGCCGACCAGGGATATGCAGCCTTCGCGGCGGCGCACAAGAGCCGTACGCCCATGGTGTACGTGGGTGCCAACGACGGCATGCTGCATGCCTTCTATGCCCCGAACAATGCCTCGGATCCCAATGACGCCATGGCAGGGCAGGAAGCGTGGGCCTTCGTGCCGCAGGCCGTCATGCCCCACATGTGGCGCTTGGCCGACGTCAACTACGTGAACCAGCACCGCTACTTCGTGGACGGCCGGCCGGTGGCGGGCGACGTCTATGTGGGCGGTGCCTGGAAGACCATGCTGGTCGGCGGCCTGCGCGGCGGCGGCAAGAGCTTCTACGCGCTGGACGTCACCGACCCTACAGCGCCCCAGGCCATGTGGGAATTCAGCGCGACGGACACCTGCGTCGCCAATCCGATTGGCGCAACTTCGGATTGCAACCTGGGGATGAGCTTCGGCGAGCCGATCATCACCAAGCTGGCCAACGGGACCTGGGTGGTCCTGCTCACCTCCGGGTACAACAACTCGGACGGCGGCGCCGACGGCCGCGGCTATCTGTACGTCCTCAACGCGGCCAACGGGCAGATCATGCAACGTATCGGCACGGGCGTGGGCAGCACGGGCACTCCCAGCGGCCTGCGGGAAATCAACATCTACGCCAGCAACTACGTCTACAACAACACCGCGCAACGCGTGTACGGAGGCGACCTGCTCGGCAACATCTGGCGCTTCGATATCAACGATGCCATTCCTCCCGCAGGCAACGGCGCGTCGCGTCTGGCCACCGCGAAGGATGTGGCTGGCAGCCCGCAGCCCATCACCACACGGCCCGTGCTCGCCGAAGTGAACAACACGACCATGCTGATGGTGGGCACGGGCCGGCTGCTGGGCGCCAGCGACTTGAGCGACACCAGCGCACAGACGGTCTACGCTTTCAAGGACCCGCTCGGCAGTACGGAGCCGCTCTACAGCAACATGCGCACGCAGCTCAAGCCGCTGAAGATGACGCAGACCGGCTCCGGCGCGAGCGCGACGCGTACTGTCGAGTGCGCCAGCACGAACGTGGCCGACTGCGCAAGCACGGCCGGCTGGTTCATCGACCTGCCAGAGAGCGGTGAGCGTATGAACGTGGACATGCGGGTCGTGCAGGGCACGCTGGCTTTCGTCACCAACGTGCCCAGCGACTCGATGTGCGCGGGCGGCGGCCACGCGTGGCTGAACTACGTCGACCTGATCACCGGCGAGCCCGTGCCATCCAGTGCCGACGGCGTCACTTCGGTCGTGCTGTTCTCCAATTCGCTGGCAGCGGGTCTGGATGTCGTCGTGCTGCCCAGTGGCACGGTCAAGGGAATCGGACAGAGTGTCGATACGCAGATCGGCACGAAGGACATTCCGGTCGGCAGTCCGGCACCGCTGGGCAAACGCATCAGCTGGCGCGAAATCGTGCGTTGAGAGGAGGGGTGGGCTGTCCCAGGCTGATTCGGCCGACCCCGCTGCGGCGCGGCGTCCTGGCGTTGCTGGGGTCGGTGGGGGTGCACGCGCTGGTGCTGGGGTTGCTCTGGCCGAAGCCGCATGCGCCCTCGTTGCCGAAACAGCATCTCCTGCAGGCGCGGCTGATCCCGTCGGCGGCGACAGAGGCCGGGACTTCGCGCGCACCCAAGCCCTTTGCAGCAGCGCCGGTGGCTCCTGCAACGCCGGAGCCGGTGAGCTCGGCTCCCCTCGCGACCCAGGCGGCGGCGCATGCCGCGGAACCGCCCGTACGGCCGCGGGTGGGTCCGAGCTCAATGCCACAGGAGCAAGCCAAAGCCCCGGAGCCGTGGCCGGAAGAGCCACCCCCTCCCGCATCGGTGAAGGATGAGGCGGTGGCACGCCCCGCTGCGGACACCGCCGCAGCGGCGGCAACCAAGGAGACCCATCTGCCCGGCGCGTCGCTGGACGCGCTGCCCAAGCCACTGACGGAGGTGCGGCCGGTCTATCCGCCCGGCGCGGGAAACCGATCGGGCGTCGTGACGCTGGACCTGCTGATCAACGCGTACGGCGTGGTGGAGGGCGTGCAGGTCATCGATGCATCGACTCCCGGGGTGTTCGATGCGTCGGCCGTCGCCGCCTTCCTTGTCACGCGCTTCTCACCGGGCATGCGGAGCGGGCGCCCGGTGCTCACCCGGCTTCGGGTCGAGGTCCAGTACGCGGCTGGCGGCGCAGGCATTGCCGTGTCGGGCGCTGTCGGTCCCTGACCTTGACGGGAGGGCGGCAGCCTACAGTTTCCGGAAGCAGGGCGGAACCCCCAGTTCCTTGTGCGCGGCGCACGCCGCGAGGCGCACGGTGTTCGATTCGTCTTCGTTCAGGACGAGGATGAAGTCGGCCTTCCTGCCGTTGCAGGCGACGTTCCAGACCGCTGCATTCGGCAGCCGACCTTGCAGGAAAGTCCGTTGCACCTTGGGACACTGCGAGCCCGCCTGGCGAACCAGCAGGCCCAGGAGGTTGCGCCGGCTGGACTCGCCCATGGCGTTCACCTTCGCAGGCAGCGGGTTGGCGAATGCGAGCGAAGTCCCCAGGATGAGAAGGCTCGAGAAGAGATGACGGGCAATCATGGCGGCAGTCAACGAGAAAAGCCTTTGAAGCTATCACGTCGTGGGCGCAGTTCCGCACACGTCGACGCTGCGTTCGTGCAGCACGTCACGGGCCGTTCGCCTGGCTGGCCTGCGTGGACAAGGTGCGGTGCACGTCGGCCGTGGCATGCACGCGCTGCAGCGGCGCACGCGCCACGTCGCGCCGGGCCACCTCGGCCACCTCGCGCATCAGCGCCCGGGCGTCCCAGTCCACCGGCCAGCCCTGCCAAAGGCGCAGTGCGCCGTTCACGAACACGGCCCGGATCTGGTCGCGGTTGCCGAAACGCACCAGCTCCCAGCTCAGGTCCCAGCTGGGCAGGAACTCGGGCACGTCGAGGTCCAGCAGAAGGAAGTCGGCCGCGAAGCCGGCCTCGATGCGGCCGGTGAGCGCGGCCAAGCCTGCGGCTTCGGCGCCGCGGTGCGTGCCGTGGTCCAGCCAGGTCCAGCCGCCGCCGCAGGACGAGTCGCCGTTCGCCAGGCCGTGCGTGAGGCGCTGCGCGGTCTCGGCCGCGTCCATCAGCCGCAGGCCGTCGGCGCGCGTGCCGTCGGTGCCCAGGCCGAAGGGCACACCCAGCAGCTGCAGCATGCCGGCGTCGAGCACCGCGTTGCCCTTCCAGGCGCTGGCGACCGGGTTGTAGGCGACGGCGGCGCCGCTGTCCCGAAGCAGGCCGAATTCGCGATGCGTGAGCAGCGTCGCGTGTGCGAGCAGGGCACTGTCGTTGAGCGCGCCCACCGCATGCAGCAGCTCGATGGGCCGCAGGCCGCGCGCCACCAGGGACCGCTCCACGGCCGCGAGGTGTTCGTTCACGTGGGTCTGGAAGCGGCGTCCGGCCTCGCGCGTGAGCGCGGCCACGTCGTGCAGCATGCGGTCGCTCGCGGCTTCAGGGATCGAGATGGCGAGCGAGGGGTGCACCAGCGGGTCGTGCTCGAACTCGGCCAGGAAACCCGCCGCACGGTCGAGGATGCGGCGCGCGCCGGCCTCGCCGTCGGTGTTGCCCGCGTCGTTGCAGATCAGGCCCAGCACGCAGCGGATGCCGGTGTCGCGCGCGGCCTGCGCCACGCCGGCCAGGCCTTCTTCGGAGCGTGTGCCCGCATCGACGACCGTGGTGAAGCCGCCGCGCAGCGATTCCCAGGCCGCAAGCTTGGCCGAGAGGCAGGCCGCGTGGGTGTCCAGCACGCCCTCCATGGGCACCCAGATGCGCTTGAAGATTTCCGACGGCTCGCCGAAAGCCAGCGACTTGCCGAAGGCCTGGGTGAGGTGCGTGTGCGTGTCGATGAGGCCGGGCATCAGCAGGTGCTGTGGCAGCTCGACGACGGCGCGGTCCGGGTGAGCGGCCTGCACCTCGTCGCGCAGGCCGACATGCGTGAAGCGCCCGCCCTGCACGGCCGCGGCCCAGCCGCGCTGCGCGCCCTCGGGGCGCATCAGCCATTCGGGTGCCAGCAGCAGCGGGCCGCCGTCGGCGGGGATGAGGTCGGACGATGAAAGCATGCGGGCCTCCCTAGGCAATGAGCAGATAGACAAACCAGGCACCGACCAGCAGCAGCAGGCCGCTCACGAAGCGCTGCAGCCGCTGCCGGTCCAGGCCGCGCGCCAGGCGCTGGCCCGCCAGCGAGCCGAGCAGCATCAGCACGCCGCAGGCAGCGGCCAGGCCCCAGTCGAGCCGGTGTGCGGCCGCGTGCACGGCGCTGCTGGTCAGTGCCACCGGCAGTTGCACGGCCTGCGCCGCGATCACCGCGAAATCCACGCGCTGGCGGCACAGCATCAGCAGCGGCAGCAGCAGCACCGGGCCGCCGGTGCCGGTGAGCGCGGAGCCGATGCCCACCAGCAGGCCCAGGCCCACGAGCACGGGGGCCGACAGCAGCGGCGCGGCGTCGGCATGCCGGTCCTGCGCCATGAAGCCGCGCACGCCGGCGAAGAGCACCAGCGCGGTCACCCCGCCCAGCAGCACGCGCGCCGGCAGCGCCTGCACCAGCAGC
>NZ_CABFMN010000140.1 GCF_901875635.1 Xylophilus ampelinus | reverse complement strand
GACCCGGCGATGGAGGAAGCGCTGTATGAGATCGCGTCGCTGCGCAACTTCGCGGGCCTGAAGCTCAGCGAGCCGATCCCCGACGAGACGACGATCCTGAACTTCCGGCACATGCTGGAGGAGTCCGACCTAGCCGAGGACATCTTCAAGCAGGTCAACGCGCATCTATCGCGCAAGGGGCTGCTGCTGAAGCGGGGCAGCATCGTCGACGCGACGATCATCGCGGCGCCCAGTTCGACGAAGAACGCCAAGGGCGAGCGCGATCCGGAGATGCATCAAACGAAGAAGGGCAACCAGTGGCACTTCGGCATGAAGGCGCACATCGGCGTAGACGCCGAAAGCGGCCTGGTGCACACGGTCACGACGACGCCAGCCAATGAAGCGGACGTGGAGCAGGTAGCCGATCTGCTGCACGGCAAGGAGATTCAAGTGTGGGCTGACTCGGGCTATCGCGGTGCGCAAAGCCGCGTCGAGCGCGACGTGAAGTGGCACATTGCCGCGCGGCCCAGCGACATCGCCAAGCTGTCTGAGGGAAAAGCCAAGGCGCGAGTACAGCAGCGCGAACATGCAAAGGCCAGCATGCGGGCGAAAGTCGAGCATCCCTTCCGCGTGATTAAGCGCCAGTTTGGACTCGTGAAGGTGCGCTTCCGTGGACTGCAGAAGAACACCGCGCATCTGCTGACTCTGTTCGCGCTGTCGAATCTGTGGATGGCACGAAGGCAACTGATGGGCGTGGTGCGTCCGACGCTGGCGTGAAGGCCAGGAACGACGCCGAAATCGCATTGAAAGTCGATTCGAGCATGCATTCCGCCACCCCTTGCAACTCGCGCGCGCTTAGATAGCGCTCGTTTGCGAGTTGTTCAGACCTTCCCTAACGAAGTACCAAAGCGTCCTGATGAACTTAATGATCCAAAGCGCTCGCTCTTGGAGCTTGCCCGATCGCATGCCAGCGCGGACTTGAAAGCAGACTTGGTACCGAGAAATTACGATGCTTCGTATCCTCGGATTGGGCCGGCGTACAACTTGCGTGTCTGTGAATTCGTTGAAAAGAAGTGGCGTCCCCATGTGGCACGCGGAAAGTCAGCGAGTCTCGCGCGCGCAATGGCCGCGCTGGAGCGACTCGCTTGAGGACTCTCACCCCTGTAGGAACTTGACTGCTTCAAAGACCCAAGGCTTCAGTGCGGGCCTCTGCCACAACGACTCCCGTTCTCTCACCGAATCACCGTCGACCGTCGTAGTCTGAATGTAGGCTGCCGCGTTGCGCGGCGATGCCCAAAGAGAAATGCAGGGCTGCGGGAGCAATGCAACAAGTGCACAAGATCGACGGCTTGCACCCCTCAATGCCCCGACGCCCCCGCCGCCCCCAGCCCCGTCTCCGACCGCACCTGCTGCGCCGGGAACGCAGCCCGTTCGGCGGCGGCCTGCCGGCTGCGGTCCATCAGGCTGAACAGCCAGATGCCGACAAAGCCGATGGTCATGGAGAACAAGGCCGGCGACGCATACGGGAACAGCGCGGTGCCCTTGGGGTTGCCCAGCGTCGCTTCCCACACCGAGGGCGAGACGATGGTCAGGCCGACCGAGGCGATCAGGCCCAGCGCGCCGCCGATGACGGCGCCCTTGGTGGTGCAGTCCTTCCACAGCACGCTCATGAAGAGGACCGGGAAGTTGGCCGACGCGGCCACCGCGAAGGCCAGGCTGACCATGAAGGCGATGTTCTGCTTCTCGAAGGCGATGCCCAGCAGCACGGCGACGATGCCCAGCGCGATGGTGGTGATGCGTGACACCTTCAGTTCGGCCTTGCTGTCGGCCTGGCCCTTCTTGACCAGGGTGGCGTACAGGTCGTGCGACACGGCCGACGCACCCGACAGCGTGAGGCCGGCTACCACCGCGAGGATGGTCGCGAAGGCCACGGCCGAGATGAAGCCGTAGAACACGTTGCCGCCCACCGACTTGGCCACCAGCACGGCCGCCATGTTGGTAGCGCCGGCGCCGCCGTGGATGACGCCGGTCACCGTGTTGGCAAATTCCGGATTCGTCAGCACCAGGGTGATGGCGCCGAAGCCGATGATGAAGATTAGCAGGTAGAAGTACCCGATCCACACGGTGGCCCAGCCCACCGACTTGCGCGCCTGCTTGGCGTCGGGCACGGTGAAGAAGCGCATCAGGATGTGCGGCAGGCCCGCAGTGCCGAACATCAGCGCCATGCCGAAGCTGATGGCCGAGATCGGGTCCTTCACGAAGCCGCCGGGGCCCATGATGGCTAGGCCGATGGCCTGCGCCTCGGCGGGCGTCTTGCCGCCGTTGGCGGCGATCTGCGTGCGCACCTCGACCGACCTGGCGAACAGCGCCTCGGGGCTGAAGTTGAAGGCCGCCAGCACCATGATGGCCATGAAGGTCACGCCGGCCAGCAGCAGGCAGGCCTTGATGATCTGCACCCAGGTGGTGGCGGTCATGCCGCCGAAGAGCACGTAGATCATCATCAGCGCGCCGACGATGACCACCGCCACCCAGTAGTCGAGCCCGAACAGCAGCTTGATGAGCTGGCCCGCGCCGACCATCTGCGCGATGAGGTAGAAGGCCACCACCACCAGCGTGCCGCTGGCCGCGAAGGCGCGAATCGGCCCGGGCTTGAAGCGGTAGCCCGCCACGTCGGCAAAGGTGAACTTGCCCAGGTTGCGCAGCCGCTCGGCCATGAGGAAGGTGATGATGGGCCAGCCGACGAGGAAGCCGATGGAGTAGATCAACCCGTCGTAGCCCGTGGCCATCACCGCGGCCGAGATGCCGAGGAAGGACGCGGCCGACATGTAGTCGCCCGCGATGGCCAGCCCGTTCTGGAAGCCGGTGATGCCGCCGCCGGCGGTGTAGAAGTCGGCCGCCGACTTGGTCTTGGCCGCCGCCCACTTGGTGATGTAGAGCGTGCCCAGCACGAAGACGGTGAACATGCCGATGGCGATCCAGTTGGTCGGCTGCTTGGCGACCTGGCCAACGTCGCCACCGGCCGCATGGGCCAGGCCGGCGGCAAAGGCCGACAGGGTGACGGCCAGGCGTGCGAGGGTGGCGCGGTTCATTTCGTGGCCTCTTTCAGGATCTCGGCGGTTTCGCGGTCGAACTCGCCGTTCGCGCGGCGGATGTACAGCAGCGTGATGACGATGGTGAAGACGATCACGCCCAGCCCGATGGGGATGCCCAGCGTGGTCACGCCGGCGCCGATGGGCTGCGCGAGGAAGGGCTTGTCGAACGCGATGAGCGCGATGTAGCCGTAGTACACGAGCAGCATCAGTACCGTGAGCACGATGCCGAAGCGGTTGCGCTTGCGCTTGAGCGCGACGTACTTCGGATGGGAGCGAATGCGCTCCGTGATGGTGTCGGCGGCAGGGTCGCTCATGGGGGTTGTCTCCTGGCATCTGGATTGAGCCTGGAGCGCATTCTTCGGCGCACCGCCGGGCCTGTGGGCGCGGCGCAATCATTCGTCACAAGGCGCTCACAGACGCGCAACAAGGCTTGCGCCAAGCTGACAAATCGAGAAAGTAACGAATGTGACGAATTTGGCCGTATCGCCCGCCTGGCAGGCGCTGTGGGCCGATTGCACTTTGCGATTTTCGGCCTCAAGGCAGCTCGGCCCATGCACCCGCTCAGCCGTTCGGGCTGAGCTTGTCGAAGCCTCGCGCAGCGCTTAGACAGGCTCAGCGTGAACGGCCAGGGACTGGCCAACAACCCATCATGGCGCCGTCCTCTACTCCCAGTGCACGTCTGCCGCGAACAGGTAGCCCGCGCCGTACACCGTCTTGATCACCGCGGGCTCGTGGGGGTCGGCCTCGATCTTCTTGCGCAGGCGCGAGATGCGCACGTCGATGCTGCGGTCGGTGGGCAGCAGGTCTCGCGCGCCCATGAGCTGCTCGCGCGTGAGGATCTGGTGCGGGCGCTCGACGAAGCAGCGCAGCACCTGCGTCTCGGCGGTGCCCAGCAGGTGCTCGGCGCCGTCGGGCGCGCGCAGCACGTTGGCCGCGCAGTCGATGCGCCAGCCGTTGAAGCTGGCGTAGCGCCGGTGGCCCGGCGCCTCGCCCGGCGCCAGCCCGCGGCGACGCAGGATGCTGCGCACCCGTGCCACCAGCTCGCGCGATTCGAAGGGCTTGGTCACGTAGTCGTCGCCGCCCAGTTCCAGGCCCATCACGCGGTCGGCCGAATGGCCGCGGCCGGTGAGGATGAGCACGCCCGCATTGCTCGACGCGGTGATGCGTCGCATGAGGTCCAGCCCGTCCATGTCGGGCAGGCCCAGGTCGATGATGCACAGGTCGGGCTTTTCCACCTGCAGCTGGCGCAGCACGGCCGCGCCGTTGCCGAAGGCCTGGCAGGCGAAGCCGAATTCCTGCAGGGCCGAGAGCACCAGCCTGGCCACCGCCGCGTCGTCCTCGACCACATAGACGAGGGCGGGCGGGCTGCTGTCGTCAGCGGCGGCGGCGCGGTGCTGGCTGACGCCGGCCGGTGCGGCGTGGGGGTGAGGGTTGTTCATCGGGGGCTTCTTCCTTCTTCGATGGCGCGGGCCAGCTGGTCGGCGGTGAACGGCTTGGTCAGCAGCGGCACGCCGACCGGCCGCGCGATGTCGTCGGGCGCGTTGCCGCTCATCAGCACCATGGCGGGCCCGGCCGCGCCGTCGCGGGCATCGCGCACGGCGCGCGCCACCGCCACGCCGTCGACGGCGCCGGGCATCGCCACGTCGGACAGCACCAGCGCGATGCCGGGCGTGTGCCGCAGCAGCGTCAGCGCCTCGGCGCCGCCGTCGGCCTCCAGCACGGCGTAGCCCAGCTCGAGCAGGCTGCGGCGGATGACGCGGCGCACTTCGGCGTCGTCGTCCACCAGCAGCGCCAGGCCCTGCCGAAGGGCCGGAAGCCTGGCCTCGCCGGGCGATGGCGACTGGTCGTCGGGCGGCTCGGTGGCCGGCAGCCACAGGGTGACGGTGGTGCCCTGCCCCGGCGCGCTGCGCAGGTCGATGGCGCCGCCGGACTGACGGATGAAGCCGTACACCACCGCCATGCCCAGGCCGGTGCCACTGCCGGGCGGCTTGGTGGTGAAGAAAGGCTCGAACACGCGCGCCACGGTGTCGGCGTCCATGCCGGCGCCGTCGTCCTCGACCTCGATGCACACGCAGTCGCCGGGCGACATCTGCAGCGGCGTGGCGTGTGTCGCATCCAGCCGTGCGGCGCGGGCGCGCAGGGTGATGCGGCCCAGCGGGCCGGTGGCATCGCGCGCGTTGAGCACCAGGTTGATGAGCGCCTGCTCCAGCAGCGTGGCGTCGATCCAGGTCCACAGCGGCATGGGGCCGGGGTCGACCGCCAGCTTCAAGGTCTCGGGCAGCGAGTGGCGCACCAGCCGCGCCACGGTGTCGACGAGCGCGCCGACGTGCACCGACGCGGCCTGCAGCGGCTGGCGCCGCGCGAAGCTCAGCAGCGCGCGCACCAGCTCGGCGCCGCGGCGCGCGGCATCGAGCGCCGGCTGCACGTACTCGGGCACGGCCTCGTCGTGCGGGCGGGCGTGCGCCAGCGCATCGAGGTTGCCGATGACCACGGTGAGGATGTTGTTGAAGTCGTGCGCCAGGCCGCCCGTGAGGTGGCCCAGCGACTCGAGCTTCTGCGCCCGCGCCACCAGCGCCTGCGCACGGCGCTGCTCGGTGATGTCGAAGGTCAGTTCGAAGCAGCCGGCCACGCGGCCGTCCTCGCCGATCTCGGGCGCGAAAGAGGTGCGCACGATGCGGCGCTCGCCGCCCTGCGTCGTCAACTCGTAGGTGAAGCTCTGCGCCTCGCCGGCCATGGCGCGGCGCGCGTGGGGGCGCACGATGGCGTACACCGCCTCGCCCAGGAAGCGGCGCGCGTTCACCGACTCGGGCTGCGCGGTGTCGACGCCGAACCAGTCGGCATACCCGCGGTTGAGGTAGCGGTACACGCGCTGCGCGTCGAAGTACGCGACCAGGGCGGGGATGGAGTCCATCACCAGCCGCATGCGCTCCTCGCTCTGCTGCAGTTCGGCGGTGCGCGCGGCCACCCGGCTCTCGAGCTCGGCGTTTTGGCGGCGGATGGTGGCCTCGGCCCGGCGGCGCCCGGTCACATCGGAGTAGAGGGTGACGAAGCCGTGCCCCGGCACCGGCTGGCCGCGGATGCGCAGCACGGTGCCGTCGGGCCGCACGCGCTCGATGTCGTGCGGGGTGAAGAGGCGCGCCGCCGCGATGCGCTCGGCCACCTGCTGCTCGGGGTCGCCGGGGCCGTAGTCGCCACGGCGGGCGTTGTACTCGATGAAGCTGCGAAAGGGCGCGCCGAGCCGGGCCATCTCGGGCGGGAAGCCCAGCAGCGTGACGTAGGCGCGGTTCCAGGCCACCAGGCGCAGGTCGGCGTCGAAGATCGACAGGCCCTGCTCCAGCATGTCCAGGCCGGTCTGCAGGGTGCGGTAGCGCTCCAGCGGCGCCGGCGCGCCGGCCGGATCGCCCGGTGCCTCATCGGCGGGCCTGCAAACATTCGTCATATTCCGGCGCCTCTCCTGCAATCTTCCTGGGTCATCCTTGCACCAGCACGGCCGGGAAGCCTGGCGAACGCCGCCCCCGGGCCGCAGGCATTGTGAACCCAAGGGTGCAGGAGACGACATTGACGCACATCAACCTCTATGAGCTCGGCCTGGACCGCAACCCGGCCAATTTCGTGGCGCTCACGCCGCTGTCCTTCCTGGCGCGGGCCGCGCATGTGCACCCGCAGCGCACCGCGCTGATCTACGGCGATCGGCGCCAGAGCTGGGCCGAGACGCATGCGCGCTGCCGCCGGCTGGCCAGCGCGCTGGCCACGCACGGGGTGGGACCGGGCGACACCGTCGCCTGCATGCTGCCCAACGTGCCCGCCATGTACGAGGCGCATTTCGGCGTGCCGATGACGGGCGCCGTGCTCAACACCCTCAACACCCGGCTCGACGCCCAGGCCATCGCCTTCATGCTGCAGCACGGCGAGGCCAAGGTGCTGCTGACCGACCGCGAATACGCCAGCGTGGTCGGGCAGGCGCTGACGGCGCTGGGCAGCCACCGGCCGCTGGTGATCGAGGTGGAGGACGACGCGGCGCCCGCGGGCGCGCGGCTGGGCGAGATCGGCTACGAGGATTTCCTGGCCGGTGGCGACCCGGCCTTCGACTGGCAGCCCCCTTCGGACGAGTGGAACGCCATCGCCCTCAACTACACCAGCGGCACCACCGGCAACCCGAAGGGCGTGGTGACGCACCACCGCGGCGCCTACCTCAACGCGGCCAGCAACGCCCTGGCCTGGAACCTGCCCGACGGCGCGGTCTACCTGTGGACGCTGCCGATGTTCCACTGCAACGGCTGGTGCTTCCCGTGGACCACCGCGCTGATGGCCTGCACCAGCGTGTGCCTGCGGCGGGTGGACCCGCTGGCGATCTTCGCGCTGATCCGCGAGCACCGCGTCAGCCACCTGTGCGGCGCACCGATCGTGTACAGCCTGCTGATCGCCGCGCCGGCCGCGCTGCGCGAAGGCATCGGCCACACCGTGCAGGGCCTGGTGGCCGGCGCCGCGCCGCCGGCCGCGGTCATCGAAGGCTGCGAGGCGGCCGGCATCGCCATCACCCACGTCTACGGCCTGACGGAGGTGTACGGCCCGTCGGCCGTGTGTGCCAAGAAGCCCGAGTGGCAGGACCTGCCGCCCGTCGAGCGCGCCCGCATGAACGGCCGCCAGGGCGTGCCCTACCCGCTGCAGGAGGCGGTGACGGTGCTCAACCCGCAGACGATGCAGCCTGTACCGGCCGACGGCGAGACCATCGGCGAGATCTTCTTCCGCGGCAATGCGGTGATGAAGGGCTACCTCAAGAACCCCTCGGCGACCGAAGAGGCCTTCGCCGGCGGCTGGTTCCACACCGGCGACCTGGGCGTGTGCCACCCCGACGGCTACGTGAAGATCACCGACCGCAGCAAGGATGTGATCATCTCCGGCGGCGAGAACATCTCCTCCATCGAGGTGGAGGACGCGCTGCACCACCATCCTGCCGTGATGACCGCCGCCGTGGTCGCGCTGCCCGATGCGAAATGGGGCGAGGTGCCCTGCGCCTTCGTCGAACTCAAGCCCGGCGCGCAGGTGGGCGAGGCCGAGCTGCTGGAGTTCTGCAGGCCACTGCTGGCGCGCTTCAAGCTGCCCAAGCGCATCGTCTTTGGCGAGCTGCCCAAGACCTCGACCGGAAAGATCCAGAAGTTCGTGCTGCGCGAGCGCGTGCAGTCGGCCCGTGCCATCGAGTGACCACCGCCCCGCCCCATTCCTTCCAGGAGACCGACCATGAGCGACGCCCCCACCCCCACCGCCCTGTACGAACCACCCGCCGAGCTGGCGCGCAACGCCTGCGTGGCCGGACGCGCCGCTTACGACGCGCTGGTGGCCGAAGCCGAAGCCGACCCGCAGGCGTACTGGGGCCGCCTGGCGCGCGAGTTCGTCGGCTGGGAGAAGCCCTTCACCCGCGTGCTGGACGACAGCCAGGCGCCCTTCTACGAGTGGTTCAACGACGGCACGCTCAACGCGAGCTGGAACTGCCTGGAGCGCAACATCGAGCGCGGCCTGGGCGACAAGACCGCCATCGTCTTCGAGGCCGACGACGGCGCCGTGACCCGCGTCAGCTACCGTGAGCTGCTCGCACGCACCAACCGCGTCGCCAACGCGTTGAAGTCGCTGGGCGTGAAGAAGGGCGACCGCGTGGTGATCTACATGGCCATGGGCATCGACGGCGTGGCCGCCATGCAGGCGTGCGCGCGCATCGGCGCCATCCACTCGGTGGTGTTCGGCGGCTTCTCCGCCCACGCGCTGCGCGACCGCATCGCGGACACGGGCGCCAGCCTGGTGATCACGGCCGACCAGCAGGTGCGCGGCGGCAAGCAGTTGCCACTGAAGGCCATCGTCGACGAGGCGCTGGCCCAGGGCGGCTGTGCCAGCGTGCGCCATGTGCTCGTGGCGCGCCGCACCGGTGCGGCGGTGCCCTTCCAGGCGCCGCGCGACCTGTGGCTACACGAGTTGACCGAGGCCCAGAGCGAACAGTGCGAACCCGAGTGGGTGGAGGCGGAGCACCCGCTCTTCCTGCTCTACACCTCGGGCTCCACCGGCACGCCCAAGGGCGTGCAGCACGCCACCGGCGGCTACCTGCTGCACGCAGCCCTGACCTGCGCCTGGACCTTCGACCTCCAGCCCGAGGACGTGTTCTGGTGCACCGCCGACATCGGCTGGGTGACGGGCCACACCTACATCGCGTACGGCCCGCTGGCGGTGGGTGCGACGCAGGTCGTCTTCGAGGGCGTGCCCACGTACCCCGACGCCGGACGCTTCTGGAAGATGATCCAGGACCACGGCGTGACGGTGTTCTACACCGCGCCCACCGCGATCCGCTCGCTCATCAAGGCGGCCGAGGGCAACGAGGCGGTGCACCCTGCCCGCTATGACCTGAGCAGCCTGCGCATCCTCGGTTCGGTGGGCGAACCCATCAACCCGGCCGCCTGGGGGTGGTACCACCGGCATGTGGGCGGCGGGCGCTGCCCCATCGTCGACACCTTTTGGCAGACCGAGACCGGCGGCCACATGATCACGCCGCTGCCGGGCGCGACCACGCTGGTGCCGGGCTCGTGCACCCTGCCTTTCCCCGGCATCGCGGCGGCGGTGGTCGACGAGACGGGCAACGAGCTGCCCTGGGGCCAGGGCGGCATCCTGGTGGTCAAGCGCCCGTGGCCCTCGATGATCCGCACCATCTGGGGCAACCCGGAGCGCTTCCGCAAGGGCTACTACCCCGAGGAGTTCCAGGGCCGCTACTACCTGGCCGGCGACGGCGCCATCCGCGACGCCAAGACCGGCTACTTCACCATCACCGGCCGCATCGACGACGTGCTCAACGTGAGCGGCCACCGCATGGGCACGATGGAGATCGAATCGGCCCTGGTGGCCAAGACCGACCTGGTGGCCGAGGCCGCCGTGGTGGGCCGGCCCGACGACACCACCGGCGAGGCGATCTGCGCCTTCGTGGTGCTCAAGCGCCCGCGCCCGACCGGCGAGGAAGCCAAGGCCATCGCCAACGAACTGCGCAACTGGGTCGCCAAGGAAATCGGCCCCATCGCCAAGCCCAAGGACATCCGCTTCGGCGACAACCTGCCCAAGACGCGCAGCGGCAAGATCATGCGGCGGCTGTTGCGTTCGATCGCCAAGGGCGAGGCGATCACGCAGGACACCTCGACCTTGGAGAACCCGGCAATCCTGGAGCAGTTGGCGCAGACCAACTGATCTACAAAGAAAAAATGCCTGCAGCGCCCGCGGAACGGGCGCCGACAGCTACAAATTCGATAGCAACCGTGCGTGGCGCGGGCGGCGGGCGGCATCAGCCTCAAATCGCCACCAGCTGCCGTACTCCCTGCGCCTCCATGTCCTTGCCCAGCCCGCGGGCGATGACCTCGCCGCGCTCCATGACCAGGTAGTTGTCGGCGAGCTCCTGCGCGAAGTCGTAGTACTGCTCGCACAGCACGATGGCCATGTTGCCGCGGTCGGCCAGCATGCGGATGACGCGGCCGATGTCCTTGATGATGCTCGGCTGGATGCCCTCGGTGGGCTCGTCCAGGATCAGCAGCTTGGGGCCGGGCGCAAGGGCCCGCGCGATGGCCAACTGCTGCTGCTGCCCGCCCGACAGGTCGCCGCCGCGGCGGTGCATGAACTGCTTGAGGATGGGAAAGAGTTCGAACAGCTCGGCCGGGATGGGCGTGCTGCCGCTGCGGTAGGCCAGGCCCATGCGCAGGTTCTCTTCCACCGTGAGCCGCGCGAAGATCTCGCGGCCCTGCGGCACGAAGCCCATGCCGGCCCGGGCGCGCTCATAGGGCGTCTTCTTCTGGACGGGTTGCCCATCGAATTCGATGCTCCCGCTCTTGATGGGCACCAGGCCCATGAGCGACTTGAGCAGGGTGGTCTTGCCCACGCCATTGCGGCCCAGCAGCACGGTGACCTTGCCGAGCTGCGCCTCGAAGCTGACGTCCCGCAGGATGTGCGAGCCGCCGTAGTACTGGTGAATGTTCTTGACGGTGAGCATGAGAGGCTCCTAAAGCGGGCATCCGTACGCGAAGGACGCAAAAGTTACGCGAAGGTCGCGAAAGAATTCATTTTTGAGATTTTCTGGATTCCTTTCGCGTCCTTCGCGAAATCTTCGCGCCCTTCGCGTACGGATGTCCGTCTCTCAGCGGCCCAGGTACACCTCGATCACCCGCTCGTCCGCCTGCACCTCGTCGAGCGTGCCCTGCGCAAGCACCGAGCCGTCGCACAGCACGGTGACGATCTCGGAGATGGTCCTGATGAAGCTCATGTCGTGCTCCACCACCATGAGCGAATGCTTGCCCTTGAGGGTGAGGAACAGTTCGGCGGTGCGCGCGGTCTCCTCGTCGGTCATGCCGGCGACGGGCTCGTCGAGCAGCAGCAGCTTGGGGTCCTGCATGAGCAGCATGCCGATCTCCAGCCATTGCTTCTGCCCATGGCTCAGGAGGCCCGCCATGCGGTTCACGCTCGCGGCCAGGTGGATGGTCTGCAGCACCTCGGCCAGCCGGTCGCTCTGCGCCGAATCGAGCCGGAAGAACATCGACGGCTTGACGCCCTTGTCGATCTTCAGCGCCAGCTCCAGGTTCTCGAACACGGTGAGGTGCTCGAATACCGTGGGCTTCTGGAACTTGCGGCCGATGCCCAGCTGCGCGATCTCGGCCTCCTTGTGGCGCAGCAGGTCGATGGTGCTGCCGAAGTACACGGTGCCGCTGTCGGGGCGGGTCTTGCCGGTGATGATGTCCATCATCGTGGTCTTGCCGGCGCCGTTGGGGCCGATGATGCAGCGCAGCTCGCCGGGCGCGATGTCCAGGCTCAGCTTGTTGATGGCCTTGAAGCCGTCGAAGCTGACGCTGACGTCCTCCAGGTAGAGGATGCGGCCGTGGGCGAGGTCGACCTCGCCCTCCACCATCGGCCGGCCGTAGCCCGCCGCGCGGCCGCCCGATTCGGTCTGCTCGGCCAGGACGATGCCGTGGCTCTTGGCGTAGCGCTGCGCGCCGGATTCCATCAGGTCGGGTGTCATGCCTTGGCCCCCTTCACATCCACGGCCATCGGTGCGAGGGCACCCGCTTCGACGCCCTCCTCGGCAGCCAGCGAGCGCTGTGCCTCGCGACGGCCCTCGCTCAAGGCGGGCTCGGCCTTCTCGCGCCGCAGCCATTTGCGCACCAGCCCCACGATGCCGTCGGGCAGGAACAGCGTGACGGCGATGAACAGCGCGCCGAGGAAGTAGAGCCAGTATTCGGGCGCGACCACCGTGAGCCAGCTCTTGGCGCCGTTGACGATGAAGGCGCCGATGATCGGCCCCAGCAGCGTGGCGCGGCCGCCGACCGCCGTCCAGATCGCGATCTCGATCGAATTGGCCGCACTCATCTCGCCGGGGTTGATGATGCCCACCTGCGGCACGTACAGCGCCCCGGCCACGCCGCACATGACGGCGGAGATGACCCAGATGGTGAGCTTGTAGGGCAGCGGGTTGTAGCCGCAGAACATGGTGCGCGACTCGGCGTCGCGGATCGCCTGCAGCACACGGCCGAACTTGCTGGCGATCAGCCACTTGGCAAACAGGAAGAAGGCGAGCAGCGTGACGCCCGTGAGCGCGAAGAGCGTCATGCGCATCTCCTGCGTGGCGATCGGGATGCCCAGGATGCGCTTGAAGTCGGTGAAGCCGTTGTTGCCGCCGAAGCCCGTCTCGTTGCGGAAGAACAGCAGCATGGCCGCGAAGGTCATGGCCTGCGTGATGATCGAGAAGTACACGCCCTTGATGCGCGAGCGGAAGGCGAAGTAGCCGAACACGAAGGCGATGAGACCCGGCACCGCCACGATGAGGATCAGCGTTGCGATGAAGGAGTCGCTGAAGGTCCAGTGCCAGGGCAGGGTCTTCCAGTCGAGGAAGACCATGAAGTCCGGCAGGTCGCTCTTGTAGTTGCCGTCGCGGCCGATCTGGCGCATGAGGTACATGCCCATCATGTAGCCGCCCAGCGCGAAGAACAGGCCGTGGCCCAGCGACAGGATGCCGGTGTAGCCCCAGATCAGGTCCATGGCCAGCGCGCAGATGGCGTAGCACATGATCTTGCCGACCAGAGCCACCGCGTAGTCGCTCATGTAGAAGGCACTGTCGGGCGGCACGGCCAGGTTGAGCACCGGCGCCAGCGCACACACCACGATCAGCGCGACGAAGAAGGCCGTCCAGCCCTTGCCGCTGAGCAGCGGCGCCTTGGAGGGAAGTTGCACTTTCATGGCGAGGCCCATTCGGGAGAGGACGCGAAGGACACGAAGATCACGCGAAGTTCGCGAAAGAGAACATGGCCATCATTTCGATGCTTTCGCGTCCTTCGCGAAACCTTCGCGACCTTCGCGTACGGATGTCCGTCTTTCATGCCTCGGCACTCCTGCCCTTGATCGCGAAGATGCCCTGCGGCCGCTTCTGGATGAAGATGATGATGAAGACCAGCACGGCGATCTTGGCCAGCACCGCACCCGCCCAGCCTTCGATGAACTTGTTCAGGATGCCCAGGCCCATCGCCGCGTACACGGTGCCGGCCAGCTGGCCCACACCGCCCATCACCACGACCATGAAGCTGTCGACGATGTAGCTCTGGCCCAGGTCGGGGCCGACGTTGCCGATCTGGCTCAGCGCGCAGCCGGCCAGCCCGGCGATGCCCGAGCCCAGGGCGAAGGCGTAGGTGTCGATGCGTGCGGTGTTCACGCCCATGCACGAGGCGATGGGGCGGTTCTGCGTGACGCCGCGCACGAACAGGCCCAGGCGCGTGCGGCCGATGAGCCAGCCCATGGCCAGCAGCACCAGCACCGCGAAGACGACGATGCCGATGCGGTTCCAGGGCAGCGTGAGGTTGGGCAGCAGCTGCACGCCGCCGCTCATCCACGACGGGTTCTCCACGCCGACGTTCTGGGCACCGAAGAACGACCGGACCAGTTGCTGCAGCATGAGGCTGATGCCCCAGGTGGCCAGCAGCGTCTCGAGCGGCCGGCCGTAGAGGAAGCGGATCACGCCGCGCTCCAGCACGGCGCCGACCAGGGCCGATGCCAGGAAGGACACGGGGATGGCCGCCACCAGGTACCAGCCGAACATCGACTCCGGCAGGAAGCGCTGGAACACGCCCTGCATAACGTAGGTGGCGTAGGCGCCGATCATCATCAGCTCGCCGTGCGCCATGTTGATGACGCCCATCAGGCCGTAGGTGATGGCCAGCCCCAGCGCGGCCAGCAACAGCACCGAGCCGAGGCTGATGCCGCTGAAGATGGCGCCCAGCCGGTCGCCCCAGACCAGCGCGCCGTCGATGCTGGCGATGCTGGCCTGGATGGCGGCCTTGACCTCGGGGTCGGTTTCGTTCGAGAGGCGCTCGTTGAGCAGCAGCTTGGTGTCCGGGTTCCGGTTCTCGGCCAGGGCCTGGACGGCGGCCAGCCGCCTGGCCTTGTCCTGGCTGCCGAGCAGCGAGGCGGCCTGCACGAGCCGCAGCTTGGCCTTGACGGCGGCGCTCGTCTCGGCAGCCAGGGCCTTGTCGATGAGCGGCACGCGCGACTCGTCGGGCTCCTTGAACAGCGCGTTGGCGGCCTCGAGCCGCACCGATTCGTCCTTGCTGGACAGCCGCAGCGCGGCCTGGGCGGCATCGATGGCGCTGCGCATGTAGTTGTTGTTGACCACGTCCTCGGCGGTGTCGGGCACCTTCACTTCGGCGCCGGTCATGGGGTCGTAGCCCTTGTCGTCCTTCATGACGAAGACCTGCGTGTCGGTGTACTTGACGGACTCGTCGGCCAGCGCCTGGATGAAGGCCTCGGTCTTGGCGTCGGCGTTGGCCACGGCCTTGTTCATGGCGGCGATGCGCTCGTCGGCATCGCCCGAGGCCATGGCCTTGGCCTCGTCGGCCGTCAATGCATGGGCCTGGGCCGCCAGCACGAGCATCGCCGCGCACGCGGTGTGAAGAAGTCGGCGCAGGGGTGTTCTCACATCAACCTCGGAAAAAGAAAGGCCCGATCCATGGATGCAGGGATCGGGCCTCCATCGAAACTGCTCTGGCCAGGGCAAGCGGAGCGAAGCCCGTTCGGGGGCACCCGCGGAACCGGCTTTGCCGGGCCGCTGGGTGCGCCCCCTTGAGGGGGTATCGACTGGCGACACGAAGTGCGCCAGTCAAACGGGGTGGTCAGACTTTGGACTTGCCGTCCGGCTCGTCCTTCTTCTTGTCGTTGCCTTCGATGTACGGGCTCCAGGGCTTGGCCTTGACAGGTTCCTTGGTCTTCCACACCACCTTGAACTGGCCGTCGGCCTGGATCTCGCCGATGAACACCGACTTGTGCAGGTGGTGGTTCTTCTCGTCCATCTTGCTGACGATGCCCGACGGCGCATTGAAGGTCTGGCCCGCCATCGCGGCGATGACCTTGTCGGTGTCGGTGCTCTTGGCCTTCTCCACGGCCTGCTTCCACATGTGCATGCCGATGTAGGTGGCTTCCATCGGGTCGTTGGTCAGCGGCTTGTCGGCCTGGCCCGGCAGCTTCTTGGCCTTGGCGTACTCGCTCCACTCCTTGATCCAGGCCGCGTTGGTCGGGTTCTTGATGGACATGAAGTAGTTCCACGCCGCCAGGTGGCCCACCAGGGGCTTGGTGTCGACGCCGCGCAGTTCTTCCTCGCCGACCGAGAAGGCGACGACCGGCACGTCCTTGGCCTTCAGGCCGGCGTTGCCCAGTTCCTTGTAGAAGGGCACGTTGGAGTCGCCGTTGATGGTCGACACCACGGCCGTCTTGCCGCCCTGGCTGAACTTCTTGATGTCGGCGACGATGGTCTGGTAGTCGCTGTGGCCGAAGGGGGTGTAGGTCTCCATGATGTCGGAGTCCTTCACGCCCTTGCTCTTGAGGAAGGCACGCAGGATCTTGTTGGTGGTGCGGGGGTAGACGTAGTCGGTGCCCAGCAGCACCCAGCGCTTGGCGCTGCCGCCTTCCTTGCTCATCAGGTACTCGACGGCGGGAATGGCCTGCTGGTTGGGCGCGGCGCCGGTGTAGAAGACGTTCTTCGACAATTCCTCACCCTCGTACTGCACGGGGTAGAACAGCAGGCCGTTCATCTCCTCGACCACCGGCAGCACCGACTTGCGCGACACGCTGGTCCAGCAGCCGAAGATCACGGCGACCTTGTCCTGGCCGAGCAGCTGCTTGGTCTTCTCGGCGAACAGGGGCCAGTTGGAGGCCGGGTCCACGACCACCGGCTCCAGCTTCTTGCCCATCACGCCGCCCTTCTTGTTGATCTCCTCGATCGTCATGAGGGCCATGTCCTTCAGCGCGGTCTCCGAGATCGCCATCGTGCCCGACAGCGAATGCAGGATGCCGACCTTGATGGTGTCCTGCGCGAAGGCAGGTGCGGCGCCCATGGCCGCGAGGGCGACGCTGGCGGTGATCGCCTTGAGGGTGAAACGACGTTGCATGTGAGCTCTTCTCCGGGTGGTGGTGTTGAAACGGTGGGAGGAGTCTCAGTTGAACGACGTATGGCGCAAATACGCCGGGTGGCGTACGCGGCCGCCGCCGCCGCCGCGCGGCATCCCCCTCCGCGCCCGCCCCAACGCTCAGGAGGGATCGACAGCCGCGGCGCCGCGCAGGGCGCGCGCCATGAAGCGCCAGACCATGGCCGATGCGTCCGGGCCCTTCGGGTCGGAATAGGCGCGCGCCGCGCCGCCGCTCCAGGCATGCCCCAGGCCCAGCACGCGCACCAGCGTCACCTGGAGCGCGCCGCGGCGGCGGTACTCGACCACTTCCATCGGCAGGCGCCGGCCGAGCTGCCGGGCCAGCACCGGCCCGACCGTCGCCTGGGAGGCGGTGGCCCAGGCCTGCGCGATCGCCTCGCTGCAGGCGGGCGACACGACGGAGTCGGCACTGCCATGCAACACCAGCAGCGGCGGCAGCGGGCCGACGGCGTCCAGGTGCGGCGGGCTGCGGCCGCGCATGGCGCTGAGGCCCGTGGCGGTGGAGTGGGCGGCACCGGGCCCGACGCCCGCGGCCATCGCGACGGCAACGAAGCGCGACGGATGCTCGGCCGCCATCAGCGCCGCCAGGCTGGCACCGGCCGACAGGCCCGCCACGGCCACGCGCGCCGGATCGGCGCCGTACAGCGTGCAGACCTGGTCGACCGCCGCCAGCACCGTCGCGGCCTCGGCGGCGGCACGGCCGGTGCGGGTGTCGAACCAGTTCCAGCAGCCCTGCGCATTGGCCAGCCGGTCCTGTTCCGGGTAGAGCACCAGGAAGCGGTGCTTGTCGGCCAGCCGGTTCATGCGGGTGGCGACGGCGAAGTCGCGCCCCGTCTGTCCGCAGCCGTGCAGCATGACCAGAAGCGGCAGGCGCTCGCCGGGCACGCGGGGGCCGGGTGGCCGGTACAGGTGGTAGCGCCGCGCACCCGCCGGGCCGAGCGCCATGCCGGGCAGCCAGTCGCCCGGCCCGGGCGGCGGGCGGGTGCGTTCCTCGGCGGCGCGCTGCACCTGCTTGACCACGCGCTTGCCGGCCTTGGTGGCCTGCCGCGTCACCTGACGCGTGAAGGCCTTCATCTGCCGCTGGTAGGCGCGCGTCAGGATGGTGGAGGCGGAGAGCTTGCGGGGCATGGAGGGCCGCCCACGGTAGCAGCTTCGGGCCCGTCGGCCGCGGTTGCTATGAAAACAATAGCTGCCCGCGCAGGCTGCACGTGCGCCGGAGGCCGATTCGGCCTGGAAAAACGATGCTCTCAGTAGATCTCGGGCACCATCATCTCGGCCGGCACGGGATGGCGCAGATAGTCGGCGTGGCGCTCGCGCGCAGGCAGCACCACGGTGTCGCGAGGCACCTCGTCGTAGGGCAGCTGGCTGAGCAGGTGCGCGATGCAGTTCAGGCGCGCCTTCTTCTTGTCGACCGCCTGCACCACCCACCAGGGCGCCTCGGGGATGTGGGTGCGTTCCAGCATCGCCTCCTTGGCGCGGGTGTAGTCCTCCCAGCGGCGGCGGCTCTCCAGGTCCATCGGGCTGAGCTTCCACTGCTTGAGCGGATCGTGGATGCGGCCGAGGAAGCGCAGGTGCTGCTCGTCGTCGGTGATGGAGAACCAGTACTTGATGAGGCGGATGCCCGAGCGCACGAGCATCTTCTCGAACTCGGGCACGGTGCGGAAGAACTCCTCGACGTCGTCGTCGGAGCAGAAGCCCATCACCTTCTCGACGCCGGCGCGGTTGTACCAGCTGCGGTCGAACAGCACCATCTCGCCGGCCGCCGGCAGGTGCGACACGTAGCGCTGGAAGTACCACTGCGTGCGTTCGCGGTCGTTGGGTGCCGGCAGCGCGGCCACGCGGGCCACGCGCGGGTTCAGGCGCTGGGTGATGCGCTTGATCACGCCGCCCTTGCCGGCCGCGTCGCGGCCCTCGAAGAGGATCACCACCTTCTGGCCGGTGTGCTGCACCCAGTCCTGCAGCTTGACCAGTTCGCCCTGCAGGCGGAACAGCGTCTGGAAGTAGGCCTGGCGCGCGGCCTTGTCCACGGGCTGGCGGCCTTCGAGCTCGTCGAGGTTGCGGTCCTCGAGCTCGAGCTCGATCTCCTCGTCGTAGCTGTCGACGAGGTCGCGCGCGATGCGCTGCATCAGCTCGTCCTGGTCGTGGTTCTGGAAGGAATCCTGGAGGCCGCGGGTCAGCGTCATGGCAAGGCTTGGCGTGATGGAACGGGCCATGGTCATGCGCTGCAATGACATGCGCGTGACAGACGGCGCCGCTGTCACGCCACCGACACGGAGCCGACACATGATCGGCCGCTGCCGTGTCCGCGCCCCTGCCCTCCTTCTCCCCCACCCCGGCCTATGGCGGCGACGCGACTGGGCTGATCTGCGGCTACCTGTTCGCGCAGGACGGGGCCGGCGCCCGCGCGCTGAGCACCGACGAGGCCGAGGCCTGGCTGGCGGCCGCCCCCGCGCAAGGCGAGTTCGCCTGGCTGCACTTCAACCTGAGCCATGCGCCGGCACAGCGCTGGCTGGAGCGCCACGCCGCGCTGCCCGACAGCTTCTTCGAGGCCCTGCGCGACGGCCTGCACTCCACCCGCGTCGAGCGCGCCGACGACGCGCTGGTGGCGGTGATCAACGACGTGCACTTCGACTTCAGCTTCGAGCCCTCGGACATCTCCACGCTGTGGATCGCCGTCGGGCCGAGGCTGGTGGTCACGGCGCGGGCGAAGCCGCTGCGCTCGGTCGACGCGCTGCGCACCGCGGTGCGGGCGGGTGACGCGCCGAAGTCGAGTACCGAACTGCTGGAGCACCTGATGCGCGCGCAGGCCGACGTGCTGGTGCACATCGTGCGCAGCGTGACGACCCGCATCGACGCGGTGGAGGACGACCTGCTGGCCGGCCGCAACGGTCAGCCGCGCGCCCGGCTGGGCGAGCTGCGGCGCGTGCTGGTGCGGCTGCAGCGGCTGCTGGCGCCGGAGCCGGCCGCCCTGTTCCGCCTGCTGCAGAAGCCACCCGGCTGGATGGCCGAGGCCGATGCGCAGGGCCTGCGCGATGCGTCGGAGGAGTTCTCGGTGGTGCTGCGCGACATGGGCGGCCTGCAGGAGCGCATCAAGCTGCTGCAGGAAGAGATTGCCGCCAACGTGCAGGAGGACAACAACCGCAGCCTCTTCGTGCTGACGGTGGTGACGGTGCTGGCGCTGCCGATCAACATCCTGGCCGGCCTGTTCGGCATGAACGTGGGCGGCATTCCGCTGGCGGACAGCCGCCACGGCTTCTGGATCGTGGTGGCGATCGTGGCGAGCTTCACCGCCGCCGCTGCGTGGCTGGCCTTCCGCAAGAAGTGAAGGGCAAGTTCAGGGCGCGGTCGGCGAGGCCTCGGCCGGCGCCTGGGACATCTCGCTCACCTGCACCGACAGGTCGAAGAGCTTGGCCTTGCCGGCGTAGTAGCGGTCCAGGCGCCATTCGCGCAGGATGTCCAGCGCGAGCTGGAAGCCCTCGTAGTCGAGTTCGTAGAGGGTCACCAGCTCGAAGCTGTGGCTGGTCTCCAGCGCCAGCACCAGGCGCGACAGCACGCGCGCGGTGGGGTGGTCGGGCTGGCGCTCGATGAAGCGGCGCGCTTCCTTGATGGCATTCACTTTCGGTTTCTCTTTCGTGTCGGCACGGTGGCAGACGTGGTCTTCAGGCCACGGGATTCTTGCGGGCCACCCCCCGAAAAAGTGTGACAACGCCGAGTCAGGTGCGGGGTTGCTATCGATTGCATAGCAGTCGACGTCCCGTCGGGGACGCCAGCAGGGCCATCGCATCGTCCTTAAAATCGCGCGGTGACTGACTTCCTCAACGCCGACCTGCACTGCCACTCCGTGGTGTCGGACGGCACGCTGACCCCGGAGGAACTCGCGGTCCGCGCCCAGGCCAATGGCGTCGAGCTGTGGGCCCTCACCGACCACGACGAGGTCGGCGGCCAGCACCGCGCCGCCGCCGCGGCCCGCGCCGCCGGCATGGCCTACCTCACGGGCACCGAGATCTCGGTCACCTTCTGCAACGAGACGGTCCACATCGTGGGGCTGGGCTTCGACGCCGACAACGCCGAGATGACGCAGGGCCTGTACGACACGCGGGGAGGCCGCGGCAAGCGCGCGCAGGAGATGGCCGAGCAGCTGGCGCAGGTGGGCATCCGCGGCGCCTACGAAGGGGCGCTGCGCTTCGTCGGCAACCCCGAGCTGATCTCGCGCACGCACTTCGCGCGCTTCCTGGTCGAGCAGGGGCACTGCAAGGACACCTCGGAGGTGTTCCGCAAATTCCTGACCGAGGGCAAGCCCGGCTACGTGCCGCACCGCTGGGCCAGCCTGAAGGATGCGATCCGCTGGATCAACGATGCAGGCGGCATGGCCGTGATCGCGCACCCGGGGCGCTACAAGTTCACCGCCAACGAGGAGTACGCGCTCTTCACCGAGTTCAAGGCCCATGGCGGCCGGGCGGTGGAGGTCGTGACCGGCAGCCACACGCCCGCCGAGTACGTGGAGTACGCCGACAAGGCGCTGGAGTTCGACCTGGCCGCCTCGCGCGGGAGCGATTTCCACAGCCCCGACGAAAGCCACTGCGACCTCGGCAAGCTGCCGGTGCTGCCGGGCAAGCTGACGCCGGTCTGGGAGCTGCTGGCCGACCGCATCCAGCACGTGGCGCCCGCGCAGTGAGCGGCCCGGCCGCCGCCGCGCACTCTCAGCGCTCGCCCGATCCATCGAAGCCGCCCGGCACGCCGGTGCGCGACCGGCAGGCCGAGCGCATCCTGGCCGGCATCGGGCTCACGATCCTGGCGACCGCGTTCTTCGCGGTGCTCGATACGGCCACGAAAGTGTCGACGGCGGTGGTGCCGGTGGTGATGGGCATCTGGTTCCGTTATGCCTTCCAGGCGGCCGCCACCTCGGCGCTGCTGCTGCCCTTGTACGGGACCCAGCTGCTGCGCACCCAACATCCGCGCTACCACGTTCTGCGCGGGGCGCTGCTGCTGTCGAGCAGCGTGTTCTCGTTCCTGAGCCTGCGCTACATGCCGATGGCCGAGTTCACGGCCACGGTGATGGTGACGCCGCTGGCCGTGACGCTGATCGCCTCGCTCGCCTTGAAGGAGCGGGTGTCGGTGCTGCGCTGGTCGCTGGTGGCGGGCGGTTTCGTGGGCACGCTGATCATCCTGCGGCCGGGCGGCGAGGCTTTCGGGTGGGTGATGCTGCTGCCGCTCGGGTTGGTGATCAGCAATGCGTGGTTCCAGGTGCTGACGAGCAAGCTGGCGCAGACCGAGAACCCGCTGACGATGCACTTCTACACCGGCTGGGTGGGCGCGTTGATCGCGGCCTGTGCGCTGCCCTTCTTCTGGCAGGCGCTGCCGGGCTGGCAGTGGTGGGCGCTGCTGTGCCTCATGGGGCTGATGGGAACGGTGGGGCATTTCATGCTGATCCTGGCGTACCAGCGGGCGCCCGCTTCCACGCTGACGCCGTACCTCTATTCGCAGATCGCCTTCGCGATCGTGGGCGGGCAGTTGGTGTTCGGCCAGACGCCCGACGCGGTGTCGCTCGCGGGCATCGGGCTCATCGCGGTGTGCGGTGCGGCGGGGGCGTGGCTGACGGTGCGGGAACGGCGGGTACCGATCGCGCCGGCGGAGTCCTGATCGTCTTGGGCAAGCGATCGTCACGTTTGTGACGAGTTTGGTCGCAGCGCCCGGCCGGCTTGCGCTGGCGGGCGATTGCACTTTTGGGCTTTTGCGCTGTTGATCGGGTCGCTTGGGCTCTTGGACTTTTGGACTCTTGGGCTCTTGGACTCTTGGGCAGGTCGGCAGGTCTGTTGGTACCGGTTGGTCGGTGGGTCGGCACGAGCGCTGTGGGGCTGAACCCGGCCGGCGGCGCCGGTGTGCGTTCTCCGGCGCTGGCTCGCGCTGACTGGCGTGCGGCACGACGGATGTGCTCGCCTGGAATCGACGTGCCTTGGGCA